>NZ_JARVSF010000001.1 GCF_030209355.1 Pseudarthrobacter sp. fls2-241-R2A-127
AAACGCTCCCTAATCGCCTACGACCACTAAATCCAATAGGACTTAATCATCTAGTTGTCGATGGCCTTCCGGTCCATGGACTTGAGCGCGGCGAGCCGGGCTTCCACTTCGGTTTGCTCTCGAGGTCTTCGAGGGAGGCGAACTGGGCGTCCAGGGATGAGGCGGCGAGTTCCAGCTGGCCGCGGACCGTAGCTTCTTTCCAGCGGATGTTTTCCTCGTACCGGCCGATGGCGGAGGTGGACAAGCCTGCGAGCCTGTCCTTCATGTGGTTATCGCGAGAAAGCTAGGGGGCTATCCCCAGCCGGCCGGCGGCCGCCAAGTTCTCGTTGCCAGTACTTGGCGTTCTCGCTCCCGGTGCAGAGTATGGCGATGGTGAGGAGAGTAGTCCCGCACTAAGTCGTCCCCTGACCGAGGGTGTCAAGGCAATTTCGTGTGTAGCGTATAGGGCCCCTTCACCGGGCATTAATTAGGGCACGGTATACGGGAATCCGAGAATGGCTAGAACACGCGGAAGTTCGGAGAGCCGAAGGGGGCGGTACCGGAGCGGCCGGTGAACGACCGGCTTACGGTGCAGGCCCTATGGGGTGCTTCGGCAGTAAAACCTCGGCTTCTATTGCCCGCGGCATCCTCGTGGTTACACTCCGGTATGAACAAGAGGGAAACCCGAGCATCGCTACTCGGTATGGTGATCGGTCTGGTCGCAGTGTGGGCGAACGTCATATTCCGGGGATCGGAAATTTGGACTTGGATCTTCCTCGGGGTCGCGGCGATCGCCTTAGTCTTCGGAATTTCCGTCCTCGTTAAATCTCTTCGGAGGCAGCGAAGCGAGTATTGGAATGAGCACCATCCCTCCGGGAAGTAGTGGCTACCGAAGGGGGGCCAGGAGGGATGACTCCACGTCATGAAGGGATCGTTTTTAGGAATCGGAATCGCTAGGGTGTGCCATGAGCAATGACGAGGGGACTCGTACACCGAAGTTGAAACGGCTTTTATGGACCGGCTTCTGGCTCTTCTGGATCGCGATGATCGGGTCATCACTCACGCGGGGCTGGCTTGGCTTCTGGCCCTCAATGGTCATATGGGCCTTGCCCATAGTCGCCGTAATGACGCCGCTAGCTGTACTGAGTCAGGACGTTGGGGACTGCTGAAGATTTCGTTTGGCAAGCACGGTATGCGGACGCATGAACTGGCTTCGATAACCAATCTTTCGACGGTTGGGGATCTCCGCCAGGCCATTGGTGCGGCGCTTAGACGTGGAGTTGGCCCTACAAAATCAGTGGTACTAGCTTTGGACGAGGTGGAGTCTCTAGTCGGCGCGGAGACTCAAACGTCCGAGGTACAAACCGGTGTTCCGGAGTTTTTCGGTGCTCTTCGCGCACTCGTCCAAGAGAACAGCAACTTCAACGTAGTACTGTCAGGCATAACGACGGCCCCCATCATGTACCCGACACTCTATGGGAGGGAGAATCCTCTCTTTGCTTGGGCGAAGCCGACATTCTTGGCTGAGATCTCTCGGACTGAGTCTGATCGCATGATACAAGCCTTGGGCTCCAGAATGGCCGCTCGGTGGACACACGACGCACTGCGCCGTGTATACACAGGCACAGGTGGGCAGGTTTTTCTTACGAGGTCACTTGCCGGCTTTGTCGCTGCTAAGTTGTCCAATGACATCGCCAGCCGGGAAATTTCCGGTGCTCTTGTACAAGAATGCTTCAGGCAGTGGAGAAGGACCGCCGTCAGTCTCGTTGATGGAATGATTGACAGCCTGAACCGATTTTACCCACACGAGCTTTCAGTACTAGAACTGGGTCTCGAACTCCCGAACTTCAACGAACTGGAAGACGACTTTTCGAACGAAATCTCGAATTTGATAAACCTTGGCGTCTTGATCGATGACGGCCAGAACATCGCTTTGGCGCAGTGGACACAATTGGGTTCGAAATTCAGGGGGAAAAGCAAATGAGCATTCCCTGGTATCAGCCACTCCTCCAATCCGTAGAAGTGAAGAGACGCCTCTTCTGGCATTCATCGCCTTTAAATGCTACCGAGGACTTTATCCAAGATCTAAACAACTCAAACTTGGGGAACCACGAAATCAAGATCATCGACTGTTTGAAGCTTCCAATATTGCCTAGTCATGACCTAGATGCCTCATCAATTCGCCGTATGGAAGCAGATATTCTGATCGTAACCAACTTCGACGTCTTGTTGAGCCTGACCCATGGCAAGACTTGGATGAGACAGCTACGGCCAGTTATGGGGCTCTTCGCGGTTTGTGGGGAATTGAGTTCGTGTCGTTGAAGACAAGGGGGCC
>NZ_JARVSF010000044.1 GCF_030209355.1 Pseudarthrobacter sp. fls2-241-R2A-127
AAGTACCCTGAGGAAAAGAAATCAACCGAGATTCCCTTAGTAGTGGCGAGCGAACGGGGACTAGCCCTTAAGTGGCTTTGAGATTAGCGGAACGCTCTGGAAAGTGCGGCCATAGTGGGTGATAGCCCTGTACGCGAAAATCTCTTAGTCATGAAATCGAGTAGGACGGAGCACGAGAAACTTTGTCTGAATATGGGGGGACCATCCTCCAAGGCTAAATACTACTGACTGACCGATAGTGAACTAGTACCGTGAGGGAAAGGCGAAAAGAACCCCGGAGAGGGGAGTGAAATAGATCCTGAAACCGTATGCGTACAAGCAGTGGGAGCCCACTTTGTTGGGTGACTGCGTACCTTTTGTATAATGGGTCAGCGACTTATTTTCAGTGGCGAGCTTAACCGAATAGGGGAGGCGTAGCGAAAGCGAGTCTTAATAGGGCGTCTAGTCGCTGGGAATAGACCCGAAACCGGGCGATCTATCCATGGGCAGGTTGAAGGTTAGGTAACACTAACTGGAGGACCGAACCGACTACCGTTGAAAAGTTAGCGGATGACCTGTGGATCGGAGTGAAAGGCTAATCAAGCTCGGAGATAGCTGGTTCTCCTCGAAAGCTATTTAGGTAGCGCCTCATGTATCACTGTAGGGGGTAGAGCACTGTTTCGGCTAGGGGGTCATCCCGACTTACCAAACCGATGCAAACTCCGAATACCTACAAGTGCCGAGCATGGGAGACACACGGCGGGTGCTAACGTCCGTCGTGAAAAGGGAAACAACCCAGACCGTCAGCTAAGGTCCCAAAGTTATGGTTAAGTGGGAAACGATGTGGGAAGGCTTAGACAGCTAGGAGGTTGGCTTAGAAGCAGCCACCCTTTAAAGAAAGCGTAATAGCTCACTGGTCGAGTCGGCCTGCGCGGAAGATGTAACGGGGCTCAAACCATACACCGAAGCTACGGGTATCACTTAGGTGATGCGGTAGAGGAGCGTTCTGTAAGCCTGTGAAGGTGAGTTGAGAAGCTTGCTGGAGGTATCAGAAGTGCGAATGCTGACATGAGTAACGACAATGGGTGTGAAAAACACCCACGCCGAAAGACCAAGGTTTCCTGCGCAACGTTAATCGACGCAGGGTTAGTCGGTCCCTAAGGCGAGGCTGAAAAGCGTAGTCGATGGAAAACAGGTTAATATTCCTGTACTTCTGGTTATTGCGATGGAGGGACGGAGAAGGCTAGGCCAGCTTGGCGTTGGTTGTCCAAGTTTAAGGTGGTAGGCTGAGATCTTAGGTAAATCCGGGATCTTAAGGCCGAGAGCTGATGACGAGTCATCTTTTAGATGACGAAGTGGTTGATGCCATGCTTCCAAGAAAAGCTTCTAAGCTTCAGGTAACCAGGAACCGTACCCCAAACCGACACAGGTGGTTGGGTAGAGAATACCAAGGCGCTTGAGAGAACTCGGGTGAAGGAACTAGGCAAAATGGCACCGTAACTTCGGGAGAAGGTGCGCCGGTGAGGGTGAAGGACTTGCTCCGTAAGCTCATGCCGGTCGAAGATACCAGGCCGCTGCGACTGTTTATTAAAAACACAGCACTCTGCAAACACGAAAGTGGACGTATAGGGTGTGACGCCTGCCCGGTGCCGGAAGGTTAATTGATGGGGTTAGCTAACGCGAAGCTCTTGATCGAAGCCCCGGTAAACGGCGGCCGTAACTATAACGGTCCTAAGGTAGCGAAATTCCTTGTCGGGTAAGTTCCGACCTGCACGAATGGCGTAACGATGGCGGCGCTGTCTCCACCCGAGACTCAGTGAAATTGAAATCGCTGTGAAGATGCAGTGTATCCGCGGCTAGACGGAAAGACCCCGTGAACCTTTACTATAGCTTTGCACTGGACTTTGAATTTGCTTGTGTAGGATAGGTGGGAGGCTTTGAAGCGTGGACGCCAGTTCGCGTGGAGCCAACCTTGAAATACCACCCTGGCAACTTTGAGGTTCTAACTCAGGTCCGTTATCCGGATCGAGGACAGTGTATGGTGGGTAGTTTGACTGGGGCGGTCTCCTCCTAAAGAGTAACGGAGGAGTACGAAGGTGCGCTCAGACCGGTCGGAAATCGGTCGTAGAGTATAAAGGCAAAAGCGCGCTTGACTGCGAGACAGACACGTCGAGCAGGTACGAAAGTAGGTCTTAGTGATCCGGTGGTTCTGTATGGAAGGGCCATCGCTCAACGGATAAAAGGTACTC
>NZ_JARVSF010000057.1 GCF_030209355.1 Pseudarthrobacter sp. fls2-241-R2A-127
ACCGTCATGGCAGGGAAACCAGAAACAAACAAACCCACCAACAACCCCCAACCCCATGACAGAGAAGGAAGCCATCCGTGGCCCTGTTGCCTCAGGACCCAACAGTGTGCCAAACACTACCCAGCAGAACAAACCACACCACGTTCCAGGACAACCCCCACAAAGGAAAGCGTCCGTACTAGCAAACGGTCCGTGCCACCAGGCACCTATTCGTTGATATTCCACCCTTGAGCACCCGCCACGAAACACTCGTCCGTGAAACGGGCCTTTACTCCTGACAACCCCCACCACCAACATGCGTTAGTAATGGTTGTTGTAGGTGCTCCTTAGAAAGGAGGTGATCCAGCCGCACCTTCCGGTACGGCTACCTTGTTACGACTTAGTCCCAATCGCCAGTCCCACCTTCGACAGCTCCCTCCCACAAGGGGTTAGGCCACCGGCTTCGGGTGTTACCAACTTTCGTGACTTGACGGGCGGTGTGTACAAGGCCCGGGAACGTATTCACCGCAGCGTTGCTGATCTGCGATTACTAGCGACTCCGACTTCATGGGGTCGAGTTGCAGACCCCAATCCGAACTGAGACCGGCTTTTTGGGATTAGCTCCACCTCACAGTATCGCAACCCTTTGTACCGGCCATTGTAGCATGCGTGAAGCCCAAGACATAAGGGGCATGATGATTTGACGTCGTCCCCACCTTCCTCCGAGTTGACCCCGGCAGTCTCCTATGAGTCCCCACCATCACGTGCTGGCAACATAGAACGAGGGTTGCGCTCGTTGCGGGACTTAACCCAACATCTCACGACACGAGCTGACGACAACCATGCACCACCTGTAAACCGACCACAAGTGGGGGACCTGTTTCCAGGCCTTTCCGGTTCATGTCAAGCCTTGGTAAGGTTCTTCGCGTTGCATCGAATTAATCCGCATGCTCCGCCGCTTGTGCGGGCCCCCGTCAATTCCTTTGAGTTTTAGCCTTGCGGCCGTACTCCCCAGGCGGGGCACTTAATGCGTTAGCTACGGCGCGGAAAACGTGGAATGTCCCCCACACCTAGTGCCCAACGTTTACGGCATGGACTACCAGGGTATCTAATCCTGTTCGCTCCCCATGCTTTCGCTCCTCAGCGTCAGTTAATGCCCAGAGACCTGCCTTCGCCATCGGTGTTCCTCCTGATATCTGCGCATTTCACCGCTACACCAGGAATTCCAGTCTCCCCTACATCACTCTAGTCTGCCCGTACCCACCGCAGATCCGGAGTTGAGCCCCGGACTTTCACGGCAGACGCGACAAACCGCCTACGAGCTCTTTACGCCCAATAATTCCGGATAACGCTTGCGCCCTACGTATTACCGCGGCTGCTGGCACGTAGTTAGCCGGCGCTTCTTCTGCAGGTACCGTCACTTACGCTTCTTCCCTACTGAAAGAGGTTTACAACCCGAAGGCCGTCATCCCTCACGCGGCGTCGCTGCATCAGGCTTCCGCCCATTGTGCAATATTCCCCACTGCTGCCTCCCGTAGGAGTCTGGGCCGTGTCTCAGTCCCAGTGTGGCCGGTCACCCTCTCAGGCCGGCTACCCGTCGTCGCCTTGGTAGGCCATTACCCCACCAACAAGCTGATAGGCCGCGAGTCCATCCAAAACCACAAAAGCTTTCCACCAACCACCATGCGATGGAAGGTCATATCCGGTATTAGACCCAGTTTCCCAGGCTTATCCCAGAGTCAAGGGCAGGTTACTCACGTGTTACTCACCCGTTCGCCACTAATCC
>NZ_JARVSF010000039.1 GCF_030209355.1 Pseudarthrobacter sp. fls2-241-R2A-127
CAAAGGCGCCTCACCCGCCAGCCGTGTCACCAACCAACCGGGTTAGTACAGCTAGACCGGCCGGAGCGGACACGTACAATCCGTCAGGACAGCAGCCAAAACCAGAAAAAGGGCTTTTGCAGTCCGAGCGGCGCGAGGTCCTTTTCAGCGGTTAAAGGGCTGAGGCCGGCCCCGTGGGGCCGGCCTCAGTTTTCCCTCAGCAAAAGGAAACCCAGTGGTGCAGCGTCTTCGCTGCATGAAGTTACAGGTCCAGCGGGGATTTCTCCCAGGAGATATCGACGATGGGGGCGCCTGGCTGCGGCATGGTCAACATCGAGAGTTCGAGGATGTCCTGGGCCTGGGTGGCGTCCGCTGCTGCGGCGTCGTCGTCCGTGAGGATGTACTCGTGGCTCATGTGCTGCCCCCAGGCTTGTAGTGGCTTGTCTTCCTTGTCCACTGTAGCCCGGCCTCTGGCCCGTTGCCTGGTTGTGGTGCTGCGCCCGCGGCAGCGTGATCGGCGGCCGGAGGAGCTTGCGGGGAGGCCGCCCCCGCACCCGCGGGGGCCGGACCCTTCCTGGCCCGGCCCGGCCCCATCCGTCTAGCGGTGCCGCTTGTAGGCGGTGGCCTGGTTCTTCGCGACGGGGGCGATGGTTCCCCGGCTCACCAGCTCCTCCATCAGTTCCGCGAGCCGGTAGCCCGGCGTGTCTGACAGGGCGAGCTTGAAGTGGTCCGCAGCTACGGATGACTGGCCTTTGAGGTAGGCCAGCCATCCGATCAAGGTCAGCAGCGGCGCCCGGTAACCTTCGGGGGCGGCGTCGATGAGGTCCCGGGCGGTGTCCTGTGCCCGGTCCACGCGGTCCCAGTCGGGGGCGATCCCCTCCCCTACGAGCAGGTTCCCGCTGTCCTCGGCGTCCGGCAGTTTCGGGTCGATCACGTTGCAGAGCAGCGTGTCGCGCAGGTCGGGGCGCTGGAAGCAGGCCAGCAGCTCCACCGCTGTCTGCGGGTCCATCCAGCCTCCCCGGCTCAGGGCCTCTGCCCACAGTTTCCGGCCCGGGCGCAGCTCCGCGCCGAGCACTCCCGGGAGTGCACGACGGATCTGTTCCTCTCTGTCTGCCGGGCCTGAGAAGGGCGCGTAGGTCGTGCCGGGCGTCTGTTGGTAGCTGCTGCCACGGAACACCAGTTCGGCGTTCAGTTGACCGTCGGTGATGGCCTCCAGCGGTTCGGGCGGGCAGCACCCGGCGTCGCTGTCGCACAGCAGGTTTTGCCAGTGCGACGGGGTGACCAGCCACGCGTCACGTAGCGGCGTCCCCGCCGTCTCGAGCACTTCTATGACGGCCTCGACGTGGTCATAGAACGGACGCACCTGTCCGGGGGCCCGGGTGGTGGCCGTGTAGATGGCCAGCAGCACGCCGGTGGCCTGAGTGTCCAGGGCGAGGTAGTCGGCCATGGAGCGGGCGAACCCGGCAGGTTCCGCGGACGCGGGGGCGTCGACGCGCAGTGTCGCGCCCAGTGTCTTGCCGCGCATCGTCAGGAACACGAATGATTCACGCGGGACGAACCCGAGGGAGTGCGGGATGAAACCAAGGATGTCGGCGGGGCTGGAGATGCGGATTGCGTCGGTCATGTTGATAGTCCTTTGCTGAGGAATTGGTGGGTGGGGCGGCTCGTGGTGACCGGCCAGCTCCCCTCTCCCCCCGTTGTTGTTTTGGCTGCTGGCGAAGCTTGCGGAGCTGTGGCCGACGGAGGCCTGTC
>NZ_JARVSF010000024.1 GCF_030209355.1 Pseudarthrobacter sp. fls2-241-R2A-127
GGCTCTTCGCGGTTTGTGGGGAATTGAGTTCGTGTCGTTGAAGACAAGGGGGCCCGTGGCCCTGCTGGGATGAGTGTGTCTAGCATTCAACCTGGAACAGGACCACGAGCCTTTGATCGAGCCTACCGGGGTCGCAGCCGACGCTGCCACCATCCTCTTCAACCTGCCCGACTACCGCGTCATTTCCACCACCATCACTGCCGGCCGCCGGCAGGTCATTATCGAAACCGACCACCCTCCGGGGTGCCCGAGCTGCGGTGTCATCGCATCCCGGCGGAAAGAGCGCCGCCTCCAGCGACTCCGCGATATTCCCGTGGCCGGGCCGGTGGACGTGCTCTGGTCCAAGTACCGCTGGTACTGCGAAGAACCGGCATGTGACCGGCTCTCGTTCTTCGAATCCACGCCCCAGGTCCCGCGCCGCGCCCGCTCGACGAGTCGGCTGCGGGACCAGCTCGTGGACGCGGTCATCCGCTCCGGCCGGGCCCTGTCGGAGACCGCTGCGGGCTTCGCCGTGTCCTGGTGGATGGTTCGGGCGGCGGTGACCGAGGCCTGCCTCTTGCAGTTGCCCGACGTGGACAAGCTCAGCCCGCGGATGCTGGGCATTGATGAACACCGGTTCCGGTCGGTGCGTTACTTCCAGGACCCGGCCACGAAGGCGTGGACCCGGTTCGAACCGTGGATGACAACCATCGTGGACCTGGACAGCGGGCAGGTCCTTGGCGTGGTCGACGGCCGCGACCACAAGGGTGTCGGGGACTGGTTGTTCGCCCGGCCCCTGGAGTGGCGGCTGGCCGTTCAGGTCGTGGCGATCGACCCCTCGGCGGCATTCCGGAAGGCACTACGGATGTGGCTTCCCCGCACGGCGGTCGCTGTTGATCATTTCCACCTGATCTCGCTGGCCAACCAGGCGATGACGGAGACCAGACAGAACCTCTCCCAACAGGTCAAGGGCCGCCGCGGCAGGGCGATCGACAAGGCCTGGGCCCACCGCATGCTGCTCCTGCGCGGCGGCGACACACTCAGCTGCCGGGCAGCTCTCCGACTCAAGGAGGTGTTCGCCCTGGACGATCCAACCGGCACCCTCCAAGCCGTCTGGAAAGTCAAGGAACAACTCCGGGCCCTGCTCCGCACCGGATCCCTGGAAGACGCCGCAATAGCGAAAACGGAGCTTGAGGAACTGGTCAAGGCAGCAGCCAGACCGGAGACGAACAGGCTCTACCGCACGGTCTGCAGATGGTGGAAAGAGATCGAGGTACTGATCATCACCGGCGCCACGACCGGTAAGGTCGAGGCCAACAACACAGCAATCAAGAACATCAAGCGCACCGCCCGCGGCTACCGCAATGCAGCCAACTACAAATCGGTTATCCTCTTGAGAAGTGCCGCCCGGACGGCGGCATGACGCTCATCCCCGAGATCCATTTCCCCACAAACCGTGAAGAGCC
>NZ_JARVSF010000038.1 GCF_030209355.1 Pseudarthrobacter sp. fls2-241-R2A-127
AGAGTGAGGGGGTACCGCCGGGCGGACTATCTACAGGAGGTGGGGTGGACACGCGCCAGTTGAAGTATTTTCTGGCCGTGGTTGACCACGACGGGTTTAACCGCGCCGCAGAACATCTTCTGATCGCCCAGCCCTCCCTATCGCAGACCATCGCCGGACTGGAGAAGGACCTGGGCGTGCCGCTGTTCCACCGCATCGGCCGCCGCGCCGTCCTCAGCGAAGCGGGCAAAGAACTGATCGGCCCCGCCCGGCTGGTGCTGCGGGACCTTGACGCCGCGCAGTCGGCGGTCCAGGCACTGAGCGGTGTGCGCAGCGGCAGACTGGACATCATCACGATGCCGTCCCCCGGCATCGAGCCGTTGACGTCCATGATCGCCGGCTTCACCCGGCTGCATCCCTCGGTCCGGCTGAACGTCGGCGCTGCCTTCACCCCGGAAGAAGTCATCGAATCCGTCCGGAACGGCAGCAACGAAATCGGGCTGGCGGGTTCAGCCACCCAGATAAGGGTTCCGGGCGTCCAGGTGCTGGAGCTGGAGCGGCAGCCGCTGATACTCATCGTCAACCCGCAGGCTGACACCTTCAATTCCGGGACGGCCATACAACGGGAAGACCTCGGCGGCCATAGGCTGATCGCCAGCCAGCGCGGATCCCTGATGCGGTGGCTGGTCGATGACGCGCTGGCGCAGGGGGTCCGCACCGAAATCGTGATTGAGGTCGCGCACCGAACCTCGATCCTGCCGCTGGTGCTCGCAGGGGTCGGCCACGCCGTAATGCCCTCCTCCTGGGCGCCGCTGGCGCACAAATCCGGGCTGCGGACCCTGTTGATTGAGCCGGTCTCGCATCTGGACGTGGCAGTCCTCAGCCGAAAGGAAGACCTCACGCCGGCGGCCCGAGCCTTCCTGAAAGTAGCCGAGCTGCACGTCGCACAAAAACTGACTGGTGATATACCTGGCCCAACCGTTAGGTAAAACCTATCTAGCGGATCGGATCTTGGTCTTGGACGCCCTCTAGGATCAGGCCGTCTACTTGAAGAGGAAGAGCACTGTGACCCTGATTACAGGCTCACAACAAATACTCAACGAGGAGACTGGCATATGAGCGCCACCCAGAAATTCAGCATCGCTTCAATCCCCGCCGACGGTGTGGGCAAGGAAGTTGTTTCCGCCGGACGCCGCGTCCTGGACGCGCTGGCCGAGAACTCCAACGGCAAGTTCGCGTTCGATTGGACCGAGTTCCCCTGGGGCTGCGGCTATTACGCGGAAACCGGCAAAATGATGGCAGACGATGGCCTGGAGACGCTGAAGAACTTTGACGCGATCTACTTCGGCGCCGTTGGCTGGGAGAACGTACCGGACCACATCAGCCTCTGGGGCCTGCGCCTGAACATCAC
>NZ_JARVSF010000037.1 GCF_030209355.1 Pseudarthrobacter sp. fls2-241-R2A-127
GGGACTGCTGAAGGTTTAGTTGACAGCTGGGGTTGATATTTTCTTACGCGGCTGAGGCCGCGTTTTTTATTGTCTCAAACTCGATGGGTGTCAGCCGTCCGAGGGCACGTTGACGGCGTTTTCGGTGGTAGCTGCGCTCGATCCACGTCGTGATGGCCAGCCTGAGCTCCGCCCGAGTGTCCCATCGTTTCCGGTTCAGGACGTTCTTTTGCAGCAGGGAGAAGAACGATTCCATCGCTGCATTGTCACCACATGCCCCTACCCGGCCCATCGATCCGTGCAGGCCGTAGGTGTTCAGGGCCAGGACGAACTTTCTGGATCTGAACTGGGACCCGCGATCGCTATGGACCACCGTGCCGGCCGGTTTCCTGAGGGCCACGGCGTGGTCCAGGGCGGCGACGGCCAGGGATGCTTTCATCCGCCCGTCCATGGAGTACCCGACGATCCGGTTTGAGTGCAGGTCCTTGATCGCGCACAGGTACAGCTTTCCCTCCGCGGTGTGGTGCTCGGTGATGTCCGTGAGCCATTTCCGGTTCGGTGCCGTGGCGCTGAAGTCCCGTTCGATGAGGTCATCGTGGACCGGTGGGCCGGCCTTGAGCCCTGAGCGGCGCCGGCGGTGGATCACCGAGAGGATGCCGTTCTGGGAGCACAGCCGCCAGATCCGGCGTTCGCTGGCGGCCGGGCCGGGACGGGCGTTGATCTCATCGGCGATGAACCGGTATCCGAAGGCAGGATCGTCGCGGTGGTGGTTGATGGCGGCGTTGATCAAGTGGGCTTCTTCCCAGTCCCGGGCGGGGACGGGATTGGCGGCCCACTGGTAGTAGGCCTGTCTGGAGAAATTCAGTACCCGGCAGGACACTGCCACGGGAACCCGGATCGGGGCGTCCCTGGCAGCCAGCTCGCGGACCAGCGGGTACATCATTTTTTTGGATTGATGTCCCGGGACAAGTAGGCCACGGCACGGCGCATGACTTCGGCTTCCTGTTCCAGGAGCCGGATGCGTTTGTTGGCCTCCCGCAACTTCGCGGCGTCATCGGACACGGCACCGGACTTCACGCCGTCTTCTCTGTCGGCGATCTTCATCCAGCGGTGCAGGGCAGCGGGTGAGACGCCGAAGTCCTTGGCGATCTGCGTGATGGGCGCTTCGCCCTTGCGGGCAACCGCGACGACATCGCGGCGGAACTCTTCGGGAAAGGCTTTGGGCATGATGAACATCCTTCCACCCGCAAGGATCAAATCCTCACAGGCAAAGTGTCAATCAAACCTTCAGCAGTCCC
>NZ_JARVSF010000052.1 GCF_030209355.1 Pseudarthrobacter sp. fls2-241-R2A-127
TGTACTAACCCGGTTGGTTGGTGACACGGCTGGCGGGTGAGGCGCCTTTGAGTGCGGTGTGGGGCCTGCGGCGATTGTAGTACTCGACGAAGTCCTGGTAACAGGCCTGGCGTTCTGCTTCTGAGCCATAGGCCCTGGCGTAGGCCCATTCCTCTTGGAGGATGCGGTTGAAGCGCTCGACTTTGCCGTTGGTCTGGGGCCGGTAAGGCTTGGTGCGTTTGTGCCTGATCCCGGCCTCGGCCAAGACTGCGGCGAAGGCACGGGAGCGGTAGCAGGAGCCGTTGTCTGTGAGCACCTTCTCGATTTTGACGCCTTGAGCGGCGAACGCGGCGATGGCGTTGCGCATGAACGCCGACGCGGTCGTCTGGGTTTCGTCGGGCAGGATTTCGGAGTAGACGAACCGGGAATGGTCATCGACTGCGTGGTGCAGGAACGTGTAGCCCCGGACCTGGCCTCGGTACTTGGCCCGGCCTTCACCGAGGTTCTGCGCCCGGGAGTTCGCTTTACCCTGCACCCGTCCATGGATCCGGTGCCCGCCCCCATCCGGGATCCGCCCGAGCTTCTTGATGTCCACGTGGATCATTTCGCCGGGCCAGGCATATTCGTATCGACGGGTACGGTCCCGGCCGCGGACCCGGATCCCGGTTGCCGGGTCGGTGAACCGCAGCGGCGGGCAAAGGTAGCGGGTGAGGATGCGGTGGACCGTGGAGATGTTGAGGTGCAGGTGATAAGCGATCCGGGCCGGACCCCAGCGCCTGTTCACCCGGAGCCCCAGCACACGCCGCTCGGTGCGCATCCGGGTCCGGTGCGGGCACGTCAGCGGCCGGCTCCGGCGGTCCTCCAGCCCGTCCTCACCCAACTCCCGGTAACGACGGGACCAACGCGCGGCCGTCGGTACAGAGACATTAAATCTCTCGGCAGCTCGGCGCAACGGCCACCCATCAACCACAATGCACCGGGCCAGCTGCAGACGACCCGAATGAGCCAAAAACGCGTTACGGTGGGACACGAAGACCTCCTGGTTTGTGTTCGCTCTCGACAAGCACCACACAACACCCGGAGGTCCTCTTATTGCGTCAAATCGATCCCCGTGTCATCAACCTGCCGGGGCAGTACA
>NZ_JARVSF010000047.1 GCF_030209355.1 Pseudarthrobacter sp. fls2-241-R2A-127
ATCGAGCAGGCCTGCCTGGATGTCATGGCCGGCCGGCTCGCGGACCAGTTCGTGGTGGACGTGGTCCAGGGCGGCGCCGGGACGTCCTCGAACATGAACGCCAACGAGGTCATCGCCAACCGGGCCCTGGAAATCCTGGGGCACCCCAAGGGTGACTACGCCCGGCTGCACCCCAACGACCACGTCAACCTCAGCCAGTCCACCAACGACGTCTACCCCACCGCGGTGAAGCTGGGCACCATCTTCGCCGCCCGGGAACTCCTGGCAGCCCTCGAGGAACTCGAGGATGCCTGCGCCGCCAAGGCCATGGAGTTCCGCACCGTGGTCAAGATGGGCCGCACCCAGCTCCAGGACGCCGTCCCCATGACCCTGGGACAGGAGTTCGGCAGCTACGCCGTCACCATCGGCGAGGACCGGCTCCGCCTGGCAGAGGCCGAGTTGCTGATCCACGAGATCAACCTCGGCGCCACCGCGATCGGCACGGGCCTGAACGCCCCCGCCGGGTACGCGGCAACTGCGTGCCGGCACCTGGCGGAGATCACCGGGCTGCCGCTGGTCACCGCCGTGGACCTGATCGAGGCCACCCAGGACGTGGGCGCGTTCGTGCACCTCTCCGGTGTCCTCAAACGCGTGGCAGTGAAACTGTCCAAGATCTGCAACGACCTCCGCCTGCTCTCCTCAGGCCCCCGCGCGGGCTTCGGCGAGATCAACCTGCCGGCCGTGCAGTCCGGGTCCTCCATCATGCCCGGCAAGATCAACCCGGTCATCCCCGAAGTGGTCTCCCAGGTCGCCTACGAAGTAATCGGCAACGACGTCACCATCACCATGGCCGCCGAAGCCGGGCAACTCCAGCTCAACGCCTTCGAACCGATCATCGTCCACAGCCTCCACAAGAGCATCTCCCACCTCGAAGCCGCCTGCCGCACCCTCACGGCCCGCTGCATCCGGGGAATCACCGCCAACACCGAGCACCTGCGCCGCACCGTGGAGCAGTCCATCGGCCTGGTCACCGCATTGAACCCCCACCTCGGCTACGCCACCGCCACCGCCATCGCGCAAGAAGCCCTCGCCACCGGCAAGGGCGTCGCCGAACTCGTCCT
>NZ_JARVSF010000018.1 GCF_030209355.1 Pseudarthrobacter sp. fls2-241-R2A-127
CCTAGGTGTTCTTCCCACGGAGATTGTGAACGCGGTCGATGGGTGATTTGCCGCCGATACCGGTGTGGGGTCTGTGGTGATTGTAGTCGTGGATCCACGCCTGGTATGTGCCGGCCCTTGCCTTGTCGGAGCTGTAGTGGCGGACGTAGGCCCATTCGGCAGCCAGGGTGCGGTGGAATCGCTCAATCTTGCCGTTGGTCTGAGGCCTGTAGGGGCGCGTGTATTTGTGCGCAGCTTGGCCGAGCGCGTCATTAAAGCAGCGTGAGCGGTAGCAGGAGCCGTTGTCGGTCATTACGCGCAGCACGGTGATCCCCTCCGAGGCGTAGAACGCGTTGGCCCGGGTCCAGAACCCGGCGGCGGTCTCTTGCTTCTCGTCGGTGAGGATCTCTGAGTAGACGACGCGCGAGTGATCATCGATGGCTGAGTGCAGGAAGGAATAGCCGATCGGCACCTGCTTTTTCTTGTTTTTGATACCTGCCGTGCCCAAGGTCCGGTGTCCTCCGCCGTCGGGGATTTTGCCCAGTTTTTTCACATCGACATGCACAAGCTCTCCTGGGTGAGCACGTTCGTAGCGAACAGGTGCGGGGCGGCGGACGGGAAGTCCAGTGTTCATGTCCAAATGGCCTAGAAGCGGCATGCGGTATCGGTTCAGGACCTTCGACACCGTTGATTGGGGCAGGCCCAGGTGATAGCCGATGCGATGGGCTCCCCAGCGACGACTGAAACGCAACGCGATGATCCGCCGTTCCGTGCGCCGGGCCGTCTGCCGTGGCGAACGCTTTGGCCGGGATGACCTGTCGGTCAGGCCGAGCAGCCCCTGCGTCCTAAAGCGGCTGACCCACTTGGATACCGTGGCCCGGGAGACCTGGAGCCGCTCCGCGACGCGGGCCTGCGTCCAGCCATCTTCGAGGACCAGCCTGACTAGCTTCAGGCGCCCTTCCGGTGTCAGCATCGCGTTGGCATGAGTAACGTAAGACATGAGGGCCTCCGTGGCATCAATTGAGTGTGGTAACCCAATCGATACCGGAGGCCCTCGCCTTTTTACTTCAGGCCACGCTCACAATCTCCGTGGGAAGAACACCTAGGC
>NZ_JARVSF010000012.1 GCF_030209355.1 Pseudarthrobacter sp. fls2-241-R2A-127
GGCATCGGAGGCACAACCCCCATCAGCCGCGTTCACAACCTCAGTGGGAATTACAGCTAGCGGCCGGTCAGCGCCTATGCGTCAAGCACGTTACCCGGATGTCACGGCCGTCACAGTTTCCGGCATAGGATCAGGAAGTATGGCTTCGAATAGAGACCCTGAACCCGATACCGACGCCGAAGGCGGCCAGTCCGGCGGGGTGCAGTCCGTCGAGCGCGCCCTCACCGTCCTGGAGATCCTGGCCCGGGACGGGCGCGCGGGCGTGAGCGAAATTGCCGAGGAAATGGGCATCCACAAGTCCACCGTCTCCCGGCTCATGGGGTCCCTCGTCACCCGGGAGATGGTCCACCAGAACAGCGAGCGCGGCAAGTATCAGCTCGGGTTCGGGATCCTGCGCCTGGCCAGCTCCATCCCGGGGCGGTTGAGCCTGGTCCACGAGGCACGCTCCGTCCTGGAAGCCCTGGCCGAGGACTTCAAGGAAACCGTCAACCTTGCGGTGCTGCGGTCCAATTACGCCGTCAACGTGGACCAGGCCATGGGGCCCTCCACGCTGGCCACGTATGACTGGGTGGGGAGCCTGACGCCGCTCCATGCCACGTCCAGCGGCAAGGTCCTCCTGGCCGCGCTGGATGCCGACGAACGCGGACGCATCCTGAAGGAGACCGGCCTGGACGCCCGGACTGCCCGCACGATTACCAGCCGCAAGGAACTGGATGCCCAACTCCTCGACGCGGCTGCCAAGGGGTATGCGGTGGTGCGCGAGGAATTCGAGATCGGCCTGAATGCTGTCGCCGTTCCGGTCTACAACCACCAGGGCACCGTGATTGGCGCCATCAGTATTTCGGGGCCGGCGTTCCGGTTCGACCCGGAGAAGATTCCAGGCCTGCTGGACGCGCTCAAGGAAGCCGGACTCAAGGTCAGCGCCAACATGGGTTACAACAGGCACTAAGAACATCGAATGGCCCCCCCGGGATATGCATCCCGGGGGGCCATTTGGCGTTTCTGGCGGGGACGGCGCAGGCTGCCCGCACGTAACATCGCGGCCTTCAATAAAGAATCCTTGACAAAGGGAGTGGCGTAAATCACTCTGTTGCGTAGGACGAAGTGAGTTGCCGCTTACACAACTCGCTTGGTCACCCGGAATGCAGAACGTCGATCGCAGCTCGGCTGCCCTAACCCGCTTTGACTCTGTGCGGCACGCACAATCCACAACGTTCCCCGACATTGGCTCCAGAGCCACAGCGGAAGTCCCCTGCGCTGGCCCCCGCCCAGCAAAGTCACCACTCCGCCGAAGCGCACGGTTCCAACCTCCACACAAGCAGGAGTCCAGCCATGAACAACCCCGCCATTTCAGTTCGCGACCTGTGGAAGGTCTTCGGACCGGGCGGAGATAAGATCCCGGGTAACCGGGAGCTTTCCGCCCTAAGCTCTGCAGAATTGCTTGAACGCACCAACTGTGTTGCCGCGGTCCGCAATTTGAGCTTCGACGTCGCAAAAGGCGAAGTCTTCGTGGTCATGGGCCTGTCCGGATCGGGAAAATCCACCCTGATCCGCTGCCTGACAAGGCTCATCGAACCCACCTCGGGACAGGTCCTGGTGGACGGCAATGATGTCCTGCAGGCGGGCGTCGCCGAACTTCGCGAGCTCCGCCGGCGCAAGGTATCCATGGTTTTCCAGCACTTCGGCCTGCTCCCGCACCGCACGGTGCTGGACAACGTCTCCTACGGTCTGCAAATCCGGGGAACGGGCAAGAACGAACGCCACACCAAAGCCCGGGAGATCATCGAACTTGTTGGGCTCAAGGGGTACGAACAGCACTATCCGGACCAGCTTTCAGGCGGCATGCAGCAGCGCGTGGGCCTGGGCCGCGCGCTGGCCGGTGACCCGGACACCATCCTCTTCGATGAGCCCTTCTCAGCACTGGACCCACTGATCCGCCGCGACATGCAGGCAGAAGTCATCCGGCTGCACAAGGACATGGGCAAGACCATGGTGTTCGTGACCCACGACCTCTCGGAGGCACTCAAACTCGGAGACCGCATCCTGATCATGCGCAACGGCGAGCCGGTCCAGTGCGGCACGGGTGACGATCTCGTAGGGTCTCCGGCAGACAAATACATCGAGGACTTCGTCTCCGAAGTCCCCCGCGCCGACGTCCTGACCCTCAAATGGATTACCCGCCCCCTGGCAGACACGACACCGAGGGACGCGGCGGTCCTCAACTCCCGGATGATCATCCGGGAGGCCATCCCGGCGGTAATGCATTCCCCGTGCCCTGTCCTGGTCGAAGAAGGCGGCAGGATCACCGGCCAGATTGACCGGGACAGCATCCTTTCCGTGCTGCAGCCTGCAGAAGCGGCGGCCTGATGTCTGCCCTAGTCCAGGAACGGGCAACAGCCCAGCCAACCCAAGCCATCGCCTCCGAACCCCGCCGCAGGCCCAGCCGCCGCACGGTCCTGCTGGTCAGCGCCGCCGTCGTCTGGATCCTCGGTTTCCTGATCCTGAACGGCACATCAACCCTGGCCCTGCCGGCCTCAGAGCTGACGGACCTGCACCGCTCCCTGAACCAGTTCAACGCCTGGGTCGCGGCAAACCGCGCGGACAACCCTGTATTCCTGTACATCTTCACGCCCCTGCGGTCGGCTGTGGACGCAGTCGCAAACCTTTTCACCACCACGTTCGCCGCGACCACCACCGGGCTCCGCCTGCCGGAAATCGGCTGGCTGGGAACGGTTGCCCTGTTGACCTGGATCGCCTTTGCGGTCGGCAACATCCGGGTGGCACTGTTGACGGCCGCCGTCTTTGTCTTCTTCGGAATCCAGGGCCTGTTCGTCGAGGCCACCTACACGTTCGCGCTGGTCCTCACCTCCGTCCTGCTGACATTGCTGGTGGGAATCCCGCTGGGCGTGCTGGCGGGGATCTACGGCAGGGTGGCCAGGATCATCACCCCCGTACTGGACTTCATGCAGACGCTGCCCACGTTTGTGTACCTTGCCCCGCTTGCCCTGGTCTTCCTCATCGGACCGGCGTCAGCTGTAATCGCCACGGTTATTTACGCAGCGCCGCCCGTGATCCGCCTGACCGCCCACGGTATCCGCCGCATTCCCGAGAACACCCGCGAAGCATCCGACTCGCTCGGCACCACGGGGCTGCAAAGGCTCATCACCCTGCAGTTGCCCATGGCGCGGCGGACCATCGTGATGGGAATCAACCAAGGGACCATGGCCGCCCTGTCCATGGTGACCATCGCGGCCCTGATTGCAGCCCCGGGACTTGGCCAGACGGTGGTCAGGGCACTGCAGTCCCTGGACGTGGGCACGGCGGTCAACGCCGGACTCTCGATCGTCCTGCTGGCCATCGTGCTGGACAGGGTGACCACGGCAGCAAGCCGCCGCGCGGAGCCCGGCTCCGCCCGCAAGCGCAGTGCGAGCCGCAAAACCCGCTCCATTTTCCTGGCGGTTTCCCTGGCAGTGGTCCTGGTGATGGTGCAGTTGTCCAGGACCATGCTCTGGGCAGCAGCCTTCCCGCAGGACCTCAACGTCGGACCGGCGATTGTCCAGGCAGTGAACGCCGCCAGCCATTGGCTGCAATCCAACCTGTCCCTCTTCACTGTGTCCCTCCGGGAAGGCGTCACCAACGGGATCCTGAACCCGTTCCAGTCGCTGCTGACCGATACGCCTTTCTACATCCTCGTCATCGTGATCGCCCTGGTGGCATACGCTCTCGGAGGCTGGAAGCTCGCAGTTCTAACCACCGCTTGCCTTGGGGTCATCATTTACCTTGGCCTCTGGAGCGACTCCATGGTCACCCTGGCCGGAACCCTCGTCGCCACGGCCGTGGTGATGGTCCTGGGCATCGTTTTCGGAGTGGCCATGGGCCGGTCCAGCCGTATCGACCAGCTCATGCGGCCCCTGCTGGATGCGGGTCAGACGATGCCCTCGTTCGTCTACCTCGTGCCCTTCCTCGGCCTCTTCGGCGCTACCCGCTTCACAGCGATCGTCGCCGGCATCATTTACGCCGCCCCGGTGGCCATCAAGATCACCGCTGACGGGATCGCCGGCATCTCCCCCACCGTGGTCGAATCCGCCGTCGCCAGCGGTTCAACCCCCTGGCAGGTGATCACGAAGGTGCAGCTTCCCATGGCCAGGCAATCCCTCGCGCTCGCCGCCAACCAAGGGCTGATCTACGTCCTGGCAATGGTGGTGGTCGGCGCCCTTGTCGGCGCAGGCGGCCTCGGATACGACGTTGTGGCAGGGTTCGTCCAGAGTTCCATCTTCGGTAAGGGCCTCGCCGCCGGCCTTGCCATCGTGTTCCTCGGAATCATGCTGGACCGGATGACCCAGGCTGCCGCAGCCGCCCCGGCCCGCAGGATCCCCTCGCCCGTCAAGTGACCCGCCCGCTCTGGCACACGCCAGGAAATTCCACCCCCACAGCTTGCCGTCCACGCGGCATGAAGACCCGTACGCCCCATCAAGGAGACCCAACATGAGAAAAGCTGAAAGGCTGATAAAACGCACCATGCCGGCAGTGGCTGGAGCTGCTGCCGCCGCCCTGCTCCTCGCAGGCTGCGGCGGTGCATCGGTAAACCAGACTGCCGCCGCGGGCGGTGCCACAGGAGCCCCCTGCGGCACCGTGAATGTAGCCATGAACGCCTGGGTGGGCTACACCGCGGACGCCGCCGTTTACAGCTACGTGGCGAAGAACAAGCTCGGCTGCACCGTGGTGCAGAAGGACCTCAATGAGCAGGTCTCCTGGCAGGGGTTCGCATCCGGCGAAGTGGACCTCATCATGGAAAACTGGGGCCACGCCGACCTGGCCAAGCAGTACATCACGGACCAGAAGGTGGCCGTTGACGCCGGGCCTACCGGCAACGAAGGGCACATCGGCTGGTACGTGCCGCCATGGATGGCAGAAAAGTACCCGGACATCACCGACGGCCAGAACCTCAACAAATACGCGTCGATGTTCACCACGTCGGAGTCCGGCGGAAAGGGCCAGGTCCTTGACGGCGACCCCGCCTTCGTCACCAATGACGAGGCGCTGGTGAAGAACCTGAACCTGGACTACAAGGTGGTCTTCGCCGGCTCGGAAGCGGCGCTGATCCAGTCGTTCCGGACGGCGCAGCAGAACAAGACGCCCCTCCTTGGCTACTTCTACGAGCCGCAATGGTTCCTCTCCGAGGTTCCGTTGAAGAAGGTCAACCTCCCGAAATGGACCGAGGGCTGCGACGCCAACCCGGAAAAGGTCGCCTGCGACTACCCGACGTACAAGCTGAACAAAATCATCTCCAAGAAGCTTGACGACAGCGGTTCGCCCGCAGCAAAGCTGGCCAAGGGGTTCACGTGGACCAACGAGGACCAGAACTCGGTAGCCACCGATATCCAAGGCGGAATGACCCCCGAAGCGGCGGCCAAGAAGTGGGTGGATGCCCACCAAAGCGTGGTGGACGGTTGGCTTAGCTGACAGCCAATTCCTGTTTCCATACCAAGGGAAGCAGTCCGGAGGTTTCAGGCCCCGGGACTGCTTCCCTTGGTTTTTGGCCGAACGCTTGGTGACCGGAGCGCACCCGATGCCAACAGGCGGGCAATGCGGCGGGCCTAGGCGTTGAAGAGCGCCTCGCGGACCGCATGCTCGAATCCGCTCACGTGGACCTTGGCGAGCTCGGAAGCCCGCTCCTCATCCCCGTCGATGACGGCGCGGAGCAGATCGAGGTGTTCGTGCACATGATGGGACAGGTCCGGCAGGCGGTCGATCACCATGCACCAGATCCGCGTTGCCAGGTTGTCGTACCGGATCAGGATGTCTTCCAGGTGCGGATTGGCAGCGGCGGCGTAGATTCCCTGGTGTACCCGGGCATCCAGCCGCAGCGTCTCCGTCACGGTTGCCGCGGCGACATCGAACGCTTCAACCTGCTCGAGCGTGGCACGCAGCCCGGCCCGAACCGCGGGGGAAGCCACCCGCGCGGCCCGTGCGGCC
This sequence comes from Pseudarthrobacter sp. fls2-241-R2A-127, assembly GCF_030209355.1. Classification (GTDB taxonomy): domain Bacteria; phylum Actinomycetota; class Actinomycetes; order Actinomycetales; family Micrococcaceae; genus Arthrobacter. The sequence goes on from NZ_JARVSF010000012.1 coordinate 5,977, forward strand.
GCGAGGGGCTCAAGCTGGGCCCGGATCTCCGAAATGAAGGAAAGGTCCGTCACGTCCACCCTGGTGGCGAAGGTGCCCCGCCGCGGGTAGGTCTTCACCAGCCGGTCCAGCTCCAGCCGCTTCAGGGCTTCGCGCACCGGAGTCCGCCCCATGCCCAGGTTTTTGGCCAGGAGTTCGTCGTTGAGCAGCTCGCCGGGTTTGATTTCCAAGGTCAGCAACCAGTCACGGATGCCCTCGTAGGCGATATCCGCCAGCGACTTCCTCCCGGCGTCGTCCGCCACCGCCAAAGCTTCGAATGCCATGCTGATCGCCTTCCCGGGAAACCGTAAAAAACCTATTGACCTCACCCACGGCCCAGTATACGCTGGCATTCAATCTAATATATCAGTCCGCAGCTTTTGAATATATCTAGAAGGAGGAGGGACATGACCCTCATCGAAACAGCTTCAGCAACCGCCACCCTGCCGGCGCTCAAGGAAGAGCAGGCGCAGAAGTTCGTGCTGACCCTGTCCTGCCGTGAGCAGGCCGGAATTGTGCAGGCCGTGACCACGTTCCTCTTCGAGCGGGGCTTCAACATCGACGAACACCAGCAGTTCGATGACAGCCTGCGCGAGACGCTCCACCTGCGCACAGCGTTCTCCGGCTCCCCCAGCTACACGCCGGCGATGCTCGAAGAAGAGTTCGCAGGCATCGCCAGCCGCTTCGACATGAAGTTCAGCTTCCACGACCAGACCGCCAAGCGCGTCCTGGTCATGGTGTCCAAGTTCGGCCACTGCCTGAACGACCTCATCTTCCGCTGGCGCGGCGGAAGCCTGGGCGGAGAGCTGGTAGCGGTGGTTTCCAACCACGAGACCCACCGCGCCATGGCGGAAGCCGCGGGGCTGCCCTTCATCTACGTCCCCGTCACCCCTGAGACGAAGGCCGACGCCGAGAGCCGGCTCCTGGAGCTGGTGGATGAGTACAAGGCAGACCTCGTGGTGCTGGCCCGGTACATGCAGGTTCTCTCAAACGACCTGTGCCGGGCCCTGGAAGGCCGTGCCATCAACATCCACCATTCCTTCCTCCCCGGGTTCAAGGGCGCACGCCCCTACCACCAGGCTTACGACCGCGGGGTCAAGCTTGTGGGCGCCACTGCCCACTACGTCACCGCCGACCTGGACGAGGGGCCGATCATCGAGCAGGAAGTCATCCGCGTGGACCACACCTACGGCCCGTCCCAGCTGTCCACCGTGGGCCAGGACGCCGAAGCCCTCGCCCTTTCCCGCGCCGTCCGCTGGCACTGCCAGCACCGCGTGCTGCTGGACCAGACCAGCACCGTGGTGTTCCGGTAAGCCGCCACCGTCCGCAGACATAACCCGTAAAGCAGCAGGAGAGACTCCCTTGGAATCGTCACCACGCATCGTCATCATCGGAGCCGGCATCGTCGGCACCAACCTCGCGGATGAACTTGTCACCCGCGGCTGGAGCAACATCACCGTCCTGGACCAGGGACCCCTCAACATGCCGGGCGGCTCCACTTCACACGCCCCGGGACTGGTCTTCCAGACCAACCCCTCCAAGTCCATGGCCCTGTTTGCCAAGTACACCGTGGAGAAGCTGCTGTCCCTCACCGAAGACGGAACCAGCTGCTTCAACCAGGTGGGCGGCCTGGAGGTTGCCACCACCGAGACGCGCCTCGCGGACCTGAAGCGCAAGCTCGGCTACGCACAGGCGTGGGGCATCGAGGGCTCCATCCTTTCCCCGGCCGAGTGCAAGGAGCTCTACCCCCTCATCAACGACGAGGACATCCTGGGCGGACTCCACGTTCCCAGCGACGGCCTGGCTTTGGCCGCCCGCGCCGTCCAGCTGCTGATCAAGCGCACCGAGGCCGCCGGCGTAAAGTACATCGGCAACACCGAAGTGACCGGCATTGAACAGTCCGGCCGGCAGGTCACCGGGGTCCAGACGCCCGACGGCGTGATCCCGGCAGACATCGTGGTCTCCTGCGCCGGCTTCTGGGGTGCAAAGGTCGGCGAGATGATTGGCATGTCCGTACCGCTGCTGCCGCTGGCGCACCAGTACGTCAAGACCACCCCGGTCCCGGCGCAGCAGGGCAAGAACGAACTGCCCAACGGCGCCCGGCTGCCCATCCTCCGGCACCAGGACCAGGACCTCTACTACCGCGAACACGGCGACCGCTATGGCATTGGCTCCTATGCCCACAAGCCCATGCCCGTGGACCTTGACGAACTCGGCAGCTTCAAACCGGACGAGATCAGCGAGCACAACATGCCCTCCCGCCTGGACTTCACCCTGGAGGACTTCCTCCCGGCGTGGGAGGCCACCAAGCAGATCCTGCCCGCCCTGCGCGAAAGCGAGATCGAGGACGGCTTCAACGGAATCTTCTCCTTCACCCCGGACGGCGGCTCGCTGGTGGGCGAGTCCAAGGAACTGGACGGCTTCTTCGTGGCCGAAGCCGTGTGGGTCACCCACTCGGCGGGCATCGCCCGCGCCGTAGCCGAGCTCCTGGTGGACGGCAAGTCCTCCATCGACCTGGGTGACTGCGACATCCACCGCTTCGAGGATGTCCAGCTGACCCCCGAGTACGTCAGCGAAACCTCGCAGCAGAACTTCGTGGAGATCTATGACGTCCTGCACCCGTTGCAGCCCAAGCTCTCCCCGCGCAACCTGCGAGTGTCTCCCTTCCACGCCCGGCACAAGCAGCTGGGCGGCTACTTCCTCGAAGGCGCCGGCTGGGAACGCCCCTACTGGTTCGAGGCCAACGCCGAGCTGCTCAAGGAGATGCCCGCGGACTGGCAGCCGCCGGCCCGCGACTCCTGGTCCGGCATGTTCAGCTCCCCCATTGCCGCGGCCGAGGCATGGAAGACGCGCACCGCCGTCGCCATGTACGACATGACCCCGCTTAAGCGCCTCGAAATCTCCGGACCCGGCGCCTTGACGCTGCTGCAGGAACTGACCACCGCGGAAATGAACAAGAAGCCCGGAGCCGTCACCTACACGCTCCTGCTGGACGAGCAGGGCGGGGTCCGAAGCGACATCACCGTGGCCCGCCTGGACGAGCAGACCTTCCAGCTCGGCGCCAACGGCAACATCGACACTGCCTACTTCGATCGCGCAGCCCGGCACCAGACAGCAAGCGGCGGCGCCGAAGACTGGGTCCAGGTCCGCGACACCACCGGCGGCACCTGCTGCATCGGCCTCTGGGGCCCGCTGGCCCGTGAGGTGGTCGGCGCAGTCAGCAGCGACGATTTCTCCAACGACGGCCTGAAGTACTTCCGGTCCAAGCAGGTGGTCATCGGCGGCGTCCCCGTTACCGCCATGCGCCTGTCCTACGTCGGGGAGCTGGGCTGGGAGCTGTACACCAGCGCCGACAACGGACAACGCCTCTGGGACGCACTGTGGAAGGCCGGCCAGCCGTTCGGCATCATCGCCGCCGGCCGCGCAGCGTTCAGCTCGCTCCGCCTGGAAAAGGGCTACCGCTCCTGGGGCACCGACATGACCACCGAGCACGACCCGTTCGAAGCCGGCCTGGGCTTCGCGGTGAAGATGGCCAAGGACAACTTCGTCGGCAAGGCCGCGCTGGAGGGACGCACCGAGGAGAACTCCGCGCGGCGCCTGCGCTGCCTCACGGTCGACGACGGCCGCAGCCTGGTGCTGGGCAAGGAACCGGTGTTCTACAAGGACCAGGCAGTTGGCTACGTGACCAGCGCCGCCTACGGCTACACCGTCCGCAAGCCCATTGCCTACTCCTACCTGCCCGCCGAGGTCTCGATCGGCGACTCCGTGGAAATCGAGTACTTCGGCCGCCGGATCGTGGCCACGGTCACCCAGGACCCGCTGTACGACCCCACCATGACCCGGCTCCGCGGGTAAGGCCATGATCAGCTCAGAGACAATCACCGGCTACCTCACCCGGTTGGCCGCCCGGCAGCCGACGCCGGGCGGCGGTGCTGCCGCGGCGCTGCACGCGGCACAAGGTGCAGCGCTGGTGGCCATGGTGGCGCGGTACACCACCGGCGCCAAGTACGAACAGCACGCACCCCTGGTGCAGCGCATTACCGCGGCGGCCGGCGGCCTCGTCGGTGAGGCGCTGCGCCTGGCCGACGCGGACGAAGAGGCCTTCCAGGGTGTCATCGACTCCTACAAGCTCCCGTCCGACACGGATGAGTCCAAGGCCACCCGCGCGGCCGGGATCCAGTCCGCACTGATCCAGGCTGCACAAATACCCGCCAAGCTCATCAAGGTCTCGGGCGACGTCGTGGACCTCGCCACCGAGCTGTTCGACGTTGCCAACGCCAACGTCATCAGCGACGTGGCGGCGGCCGCCGATGCGGCCCGGGCAGCTGCCACCACGGCGCGCGTCAACATTGACATCAACGTGGTGGCGGTCAAGGATCCCGAGGCACGCGCGCTGCTTGCCCAACAGACGGACGGCATTGAAGAAAAAGTGGTCCTGGCGGCAGATGCCCTCTCGGCCCGGGTGCGGGAAAGGATCCTGGGGTGAGCGCCAGAGTACTTTCCGGAAAGCCGTTGGCCGGTCTATTGCAACAGGAGGTCCAGGAACTGGTCCGGTCCCTTGAACTGGACGGCGTCCGCCCTGTTGTTGCGGTGGTCATGGCCACCGCCGACGAGTCAACGCGCTGGTATGTCCGTTCGATTGGGAAGGCAGCGGAGCGTGCAGGTGTCGGCTGCCGGGTCATCGATCTGGGGCACGATGCAACGGAGCCGGCGCTGGCCGGCGTCCTGCGGGAGCTGAGCGCCGAACCGTCCGTGAACGGCATCATCCTGCAAACCCCGCTGCCGGCCGGCGTCCGGACTGACAACCTGGTGGGCCTCATCAGCCCGGAAAAGGACATTGACGGCGCCAATCCGCTAAGCCTGGGACGGCTGGCCGTCGGTCAGCCTGCCTTTGCACCCGCCACCGCGCGCTCCGTGGTCGACATCCTGGAGCACTACCGGATTCCCCTGGCCGGCAAGGGCGTCGTGGTGGTGGGCCGGTCCGCCGTCGTGGGCAAACCACTGTCCCTCCTGCTGCTGGCACGGGACGCCGCGGTGACGGTGTGCCATTCAAGATCGGGTCCGCTGGAGCGCTACACGAAGGACGCCGACGTCGTGGTGGTCGCCGCCGGGCGCGCCGGGCTGCTGGCCGGCAGCCATGTCTCCTCCCGAACAGTGGTGGTCGACGTCGGCACGAACGTCCTTCCGGACGGCTCGCTGGTGGGTGACGTGGACGCAGCAACTGTCACCGGGACGGCGGCAGCGCTCACCCCGGTTCCCGGCGGCGTCGGCTCAGTGACCACAGCTTTGCTGCTCCTTCACACCGTGGAGGCTGCGCGACTTCAAGCGTTGGCCCTGCCAATGCCCGCTGGGGCTGTGGACGGCCAGGTCCTGGAAACCGCGGGCTAGGAAAGGCGCAATGCCAGCTATGGGTGTCCCGTTTTCCGTGAAAGGTGCTTCGGTGGGCCTAAGACCTGGGGAGGTATTCCTCATCGAAGCACCGTTTTCGGAAAACGGGGCCCGCTCTTGACATTGAATGTGAGCTGGCGCACGATTTTGTTGCATACAGCGAAATTTGTTGATCATCACGGAACTATGTTTAGCCGTGTATGCGCTTCGCCCCCCGGCTCCACCCGCGGTGGCCTCGGGAAACAGACGAACGAATTCATGATGGCCGATCCGAAAAGGAGCCTCGGCTCCCCCATCGGCCGCACAACGTTGCCAGCACCCATGCGGCAGCGCTAAATCTGGCGCCGTCAGCGGTTTGCGCTGAAGCCAGGAGGGAACGAATCTCAATGACCAATCCGACCAGGACGACGGCCTCCGTCGACACCTCCACATCCAAAGAGACCAGCTCCAAGTTCAAACGCCGCTTCATGGTGCGGCTTGTCGCGGTCTTCATCGGCGGGATGTTCCTCGACGGCTACATCCTCGGAATCATCGGCCCCGTCACCGGACCCATGCGGTCAGATCTCCAGCTCGACGCACTGTCGCTGGGCATGATCGCCGCAGGCCCCCTGGCTGGTATTTTCATCGGCTCCCCGCTGGCTGGCTGGGCCACCGACAAGTTCGGACGCAAGCCCATGTTCCTCGTGGACATGGGCCTGTTCCTGATTGCCTCAGCGGCCCAGTTCTTCGTAACCTCCGGAGACGGCGCCGTGCTCCAACTGGCCATCATCCGATTCATGATGGGCGTCGCGATCGGCGGCGAGTACTCGATCGGCGGCCCACTGCTGTCCGAATTCTCCCCTCCGAAGCTCCGCGGGCGCCTGCTCGGGCTGACCCTGATCGCCTGGTACGTCGGTTTCATGATGGCATTCATCATTGGCACGCTCCTGCACGATGCCGGCACCCCCTGGCGCCTTGTCATCGGCACGAGCACCGTACTGGCATTCGTTCTGTTCATCGCCCGCATAGGCCTCCCTGAATCGCCGAGCTGGCTCATCACGAAGGGACGGCGCGAAGAAGCACTCGCGATCGCCCACAAATACGTCGAATCGCCACAGATGCACAACAGCATCACGGAGGAGATCGACCTGAGGATGATCCAGGAGGCCCAAGCCGCGCAGGGCAGGACCAAAATCAAGAACGCCTCCTTCGGAATGTTGTTCTCGAAGGAGCACTGGCGCACCACCCTCTTCACCGCGGGTTTCTGGTTCTGCGCAGTCACTCCGTACTTCGCGATCGCGACCTTCGCCGACGACGTGCTCAGCCAATTCGGCTTCGGCGGCGGCTGGGCCGGAGGCGTCGGCCTGTCCGCCCTTGCAGCCGCGGGCGTTGTCACCACCGTGCTGCTGATTGACAAGCTGGGCCGCCGAATCCTCACCGTGCCCGGGCAGTGGCTCTGTGCAGGCATCCTGCTGGTCATCGGCGTCTGGGCAGACGCGCCGGCGATCCTCGTGCTCGCCCTGTTCCTGGCGTTCTCCTTCTTCAATGCCGGCTACACCACATTGACCCAGGTCTATCCGGCCGAGGTATTCCCGGCTCCCCTGCGCGGGATCGGCATGGGCTTCGCCGCGGCCTTCAGCCGCATCGGAGCCGCCCTCGGCACCTTCGCCCTGCCGTGGGCAATCAGCAACATCGGCCTGGGCCCAAGCATGGTCGTGGCCGCCATCGTTGCGTTGCTTGGAGCAATCCTTTCGCAATGGCTCGCGCCTGAGACGAAGGGGCGGACCCTGGCCGAGATCTCGGCAAACGTCTCCCACTGACACCGGGACCGCAAAGTCACTCCAAGAGGCCTTCGCCGCGACAGCGGCGGAGGCCTCTTTTGCGCCTTCCGACACAGTGCCGCCAGCCCTCGCAACAATGCAGGAAACCCTTGACATTCCCTGTGAGCTGCGCCACCGTGTTGCATATAGTGATGCGCGTTGCTTATAGCGAAGCGCGTAGCCCAGCACCAACCAGGAGAACCACGAATTATGAGCGCATCACCCCGCGTCGTCATCATCGGAGCCGGCATCGTCGGCACCAACCTCGCCGACGAGCTGGCAAGCCGCGGCTGGAAGGACATCACCGTCGTCGAGCAGGGCCCGCTGGAACTGGCCGGCGGCTCCACGTCGCACGCTCCGGGCCTCGTGTTCCAGAACAACCAGTCCAGGACCATGACGGAATTCGCAACCTACACGGTCAACAAGCTGCTCGCTCTGAGCAACGACGGCCAATCGTGCTTCAACCAGGTGGGCGGCCTGGAACTGGCAACCACTCCGGAGCGCCTGGCGGACCTCAAGCGCAAGATGGGCGTGATGACCTCCTGGGGTGTCGAAAGCCGGATCATCGACGCCGACGAATGCGAAAAGATCTACCCGCTGTTGAACACCGGCAAGCTTTCCGGCGGCCGCGAGGTCCTGGGCGGCCTGCTCATCCCCACCGACGGACTCGCCCTTGCGGCCCGGGCCGTGCAGCTGCTGATCGAGCGCACGCGCGAACAGGGTGTCACCTACCGTGGGTCCACCACCGTCACCGGCATCGCCCGGGAGGGCGGCAAGGTCACCGGCGTCGAGACCTCCTCCGGCGTGATCCCTGCCGACATCGTGGTGTCCTGCGCAGGGTTCTGGGGCCGTGAACTCGGCAAGATGGTGGGCCTGGAGGTGCCTCTGCTGCCGCTGGCCCACCAGTACGCCATCACTACTCCCCTTGCCGAACTAGAGAACGCCAACGAGCTTCCCAACGGCGCCGGCAAGCCCATTCTTCGCTACCAGGACAAGGACCTGTACTACCGCGAATGGGGCGACCGGATCGGCATCGGCAGCTACGCCCACCGCCCCCTGCCGGTGGACATGTCCGCGCTGCCCAAGGTTTCCGCCGAGGACATGTCCGACCACCGCATGCCCTCCCGCCTGGACTTCACCCTCGAAGACTTCGTTCCCGCCTGGGAGGACAGCCAGGACCTGCTCCCGGCACTGCGGAGCACCGAAATCCAGGACGGATTCAACGGCATCTTCTCCTTCACCCCGGACGGCGGCCCGCTCATGGGCGAAGCGCCGGACCTTGAGGGCTTCTTCGTGGCCGAAGCCGTCTGGGTCACGCACTCGGCCGGCGTTGCCAAGGCCATGGCAGAACTGATCATCGACGGCCAGCCGCAGACCGACCTGCACGGCTGCGAGCTGACCCGCTTCGAGAAGGTGCAGACCTCCGACGCCTACGTCAGCGAGACTTCACAGCAGAACTTCGTGGAGATCTACGATGTCATGCACCCGCTGCAGCCCCGCGAATCGCCGCGGGACCTGCGGGTCAGCCCGTTCAACGTCCGCCAGAAGGAACTCGGGGCTTTCTTCCTGGAATCCGCGGCCTGGGAGCGCCCGCACTGGTTCGAAGCCAACCGCGGGCTCCTCGAAGAACTGCCCGCCGAATGGCAGGCCCCGGAGCGGGACTCCTGGTCCGCCATGTTCTCCTCCCCCATTTCCGCAGCCGAAGCGTGGAAGACCCGCACCGCCGTCGGACTTTACGACATGACGCCGCTGAAGCGGCTCTCCGTAGTGGGCCCGGGCGCGCAGGCGCTGTTGCACCGGCTCAGCACCGGCAACATCGCCAAGAAGCCGGGTGCCGTGACGTACTGCCTGCTGCTGGCGGACGACGGCGGCATCCGCTCTGACGTGACGATCGCACGGCTCGCGGAGGAAGAGTTCCAGCTGGGCGTCAACAGCAACGTCGACTTCGACTACCTCCGGGCCGAGGCCCGCAGGCAGTCCGCCGCAGACCCCAGCCAGTGGGCGCACGTCACCGACATCACGGGCAGCACCTGCTGCATCGGGCTCTGGGGCCCACTGGCCCGCGAAGTGATTGGCAAAGTCAGCACCGACGACCTCACCAACGACGGCCTGAAGTACTTCCGGACCAAGGAAATCTCGGTGGGCGGTATCCCCGTCACAGCCATGCGGCTGTCCTACGTGGGCGAACTCGGCTGGGAGCTGTACACCACTGCAGAGTACGGCCTGAAGCTCTGGGACCTCTTGTTTGAGGCGGGCCGGGAACACGGCATCGTCGCTGCCGGCCGCGGCGCGTTCAACAGCATGCGGCTTGAGAAGGGCTACCGGCTCTGGGGCACCGACATGACGTCCGAGCACCACCCCTACCAGGCAGGCCTGGGCTTCTCGGTGGCCAAGGACAAGACCGGGTTCGTCGGCGCCGAGGCGCTGGCGTCGCTCCGCGAGCAGCCGGCGGAGAAGATTCTGCGCTGCCTGACGGTCGACGACGGCACGTCCGTAGTGCTGGGCAAGGAACCGGTGTACGTGGCCGGGGAACCCGTTGGCTACGTCACCAGCGCCGCGTACGGCTACACCGTCCGCAAGCCCCTCGCCTACGCCTGGCTGCCCTCCACGGTGTCCGAAGGGGACGCCGTGGAGATCGAGTACTTCGGCCGGCGCGTGGCGGCCACCGTCAGCGCCGAGCCGCTGTTTGACCCGGGCATGGAGCGCCTCCGCGGCTGACCTGCCCCGGCCACGCGAGGTGGTTGGGCCTGCTGGAGACCGGCAGGCCCAACCACCTTTTTGTTGCCCGCGAACACCCCCATCCCGAACCGCCGGACAGGCCCGGGCATGGCAATGGCGGCACCCTGCTGAGCGGGGTGCCGCCATTGGACGTTGCCGCTTGTCAACAGCGGCAACCTGGCATCAGTTGCTGAGGTAGCCGTTCGGGTCCAGGACATACTTCGTGGCAGCTCCGGCATCGAACTCCGCGTACCCGCGAGGGGCATCGTCGAGCGAAATGGCCGTAGCGTTGACCGCCTTGGCGATCTGGATCCTGTCGTGCAGGATCGCCATCATCAGCTGGCGGTTGTACTTCATCACCGGGCACTGGCCCGTGGTGAAGGACAGGGACTTGGCCCAGCCGGTACCCAGGGACAGGGACAGGCTTCCCTTTCGGGCGGCCTCGTCCGCGGCTCCCGGGTCGCCGGTGACGTAGAGGCCCGGGATGCCGACGGAGCCACCGGCAGCGGTGAGGTCCATCAGGGAGTTAAGCACCGTGGCCGGCGCTTCCTGGGCGCCGTGGCCGTGTCCGCGGGCCTCGAAACCGACCGCGTCGATGCCGGAGTCGACTTCCCGGACGCCGAGGATCTGCTCGATCTGGTCGGCGGGGTCACCGTTGGCCACATTGACGGTTTCACAGCCAAAGGACCTGGCCCGGGCCAGACGGTCCTCGTTGAGGTCGCCCACGATCACCACAGCGGCTCCCAGCAGCTGGGCGCTGGCGGCCGCGGCAAGGCCCACCGGGCCGGCTCCGGCGACGTACACGGTGGATCCGACGCCAACGCCGGCCGTGACGGCACCGTGGAAGCCGGTGGGCAGGATGTCCGAGAGCATGGTCAGGTCCATGATCTTCTCCAGCGCTTGGTCCCGGTCCGGGAACCGCAGCAGGTTCCAGTCGGCATACGGAACCAGGACGTATTCAGCCTGCCCGCCGACCCAGCCGCCCATGTCCACATAGCCGTAGGCAGACCCGGGGCGGTCCGGGTTCACGTTCAGGCAGATCCCGGTCTTGCCCTCTTTGCAGTTCCGGCACCGCCCGCAGGAGATGTTGAAGGGGACCGAGACGATGTCCCCCACCTTGATGAACTCGACGTCGGGCCCGGTCTCGATGACTTCGCCGGTGATCTCGTGCCCGAGGACGAGGCCGGCGGGAGCGGTGGTCCGGCCGCGGACCATGTGCTGGTCCGACCCGCAGATGTTGGTGCTCACGGTGCGCAGGATGACGCCGTGCGGTACCTTCCGCCCAATATTGGCGGGATTGACGCCGGGGCCGGCTTTCAGTTCAAACGAGGGATACGGGGTGTCGATGACCTCGACGACTCCGGGCTCCTTGTACGCAACAGCTTTGTTACCTGACATGGGCATGCTCCTATCGTTGGCGTTCCATTGCCACGGAAGGCCTGACGCCGGCTGCATCAGACCTTCCGTGTGGTCTTACTTTTCACTTGCGGTGAATCTTGGGGTGCGCACGGCTCCCGCCGCGTCGGGGCACGGCTAGGCGTCGATCACCATGTCGGTGCGCGCAGTGGAGCAGCAGGGAAGGAACTTACCGGCATCGATTTCCCGCTTGCGGATTCCGCCCTGGTGGTTCATGTCGATCTCCCCGGACAGCTTGACCACCTTGCAGGAGCCGCACATGCCCTCCTTGCAGTTGGCGCCGATCCGGACACCCGCACGCTGTGCCACCCCGAGGATGTGCTCCTCCGGGTCGATCCGCACATTGATTCCGGTGCGCATGAAGGACAGCGTGAGGCTGCCGGTTCCGACCGTGTCGAAGCTTGAGGCGTCGGGGGTCGCGGCTTCGGCCGCTGGTCCGGCGGCTTCCGCCGAGGCCGCTTCCAGTGCCATTCCCGTGGCCTGCAGGGTTCCATCGTCGTCATAGCCGGGTTCGTACATCCCGAACGCTGCCGGCTGGCCTTCGAAGTAGTCCTCGGCGGACTCCGCGATTTCCTCGGCGATCTCCTCGGCGATATCCGCGGCAAGGGCGAGTTCGGCCTGGTATTCCAGGAGGGTCTGCCGGTCGCCGGAGAAGAACTCCATGTAGATGGAGGTGTCGTCGACGCCGACGTTTTTGAGCAACTCCGTGGCGGTGTTCAGGTACCCCTCGGGTCCACAGGCGTACACCTGCCGGCCGTTGGCGTCCGGTGCCACTTCATCGATCATGGCGGCGGTCAGCCGTCCGCTGAAGCCTTCCCAGTCATCGGGCCGGCCGCGGTCGCCCAGGGCGTAGAAGACCTTGACCCGGGAGTTCACGGAAGCGATGTAGGCCAGCTCCCTGTGGAAAGCGAAACCGCCGGCTTCCGCACCGTGGTACAGCACCACCACATCGGCCGTTCCCGGCAAGGAATGGATGGTCCGCACCATCGACATGATGGGCGTGATGCCGGCCCCGGCTGCCAGGAACAGGTACCGGGCGCGCCGGTCCGCATCTGGCAGGTGGAACGCCCCCACAGGGCCCAGCATGTCCAGGACCGTGCCGGGCCTGACATTCTGGTGCACCCAGGGTGAAACCAGTCCGCCGGCGTCGCGCTTGACGGTGACGCTGAAGGTCCACGGTTCGGTGGGCGAACTGGACAGCGAGTAGCTGCGGTCCACCGGATCCTGGTCCTCGCCGTTCACCGGGAAGGCGATGTTGACGTACTGGCCCGGACGGAACGCCAGCGGGGCGCCGTCGGAGCGGCGGAACACGAACGTCATCATGCCGCCCGCTTCGGGAACCGTCTCGACGCATTCGGCCATGAACTCCTGCGGATGCCACGGGCCCAGCGCCTTGGCAGCGCTGGCCGGTCCTTCGATGCTGCCCATCACCCGGTTCCACGGCATCTCAAGGCCGCGGATGCGCTGTGGTTCCTGGACGGCCGTCTCAGAGAGGACCTCAATCATGCCAAGTGCTCCTGCACACGCTGGACGTACCAGTTGATAAAGGCCTCCACCTGGTACTCGCTCTTCATGTAGGGGCCGGGTTCGTAGGCGGGGCTGGCGGCACCCTGCTGGCACAGCTCCACGAACGCCTTGTCCTGGATGTTGGTCTGCTTCCAGGTGTAGGTGAGCTTGTCGAGGTCGTAGTCAACGCCTTCCACGGCGTCGTCGGCCACCAGCCAGGTGGTGCGGACCAGGGACTGGTGCTCGTTGATGGGGAAGACGCCGAAGGTGATGACGTGGTCGCCCAGGAAGTGGAACCAGCTGTTGGGCTGCAGGTGCATGGAGCAGCGGCCCAGGCGGAAGTCGCGCAGGTCCCCGAGCAGCTTCTTGGAGAGCCGGCGGCCGTCGGTCGAGAACGATTCGCCTTCGCCGTCAAGGGATTCGCGGGAGATGCGGATACCGGCAATACGGGTATCGAGTTCCTCAACCACCTCGTAGGGCAGACCGTAGCGGCGGCAACGCTCCTCGAGGGAGGACTGGGCCTGCTTGTTGCGGTCCCAGACCTCTTCGAGGTGGGTCGGGATCAGTCCCTCGGTCAGGCCCCACGTGGGGAAGAGCGAGCAGGCCAGCTCCGGGTGTCCGTCGCAGTGGTAGCACTCACGGTTGTTTTCCATGACGAGCTTCCAGTTGCCCTCTTCGATGATGTTCTGCTGGTAGGCAATCTTCGTCTTGGAGAGGTCGTGGGGCGCGAGGTAGGGCTCGAAGATCTTGGCGGTCTCGTCGAAGTCTGCGGGCGGAACGTCTGCGATGCAGACGAAGATGAGCCCCGCAACTTCGCGGCTGTGGGCGCGCTTGAGGGCAAAGCAGTTCTTGTCGAACTTGGCTTCGCCGGGGGCGGAGGCGTGGATCAGGTTGCCTTCGGGCGAATAGGTCCAGGAGTGGTAGCCGCAGACCAGGTTTCCGGTGGAACCGGCAGCCTCGGTCAGGACGCGCGCACCGCGGTGGCGGCAGACGTTGTGCAGGACGTTGACCTCACCTTCGTCGGTGCGCAGCACGATCAGGGAGTAGGGGCCGTAGTCCACCGTGATGTAGTCGCCCGGCTCCGGAAGCTCGGCAACGCTGCCGGCAAAGATCCAGTGCTGGCCGAAGATGGCCTCCATGTCGAGCTTGAAGATCGTGGGATCGGTGTAGAACGGGGCGTCGAGGGAGTAGCCTGTGCGCCGCAGGGCGAACAGCTCCGTAATTTCAGCCAGCTGCTCGGCAGGCATTGCTGAGGCGAGCTTTCCGCGTGCGCTGAGGGGCGCGTTCACTGAAGTAGTCATGTGTTTCCTCCCGATTAGGGCTGGGTCGTGAGCGATATGCGGTGATTACGGAGCAGGTGGGGCAACAGGGGTGTCCAAGACATCCTGTTCGTGAATGTGGGGAGGTCCATCGGGAACAGAAGCGATGACTCCAGAAGAAATCTGGAAGCACCTAACGCAACACCGATCACCATATGCAACAGTGTGACTCTTGCCACGCCGAGTGTCAATCAATTTCGGATATGACGAAAAAGCGTCGGACCAGAGGCGCCCTGTCCCGCAAGAACCGCCGTCCGCCAGAACCGAAACGGCGGCACACCGGGTTGCCGGTGTGCCGCCGTCACGGGCCTTGTGCTGTGGATGCAACAGCGCGGTTAAGCCGGCGTCCCTGCCAACTCCGCTGCAGACGCCTGGGCCTCCGCAACCTCTCCCCGGTGCGGCTCAAAGCGGACGAACATGGCCTTGAAGCCTGGGGTATTGGACACACGGGCCACATTCTCCTTGTGGACCAGTGCGTTGGCCTCCGGGAAGTACGCGGCGGCGCAGCCCTTCGCGGTGGGGTAAGCCACCAGGCGGAACTTGTCCGCCCTGCGGTCCACACCCTGGAAGGTACTGATGACGTCCACCAGTTCCCGGTCCTGGAAGCCTGATTCGGCGAGGTCGTCGGGGTGGATCAGGATGACGCGCCGGCCGCCGGAAATGCCGCGGTAGCGGTCGTCCAAACCGTAGAACGTGGTGTTGTACTGGTCGTGGCTGCGGATGGTCTGCAGCACCAGGTGCCCCGGCGGCGGGGTGAGGTATTCCAGCGGGCTCACGGTGAACCTGCCCCTGCCGATGTCGGTGGCGAAGGAACGGGTGTCCCGCGGCGGATTGGGCAGCACAAAGCCGTTCTTGGTCCGGACCCGGGCGTTGAAGTCCTCAAAACCCGGCAGCACGCGGGCGATATGGTCGCGGATCACGTCGTAATCCTCGGCCATTCCTCTCCAGTCCACGCAGTGGTCCGGGCCAAAGGTGGCCTCGGCCATCCTTGCCACGATCACGGGCTCTGCCAGCAGGTGTTCGGACACCGGGGTGAGCCGGCCTTGGGTGGAGTGGACCACGGACATGGAGTCTTCCACGGACAGGAACTGCGCGCCCTTGGGGTGCTTGTCGTCCTTGTCGGTGCGGCCCAGGGTGGGCAGGATCAGCGAGGTGCGGCCATGCACCACGTGGGAGCGGTTGGGTTTGGTGCTGATGTGCACGGTCAGCCCGATCCGCTGCATCCCGGCTTCCAGGGCTTCTGTGTCCGAGCAGGCCAAGGAGAAGTTGCCACCCATGGACACGAACACGTCCACTTCGTCCCGTTCGAACGCCTCCATCGATTCCACGGCATCAAAGCCGTGGTGCCGCGGGGACGTGATGCCAAATTCGGCGTCGATGGCGGAGAGTAGCTTTTCGCTGGGCTTTTCCCAGATACCCATGGTCCGGTCGCCCTGGACATTGGAGTGTCCGCGGACCGGGCACGCGCCGGCCCCGGGCTTGCCGAAGTTGCCCTGCAGCAGCAGGACGTTGACCATCTCCTTAATGGTGTCCACCGAGTGCGGTTGCTGCGTAACGCCCAGCGCCCAGCAGAAGATGGAGGCCTTGGACGCCACCAGCATCGCCGCAACCTTCTCGATTTGGGCGCGGGTCAGGCCGGTGGCCTTTTCGGTCTCGTCCCAGTCGAGGGTGCGGCGGGCGTCGCGGTAGGCATCGAAGCCGTCCGTCTGCGCGGCGATGAAGGAATGGTCGACGACGGTACCCGGGTTTTGTTCCTCGGCCTCCAGGAGCAGGTGGCCGAGCGCCTGGAACAGCGCGAGGTCGCCGCCCACCTTGATCTGAAGGTATTCGTCGGCGAGCGGGGTGCCGCCGCCCACCACGCCCGAAACGGTCTGGGGGTCCTTGAAGTTGAACAGGCCGGCCTCGGGCAGCGGGTTAACGGCCACCACCTTGCCGCCCTTGTCCTTGCATTCCTTCAGCGCGGAGAGCATGCGGGGGTGGTTGGTGCCGGGATTCTGGCCTACAACGAAAATAAGCTCGGCGTCATGGATGTCGTCCAGGGAGACGGTGCCCTTGCCAATGCCGATGGTCGGGTTCAGCGCCGATCCGGAGGACTCGTGGCACATGTTGGAGCAGTCCGGCAGGTTGTTGGTGCCCAGTGACCGCGCGAACAACTGGTACAGGAACGCCGTCTCGTTCGCGGTTCGCCCTGAGGTATAGAAGACGCTGCGGTCCGGCGTGGTCGCCCTGAGGTGCTCACCGATCAACTCGAAGGCCTCAGCCCAGGAGATCGGCGAGTAATGCGTCTCCCCCTCGCGGATCACCACCGGTTCACTCAGCCGGCCCTGGTTGCCCAGCCAGTACTCGGTCTTCTCCGAGAGTTCGGCGATGGAGTGTTTGGCCCAGAATTCCGCCCCGACGGTCCGCAGGGTGTTTTCCTCGGCCACGGCCTTGGCACCGTTCTCGCAGAACTCGGCCGCCTTGCGCTTCTTGTCCGATTCCGGCCAGGCGCAGCCCGGGCAGTCAAAGCCGCCCCGCTGGTTCAGCCGCAGCAGCGACTGCGCCGTCCGGGCCACACCCGCCTGCGCCACCGCACGCTCCAGCGCAACCATGACGGCCTTGACCCCGGCCGCCTCCGTCTTCGGCTTGTGGACCGAAAGATCGTCCTCATTGATGTCCGCAACGGGGGCGGGCTGCTTACCGAACTTCATCGTTCCAACGTCCTTCAAGGCTCGTGCTGATGGAGCGCCGGCGGAGGCACGCCGGGACCTCCCGGCGCGCCTCCTCCGGCGCTTGGCTTCTGTGCTACTGCGGGACCTTCGCCAGCGTTTCCTGCTCCGCGGCGATGGTGGTGTTGTCCCCGTGGCCGGTGCGGACCACGGTATCCGCCGGCAGCGTCAGCAGCCGTTCGCGGATGGATTTAAGGATGGTGGGGTAGTCGCTGTAGGACCTGCCGGTGGCGCCCGGTCCACCATTGAACAGGGTGTCCCCGGTGAACACGGTCCCCTCGCTTTCAAGGTGGAAGCAGGTGGACCCCGGTGAGTGGCCGGGTGTGTGGATCGCCTTCAGCGCCGTCCCGCCAACCTCGAACACGTCCCCGTCGGAGTGGTAGCGGTCCGGTGCTGCGTCCGGGTACACCTGCTCCCACAGCACCAGGTCCTCCTTGTTCAGGTAGATCGGTGCGCCCAGGGCGTCGGCGACTTCGCGTGCGGCACCGATGTGGTCGTTGTGCGCGTGCGTGAGCAGGATGGCTTTGACCTTCCGGCTGCGGACCTGGTTGATGATCGCCGCGGCGTCATGCGGGGCGTCGATGATGATGCATTCCTCGTCATTGCCCACGATCCAGACGTTGTTGTCCACATCCCAGGTGCCGCCGTCGAGCGAAAACGTGCCGGAGGTGACCAGGTTCTCGATGGTGACGCTCATGCGGACGCCCCCGCCGGCTGGACCTCGACGACGGAACGCAGCACCTTGCCCTCGTGCATCCGTTCAAAGGCCGCCTCCACCTGGTCGATCGAGATGCGCTCGGAGACGAACGCGTCCAGGTCCAGGTTTCCCTGCTTGTAGTGCGAGACGAGCATGGGGAAGTCGCGGGACGGCAGGCAGTCGCCGTACCAGGAGGACTTCAGCGACCCGCCGCGGCCAAAGACATCCAGCAGCGGCAGTTCCAGCGTCATCTCCGGCGTAGGGACGCCCACCAGGACCACGCGGCCGGCAAGGTCGCGGGCGTAGAACGCCTGCTTGTACGTTTCAGGGCGGCCGACGGCGTCAATCACCACGTCGGCCCCGTTGCCTCCGGTCAGGGCCCGGATGGCTTCCACCGCGTCCTCCTGCTTGGAGTTCACGCCGTGGGTTGCGCCGAGGGACTTGGCCATCGCGATCTTGTTGTCGTCGATGTCCACGGCGACGATCGTCGTCGCCCCCGCGAGCTTCGCGCCCGCGATCGCGGCAATGCCCACGCCGCCGCAGCCGATCACCGCCACGGACTCCCCGCGCTTGACCTCGCCGGTGTTGATCGCTGCGCCGATGCCGGCCATGATGCCGCAGCCCAGCAGGCCAACCGCGGCAGCGTCAGCCTCCGGGTCCACCTTGGTGCACTGGCCGGCGGCCACCAGGGTCTTTTCCGCGAAGGCACCGATGCCCAGGGCGGCCGACAGCTCGGTCCCGTCTTCGAGGGTCATCTTCTGGGTGGCGTTGTGCGTGTTGAAGCAGTACTGCGGCTGGCCCTTGGCGCAGGCTCGGCACTCCCCGCACACCGCGCGCCAGTTCAGGATCACCCGGTCACCCGGTGCCACCTGGGTCACATCGGGGCCAACGGCACTGACAACACCTGTGGCCTCGTGGCCCAGCAGGTAAGGGAAGTCATCGCCGATGCCGCCCTGCTTGTAGTGCAGGTCGGTGTGGCAGACACCGCAGGTCAGGATGTCCACCAGCGCCTCTCCTGGTCCGGGATCCGGGACCAGGATGGTCTCCAGCGACACAGGGGCGTTCTTTTCGCGGACAACGACAGCTTGTACTTTGTGGACCATGGTTCTTGCGTTCCTTTCCTGGATCCGGCCGGATCCGTGAGGCGGCACCAAGTGCCAATCTAGCTGACATGCCATGCCCGGGAGACCACGTCGACTCAGATCCCGGGAGGCCATCTGGTTGCATAATAAACAACAAGGTTCACATAGCGCTTATAGCAAAATATGACAGTGGTCACATCCCCTGTCAATAGATATATCAGTCAGCGGGTAGTTGGCGACCAGTGCGTCGTCCCACGTTTCACCGCACCCGGGAGTACCCCGGCTCCCCCGCACCCCCGTTACGCCAAGCAAAACAGCGGGCAGTAGGCTGGATGGCATGTCTTTTGAAGAAACCCCTGCCGAGCGGCGCGACGTTACCGTCCGCCGGGCCCCCAAGTACGTTCCCTTCCTGGTGGTCGGAGCGCTGCTGGGAGTTGCCGCAGCCGCGGTGGTTGCCTACGGGGTCCCGGGAGACACCACGTTCGACCCCGGGGGCGTGTTCGGATTCTTCCTGGTGATGTTCGCGGCCGCAGGCGCCATCCTGGGCGCCGGACTGGCACTCGTGCTGGACCGCCGGAGCGTCAAGCGCCAGCAGCGGGCAGTGGTGGAGGCCGTCCCGGATTCCGAACCTGACACCGACCCCCAGGGCTAGCAGGTCACAAACGGGCAGCCGGAAAAGTCCTACCCCATCTCGTGCGATAATCGATCAGTGGCACGCGGCGATGGAAAACTTTCCCATGATCTTCTCCCCGGCGAAAAAGGCCCGCAGGACGCTTGCGGCGTCTTCGGCGTCTGGGCACCAGGTGAAGAAGTAGCAAAACTAACTTATTACGGGCTGTATGCACTGCAGCACCGCGGTCAGGAGTCGGCTGGCATAGCCACCAGCGACGGCAAGCGGATCAACGTCTACAAGGATATGGGACTCGTCTCCCAGGTCTTCGACGAGACCACCCTGAACACCCTGACCGGGCACCTGGCCGTAGGCCACTGCCGTTACTCCACCACGGGCGCCAGCCACTGGGCCAACGCGCAGCCCACCCTCGGTGCCACCTCCACAGGCACGGTTGCCCTGGCACACAACGGCAACCTGACCAACACCGCCGAGCTCAACGCCATGATCAATGAGCGCAACGGCGGCCAGCTCACCGGCGAAATGAAGCAGGGCAACACCTCCGACACCGCGCTGGTCACCGCACTGCTTGAAGGCGAGCCGGGCAAGACCCTCGAAGAAACCGCCACGGAACTCCTGCCCAAGATCAAGGGCGGCTTCTGCTTCGTCTTCATGGACGAGGGCACCCTCTACGCCGCACGCGACACCTTTGGCATCCGACCGCTGGTCCTCGGCCGGCTGGAGCGCGGCTGGGTGGTGGCTTCCGAGCAGTCCGCCCTGGCCACCGTAGGCGCAAGCTTCATCCGCGAAATCGAGCCCGGCGAGTTCATCGCCATCGACGAGGACGGGGTGCGGTCCAAGCGGTTCGCGGAGCCGACGCCGGCCGGTTGCGTTTTCGAATACGTGTACCTCGCCCGCCCTGACGCCGCCATCGCCGGCCGCTCCGTCTACGAGTCCCGCGTGGAGATGGGCCGCCAGCTGGCCCGGGAAAACACGCAGCAGGCGGACATCGTCATTCCCGTGCCGGAATCCGGCACCCCCGCCGCCGTCGGCTACGCCGAAGAGTCCGGCATCCCCTTCGCGCACGGGTTCGTCAAGAACTCCTATGTGGGCCGGACGTTCATCCAGCCCTCGCAGACGCTGCGCCAGCTCGGCATCCGGCTCAAGCTCAATGCCCTTGAATCCGTGATCCGCGGCAAGCGCGTGGTGGTGGTGGATGACTCGATCGTCCGCGGCAACACCCAGCGCGCCATTGTGCGGATGCTTCGGGAAGCCGGCGCCGCCGCTGTCCACGTCAAGATCTCCTCCCCGCCGGTGCAGTGGCCCTGCTTCTACGGCATCGACTTCGCGTCCCGCGCGGAACTCATCGCCAACGGCGCCACCATCGAGGAAATCTCCCAGGCCATCGGCGCGGACTCACTGGCCTACATCTCCGAGGACGGCATGATCGGGGCAACCCGGCAGCCCCGCGAAAAGCTCTGCACCGCCTGCTTCACCGGCAAGTACCCCATCAAACTTCCGGACGCGGACAAGCTGGGCAAGAACCTGCTCGAGCGCACAGACCTCGGTGGCCTCAAGCCGTCCCCGTCCGCACTTCCCGGCGAAACGGCTGCCCTGGCCGTTGACGCAGCGGAGGACCCGGCGGAGAAGGCCGGTGCCACCGGCTGCGATCCCGGACCGGATGCCGAATTCGAAAACCTGCTGACCGAAGCCGACCTCGTGCCCGACGTACACGCCGCCACCAGCGCCGACAAGAAGGACTCCGTATGACTTCCGCCAACACCGCCGCAGAGAACTCCGGCATCACCTACGCCTCCGCCGGCGTGGACGTTGAAGCCGGGGACCGCGCCGTCGAGCTCATGAAGGATGCCGTCAAGGCAACCCACAACTCCTCGGTGATCGGCGGGGTGGGCGGCTTCGCCGGCCTCTACGACGTCTCCAGGCTCCTGACCTACAAAAAGCCGCTGCTGGCCACGTCCACGGACGGTGTGGGCACCAAGGTGGCCATCGCCCAGGCAATGGACATCCACGACACCATCGGCTTCGACCTGGTGGGCATGGTGGTTGACGACATCGTGGTGGTAGGCGCCGAGCCGCTGTACATGACCGACTACATCGCCTGCGGCAAAGTGGTCCCCGAACGCATCGCGGACATCGTCCGCGGCATTGCCGCAGCCTGCTCCGTGGCCGGCACCGCACTGGTGGGCGGTGAGACCGCAGAGCACCCCGGCCTGCTGGGCGAGCACGAATACGACGTCGCCGGCGCAGCCACCGGCGTGGTGGAAGCCGACGCCCTCCTTGGCCCGGACCGTGTCCGCGCCGGAGACGTGGTGATCGGCATGGCGTCCTCAGGCCTGCACTCCAACGGCTACTCGCTGGTCCGCCGCGTGATCAACCACGCCGGCTGGGCGCTGGACCGCCAGGTATCGGAGCTGGGACGCACGCTGGGCGAAGAACTCCTGGAGCCCACCCGCGTCTACGCAGCCGACTGCCTGGACCTGGCCCGCACCTTCCCCGTCAGCGCCGGCGCCGCCGTCCACGGCTTCAGCCACGTCACCGGCGGCGGCCTGGCCGCCAACCTGGCCCGGGTCCTGCCGCAGGGCCTGGTGGCCACGGTGGACCGCGCCACCTGGGAACTGCCGGCGATCTTCAAGCTGGTGTCTGAACTGGGCAACGTCCCGCTGCCCGATCTCGAGCGGACCCTCAACCTCGGCGTCGGCATGGTGGCCATCGTGTCCCCCGACGCTGCCGACGCCGCGGTGGCTCGCCTGAACGACCGGGGCCTGCCGTCCTGGGTCATGGGCGCGGTCACCGAAGACTCGGATTCCATTTCCAAGGTTGGCCCCGACTACGTCCAGGGCGCCAAGGGCGTGGACGGCGGCGCGGTCCGCATGGTCAACGCCTACGCGTAAAGCCACCAACATTTGGGGTCCCGCACCGCACGGTGGGGACCCCATTGTTGTTGATTGACCTGGATCAGGCTGAGGATGCCGCCCTGCGGGTCCCTGATGGTGGTCAGGGACCCGTCGGCAGGATGCTCATCCGGCTCCACGACGATCCCTCCCCCGGCCTGGGCGGCGGCGGCCGCAGCGCCGCGCACGTCCGCCGCGCCAAAGTAGACCTGCCAGGCTGCTTCCCCGCCTTCTTCGGCAGGAACGACGCCGGCCACCTCGCCGCCGTCGATGAGCAGCGTGGTGTAACTGCCGCCGTCGTCCTGGGGATATTCGGTGACCTCGTGTCCGAAAAGCTGCTGGAAGAAGCCGACGGCGGCCTGCGGCTCCGGCGTCGAGAGTTCGGCCCATGCCAGCGCACCCGGCTCGTTGAACAGATGGCTTCCGTAATGGGTGCCGGCCTGCCAGACCCCCGTGATTCCGCCCCCGGGCGGGGCGAGGAAAGCCAATACACCGGCATCGCCCAACTGCTCCGGCCCAAACTGGACAGTTCCGCCGGCATAAGCGGCATCGTCAAGGAGGGCTGGGGCGTCTGCGGCCGCAAAGTATATGTTCCACCGGGCCGGCGTGCCGGATGGCTGCAGGGGGCCCTGCGGCGCGATGGTGGCCACCAGCCGTCCGTTCATGAAGGCCTGAGCGTAGCTGCGGCCGTCCGGGGTGGGAAAGTCCTGGTAGGTCCAGCCGAAAACCCGGGCATAGAAGTCCTTGGCGGCGGCAACATCGGGAGTCTGCAGATCCGCCCAGCAGGGCTCGCCGTGGGCATAGTTGGTCCGAACAGTCATCCGGTCAGGTTACCAACGCCGGAAAGCCCGCTGCCACCGGGTGTCCGGGTGGGCAGCGGGCTTCCTCATGTCAGCGGTCACCCGAAAGCGGGTACTAAAAAGGAGGTCCTGTGCTATCCCTATATTGCGGGACACCACCTGCGGAGCTTGTTAGCGCGTAGCAGCGCCGCGGCCAGGAAGATCTGGGGCCTTGGCGGCTTTACGACAGCTAGCCGATGCGACGGTTGTCAACCTCGTCGTCATCGTCATCCAAATCATCCGCGTACTTATCCACATAAGCCGAATAGTCCGGCTCAACCGGTTCATTCGAGTAATGGCTCGTTGAACGACTGCCCGGGCCCGTCAGCTCACGCTGAAGTGCCGAGTAGTCAGTGTTCGGGGAGTAGTACTTGATATCCCGAGCCTGCTTGGTAGCTTTTGCCTTTTGACGGCCGCGCCCCATGGCGTGACCCCCTTTTGTACTTGGACCGGAGGTGGTCACCATGGCGATCGGTGAGGCCCCGGAATGTTTGGTCAATTTGTCGTACACCTAGATTACATGCTTTCGGCTGCCCCTGCTTGCCGCCAGCGGCCCCGTGATGGGGCGTGGGGTAACATGGCCCACTTCGGCCCGCAGGATCACGGCATTTTTCTTCGGTAGAGTCACTTGGGAACTACCGATTTTGGCCGGCTGCAGGCGAGCCGCGGAACAGAACCCAGGAGGATGCGCACCCGTGAACCACCAGGACATCCCGCCCAAGCCTGCCTCGCCGCCGCCTACCGGAAGCCTGCCGGCGGTCCCAAGCGGGAGCAACGGTTCAGCGCCTGCCCCGGAAGCTGTCACATGGTCCCATCCGGCCCCGGAATCCCCGGAGCGCCGCGCACCCAACAGGGCAACCTTCTGGAAGGTATTCCTCGCCGTCGTGATCGTGGCAGTCGCAGGCTCGTTGACGTGGCTTGCCGTGTGGTTGAACTCATCCTCCGGCACGGACAAGTCCGCCGCCGACGCGCCTGGGGTGCTGCAGACCACCCCCACTGCGCCGGCCACTCCCCAGCCTCTTCCGCGCGACGGAGTGGCACCGGCCGCCTACGCGGTGGGCGACTGCTTCAAGGACTTCGATCCGGAAGCGCTGGCCTCCACCGTCGTCGCCTGCGATACCGGCCATTCGGCACAGCTGGTGGCAACGTACCGCTACCCCGACGCAGCCGCGTACCCCGGGGCCGACCCGCTCAAGGCCAAGGCCCTGGAGGCCTGCCAGGCGGCCACGCTCGGACCGGCAGCCAACCAGTTCCACCTGAGCTACCAGCGCAGCTTCCCCAGCAGCACCAGCTGGGATTCGGGCGACCGCAGGGTGGATTGCTACGTCACCTCCGATACCGGCAACGTAATCACCGCCAGCGTGCTGCCCTGACGGTCCATCCGTCCGGGCGGCACGCTGCTGCGTGAGCCTGCCGGCTAGTCTTTCCGCCGGACGGACAAACCCGAGCTGGGGGCGCCCGTCAGCGTGTCCACGGCGCCTTCGGTGAGTTCGCCGAGGTCCGCCGCGGTATCAACCAGGACGGTGTCGCCGTCGCTGATGTCCCCCGCCAGGATGGCCTTGGCCAGCCGGTCGCCGATCTCGCGCTGCACCAGGCGGCGCAGCGGACGGGCACCGTAAGCGGGATCGTAGCCGGACAGGGCCAGCCACGCCTTGGCGCCCTCGGTGACCTCGAGGGTGAGCCGGCGTTCGTGGAGCCGGCGGCCCAGTTCGGCCACGTGCAGTTCCACGATGTGCGCCAGTTCTTCCACGGTGAGGGCGTCGAACAGCACCACTTCATCGAGGCGGTTGAGGAACTCCGGCTTGAAGGACGCATTGACGGTGGCCATGACGGCGTTGCGCTTGGCGGCGGCGTCCAGGGTCTGGTCCACCAGGAACTGGCTGCCCAGGTTGGACGTCAGCACCAGGATGACGTTGCGGAAATCCACGGTGCGCCCCTGGCCGTCGGTGAGGCGGCCGTCGTCGAGCACCTGAAGGAGGATGTCGAAGACTTCGGGGTGGGCCTTCTCCACCTCGTCCAGGAGCACCACCGAGTACGGGCGCCGGCGGACGGCCTCGGTCAGCTGCCCGCCTTCCTCGTAGCCGACATATCCGGGAGGCGCCCCCACCAGACGGGCCACCGAGTGCTTTTCCCCGTACTCGGACATGTCGATTCGCACCATGGCGCGTTCGTCGTCGAACAGGAAGTCCGCCAGGGCCTTGGCCAGCTCGGTCTTGCCGACGCCGGTAGGACCGAGGAACAGGAAGGAGCCGGTGGGGCGGTTGGGGTCGCTGATCCCGGCACGGGCGCGGCGGACGGCGTCGGACACTGCGGTCACGGCCTTGGACTGGCCGATCAGGCGGGTTCCCAGCTCCTCTTCCATGTGCAGCAGCTTCTGGCTTTCGCCCTGCAGCATGCGGCCGGCGGGGATGCCGGTCCAGGCGGAGATGACCTCGGCGATATCGTCGGCGGTCACCTGTTCGGCCACCATCTGCGCGGATTTGTCCGTAACGGCCGCTTCGGCTTCGGCCGCGGCATTCAGTTCGCGTTCAAGGGCCGGAATTTCGCCGTAGAGCACGCGGGAGGCAGTTTCCAGGTCACCTTCGCGGGCTGCCTTCTCGTACGCGCTGCGGAGTTCGTCCAGCTTTGCCTTGAGGTCGCCCACGCGGTTGAGCCCGGCCTTCTCGGCCTCCCAGCGGGCCTTGAGCCCGTTGAGCTCCTCTTCCTTGTCGGCCTTGTCCGCCCGGAGCGCGTCCAGGCGTTCCAGGGAGGCGGCGTCCTTTTCGTCCTGCAGTGCCAGTTCTTCCATGGTGAGCCGGTCCACCAGCCGCTGGAGCTGGTCGATTTCTTCCGGCGCGGAATCGATCTCCATGCGGAGCCGGGACGCGGCCTCGTCCACCAGGTCGATGGCTTTGTCCGGCAATTGGCGCCCGGAGATGTAGCGGTTGGACAGCGTGGCGGCTGCAACCAGCGCGGAGTCCGCGATGGCCACCTTGTGGTGCGCCTCGTAGCGCTCCTTCAGGCCGCGGAGGATGCCGATGGTGTCCTCCACGCTGGGCTCGCCCACGTAGACCTGCTGGAAGCGGCGTTCCAGGGCCGGATCCTTTTCGATGTTTTCCCGGTACTCGTCCAGCGTGGTGGCACCGATGAGGCGCAGTTCCCCGCGGGCCAGCATGGGCTTGAGCATGTTGCCGGCATCCATGGAGGACTCGCCGGTGGCACCGGCGCCCACCACGGTGTGGATCTCGTCGATAAAGGTGACGATCTGCCCCTCGGAGTTCTTGATCTCCTCCAGCACAGCCTTGAGCCGCTCCTCGAACTCGCCGCGGTATTTTGCACCTGCCACCATGGACGCGAGGTCCAGTGCGATCAGGGTCTTGCCGCGGAGGCTTTCCGGCACGTCACCGGCCACGATGCGCTGGGCGAGGCCTTCGACGACAGCCGTCTTGCCGACGCCGGGTTCGCCGATGATGACGGGGTTGTTCTTGGTGCGGCGGCTCAGCACCTGGACGATGCGGCGGATTTCGGTGTCACGGCCAATGACGGGATCCAGTTTGCCGGCGCGGGCCATGGCGGTGAGGTCCGTGCCGAACTTCTCGAGGGACTGGAAGGTGTTTTCCGGGTCGGGGCTGGTGACTTTGCGGTCGCCCCGGACACCCGTCATTGCGGCGAGCAGCGCTTCATGGGAGGCGCCGGCGTCACGCAACAACCGGCCGGTGGCGTCGCTGGCGGCGGAGAGGCCCAGCAGCAGGACTTCGGTGGACACGAACGTGTCACCCAGCCGCTCCGCGTCCTCCTTGGCAGTCTGGATGGCCTGCAGGGCGGGCCGGCTGAGCTGGGCTTGCTGGCTGGAGCCGCCCGACGTGGCAGGAAGGGCCTTGATGGCGCTGCTCGCCTGCACGCTGACAGAATCGGGATCAGCGCCGGTGGCGCGGAGCAGTGCGACGGCGACACCTTCCCGCTGGTCCATCAGCGCCTTGAGAAGGTGGGCCGGTTCGACCTGCGGGTTGCCGGCGGTTGAGGCATTCATTGCCGCAGCGGAAAGAGCCTCCTGGCTCTTGGTGGTGAATTTGACGTCCAAAGAGGGCTCCTTTCGGGGGCTTGATAACTAAGTTGAGTGTACTACGCTCAACTTTGCAGAACGACGCTCTCAAGCCATGTTTGCCCACGGCGAAACTGCTGTCCAGAGCCGGAGGTCCCGCCCGGTCGCGCTAGGTCCCGTACACCGAGACTGCGGCCGCCTTGACCACGAAGTGCACCGTGATTCCCGGCACCAGGCCGAGGTCCGCGGACGCCGCCGGCGTGATGTCGGCAGCCAGGCCGCCGGCCCGGACGCGGATCTGGTCGCCGTGCGGTTCCAGTTCGGTGATGGTCACCGAGAAGGAGTTGCGCGGGCTGCCGTGCGCGTCGGTAAGGAACACGGAAACGGCAGACGGCGGGAACACCGCCACCCCGGCCTGCCCGGAAGGCACCTGTTCGTCACCATGGCCGGCGATCCGCAGGCCTTCCACGGTGAGCACCCCCGTCCCGTCCAAGGTTCCGGGGACAAAGTTCAGCCCGGCCAGGCCGGCAGCAAACGCACTGCGCGGGCGTTCCAGCACCTCCCGCGTTGGGCCTTCCTCGGCAATCCTGCCGTTCTCCAGGATGACCACCCTGTCCGCGAGGATGAGCGCATCGAGGACATCGTGCGTGACGATGATGGCCTGCCGTCCCGCCAGGACGCGCTTGAACAGGCGGCGCAGCAGCGGAGCGGAGTGGATGTCCAAGGCGGCGAGCGGCTCGTCCAGCAGGAGGAGCGCGGGATCCGCGGCCAGCGCGCGTGCCACGGCGACGCGCTGGGCCTGGCCGCCCGAGAGCTCAGCGGGCCGGCGGCCGGCCAGGCCTTCCGCTTCGACCTCAGCGAGCCAGCGCAGGGCACCCTCCCGGGCGTCCCGTTTGGGAATCCCGGCACTGCGGGGCCCGAAGGAGACATTGTCCACCGCGTTCAGGTGCGGAAAGAGCAGCGGTTCCTGGGCGAGCAGGGCGGTTCCGCGGTGGTGCGGGGGCACCCAGGTGTGCTTGCCGCCGTCGAGGTCGAACAAGGTTTTTCCGTTGAGTTTCGCCACGCCGCTGTCCGGCCGCAGCAGCCCGGCAATACTGGACAGCAAAGTGGACTTTCCGGCACCGTTGGGGCCCATGACGGCCACGGTTTCGCCCGGCCCTACCGTCAAGGACACGTCGAATCCTCGCTTGGCCAGGGCTGCCTGGAAGGACAACGTCATTGACGGTTCCCTCCTGCCGGTGCCGGCGTCGTCGCCCGTTTTCCCGCCCCGCTGCGGGCCACAGGCCGGCCGTAGGCGAGCGCCACCACCGCCACGGCGACGGCCACCAGCACCAGCGACAGGGCGACGGCGGCGTCCGGGTCGGTTTCGCGCTGCAGGTAGATCTCCAGCGGCAGGGTGCGGGTGACCCCCTGCAGGCTGCCGGCGAACGTCAGCGTGGCACCGAACTCGCCCAGGCTGCGGGCGAAGGACAGGACTACGCCGGACGCCAGTCCGGGCAGGACCAGGGGAAGCGTGACCCGCCGGAAGACGGTGCCCGGGCGTGCGCCCAGGGTTGCTGCCACCGCCTCGTAACGGGAGCCCGAGGTCCGCAGGGCACCCTCCAGGCTGACCACCAGGAACGGCAGCGCCACAAACGTCTGCGCCAGCACCACAGCGGTGGTGGAGAAGGCGATCCTCAGGCCGAGCACCTCCAGGGTTTGCCCCAGCAGGCCTTGGCGGCCAAACGTGTAGAGCAGCGCGATGCCGCCCACCACGGGGGGAAGGACCAGCGGCAGGAGCACCAGCGAACGCAGCAGGCCCTGCAGCCGGAAGGTATCCCGGGCGAGGACCAGCGCAAGGGGGACGCCCAGCACAATGCACAGCACGGTGCTCGCCGCGGAAGTCCGCAGGCTCAGGCCCAGCGCCGTCAGCGACGATTCCGAGGTCACGAGCGGGATGAACTGCGCCCAGTCCACCCGGAGCACCATGGCAAGCAGCGGGAGGACCACCACGACGGCGGCGACAACCGCCAGGGCGCGCACCCAGCCGGGAACGCCGGAATAGCCTTGCCCGACCACCTTGGCACCTTTCGTGTTTACCTGGCTCATTGGCTTTCGGGGACCTGCCTGAGCTTGGACAATTGGGCCGCCCGGCATTACTGTCCGCCGGGCCCGAATCCGGCAGAAGCGACGATCTTTTGCCCTTCAGCGCCGGTCACCAGGCTGATGAAGGCCTGCGCTGCGGCCTTGTTCCGGCCACTGGCCACGCCCGCGATGGGGTAGGTGTTGACGGCGCCCTGGGACTCAGGAAATTCGATGCCGTCCACCTTGGCTCCGGCCGCCTTGACGTCCGTGCCATATACCAAACCGGCATCGGCCTCCCCCGACGTGACTTTGCCCAGGACGTCAGTCACGGCGTTTTCCTCGCTGACGGGAGACAGCGCAATCCCGGCCGCGTCTGCCACTTTCGCCGCAGCCGCCCCGCACGGGACCTGCTTGGCGCAGACCACCAGCTTGACGCCCGGCCGTGCCAGGTCCTTCAGCGCCGAAATTCCCGCCGGGTTGCCCGGCGGAACGGCGATGGCAAGGGTGTTGGTGGCGAAATTGCGGGGCGTGCCGTCAGCGAGGCCGGCGTCCTGCAGTTTCTTCATGTTGGCCGTGTCCGCCGAGGCGAAAACATCAGCAGGCGCGCCCTGGTTGATCTGGCTGGCAAGGTCCGAGGAACCCGCGAAGCTCAAGGTGACCTTGGTTCCGGGGTTCTCCGTTTCGAAGGTGCGTGCCAGCTCGGTGAAGGTGCCCTTCAGGGAGGCTGCCGCGTAGACCGCGATGGTGCCTGATGGCGCACCTGAGCCGGGGGCCGGATCGGACGTGCTGACGGCGGCCGGGCCGCCCCCGGCGGCGCAGCCGGAGAGGACTGCCAGTAAAAGTGCCGCCAGCGGAAGGACGGCGGCCCGCACGGCGGCCGCGGCTGGGCGGACAGGTTGCTTGCTCACGCGGTGGGCCGGCCTTTCGGGGATTCGATGATGACTGTGGTTGCCTTGACCACTGCGGTGGCGACGGAACCCGGTTCCAGGCCCAGGTCCCGTACCGCCTCGCTGCTCATGAGGGATACCACCCGGAACGGCCCGCACTGCAGCTCCACCTGGGCCATCACTTTGTCGGCGATGACGTTCGTGACCAGGCCGACGAACCGGTTGCGGGCAGAACTGCCGCCGCGTTGCGGATCATCCGGGAGCTGGGCCAGCTTCCGGGCGTGCGTGGCAAGTTCCAGTCCGTCGACGGCAAGCCGGCCCGAGTCGTCCCGGAATGGCGTGAGGGTTCCGTGGTCCGTCCACCGGCGGACGGTATCGTCGCTCACGCCCAGGAAACGGGCGGCTTCGGAAACGCGAATAAGGGCCATGTCGCAATACTAATCCGCAAATGCGATTACTTTGATGCCATCACAACGCACATGAGGAATTTGACCGCGGCGCCGGTCGCACGGCTAAGGGCCCGGCGGCAGCACTAGACTCCTTCCATGGCCATCTACATTGACCCGCCATTGTGGCCTGCACACGGAACGCACTTCTCACACCTGGTCTCCGATACATCGCTGGAGGAGCTGCATGTGTTCGCGGCTGCGGCGGGGATTCCCGAGCGGGCGTTCGACGGCGACCACTACGACGTCCCGGAGCGCCGGTTCGATGAACTGGTGGCGGCGGGAGCGGTTCCGGTGGAAGCCCGGCTCCTGGTCCGCAAGCTGATCGCCAGCGGACTGCGGATACCGGCCCGCCGGCGGAACAAATCGTTGAAAGTTCCCCTGCTGAACCGCTGGGAAGCGATCATGCCCGGGCACGATGCCCTTTTCCTGGACCTGCTGGACCGCTGGAGCGAGCCCCACCGCCACTACCACAGCTGCACCCACCTGCTTTCCGTCCTGGAGGCGCTGGACCTGCTCACCGAACCGGCCGAGGCACCACGGACCGTGCTGCTGGCGGCGTGGTTCCACGACGCCGTCTACCGGGGCACGGCGGGCCAGGACGAGGAAGAATCCGCCCGTCTGGCCGAAGACCGGCTCACCGCGGCCGGCCTGCCCGAGGCGGATGTGGCAGAGGTGGTCCGGCTGGTCCTGTTGACATCCGACCACCGGCCCGAACCCGGTGACGACGACGGCGCCCTCCTCTCCGACGCGGACCTGTCCATCCTGGGCGGGGAACCGGAGGAGTACGCCCGCTACCTCGCGGCCGTCCGGAAGGACTACGCGCACATCGGCGATGCCGACTTCGCCGCCGGCCGGGCCGCCGTCGTGCGCCAACTCCTGGAACTGGACCCGCTCTTCCACCACCGCCGAGCCAAGGAACTGTGGCAGGCCGCCGCGCACCGCAACCTGAAAGGCGAACTGGCATGAACGCTCCCCGTTCCACTCCGCGCCACACCCACTCAGCAAACGCCGCGCACCGCCAACTCCCGTTCGAGGTGCGGCTTGACTGGGGACTGAACGGCGCCAGGACCGTCGCCCCCGGCGCGGACATCGCGGTGGTGGTGGACGTCCTGTCCTTCAGCACCTGCGTCAGCGTGGCACTGGACCGGAACGCGGAGGTCTTCCCCTTCCCGTGGCGGGACACCACGGCGGAAGACTTTGCCGCCCACCACCACGCCCAGCTGGCGGGCCCCCGCGACGGCGGCGGCCTGAGCCTCTCCCCGGCAAGCATCCGCGGCGCAGAAACGCTGGAACGGATCGTCCTGCCGTCCCCCAACGGCTCTGAACTCTGCCAGGAGCTGGCAGGCGACGTTCCACTGGTGGCCTCGGTGTGCCTCCGCAACGCCGCCGCAACGGCGGACTGGATCGCGGCCAACCTTCCCGGCGACGCTGTGGTGGCCGTGGTTGCGGCCGGCGAGCGCTGGCAGGACGGTACCTTCCGGGCCGCCGTGGAAGACCAGATCGGGGCCGGTGCTTTCATCGCAGGGTTGGCAGCCGCCGGGAAGGGCGGCTATGAAGCCGGCGACGGCAGGCACGGCTATGCTCCGGAAGCCGTGGCGGCGATGGCCGTTTTCGAAGCCGCCGAGCCGCGCCTGCGCGAGGTGCTGTTGCGGTGCTCCAGCGGCCGCGAGCTGAGTGGCGCCGGCTACGCGGAGGACGTGGACATCGCGGCCGAACTGGACGGCAGCGGATCCGTGGCCATCCTGCAGGACGGCGTGTTCCG
The DNA here is from genome assembly GCF_030209355.1 of Pseudarthrobacter sp. fls2-241-R2A-127. Taxonomy (GTDB): domain Bacteria; phylum Actinomycetota; class Actinomycetes; order Actinomycetales; family Micrococcaceae; genus Arthrobacter. The sequence continues at coordinate 38,172 of NZ_JARVSF010000012.1, forward strand.
CCCGCTGCCGCCGGCGCGCTGACCCTTAGCGGTAGTTGCTGGCAAACGGCCTGCTGGAAGGCACGATCTGCTTGCCCAGCGGCATCAGGGACACCGGGATCAGCTTGAGGTTGGCGATGGCCAGCGGGATGCCCACAATGGTCATCGCCATGGCGAACGCCGTCAGCACGTGGCCAATGGCAATCCAGATGCCGGCAACAAGCAACCAGATCACGTTGCCCAGCAGCGAAAAGACACCATTGCCGCCGGGCCGGTCAACCACCATCCGGCCAAACGGCCAGAGCGTGTAGGCCGCGATCCGGAAGGACGCGATGCCCCACGGGATGGTGACAATCAGCAGGCAGCAGACTACGCCCGCCAGGAAATAGCCCAGGGCAAGCCAGAAGCCGCCGAAAACAAGCCAGATGATGTTCAGAAGTGTCTTCATGAACCCATTCTGCCCCCGCGCCTCCCGCAAGAAGGTAGGGGACTCCCCTGATCTTGCCCTGAGCGCAGCGCTATACCGCCGCTGTTGCCTTGGCGGCCTGCACGAAGGCGCGGATCTTTGCCAGGTTCTTCACGCCGCGGGACACCTCGACGCCCGAGGAGACGTCCACGCCCCAGGCCTGGGCAGCGGCTGACGCCTGGCCCACGTTGGCCGCGTCCAGGCCGCCGGCAAGCAGCCAGTCCCGGCCCTGCAGCACCGGCAACGCCGCCACGGAGGCGTAGTCCCAGGACTCTCCCGAGCCCGGCGCCGCCGCATCAATCAGGAGCAGGTCCTCGCCCCAGTCTTCGAATTCATCCTCGGATGCACCCATGGTGATGGCCCGGACCAGCTTCATGCCGGCGTTATGCACCGTTGCCACGTCCGCCCGGGAACGGTCCCCGTGCAGCTGGATCCATTCAAGGCCCGCCGCCCGGGCGATGGCGACGGCGTCGACCACGGGTTCGTCGCGGAACACACCGATCGGGCGAACTCCAGCGGGCACCTCCGACAAGAGGGAGGCGGCCTGGGAGGGCGAGACAACCCGGGGGCTGGCGGTGAGTACGAAACCTACGGCGTCGGCCCCTGCTTCCACCGCCGCGCGGACCGATTCGGGCGTACTGAGACCACACACTTTGACGAACATTCCCGGCTCCTTCAGGCTGTTTTCGCGTTGACCCCCCGCAGGAGATTAGCAGGGACGGGGCGCACCTGCGATGCCGGACCACTCCGGGGCCGGGCAGGGGAACTAGGCTGGGCTCATGCAGATCATCCGCTTCGCAGGGCTCAAGGCCGAACCATGGCGCAATGGGGGCGGGGTGACCAGGGAAATCGCCCGCCTGGATTCAGCCGAAGGCGGCTGGGATTGGCGGGTGAGCATCGCGGACGTCACCAAGGCAGGCGACTTTTCCGGGTTCCCCGGCATGGAACGGGTCCTGACGGTCATCGACGGTGAACTGCTCCTGCTCACCGTCGACGGCGCGGAGCAACCAGTGGAGAAGTACCGTCCCTTCAGGTTCGACGGCGGGGCCGCCACCACGGGGTCGCTGCCCACCGGAGACATCCGGGACCTGAACGTCATCACCCGTTCCGCGGCCTACAAGGGGTACACCTCCATCATTGAGCTGTCCAAGAAGCGGTCCCACCCGGTCTTCGACGGACAATTGGCGGTGCTGCTGCAGGGCCAGGCTGTGGTCAGTGAAGGCGGACAGGCGGACGGCGAGCCGGTGGAACTGGGCCGCTACGACGCCGTGGCAGGCTCAGACGCCAACAGCCCCGCGATCCTGGGCCGCGGCTTCCTGGCAGTTGTATCGATCGACCCGCTGGAGTCCGCCTCGTAGCAGCGCGTGTGGTGAGGTTGGGCACCATCGGTGGCCGCCCGGCGTCGTGCGTTGTTACGCTGGAATCCAAGGCTCCGCCCCTCGAGCCTCCGGACGACGGTTCAGTACCCGGCACGCGACAAGACTGGCCAAAGGATCTGGTCATGTCGTGGATAATTCTTCTTCTTTCCGGTGCGCTGGAGGCCGTCTGGGCAGCCGCCCTGCACCGATCCGCCCAGGTTTCCGGCCGCCGCCGCCTCGCGCCGGCGGCCCTGTTCCTGGTGGCCGTCGCGGCGAGCACCGGCGGGCTTGCCATCGCGATGCAGTCCATTCCCACCGGAACGGCGTATGCCGTATGGGTGGGGGTCGGCGTCGTCCTGACCTCCGCCTACGCAATGGCCGCCAAGGTTGAACGCCCGACGGCGGCCCGGCTGATGCTGCTGTCCGGCATCGCCGCCTGCGTGGTTGGCCTGAAGGTGGTGGCGTAACGGTGAAACGTTCAGTTCCCTGGCTGGTACTGCTGGCCTCCGCCGTCCTGGAAGCTGTCTGGGCCACGGCCCTGGGCCTGTCCGACGGCTTCAGCAAGCCGCTTCCCACCGTTGTTTTCGCCGTCACGGCGGCCTTGAGCATGCTGGGCCTGGGCATGGCCATCCGGAGCATTCCGCTGGGCACGGCCTACGCGATCTGGGTGGGCATCGGCGCATCGTTGACGGTGGGCTGGGCGATGGCCACCGGCGTTGAGCCCTTCAGCCTCCTGAAGCTCCTGTTCATTGCCGGCATCGTGGGCTGCGCCGCTGGCCTGAAGGCGTTGCCGGCACCAAAAGATGCACCACGGGTCCGCAGCGGTGACTAGGCTTTTGCCATGCACTCCCCCGAGATCGCCGTGGCCGTGGATTCCCTGCGGCGCCGGCTGCTGCCCGGAACGCGGACCATCCTGGGCATAGCCGGGGCGCCCGGGTGCGGCAAGTCCACGTTTGCAGCCTGGCTGCAGGAGCAGTTCAGCCCGGGCACGTCGGTGGTGGTGCCGATGGACGGCTTCCACCTGGGCAACGCGATCATTGACGGGACCCCGCTCCGGCAGCGTAAAGGCGCCATGGATACGTTCGACGCCGGTGGCTACCTTTCGCTGCTGCGCCGCCTGACGCTCCGGGACGAGGCAGTGGTGTACGCGCCGGAGTTCCGCCGCAGCCTGGACGAGCCGGTGGCCGCCTCGATCGCCGTCCCGGCCGAGGTTCCGCTGGTGATCACCGAGGGGAACTACCTGCTGGCGGACCAGGAACCGTGGAAGGAAGTGCGGGCGCAGCTGGACGAGGTCTGGTTCCTCGAAACCCCGCACGACCTCCGGCTGCAACGGCTGGTGGACCGGCACGTGTCGTTCGGAATGGACCGGGACGCAGCGGTTGCCTGGGCCACCGGACCCGATGAAGCCAATGCCCGGCTGATCCAGGCCGCCCGCCCGGCGGCGGACCGCGTCATACCCTGGCTGTAAACGTCCCCCTTCCCCACCGCAGGAACCGAACAGGAGCACCATGGCACATAACCCCACTGACCACGGCCGAAAGATCCGGCTCGGCGACGGCCTGGCCGTCAGCCCCCTGGGCTTCGGCGGGATGGCCCTCACGCCGGTCTACGGCGAGGTGGACCCTGCTGAGGCACTGCAGACCCTGCACCACGCCCTCGACGCCGGGGTCAGCTTCATCGACACGGCCGACATCTACGGCGGGGGCAGCAACGAGGAGCTCATTTCCCAGCTGCTCAAGGACCGGCGGGACGAAGTCCAGCTGGCCACCAAGTTCGCGCTGGTGGGCAACCCCGCGGACGGCTACACGGACATCAGGGGCGATGCGGAGTACGTTCGCCAGGCTGTGGACCGGAGCCTGCAGCGGCTGGGCACCGACGTCATCGATCTGTACTACATGCACCGCCGCGACCTCAGAGTCCCCATCGAGCAAACCGTGGGCGCCATGGCGGATCTGGTGAAGCAGGGCAAGGTCAAGCACCTGGGCCTGTCCGAGGTGACGGCGCAGGAACTCCGGGACGCATCCGCCGTCCACCCGATCTCCGCGGTCCAGAGCGAGTGGTCCATCTGGAGCCGGGATGTGGAGCGCAACGTGGTTCCCGCCGCAGCAGAGCTTGGGGTGGGTTTTGTCCCCTACTCCCCGCTGGGCCGTGGCTTCCTCACCGGCACCGTGGACACCTCAAGCCTGGGCGAAAATGACTTCCGCCGGAACATCCCGCGCTTCGCCACGGATGCCGCCAGCGCCAACCAGGCGGTGGTGGATGCCATCAGGTCCGTGGCGGACCAGCTCAACGCCACACCGGCGCAGGTGGCCCTGGCCTGGCTGTTCGCACAGGGCAAGCGGCTCGGCCTGCCCGTCGTCCCCATCCCCGGCACCCGGAAGGCTGCCCGGATCGATGAAAACCTTGGCGCCCTCGCCCTGGACCTCACCCCCGCGCACCTGGAGGTCCTCGCCGCGGCCTCGGACGCCGTCGTCGGGTCCCGCTCCGCTAACCCCGCCTGGGTGTCGGAAGGGCGCGAATAAGGCCTTTTTGTTTCCAACCAAACCGTGCAATTGCCAGCAATTCTAAGGAGCCCCATGCCTGCCATCGTCCACTTCGAAGTCCGGATCGACCCCGCCCGCCTCGACGACGCCGCGAAGTACCTTTCCGAAACGCTCGCTGCCACCCGCGCCTGGCCCGGAAACCAGGGCATCGAGGCGCTGGTTGATGACGCGGACCCCTGCCACATCCTGGTGGTGGAAACGTGGGCCACCACGCAGGACCACGACGACTACGCGGCCTGGCGGACCACGCCGGAAGGCAAAAACGCGCTGCACGAAATACTGGCAGGCCCGCCGTCCAAGCAGGTCTACTCCACCACGTTGCCGCTGGCCCTGTAGCCCGTCCCTAGACTGAAGCCCATGGACTCACTTCTCTACGACCTGCCGGCCATCACCATCCGCAGCATCTCCGTCAGCCAGATGGACAACAACGTGTACCTGCTGACCGCCAAGGACAGCGGGGCGCAGCTGCTCATTGACGCCGCGGATGACCTTCCCGCCATCCAGCAGTTGCTGGCGGACGGTGCCCGGGACACTGCTGTGGAGACGCGGCTGGCCCTGATCGCCACCACGCACCAGCATTGGGACCACGTGCGGGCGCTGAAGGAGCTGGTGGACGCCACGGGGGCCCGGACAGCGGCGGGAACGGACGACGCCGATGCGTTGCCGGTTCCCGTGGACGTGCGGCTAAGCCACGGGGACGTCGGGAATTTCGACGGCTTCGACGTGACCGCCGTGCACCTGCGGGGCCACACGCCCGGCTCGATCGCGTTGGTGTACCAGGACCCGGAAGGGCCGGCGCACATCTTCTCCGGTGACTCGCTGTTCCCCGGCGGGGTGGGCAACACGCAGAAGGACCCGGAACGATTCGCCCAGCTCCTGTCCGACGTCACGGAGCGGTTGTTCGACGCCTACCCGGACACCGCCGTCGTGCATCCCGGCCACGGCAAGCCCACCACGCTGGGGGCCGAACGGCCGCACCTCGAAGAGTGGCGCGCCCGCGGCTGGTAGCAGCCCCTTAAAACGCATCGAGTGCTCCGCAGTTGTCGTTTAGACGCGTCATAACGACAACTACGGAGCACTCGATGGGTTGGCTCTGGGCCCACGCCGGCAGGGTTCCCTGGCCGAGCCTGCGAGGCGAGGGGGCCGGTGGGGATCAGCGGCCGCGGCGCTCGTTCGACGCCGGAGCCGATGCGCGCCTGGGGCCGCTGCGGGCGGGACGGCCCGAGCCGCCGTTGCCACCGCTGGCGGAACCGTAGGAGCCGCCGGAGGTTCCGCCGGTGTTCGAGGACCAGACAGCCTTGCTTCCGCCGGCGCCTGACGAACGCTGGCCGGAGGCGCCTGCCGCTGCACGCTGGCCGGTTGCCGGCCGCCCGCTGCGCTGGCCACCGCCGGACGCCGGGCGCCCGCCCGAGGCCGGACGGCCGGAGCCGCCGCGCGGAGCGTCGCTGCGGGTGATCCGGGAATCGCCCCGGCCCTCTGCTGCACGGCCGTCGGAACCGCGGCCGGCCGATGAGCGGCCACCTGCTGCGGGGACGTCGTTGCGGTGGGTCGAAGCGGTGCCGCGGCCACGGGCATTGCGGCGGGCGGCCGCCGCTGCAACAGCGCGGTCCTCGTTCTGCTCTGCGTTGCGGTCGAAGGCGGCGCGGGCTTCGGTCCGGCCTTCGAAGGCTGCTGCGCGGCGTTCTGCGCGGGGGGAGTCACTGCGGGCGGGCTCGGCCGAAACCTTGCCGCGTCCGCCGCGACCGCCACGGCCACCGGCGCTGGGCGCAGCCTGGCGGCGTGCACGCTTGCGCTCGGCATTGGCACCGGTGGAGGTACCGGCACCCTGCTTGGGGGCTTTGGCCGCCAGCAGCGCGGCGCGGGTGCGCGGGTCGACCTTCTCGGCGATGTCGCCGACCAGTTCTGCCACGATCGGAGAGCTGGCGGTGACGCGCTCGAAGCTGACGTCCACGCCGGCAGCCTTCATGAGCTTCTTCACGTCGGACTGCTGCTCCGGCAGGGTCAGGGTAACCACGGTGCCGTCGGAGCCGGCACGCGCGGTGCGGCCGGAACGGTGCAGGTACGCCTTGTGCTCGGTGGGCGGATCCACGTGGATGACCAGTTCGACGTCGTCGACGTGCACACCGCGGGCTGCGACGTCGGTGGCCACCAGGACGCGGACGTCGCCGTTGGAGAACTCGGCGAGGTTGCGGTCACGGGCGTTCTGCGAAAGGTTGCCGTGCAGGTCCACGGCGGGGATCCCGGCGTCGGTCAGGGTCTTGGCCAGCTTGCGGGCGTGGTGCTTGGTGCGCATGAAGAGGACGCGGCGGCCGGCGCCGGAGGCGAGCTCCACGATCAGCTGCTTCTTGACGGTCTGGTCGTTGACCACCAGCACGTGGTGCTCCATGGTGGTCACGGCCGCCTGGGGGTCGTCCACGGAGTGGGTCAGCGGGTTGGACAGGTAGCGCTGGACGATCTTGTCCACGCCGTTATCCAAGGTGGCGGAGAAGAGCAGCCGCTGGCCCTGGCTGGGGGTCATGTCCATGAGCTTCTTCACCACGGGCAGGAAGCCGAGGTCGGCCATGTGGTCGGCCTCGTCCAGGACGGTGATTTCCACGCCTTCGAGGGTGAGGATGCGCTGGCGGATCAGGTCCTCCAGGCGGCCGGGGCAGGCGATGACGATGTCGACGCCGGCGCGCAGCGCCTTCTCCTGCCGGGCCTGGGAGATGCCGCCGTAGATCACGGTGGTGTTCAAGCCTGCGGCCTTGGCCAGCGGCTCGATGGTGGCGTTGATCTGGGTTGCCAGTTCACGGGTGGGTGCCAGGACCAGGCCCATGGGGCGGCCGGGCTTGCGGAAGTGCTTGGCTTCCCGCTCAGCGAGTCTTGCTACAAGCGGGATGGCGAAAGCAATGGTTTTACCGGATCCGGTCCGGCCGCGGCCAAGGACGTCACGGCCGGAAAGGGTGTCCGGGAGGGTCTTCACCTGGATGGGGAACGGTTCAACGATTCCCTGCGCGGTGAGTGTGTCTGCAAGGGCCTTGGGAGTACCGAGGGCAGCAAAAGTAGTCATGTAGTTTTTTACGGTCTTTCTGGCGGTATCCGGGCGGATATCGGCCCCCGATGCCGGTTGGACCAGGGGTTTCGCCGAAGAAAAGTCAGGTGATCAACCGGGCGCTGTAAATAGGACAGCCGGCCGGGACCAAATGGAACGCGTTCATCGACGCAGGATGTGCCTCTCACATGAAGAAAGCCCACTCCCTGGAAGGAACTCCAGATCCGGAGCAGGCGGCATCACTGCACATCAAGTTCCTCCAGTCTACCATCCCGCCGCAGGGAGCCCGTCCGCGGCGTTGCCATCGGAGGCATGGCGGGGCAGTGTTGGAGCATGAGCGAACACCCGGGGCACGGCCAGGACACGCACCAAAACGAAGCGCACCAGCACCACGCGCACCACGCCGGCGAGGTGCCGGAAACGGGCGGCGGCGTCAGCCCCGGGGCGGTTTGGGACGAGCGGTACCGGAGCAAAGCCCGGCTCTGGAGCGGAAAGCCGAACCCCCAGCTGGTCCATGAGGCCGGCGGCCTGCGCCCCGGCAAGGCACTTGAACTGGGGTGCGGCGAAGGCGCCGACGCGATCTGGCTCGCCCGGCAAGGCTGGTCCGTGACCGCCGTGGACGTTTCCGCCGTGGCGCTGGAACGGGCCCGCTCGCACGAACTGGCCGAGCTGGCACGCGAAAGCGTCAACGCCGCCAACGGGGACATCCGCCGCCGGATCACCTGGCAGCAGGCAGACCTGACGCAGTGGCAGCCTGAAGGTTCCTACGACCTCGTAACCTCGCAGTTCCTGCACTCCCAGGAGCTCGATTGGCGGGTCCCGCTCCGGGCCGCCACCTCAGCCGTCAAGCCCGGGGGGACCCTGCTGGTGGTGGGGCACCACCCGGACCGGCTGCCGCCGTGGGGCAACGACCACCACCAGCACCTGGAGATGTTCTACACCGGAGACCAGCTGGTCCGGGAACTGGCGCTGGACGGCCCGGGCTGGCAGCTGGAGGTACTCACCAGCCGCGAGCGCCCGGCAACCGGGCCGGACGGGCAGGAGGCCACCCTTGCGGACGTTGTCCTGCGCGCCACCCGCCTTCCCTAGCCGGACTGGCCCTTCTTCCCGGTGACACGCGGTGCCACCAGCACCGCGGCCACCCCCAGGGCCGCGGTGAAGGCGAAGACGCCCGCAAAAGACTGGACCGTCGTCGAAAATGCCGCGAAGACGATCCCGGTGGCGGCCAGCGACAGCGCCCCGCCCAGCGAGTCCGCAATGGACATGGCGGAACTGTTGAAACCCTCGTTGTCCTTGCTGGACAGAGCCAGTGTCATCACGCTCAGCCGGGGATAGACCAGGCCCATCCCGCCGCCTGCCAACACCCAACCGGCGATGGCGACGGCGGCCGGCCAGTGGAGGCCCGCGGTGGCCAGCGCCAGGACGATGGCAACCAGCACCATCAGCGACCCCGCCCGGACAGCACTCCGGTGCTGCAGCCGCGGGCCCATGCGGCCCTGGACCGCGGCGGCACCGGCCCACGCGAGCGCCCCGCTGGTGAGGGTGACGCCCGCCAAGGTGGGCGGGAAGCCATACTGGTCGATCAGCAGGTAGGGAAGGTAGACCTCCGCCCCGAAGAAGGCCGCCGAAGCGAGGCCGCGGGCCAGGATCACGCTGGGCAGGCCGCGCCGTGCGCGAAGGGTCCCGGCGGGCACCAGCGGCCGGACCGCGGCCAGGGCAAGGACGACGGCGGCAACGGCCAGGAGTGCCTTGGCCGGCGGAAAAGCGGGGATGCTGAGGCCGGCGGAGAGGTTGAGCCCCAGTACGGCCAGCGCGGCCAGGACCGCCCACCCGAGCCGGGCGAGAGCCCACGGCGGGATGGTTTCTTCCGCTTCGCCTGGCGATTCTGCCGGGTCCAGTCCGCGCAGGACCGGAACGATCATGGCGAGCGCCGGAACGACCAGTCCCACGACGCCCAGGAACACCCAGTGCCAGCTGAAGACCTGCGCCACCACACCGGCCGCGAAGGGCCCCACCAGGGAGGGCACCACCCAGGCGGCCGAAAACGCGGCGAAGATTTTGGGATGCAGCGTGCCCGGGTAGAACCGCGCCACCAGGACATACAGGGCCACGGTGAGGGCGCCCCCGCCGAGGCCTTGGACCAGGCGTCCGGCGACCAGCATGGGCATGGAAACCGACGTGCCCGCAACGAGCAGGCCGGCCACGAACAACGCGACGGAGGCATACAGCGGAAGCGCGGGACCGCGCCTGTCCGACCAGTTGCCGGCGCCCACCATGCCGATGACACCGGTGGCCAGCGGTCCTGCGAATGCCAGCGCGTAGAGGCTCCCGCCGTTCAGTTCCCGGCTGGCGAGCGGCATGATGGTGGTCACGGCCAGGGATTCGAACGCAGCGAGGAACACCAGGGCGCAGGTACCCACCGTCACCCAAATGTACGGGGGCCGGAAGATCCCCGTGGCGTGGTGGACGGCGGGAAGCGTGGGGTCCTGCATTACGGTTCCTCGCCCACGTACCCGTTCCGGCCGGAACGGTAGCCGAAGACGGCCGCGAGCAGGCCCACCACCGTGAACAGGATGCCGGCAGGCACGAAGGATCCGGTGGCCTGGTGGAGCTGGCCCACCATGAGGGTGCCGGTGGAGCCCACCCCATAGCCCACGCCCTGCATCATGCCCGACAGGTGCGCGGCGGTGTGCCCTTCCCGCGTGCGGAGCATAATCAAGGTGAGCGCACAGGCCGTGAGGCTGCCCTGGCCCAGGCCCAGCAGGCCTGCCCAGAACCAGATCAGGTCCAGCGGGCCCAGGATGCTCAGCACGAATCCCGCGCCGGTCATCAGCGCCACCACGGCATTGATGGTGCGCTGGTCGCGGAACTTCGCGGCCAATGCCGGTGCGAACAGGGAGCCCAGCATCTGCAGGCCGATGCAGACGGCCACGATCAGCCCTGCCGTGGCCCCGTCCACGCCCCGCTCGCGGAGGATGGGCGCCAGCCAGGCGAAACCGCTGAAGGACATCATGGCCTGCAGCACCATGAAGATGGTCACCTGCCAGGCGACGGAGGAGCGCCAGACGTTGACGCCGTCCCGGACCGCCTGGTGCCGCACAGAGCCCTGCCGCACGGCCACGGGAAGGAACAGCACCAGGACGACGGCGGCGGGCACCGACCAGACCCACAGCGCCTTGGTCCACTCCCCCGTCGCCGTGTAGACCGGGTAGGTGAAGCCGGCCCCGAGCGCCGCAGAGGCACAGATGGCGGTGGTGTAGAGGCCGCCCATGAGTCCCAGACGGTGCGGGAAGTCCCGCTTGACCAGGCCCGGGAGGAGCACGTTGCACAGGGCGATCGCTGCGCCGCAGGCGGCCGTCCCGGCCAGGAGCGCGGGCAGGTGGCCGGCCCCGCCCACGATTGCCCCGGTATCAACGGGCCGCAGGAGCAGTCCCGCTGTCAGCAGGGCCATGGCGCCCAGCAGCACCCGTTCCGCGCCGAACCGCCGGGCCAGCACCGGGGCCAGCGGCGCGAACACACCCAGCAGCGTCACGGGGACCGTGGTCAACACCACCACGGACCAGCCGGGCAACCCGGCCTGCGACGTCACTTCCGGCAGGACCGCGGACAGGCTGGAGAAGACGCTGCGCAGGTTCAGGCCGATCAGGACCAGGCACACGCCCAGGTAGACCAGGGCGCGCCGGCCGCCCACCCGCGTAGGACCCGCCGCGGGCAGCTCATCAATTTCAGCGTCCACCAAGGTACCCGGGTCCACCCGGCTGCTGCCCGTCCGGGCCCGCACCTGGGGGTCCCCGGAAACAGCCCGTTGCCGTTGCCTCATTGCCTCGGCATTCGTTGCGTCCGTCATCCGCCCATTCTTGCAGGCGGCCACCGGCGTGGAGTTTTCCACATACGGATGCGCGCACCTCCCGGCGCTCCAGGCAGATTCGTAGGTTGTTACCAGCCGCCACGCACTTGGCGGCACCTAGCAAGGGGAACACCATGGAAACCACACCGCAGCCGGAATCACACCCTTCCGCGCCCGAGAGTCGGGCGCGGAAGGGTGGACCACTGGAGGGCACATCGCCGGAGAACGCACTGGCGGACGGGACAGGGCCGCCTCCCGTCCACGGCGGCCCTGTCCAGCCGCCGGGAATGCCCGGCCATAAAGCGACCAACAGCCTGGTCCTGGCGATCCTTGCCCCGCTCAGCATGCTCCTGACGGGACCGTTCGCCGGGTTGGCCATGCTCCTGACGTATTCGGACAACGGCTACTCCCGCACACCCTGGGTAGCTCCCTTCGTGCTGTTCAGCCTGCCTCTCCTCTTTGCCTTCCTCGGTCTCCGGCTGGCACTCCCAGCGCTGAAACAGTTGCCGCGGGGATCCGGAAGCCGGTCCGCGGCCGCAGTTGCCCTCTGCATCTGCGGTGTGGTCTTCGCCCTGGCACTCGGTCCCGCCCTGGACCTCGTAGGCGTGTTCTGAGCATCGGAGTGCTTCGGGCGCAGGGCATTCGCGGGGCTCCGATCGTCCGCTGTCCCCGCGGCGCTATTCTGGAAGGGATGAGCGAATCCCCTGAAAACCCCCAGCAGCCGCATGTCCCCAGGCCCGTTACGCCCGGAACCCAAGCTTCCTTCGGTACTTACGGCGGCCGGCCCGTCAGTTTCGTGCGCCGCGGCACCCGGCTTCAGGGCCGGCGGCAGGCCGCCTGGGCCGAGCACGCGGAGCGGTGGGCTGTGGACGTTCCCCGGCACGTTGCCAACACCTCGGTCCATCCCGACTACACCTTCGACGCCGCGGCCGAATTTGGCCGGGAGGCCCCGCTGGTCGTCGAGATCGGGTCCGGCCTGGGCGATGCCATCTGCCATGCGGCGGAACAGAATCCGGACACGGACTTCCTGGCCGTGGAGGTCTACACGCCCGGGCTCGCCAACACGATCATCAAGATCAACAGCCGGGGCCTGACCAACGTCCGCGTGGTGGAGGCGAATGCCCCCGAGGTATTGGCCACCATGCTTCCCTCCGGTTCCGTCAGCGAACTGTGGGTCTTCTTCCCGGATCCTTGGCATAAGTCGCGGCACCACAAGCGCCGCCTCATCCAGCCCGAGTTCGCCGGCCTGGCGGCAAAGGCGTTGAAACCCGGCGGCCTGTTCCGGATCGCTACCGACTGGTCCAACTACGCCATTCATGTCCGGGACGTCATGGCCGGCTCAGCGGACTTCGAAAACCTGCACACCGGCGAACGCCGCGGCCCCGAAAGCCCGCTGACCCAGGTGTGGCAGTCCGGCGTCGAATCGCTGGTGGGCGGTGCACCTGTCAGGGAGGGACGGGCACCCGTAAGCACGGGGCACACCGGTCCCAATGAGGGCGTTGACGAAACCGGCGGCTGGGCGCCCCGGTTCGAAGGCAGGATCCGGACCAGCTTCGAGGCGAAGGCACACGAGGCCGGCCGGCTGATCTTCGATCTCTGCTACCGCCGCCGCTGAACCGCGGGACCGCGCGAGCGGTTCTAGCGGTGCGAGCGGGGGGCGCTAGCCCACGTTGATCGCGGCCACGATTTCCTTGAGCATGTCCAGCCTGGGCTCCGCCTCCGGGTTCAGGTACGGCCAGATCACCACCACGCCGATGAACCGGCCGCTTTCCCATACGCCGACGGTGGCTGCCACCTTTGCCGACCCTTCGGCGTCGTCATAACCCACCACCACGCCGTACGCGGACTTGCCGGGAAGGTTCAGCTCGCCCTCGGCCAGCAGTGTGCCGCCGCGCTCCTCGCGATAGAAATCCGACATCAGGTGTGCCCATCCGTTGGCCTGCGGCGCGTCCTGCACGGAGGTGTCGTCCTTGATCACGGTGACCAGGACGCCGCCGAGCAGCCCGTATTGTTCGCTGTTGGGGCCGGCCGTAGAGTCGTCCAGGACCTGGGTGTGCTCGGGGAAGTCTGCGGTGAAGCCCAGCGGGGATTCGATGTGCACTGACATGGTTCAGAGCCTCTCGAGCTTGGTGTCGTTGGGGACTTTATAGTACGTGGAGATATTGGTGGTGGACTGGTTCTCGGTTTTCACTTCCACTTCGCCCAACTTCACATCGAATCCGGCCTCGTTCTTGGCGGTTACCACGGAGTTCACCTGGACGGTGGCGGAGCCGGCCTCGTAAAGCTTGGCGGCATCCCGGGCAGCGCCGGCTTCATCGCCGAGGGCAACGTTGCGCAAGTAGCTGTCAATGACGGGCCGGTTTTCCGGGGAGTAATCCACATCGATCTTGACCGTGCCCTGCGTGCCTGCTGTGACGGTGGAGTCAAACTTTGCGGCCTTCGCATCCACGCCTTCGGTTGCCCCCTGCGCCACGGTCCCATCCATGGACACGGACACCGAATCGATGTTGTTGCTCTTGTCCATGTTGACCTGCAGTCCACCCTTGCCGGATGCTTCGAACACCCGTCCGTCCAGGTTGAGCTTGCCTTGCGCCGAGACCTCGCCGCTGGCCGTCGACGTCCCATCGGTCAGGTTGCGCTCATAGGCAAGGTCGAGTTTCGCCGAGCCGGACGCCGTGCCGGATTCGCCCGAGGCTTCCAGCGAGAACGTTCCCTTTGCCTTGTCCGTCTGGCCGGTTGACCCGTTGTCGCTGGCGGCATGGTTGATCCTGTCCAGGATGTATCCGGGCGGGTTGCCGGCCACGTCCTTGATGTCTCCGATGCTGTCCGGAGGCAGGTCCTTGTACATCTGCGCACGGGCCGCCATGGCCTCCTCGACGGTGGCGAACTTGTACTCCCGGGAGACTTCGCCGGTCAGGGTGGCGCCCGCCGTGCCGGAGGTGTCGTTGACGCCCAGGCCCATGTTTCCGTACACCTTCATGGTGGCGGAGCCGTCCGCGTTCTCCACCACTTCCGTGCCCACTTCGGCGCCACCGTGGACCCACGCCACCCGGGCCTCGATGGAGGCCTTGCCCGTCTCCGAGTAGATCGGAATATCCGCCTTGGCCAGTTCCTGGAGGTGGTGCTTGGCCAATTCCTGGGCGGCGGCGGGGATGCCGCCGTCCATGCGCATCAGGTCCTCCGCGAAGGGCCCGTTGCTGCCTGCGCCCTCAATCAGGTACTTGCGGTCCGCCTCTGACAGGCTGTCCCACCATTTGGCCTGTTCTTCCGGGCTGGCGTTGACCATGCGGTCCAGCGCGGTCTCGAGTTCCTGGCGGTGTTCGGCTGCGGCCTTGGCCGCCTCGCCCTTCTCCTTCAGCCATTCCCGGGCCTGTGCGGCCAGCGAAGTGAGCCGGTCCCAGGTGCTGGTCCCGGAACCGCCGGAACCTGCGGTGGAGGCCTTCTCCTGTTCGTCGGCCTGCCGCATGAGGATCTTTGAGTTTTCCCGCAGGCTGGCCACCACCTTGTCCAGGCTGGGCCTGTGGCTGCCGCTCCACTCCTGGCGGAAGCGCTCACCGTCGCGCCCCTTCCAGGGGGCGGACTGGATCTGGCTGTGCAGGGTGCCGGCGCGGCTGCTCAACAGGGACGCGGCCTGGTCCGCTGCCTTGGCCAGAGCCCGCAACTGGCTGATGTCAGCGCCGTAAAAAGTCATCGTTTCCCCCGGGAAGTGTGCGGTGCGTGTGAATCGCTGGTCCTTATGGTTGCACAGGTGGCCGGCCCCGGCGATGGGGATCCCTCCCCATCCCCCGTCACCCGGGAACCCGGGTGGGCCGCGCGGCGGCCCGCGGTGAGCCGGGCCCCCAGCTGTGGGCCCGGCTGTTCCGGACCGGGCCGGCGTGGCACGATTGCCATTGTAAGAAGGGCACGCACACCAGCGCACTACCGCGCTTGTCCAAAAGGAACGACGATCAAAAAAGAATTGCAACAGGCCGTTGATAAGGCCGAAGACGTCACGAATTCGCGTGTCCTGGAGATTCTTGCCCGGCTGGGTTTTGCGGTCAGCGGCATCCTGCACCTGCTGGTGGGTGCGATTGCTATCCGGCTGGCCGTGGGCGGCACCGGCAGTGCCGATTTCAGCGGCGCCGTGGCCGAGTTGGCCACCATGCCTGTTGGCCCCTTCCTGTTGTGGGGCAGTTTCGCGGCCTGCGCCGCCTTGTCGTTGTGGCAGACCAGCGATGCGATCTTCGATTTCAACCACCAGCCCACCAAAACAAAAGCCAAGAACAAGGCCAAGGCCGTGCTGCAGGCAATTGTCTATGCCGTGCTGGCCTTGACGCTGTGGCACTTCGTCACGGGCACCGGCTCCGGCGGCGACAATCGCAAGGCCACCAGCGACTTCACTGTTTCCGTGATGGTGGCCCCCGGCGGCGTGGTTCTGCTGGTGGTGATCGGCCTGGCGGTGGCTGTCACCGGCGTGGTCTACGGCATCAGGGGACCCAAGAAATCCTTCCAGAAGCAACTGCGGATGCCCTCCCCCGGCCCGGCCCGGACGGCCGTGACCGCCTTGGGCGTGACCGGCTACCTCGCGAAGGGCACCGTGCTCCTGCTCGCAGGCCTGCTGATCGTCGTGGCCACGGTGAAACAGCACCCGGAAGACTCCACTGGCCTGGACGGCGGACTGCGCGCACTCCGCGACCAACCCATGGGCCCGTACCTCCTGGCCGCGGTGGGAGCGGGATTGATTTGCTACGGCGCGTACATGGTGATGCGCGCCCGGTTGGCCAAAATGAGCAAGTAACCGGCCCGGGTGTGGCTAGGGTTGAAGGATGCCACAAGTCCGTGCCGAGCGTTTGATCCGCGTCGACCCCGAGACGGCCTTCGCCCTTTCCCAGACCACAGGGGCCTTCCGGCTCCGGTGGGACCCCTTCATTTCCGCTCAGTCCTTCCTTGACGGCGCCAAGGCGCCGGCGAAGGGCGTCCGGACCCGCACCAGGTCGCGGCTGGGCCTGACCATGGTCAGCCGGTACGTCTCCTTCGCCCCGCCGCGCAGCGTCGGGATGACCATGGTGTCCGGTCCGTGGTTCTTCGATAATTTCGGCGGCGGCTGGCGCTTTACCGGGGACGGCGACGGCACACGGGCAGTCTGGAAGTACACCTTTTCTTGCCGGCCCGCCGTCCTCCGGGCAGCAATGGAGCGGATCGGCAGCCGGCTTCTGGGGTACGAGATCGAACGGCGGATCGAGGCCTTCGCCCGCGCCTGCGAGGACGAGGCGCTGGTGGCAGAGTTCCGGGCGATGCAGCAGAGGGCGGAGGGGCCTAGGGAACGGTGATTACGGCCACCGCATGCTGGGCGCCGTCGCGCAGTTCAACGCTGGAGATGCTGGCCAGCTGGATGGGCGTTGCCCCGGTGACCTTGACCTTCCCCGTGGCGGTGGCGGACCAGGCGCAGGCACGGTCCTCTCCGCCGGCACGGTCGCGGACCCACAGCGAGAGAGTTCCGTCCGGGGGAAGACTGCTGCCGCTCACCGCGAGCTCGGTCCCCCAGGCTTTGCGTGCCATGTCGATGTGGACCTGCAGCCCGTCCCCCAGGGCCACGGAGTAGGTTGCATCCGGCTGCGGCGGCCTGACCAGCAAGGGCCCCACCGCCAGGCCCACTGCCAGGCATGCCGCCGCAACGGCGCCCGCCAAAGCCACCCACCGCCGTCGTACGGTCCGACGCCGGCGGGACAGTTCGGCGAAAAGGCGGGCGGGAACGCTGTTCCCGACGTCCTCGTTGCCTCCGGGGGCGGCGGTGAGCGCCAGGGCGTCGGGGACGGGGAGGGCGTCCAGGAGCACGGGCACCTTTTCCAGCGAGGCCAGTTCCTTGCGGCAAGTGGCGCAGTCCTGGAGGTGGGTTTCGAAGAGGGCGAGGTCCTGGGGATCGAGGCCGCCCAGGACGTAGGCCCCGAGCAGGTGGTGCGGGTTGGGGCTCACCGTTCCACCCCCATCTCGTCCAGGATGGTGCGCAGGGCCCGGAGCCCGTAGTAGGCACGGGACTTGACCGTTCCGCTGGGGATATTGAGCTGGACTGCTGCCTCGTTGACCGTGAACCGGCGGTAGTGCAGGGCCACCAGGACCTCGCGGTGTTCCTTGCTCAGCCTCAACAGCGCTTCCTCCATCAAAACCCGATTAAGCATTTCGTCGACGCGCCCCACCACCTCGACGGGATCTGCGAGGCCGCTTCCAAGGGCCTCGGCCGGCCGGCGTTGGCTCCGGCGATAGTTGTCGATCATCACGTTCCTGGCTGTGCGGTACAGGTAGCTGCGGAAACTGCCGTTGATGTCCGGGGCGTGCTGCCAGACGCGGAGCACGGTTTCCTGGACCACGTCCTCCGCCAGCTGCGGATCCCGGGTGGCGCTGAGCACAAAGCGGCGCAGGGCGCTGCCGTGCTCGCGGTAGATTGCCTCCACCACGCTGTCATCGAGCGGCATCCCACTCCTCCCGTCACCTGGCGTGGAGCCGAAACACTCCGCTTCCGGCTGTTACGACGCCGGCGGGGCGGAAACGGTTCAATCGGCTGCTGCGGGCCCTGCCGGCCGGCCTCAGGCAGGCCCGTGAATTCCCCGGTCCGTGCATTCTGCCGGTGTGTGAACCATTCTTCACCCGGAGGCGTCGTAGGGGTTAGCGTCCGGTGATCCGACGCCGGGCCCTACCTAGGAAAGAATCCAGCCAAGGGAGCACACCATGAAGCACCATCTCGGCCCGGGCCTGGCGATCCTGGCCCTCGCCACAGCCCTCGCCGGCTGCGGCAGCAGCTCCGGCACCGCACCCGCTGCCAACAGCCCCGCCACGGGCACCGCGGCTTCCCCATCCCCCGCCTCGTCCGCTTCGCCCGCAGTGTCATCTCCGCAGGCGGGTGCCGCCGTCGAGCTTAAGACGGCGTCCTCCTCGGCGGCGGGCAGCATCGTGGTGGACGGAAAGGGAATGAGCCTCTACTTCTTCACCAAGGACACCAAGGATTCCGGCACCAGCGCGTGCACCGGCTCTTGCGCCGTCCAGTGGCCGCCGCTGACCACTACATCGGGGACACCCACAGCGGAGGGGGTCACCGGCAAGCTGGGGACCATCACCGGCGCGGACGGAAAGAAGCAGGTGACGCTGAACGGCATGCCCCTGTACTACTTCGCCAAGGACACCAAACCCGGTGACACCCTGGGGCAGGGCATCGGTGGCGTGTGGTTCCTGTCCGATCCGTCGGGGGCCATGGCCAAGGCTCCGGGGCAGGCCTACTGACCTCCCTCGAATGCGGTCCGGACTACTTCAGGGGAACGTCCGTGGCTTTGCCGGGGAGCGGGACCCCGGTGGGGATGGGGACCGGCAGTTTCGGTGCCTGCTCCACGCCCTTCCTGACCTCCCCGGGGACGTCCGTGGGAAGTGACGGTTCCGCCGGGACCCCGGCCGGTTTCTGTGCCGGGGCAGCGGTGGATCCGTGGGTGGGGGTGCTGCCCGGCCGCACGGCAGCGGACGACGACGCCCCGCCGGCGGGTGCCGGAGCGGTTGCGGATGCCGCCGGGACAGCTTCCGGGCTGGCCCCTGAGGGCCGGGTCGCCGCGGGACCCGGCAACGGTGCTTCCCCGCCCTTGGTGCCTGCGGGGGCGGCGGTGGTACCGGTCACGAACGAGGTGACCGCATGGTTCAGCTGGCTGAACGAATCACGGAAACTTTGATCGGAGGCAGCGGCGACGGCGCCGCCGGCTGCGAGGGAGGCGGCCACGGAGAGCGTGGTGAGCGTGATGCGGCGCTTGGCCCTCCGGCGCGCGGCGAGTTCATCCGCCGGTTCCGCCGCGGGAAGCACCGACGTGACCGGGGAAGAAGTGGCGGGAAGAACCGCCGTGGCGGTGGCGCCAGTGGGCGCACCTGCCATCAGTGCGGCGATGTCGGCTGAAGGCGCCGGGGCTCCGGCTGCCAGCGAACGCAGGTCGAGCAGGGCGTCACGGAGCTGTCCGTCGTCGTCGACGCCTGCCTCCAGCAGAAGCCGGTCAACCATCCCGTCGTTGCGGGATCCTGCGGTATCACTCATGATTCGCCTGGTTTCTCTTGAGCGTTTGTGCCTTAAGGTTCTGCAGGGCGCGGCGCTGAAGCTGTTTGATGGCTCCGGCGCTCTTGCCCATGATGGCGGCCACCTGTTCGATGGACAGGTCCGCCACGACGCGAAGGGCCAGGACCTCCTGGTGTTCTTCGCTGAGCCCTTCCAGCATGGCGGCGGCTCCGCCGGTTAGTTCAACGGCGTGGTCCTCCGCGGACGGGGTTGTCCTGCCGTCGTGCTGGGGGTCGTATGGTGTCAGCCGCGGGCGTCGCTCCAGCCGGCGGTAGTGGTCCACCATGCGGGCGTGGGCGATGGAAAAGATCAGCGACTTAGCGCCCTGCAGGCCCCCGGTGAGGGTGCCGATCCTGGGATAGAACGCCATGAAGACGTCCTGGGTGACAGCTTCGGGGTCATCAAGTCCGCGTGCTTTGAGGTAGCCCTGCACCGGCCCTGCGAAGGTCTTGTAGGCAGCAGCGAAGAACGCCGCCGGATCCGTTCCGGCTGCGTTGTCGAATATGTCGAACTCTTCTTGGGCCAAAGTGTCTAGCACCAGCGGCTCCTCCATCCCGGGGCCCGGCTCGCGCCTTTTCCCGGTTTCCGGTACGGACTGCCAGTTCACGTGGTCTTTCGGCTGCCTTCGTGCGGGTTGTTCAGGGGTGCTGTCCCCGGCATGCGCACCCCGCCCGGCTGCCCGGACTGCGGCCGCAGCCGCAGTCCAGACTAGCCAACTGCCTTAGCGGACCGAAACTGAAGGCGCGTGGGCAGTGTTGCCGCCCACTGCGGGAACGGCCGGAACGGCGGGAACGGTGGTGTTGCCCTCGGTGCCCGGAACGGCAGGGACAGCCGGCACGGCAGGCGCGGACGGAACCTCGGGCTTTTCGGCCTCAACCGAGGCGGATCCCTTGGCAGCGGCGGCAGCCTTGGCGGCAACGTCGGCCTTGGCTACGACGTCGGCGCAGTAGCTCTTGATGTTCGCGTCACCCTTGGCGGCGATGGACAGCGAGGAGAACGCCTGCGAGGAAGCGTTGAGTCCGCCGTGGGTGAAGGCGGTGCAGAGGCCCAGGGCTGCCGGACCGGCAGCGTCAACAGCGGTCTTGGCTTCCGCGGAAGCGGTGGTGTTGGCGGAAACCTTGTCGTCATCGGCCTTGGCGGTGGCGGTGGCCTTGGCGGTGGCATCCTCGGAAGCGTCAGCGGTCTTCAGGGCGTCGGAAACGGCGGCGGTGGCGGTGGGCGCCGGGGTGGCCTGGCCGTTGGCTGCGGCGTCGGTGCCGAGCTTGGGGGCCGGTGCGCCGAAGACTTCGTGGGCCGTCTGCTGGGCCTGGGCGGGCAGGACGCCCGAGATGGCAGCGGCGCCGGTTCCTCCAACGGCCAGGGTTCCTGCAGCCAGGACTCCGGCGGCGACTTTGCTGGTGGCGAGCACGGTGAACACAGACATTTAACTTCTCCAAACCTAGACAACAAGTCCGAT
The DNA here is from genome assembly GCF_030209355.1 of Pseudarthrobacter sp. fls2-241-R2A-127. GTDB lineage: Bacteria > Actinomycetota > Actinomycetes > Actinomycetales > Micrococcaceae > Arthrobacter. The sequence continues at coordinate 58,908 of NZ_JARVSF010000012.1, forward strand.
TGGGCCCGGCTGGCGGACCCATCACTGACTACATCGCCGGAGCCCGCGCGGAGGTTACGGGTGTCCGGTTTTTATTTTTCCGGTCTCCCCGGGCGAAGGCGCGGGACAGCTGATCCACTCCCGCCCCGCGCCTCTTCGTTTATGCGGAAACCCTGGGGCCGCGCCGGCCCCGGGGATGCCGCCCGCGCTGCTAGGCCTCGATCAGGTCTGCGTCCTCGAATTCCACGGCGGCCACGATTTCCTGCGTCTCGGGGTTGATCATGAACGCCTCCTCGTCCTCTTCCACCATGAGGAAGTCGCCGTTGTCGGTGCTGAAGTGCCACGCCAGCGTCTTCTCACCGTCGTGAATGTAGTTGGGGTCGCCCATGGTGATCTTCGTGAGCTCGTAGCCGGCAATACCGCACAGTTCGCGGATGATCACTTCGAAGTCCGGGGCATCCTCCAGGGCTTCGGCGTCGGCCTGGGCGCGGCGTTCGGGAAGGTCCGGGATGTGCGCAACCAGGCCCTGGATGTAGGGGCCCACCTCTTCGTCATCGAGCACCACAAGGTCTGCCTGGCGGCGCAGCCAGGCGGCGTTGAGCGCCGTAATGTTCTCCTGCTCCAGCAGTTCCTCGAATTCGCCGTCCAGCTCCTCCATCCGGAGGACGGCGTCGGGAACGTCCCCGCTGTCATCGACGCTGCCGTCCAGGTAGTGCTCGGTGTCCTCCTCGGACAACGCGTCGTAGCATTCGACGGACCGGTTGAACAGTTCCAGGTGTGCGGTGGCGCCCATGCCCGCCATGCCCTCGCGGATGAGGGTGTCCGTCGCGGCACGGTCGACCGCCAGGAAGGCGTACTGCGCGAAGCCGCCCTCCAGCGCCTGCGTCAGGTAGAAATCGACGTAATAGCTGCGGACGGCCACCGGAGACATTTCCTCCGTGTGGAGCAGTGCCGTATGCATGGCGTCGACGACGGTGACGTTGGCCTGCACCGCCTCCTCATCGCTCGCTTCGATACTGCTGCTGGTCAGGACGACGGGCTGGGGCGTGGTGATCATGGAAATCCTCGCTGCTGGCATGGTGGTGCTCCGGACGCTTTTCACGCTACGGGGGCCAGTTCACGGCAGCGTCGAGGAGGAAGTGAACGTCAAGCGAAGTTTCCGAGGCGGCCCGGAAAGACGGCGGGCATGGCCTTGCCGGCGGGCGAACTAAGATGGATCAGATAACCACCCACCGGACCCGGCTCCGCCGTGGCCTGCTGAAAGTAGCGCGCACCATGCCATCCCAACCGGACGAAAGTGCGGCACTGGCAATACAGACACCCGCCATCAACGACCGCTCCCTCGCGGCCGGGCTGGCGTATGCCATGGCCAGCAGGGTTTCGGGCATGTCGTTCGACGCCGGCACCGGGCTCATGCTGGGCAAGGTCCGGGGCGGCGCGGAAGTTCCGTACTCCACCACCGCCAAGCTGGTCCGCAAGGCAGGCGGGTGGAGCTGCACCGTAGGCGTGTGCAGCTGCCCTGTCCGCAAGGACTGCAAGCATGTGGCTGCCCTGCTCTTCGCGGCGGAGGACAACCCGGCCATCCGGATGCAGCTGCTGGCCCCGTCCACGGCCACGCAGGTGTCCCGCGCCCCCTCGGCAGCCCTCTCGGACTGGGAACAGGCCCTCAGCCCGCTGATTTCCCAGCCCGGCGCCGCCCCGTCCACCAGTGGTATCCCCCTGGCGCTGCAGTTCGAGATTGAAGAGCCGCCGCCGCATTTCTCCTACACCGGCCGCCGCGACCCGGTGCGGGGTGTGCGCCAGCTCAAGGTCCGGCCGGTGATCATGGGGGCCAAGGGTAAGTGGATCCGCGGAGACGTTTCCTGGAACACCCTGAGCTACCTGAATTTCCGGCGCGAATCGAACCAGGCGCATGTGGAGTGGATGCAGGAGTTCCTGGCCGGCCATTCTTCCTCCGCCAGCAGGACGCACAATTCAGCGGGCCTGTGGCTGGGCCTGAACTCCTACGCCGGGAAGAACCTGTGGAGCCTGCTCTCCGATGCCAGGAAGATCGGGCTCGCACTTGTCCACTCGCGTGGCACTGAGCCGGTCCGGGTCGCGGAGTCCCCCGCCGCCGTCGGACTTTCCCTGAGCAGGTTCGGGGCACCGGCGGACGGCGCACCGGCCCGCCCGGAAGCGTCCGGCAGTGCGGTCTCCGACGCCGGGCTGGAGTTGTCGCCCACCATCGCCGTGGAGGGGGAAGAGGTTGATCCGGCGGCGGTGGGAACCATCGGCCGGCCCGCCCACGGCCTCTTCTTCACCTCCGGCGAGGCTGCACTGCCGGGCGTCCCGGACCCGGACGGCGCCATTACGCTGGCACCCCTGGAGACCGGGCTGAGCGAGGAGCTCCTGGCGTTCGTCACGGCCGGCAGCACCCTCCACATTCCTGCCAAGGACGAGTCGCGCTTCCTCACGGGCTTCTACCCGAAACTCAAGCAGGCCGCCAGGGTCACGGCACGGGATGAGTCGGTGGAACTCCCCGAGCTCGCAGTTCCCACGCTGTCCCTGCTGGCCAACTACGGGGCGGACCACCGGGTGCGGCTGCACTGGGAGTGGCACTACCGCACCGGGAAACTGGTCACCGCACAGCCGCTGTGGCGGCACCCTGGCGACCAGGGGTACCGGGACGACACCGCCGAGTCCCGCATCCTTGAAGGAATCGGCCAGCCCTGGGACACCGTATCCGCCCTCGGCGAGTCCGCCACCGGCGGCTGGGGCACTCCGCGCCTGGCGGCGTCTGTGGAACTCAAAGGCCTGGACACGCTGGCGTTCACCGAGGAAGTGCTGCCCCGGCTGCGGGAAGCACCGGATGTGGACGTGGAAACCGTCGGCGAGATCGCCGACTACCGCGAAGCGGAGGAAGCGCCGGTGGTGTCCATCTCCACCAAGGCCACCGAACAGCGGGACTGGTTCGACCTCGGCATCCAGATTTCCCTCGAGGGCCAGCCCGTTTCCTTCGCCGCCGTGTTCTCCGCGCTCGCCGCCGGGCAGACCAAGATGCTGCTGCCCAGCGGCGCCTACTTCTCGCTGGACCTGCCGGAACTGCACCAGTTGCGGGCGCTGATCGAGGAAGCCCGCTCGCTGCAGGACAACAAGGATGCGCCGCTGCAGATCAGCCGCTTCCAGGCAGGGCTCTGGGACGAGCTGGCGCAGCTGGGCATCGTGGACCAGCAGGCTGCCGCGTGGCGCTCGGCCGTTGGCGGCCTCCTGGAAGGTGGCGTGGACGGGCTGCCGCTGCCTGCGTCCCTGAACGCGGAGCTGCGCCCGTACCAGCTGGAGGGCTACAACTGGCTCAGCTTCCTCTACAAGCATGGGCTGGGAGGCGTCCTGGCCGACGACATGGGCCTGGGCAAGACCGTGCAGGCGCTGGCACTGATGTGCGCCGCGAAGGACCAGGCCGACACGGCAGCTTCGTCCCTGGAAACGCCCGACGCCGGTGCTGCCGCCGGCGCTGAAGGCCGGCCGGCCGCGGGCGCACCCTTCCTGGTGGTGGCACCCACCAGCGTGGTGGGCAACTGGGCGCTTGAGGCCGCGCGCTTCGCCCCCGGCCTGACCGTCCGCACGGTGGGCGAGACATTCGGCAAGAGCGGCCAGGACGTGGCCGAGGCCCTGGGCGGGGCCGACGTCGTCATCACCTCCTACGCTTTGTTCCGCATCGACTATGAGGCCTACGCCTCCCGCACGTGGGCCGGGCTGGTCCTGGACGAGGCGCAGTTCGTCAAGAACCACCAGTCCAAGGCCTACCAGTGCGCCCGGAAGCTGCCGGCGGCGTTCAAGCTGGCCATCACCGGCACCCCGCTGGAGAACAACCTGATGGAGTTCTGGGCCCTGACGTCCATCGTGGCTCCCGGCTTGTTCTCCAGCCCCAAGCGTTTTGCCGAGTACTACCAGAAGCCGGTGGAAAAGAACGGCGACAAGGGGCAGCTCGAGAAGCTCAGGCGCCGGGTCCGGCCGCTGATGATGCGGCGCACCAAGGACCAGGTGATCAAGGACCTGCCACCGAAGCAGGAGCAAATCCTGGAAGTGGTACTGAATCCGCGGCACCAGAAGGTGTACCAGACGCACCTGCAGCGCGAACGGCAAAAGATCCTGGGGCTGATCGAGGACGTCAACAAGAACCGCTTCACCATTTTCCAGTCGCTGACGCTGCTGCGGCAGCTCAGCCTGGACGTGTCACTGGTGGATCCGTCCTTGTCCGCAGTAAGGTCCTCCAAGCTCGATGTGCTGTTCGAGCAGCTGGAGGACCTGGTGGCCGAGGGGCACCGCGCACTGATCTTCAGCCAGTTCACCGGGTTCCTGGGGAAGGTGCGGGAGCGGCTGGACGAGGAAAAGATCGAATACTGCTACCTGGACGGCGGCACCCGGAACCGTGCCGACGTGGTCAGCGAATTCAAGAACGGCAGCGCCCCGGTGTTCCTGATTTCGCTCAAGGCCGGCGGCTTCGGGCTCAACCTCACCGAGGCGGACTACGTCTTCCTCCTGGATCCCTGGTGGAACCCGGCCTCGGAGGCGCAGGCCGTGGACCGGACGCACCGCATTGGGCAGGCCCGGAACGTGATGGTGTACCGGCTCGTGGCCAAGGACACCATCGAGGAGAAGGTCATGGCGCTGAAGACCCGGAAGTCGCAGCTGTTCGCGGACGTCATGGAGGGCGATGCCCTGTCCGGCGGCGCCATCACGGCCGAGGACCTGGCGGGGTTGTTCAAGGAGTAGCGAACCGCGTTGGCTCGCCGCCCGTTCCCGCATATGCTGTTCTCCACCGCAAAACTACAACGTTGGAGAATACTGTGCCCCAGCAGCAGGCCGCCCAGGAAACCGTTGCCCCGGCAGCACTGCCGCTGCGCGCGGACGCCTTCACCGTCCCGTACCGCGATCCGATATGGGACGGACCCACGGACCCCGTCCTGGTGGCCGACCATTCCAGCGGCGAGTGGGTCCTCTTCTACACCCAGCGGCGCGCCACAGCTCCGGGACTGACCGGCGTGGAGTGGGTGCACGGAACCGGGATCGGCGTTGCGAGGTCGTCCGACGGCGGCGCCACCTGGCGCTACCAGGGCACCGTTGAGGGACTCATCCCACCGGGAACGGAACTCCCGGCAACCCTCTGGGCGCCCGACGTCGTACGCATCGGCAACCGGTGGATCATGTACCTGACAGTGTTGGGTGGCCGGCGGACGGATTGGACCGGCAGGGCGGAAATCGTCCAGTTCGCCAGTGTTGACCTGCGGTCCTGGGAGTACCTGGGCGGCATCGGCCTGGACTCGCCCCGGGTGATTGATGCCGCCGTTGCCCGGTGCGGCGACGGCCGGTACCGGCTCTGGTATAAGGATGAAGCCCGCGGTTCCACCACGCACAGCGCCGTCACGGATACCCCTGACGATCCGGCGTCATGGAGCCTGGAGGGCGTCGCCATGCCAGGCCGGCCACACGAGGGGCCCAAGGTCTTCGCGCTGGGCGGCAGTTATTGGATGATCGTGGACGAATGGCGCGGCCAGGCGGTGTACCGGTCGGCCGGCGGTAACGGGAACTGGGCCCGGCAGGACCATCTGGGCGGGTTGCTCCTCACGGCGCCGGAATCCTGGGACGGAAGGCCCGTCGTCGGGCGCCACGCGGACGTGGTGCCCCTCCGGGACGGTGAAACGTCCGACGCCGGCGCGGACCGTGCACTGTTGGTCTACTTCACGCATCCCTGTTGGGGCGGCGAGGACATCGGCACCATGGCACCGGGCCCGCGCACGCGCCTCAGCCACGTCCGCGCCGCCGTACTGGAAGTGCGTGACGGGGTCCTGGTGTGCACGGAACACTAGGCACGGCGAAGGGCCAAACCCTGGAACTATAAGCCGGCGGTTGCCGGCACCGGTCCAAGGTTTGGCCCTGACTCGTGCGCTGGGACTTTTGACGCGGACGCGTCCGCCGGGCGCCGCCCCCAGCAGGTGGGCGCCCGGCAGCGTTGCACCGGAGGTCCGGAGCTAGACCCGCTGCGGCGAGCCCAGTTCCACCGGGTCCTCGTCGGTAAGGTAGGCAAGCTCGGAGTGGGCTGCGAGGTCGATGCCGCGGAGCTCGTCCTCAGGCTTGATGCGCAGGCCGCCCATGGCCTTGTCCAGGACCTTGGCCAGGATCCAGGTGACGCCGAAGGAGTAGGCCAGGACGCTGACGGTGGCGATCGCCTGGACTCCCAGCAGATCGAAGCCGCCGCCGTAGAAGAGGCCGCTGACGCCGTTCGGGGCCTTGTCCGTGGCGAAGAGGCCGATCAGCAGGGTGCCGAGGATGCCACCCACGAGGTGGACGCCCACGACGTCGAGCGAATCGTCGAAGCCCAGCCGGAACTTCCATTCGATGGCCAGCGAGCAGACGGCGCCGGCGATGGCGCCGATGGCCAGGGCACCCAGCGGGCTGACGGCGCCGCAGGCGGGGGTGATGGCCACCAGCGCGGCGATCAGGCCGGATGCGGCGCCCATGCTGGTGGCTGCGCCGTGGCGGAACCGCTCCACAAGGGCCCAGGCGAGCAGGCCGGCCGCGGCGGCGACGGCGGTGTTGAGGAAGACAACGGCCGCGGACTGGCCGGCGGCGAGCGCGGAGCCGGCGTTGAAGCCGAACCAGCCCACCCACAGCAGGCCTGCGCCCAGCAGTACCAGGGGACGGCTGTGCGGCTTGGCGTGTTCAACCTTGGGCCAGCCGGAGCTCTTGCCCAGGACGAGGGCCAGGGCCAGGGCTGCGGCGCCGGCGTTCATATGCACCGCGGTGCCGCCGGCGAAGTCGATGGCCTTGATGCCGTTGGCGATCCAGCCGCCCACCGTGCTGCCGTCCGCTGAGTCGAACGCGAACACCCAGTGCGCGATGGGGAAGTAGACCACGGTGGCCCAGATACCTGCGAACACCATCCAGGCGCCGAACTTCATGCGCCCTGCGGCAGCTCCGGCAACCAGTGCCGTGGTGACGCAGGCGAAGAACAGCTGGAATGCTGCGAACAGGATGACCGGGATGGACGCCGAATCATCCTTGGCCAGCAGCTGCCCCATGCCGGGGAATTCGGTGACGTCACCGATCAGGCCCAGGCCGCCCACCGAGTTGCCGAAGGCCATGGAGTAGCCGAACAGTGCCCAGAGGACGGCCACCAGGCTGGCGCCGCCGAAGCACATCATCATCATGTTGAGAATGCGGCGCGACCCCACCATGCCCCCGTAAAACAGGGCCAGGGCGGGTATCATCATGCACACCAGCGCCGAGCTGGCCAAAATCCAAGCGACATTTCCCGAATCCATGGGAAACCCCTTTCGTGATGCGAAGAGAGAACGGTCTATTGCCGTCAGAGCCGCTCTGCGGAGGGACGTGGCCGGAGAAACCACGTTCAGCGGGAGGGGCGGCTGTTGCCGTCTGATACCAATGTATGGCGGTGATTTTTGGGTGGGTTTCCGGTGTGTTAAATGATCGTTTCAGTCATCTACACCCGGGTTTCAGGCGTCCCGCAGAGCGCAGGAGTTACTGCAAAGCCACCCGTTGCGGGCGGCGCTATTTAGCGGAGATGGCCAGGAACTGGATGGGCAGGTCAAGGAGTTCCAGCGGGCCGTGCGGGCCTTCGCCGTCGAGCAGCAGGGAGTCTCCCGGCTCCATTGCGTACTCGTAGGAGCCGTGGCCGTAGACCATCTTCCCGGCGAGCATGTAGATGAATTCGGTGCCGGGGTGCTGGAACAGCGGAAACACATCGCTGGCGTCCGTGAGGGTCACCAGCGTGGGTTCCAGCGCATCCGTGCGGCCTTTGAGCGTGCCCAGGACGCGGTATTCGTGGCCATGCTGGGTGCCGCTGCGGACGGTCAGGCTGCCCTGCCCGCTTTTGGTGAAGGTGGCGTCCCGGTCGGTGTCCGCGCCGCGGAACAGTGCCGTGACGGGGACGTTCAGCCCGTCGACGAGCCGCTGCAGGGTGGTCAGGGAACAGGAGGTGGTGGCGGTCTCGACGCGGGAAATCATCGCTTTGGAGATGCCGGTGCGTGCCGCGAGTTCGGCCGAGGAAAGACCCTGCGTGGTGCGGTAGTGACGCACCTGCGCCGCGATGACCTGCTCCAGCCGGCCGGCAGGCTGCCCGGCTTCCTGGTCGCGGCTCACGTCGTCGCCGCGGTCTCCGGCCTGTTCGGTCATGTCAGCCATCTTAGGCGGGCCGCGGGAGGTCCCGTGTACGACGCCGGCGCTAGGCAATGGCGCGGGCCTCACCGAGCAGCCCGGCGAGGGAGTCCGCCAGGGCGAGTGCGCCGGCTTCGGCGTCCCGGTCCTCGACGAGTTCGTCCGGCGAGTGCGAGATGCCGGTGGGGTTGCGGACGAACAACATGGCGGCGGGCAGGTGTGCCGCGAGCACTCCAGCGTCGTGTCCGGCACCGGTGTCCAGTACAGGTGCGGCCGGCAGCAGTTCCCGCAGCCGGTCCCGCAGTACGCCGTCGAAATGCACGGTGGGGCTGAGCGACTCCGTGCCCAGGACCGCCGTGCAGCCTTCCTCGGCGGCGAGGACCCGGGCGTTCAGCCCGATGGCCTCCACCAGTGCGGCCGTGACGGAGTCTTCCGGGTGCCGGACGTCGATCCACAGGTCCACCCGGGAGGCGATTACGTTGGTGCCGCCGGGGACGGGCTTCACGCGGCCCACCGTCGCGCGGGCGTCCTTGTACTTTCGGGCCGCATCCCGGATGGAAACCATCACCTTGGCGGCGGCGATCATCGGGTCTTTTCGGTCCTTCATGAGCGTGGTGCCGGCGTGGTTTCCCTCCCCCGCGATGCTCAGCTTCCACCGGCCGTGGCCCAGGATGGACGAGCCGATGGCCACCGGCTGGTTGAGGTCAATGAGCCCCCGCCCCTGTTCCACGTGCAGTTCCACGAACATCCCCAGCTGCTGCAGGGCCATAAAGTCAGGCCCGATGAACCGGGGGTCCTGGCCGGTCGCGGCGGCGACGTCCGCGTAAGTGTTGCCATCCGGATCCTTGAGGTTCCGGGCCTTGCTGGCGTCCAGTTCCCCGGTCAGGAGCCTGGAGCCGAGGCAGGCGACGCCGAACCGCGAACCCTCCTCCTCCGGGAAGACGGCGAGCGCCAGGGGCCGGCGCGGCCGGAAGTTCCGGGCCTTGAGGAGGTCGACGGCGACAAGCGCCGAGGCGACGCCGAGCGGGCCGTCGTACTCGCCGCCGCCGGGGACGGAATCGAGGTGGCTGCCGGTGGCCACGGCGTCTGTCCGCACACCGGCGGCGGTGTCCCACCATGCCCAGATGATCCCGTTGGCGTCCGTGTGCACATCCAGCCCGCGCCGGACGGCCTGTTCGATGAACCAGGCGCGCAGGTCGGTTTCGGCCGTGGAGAACACCGGGCGGGAGTAGCCGCCCCGGGTGGTGTCGCGGCCGACGCCGGAAATGTCCTTGAGGAGGCCGGCAACAGTTGGTGCGCCGGCAGTTTCGGCGGGCACCGCGGGCAGCACGCGTGCTGTCTGGGGAAAGCTCACGGGGATCCGTTCTATGAGGTCAATGCTGTGGTCGATGCGCTGCGGAACCGGGCGGGAACAGTCCCGGTGCCAGTGGCCAGGTCCGCGGCCCACTGTCCGATCAGCGGCGCAAACTTGGCCCCGTGCCCTGAGCACGGCGAGACGATGGTGAGGTTGTCGGCCCGGTCGATGAGGAAGTCCTCGTTGGGGGTGTTGGTGAACAGGCACGTGGTTTCGGCGTAGGGTTCCGGGTCCAGTCCTGGCAGATAGCGGCGGACGTAGTCCACCACGCGGGTGCGGTTGGCCGGGTCCACCACACCGGTTTGGGCTGCCGCGGACCGGATCCGCGGGCCGCCGTTGTATTCGGCCACCTTCTGGCCGGCAAAGCCCGCGTCCCGGCCGCCGGGAAGCCCGTAGGCCTGGATGTCCGCGGCTTTGTGGATGAAGGTGGGCCAGCCCGGGGCACCCGTGCCCGAGCCGCCGTCATCCTCCCTGTACCGGAAGTGGAAGGCCTGCTCCTGGCGGACGGAGAATTCCGGCAGGCCCGCAACGAACCCGGCCGGGAGCGGCAGGGACTCCAGCAGCCGCGGCAGCCAGCCGCCGGCGCTGACCACCAGGTTGCCGGCGTCGAGCGTTTCCCCTGCCGCGGAGTGCAGCCGGTAGCCGGCGTCCCGTGCTTCCACGCTTTGCAGCTCCCAGCCCGTCAGCAGCCGGGCGCCGCGGCCGACGGCGAGCGCCACCATGGCATTGACGGACGTTTCGGCGTCGATCACGCCGGCGCCGGGGTGCCAGAGGACCTCGGTGTCGAAGGCGATCTGCGGCCAGCGGGACCGGGCTTCGGCGGCGGACAGCAGCTCGTGCTCCACGCCGGCGCCGGCCAACACGTCAGCGAGCTGCGCCGGGTTGCGCTTGGGGCCGTAGTCCACGGCACCGAAGGGGGTGATCAGCTCGGTGCCGGCCTCCAGGGTGAGCCCGTCCCAGAGCGCCTTCGAATCCTGGACCGCCTGCGTGTAGAAGGGGTCCGGGTAGGCGTAGCGGAAGATCCGGGCGGAGCCGTGCGAGCTGCCGTCGTGCGCTGCCGGGATGTCGCGTTCCAGGAGGGTGACCTGGTGGCCGCGGGCGGCGAGCTGCCAGGCGGTGGCGGCACCGGCCAGACCGGCGCCCACCACCACGTAATCCGACGCGCCGGAAAAGTAGCCAGGCATCAGAAGCTCCCCTGGACTCCGGGGATCCAGCTGGTCCCGGCCAGCGGCACCCGGGCCATGGCGGAGGCTTCGATGGTCAGCGCCACCAGGTCTTCCGGTTCCAGGTTGTGCAGGTGCGACTTTCCGCAGGCGCGGGCGATGGTCTGGGCTTCCATGGTGAGGACGCGGAGGTAGTTGGCCAGCCGCTTACCGGCGGCCACGGGGTCCAGGCGGGAGGACAGCTCCGGGTCCTGGGTGGTGATGCCGGCGGGGTCGCGGCCGTCCTGGAAGTCGTCGTAGAACCCGGCGGCGGAGCCCAGGGCCGAGTATTCGGCGGCGTAGCGGGGGTCGTTGTCGCCCAGGGCGATCAGCGCGGCGGTTCCGATGGCGACGGCGTCCGCGCCCAGGGCCATGGCCTTGGCGACGTCGGCGCCGGTGCGGATGCCGCCGGAGACGATCAGCTGGACCTTGCGGTGCATGCCCAGTTCCTGCAGCGCCTGGACGGCCTGCGGGATGGCGGCGAGGGTGGGGATGCCGACGTTCTCGATGAACACCTGCTGCGTGGCCGCGGTGCCGCCCTGCATGCCGTCCAGCACCACCACGTCCGCACCGGACTTCACGGCGAGAGCGGTGTCGTAGTACGGCCGGGACGCGCCGATCTTGACGTAGATGGGGGTCTTCCAGTCGGTGATCTCGCGCAGTTCGCCGATCTTGATCTCGAGGTCGTCCGGGCCGGTCCAGTCCGGGTGCCGGCTGGCGGAGCGCTGGTCGATGCCCACCGGCAGGGTGCGCATCCCGGCCACCCGTTCGGTGATTTTCTGGCCGAGCAGCATGCCGCCGCCACCGGGCTTGGCGCCCTGGCCCAGCACGATCTCAATGGCGTCGGCCTTGCGGAGATCGTCCGGGTTCATGCCGTAGCGGGAAGGCAGGTACTGGTACACCAGGTGCTTGGACTGGCCGCGCTCCTCAGGGGTCATACCGCCGTCGCCCGTGGTGGTGGAGGTGCCCACCTCGGACGCGCCGCGGCCCAGCGCCTCCTTGGCGTTGGCGGACAGGGCGCCGAAACTCATGCCCGCAATGGTCACCGGGGTGGCCAGGTGCAGCGGACGGCTGGCGTACCGGTCGCCGAGGACCACGTCGGTATCGCACTTTTCGCGGTAGCCCTCCAGCGGGTAGCGGGACATGGAGGCGCCGAGGAAGAGCAGGTCGTCGAAGTGCGGGACCTTGCGCTTTGCGCCCCAGCCGCGGATGTCGTAGACGCCGGTGGCCGCGGCGCGCTGGATGTCGGCGATGGTGGCGCGGTCGAACGTCGCGGACTCGCGCAGGCCCAGCTCAGCGATGTCCTGGACGGGTGCTACGGCGGGAGTGGGGACGGAGGTAATGGTCATTGGGGGCCTCCTAGTAGGCAGTCGAGTTGTCGACGTGGAAGTGGTAGAGGTTCCGGGCGGAGCCATAGCGCTTGAAATCTGCCGGGTTGTCGGTGCGGCCGGCGGCGGCCAGCAGGTCCGCGAGCTCTTCGAGGTGCTCGGCCCTCAGGGGCTTTTCGATGCAGTCCGCACCGAGCGAGGCCACGGTGCCCTTGACGTAGATCCGGGCCTCGTAGATGGAGTCGCCCAGGGCATCTCCGGCGTCGCCGCAGACCACCAGCCGCCCGGCCTGGGCCATGAACGCTGACATGTGGCCGATGTTGCCGCCCACCACGATGTCCACGCCCTTCATGGAGATCCCGCAGCGGGCCCCGGCGTTGCCGTCGATGACCACCAGGCCGCCGTGGCCGGTGGCGGCCGCGGACTGGGAGGCGTCGCCCTTGACGTGGACGGTGCCGGACATGATGTTCTCGGCGAGCCCGACGCCGGCGTTGCCGGTGATCTCCACTGTCCCCTTTTGGTGCATCCCGGCTGCGTAATAGCCGGCATGGCCTTCGATGGTGACCGAGACGTCGGCGTTGATGCCCACGGCCAGGCTGTGCTTTCCGCCGGGGTTGGTGATGGTCCAGGACTGTCCGCCGGCGCCCTGGTGCAGGGCCTGGTTCAGGTCGCGGACCGGGGCTCCGGCGAGGTCCACGACGGTGGGGCCGTCCAGTGCGGGGGCAGTGGCTTCGGGGGCTGTCAGAGTGACCATGTGTAGACCTTTCCGGGTTCCGGTTCAAAGATGCGGGCGTTGTCGATGCCGGGCAGGGCAGCCAGGGCACGGTATTCGGAGGCCATGGCCACGTAGTCGCCGGTTTCAGCGATGATGGCGGGCTTGCAGGCGATGGGATCGCGGACCACGGCCATGCTGTCGGCGGTGGTGACCACCAGGGTGTAGAAGCCGTCCAGGACCTTGCCCAGGTTCACCAGGGCCTCTTCGAGGGTGTCGCCCTGCTTGAGCCTGGAGGCGACGTAGCGGGCGCCCACTTCGGTGTCGTTCTCGGAATCGAACACCATGCCTTCGCGCTTGAGCTCACGGCGGACGGTGGCGTGGTTGGAGAAGGAGCCGTTGTGCACCAGGCAGAGGTCGTCGGCGACGGAAAAGGGGTGCGAGCCGCCGGCGGTGACGGCTGATTCGGTGGCCATCCGGGTGTGGGAGAGGCCCTGGCTTCCGGCCATCGCTTCCAGCCCGTGCTCGGCGGCGATCTCCATTGGGTGGCCCACGCTCTTCATTACGGCCACGTGTTCGCCGCGGCCGATGATGGTGGCGGCGGGAAGGGTTTCGCTGACGGCCTTCACCAGGAGGTCCGTGCCGACGGCGGCGCTTACCAGGGTGGTGTCGCCCACCACCTGCACTGAGGGTGCCGCATCGGACGCCAGGAGCGCCGCGACACCTGCGGTGATGTCCGCCGTCGCCATGCCCTGGTTCCTGCCGAGCAGGCTCAGGGTGGACGTGCCGGGGGCGACCAGGCCGGGGGTGTTGTAGACGGCGAGGCCGGCGGAGTCCGGTCCGCGGTCCACGATCTGGCAGAGCATCGAGGACAGCAGGCTGCCCATCTGGGGGTGCAGCGAGGGATTGCGCAGCTGCAGCGCGGCGATTCCGCACATGGTGGGAGTCCTTTACTTCGTAGGGATCAGATGGAGGTCAAATAGGTTCGGATTTCCCAGTCGCTGACCTGGTTGTGCCAGCTGAGGAATTCCTCTTCCTTGGCGTCCGCGTAGTAGGTCCCGATCTCCGGATTACCGCTGAGGCTGGCCAGGATCACGGGGTCCTTCCGGAGCGCTTCCACGGCGTGGAGCAGGGTGGCGGGCAGCAGGTGGGCGTCCGGCTTGGACTCCCCAGGCCCGGACGGCGTCCCCGGATCGAGGGACTTCTCCACCCCGTCCAGCCCCGCCGCGATGGCGGTGGCGATGGCCAGGTAAGGGTTGGCAGAGCCGTCGCCGGAGCGCAGCTCGATCCGCTTGTTGTCCGGCACCCGGATCATGTGGGTGCGGTCGTTGCCGCCGAAGGATGCCTTCCGCGGCGACCAGGTGGCGCCGGAGGAGCTGGTGGTGGCGCCGGAGCGCTTGTAAGAGTTGACCGTCGGGGCCAGGAAGGCCTGAAGCGCCGGGGCGTGGTCCAGGATGCCGCCGATGAAGGAATAGGCGAGGCCGGAGAGCCCCAGGCCGCGGCCGCCTGGTTCTCCCGGTTCCGGGCTCCCCTCCCCCGCCGGGAACAGCGCCTCCGCACCGGACCACAGCGAGAGGTGGAAGTGCAGCCCCGTGCCGGTGCGGTCCGTGAACGGTTTGGGCATGAAGGTGGCGGTCATGCCGCGCTGCTCGGCCAGGATGTTCAGGATGTAGCGGAGGGAGACAACCCGGTCCGCGGTGGTGAGCGCGTCCGCGTAGTTGAAGTTCTGCTCGAACTGGCCGGCGGCGTCCTCGTGGTCGTTGGCGTAGTTGCCCCATCCCAGCGAGTTCATCGCGTCGCTGATGGAGGTGAGGTGTTCGTACATCCGGGTGACGCCGCGGGCGTCATAGCAGGGGCGGGGCGAATCGTCGCGGGCATCGGCGGTACTCAGCGTCCCGTCGTCGTTCTTCTTCACCAGGAAGTACTCCACCTCGGCGCCGACCTTGGCCTGCATGTCCTGGTCCGCGAGGCGGGCCAGCGCATTCTTGAGGATGACGCGCGGGGCGTAGGGCCATGGTTTGCCGTCCACGTGCGGGTCGCAGTGGATGATGGCCAGGCCCTCCCTGATGAAGGGAACCGGGGTGAAGGAGGCGAGGTCCGGGACCGCGATGAGGTCCCCGTCCTGGGGCTTCTGGCCGATGAGGCCGGCGGCGTAGCCGGCGAAGCCCATGGCGCCTGCTTCGAGTTCGTCGGCGGCGTCGACGGGCACCAGCTTGGCGCAGGGCTTGCCGGTCATGTCCACGAAGGTGGCAAGGAGGAAGCGGACGTCATGGGCGCGGGCGATGTCCGCCAGGGAAATCCCGGCGGCATCCGCGCGGGCCGCGGGGGCGGCTGCGGGGGCTGGGGTTACAGCAGGGGTTGCGACACTGGTCATCGAAACATTCCTGTCCGGGTCGGTGTTTGCTAAGATTAAACCTTGTTGCATCAGATTAGCCAAGTGGACGTTTCGGGCGTCGGGCCGTTGTGTTAATTGCATGTTTCGGATCCCGGAACATGCCGGGGCGTCACCCCCGGCATGCTTTGCGGGAAGGCCCGACGGCGGCGGCTAAGCTGAAAAAACACCGGAACACTGCTGGGCCCGGCCCGCGGAAGGACACATCGGAATGGCTCGAGCGACCGTGCAGGACGTCGCCAAAACGGCGGGGGTATCCGTCGGCACGGTGTCCCGCGTCCTCAACGGCAGCCCCGCAGTGAGTGCTTCCAGCAGGGAAAAGGTGGCCGGGGCCATCCGGGAGCTCAACTACCGGCCGCTCGCCTCCGCCAGGGACCTGCGCCGCGACCGGACCATGCGCATCCTTGCCCTCGCCAAGAACCTTGAGTCGCCGGTCATCAGCGAGGCCTTCCGCGGGGTGGGCGACGCCGCGGCACAGTCCGGCTATGTCAGCCTGATTGCCCCTACCTCCGGGAGCCTGGACCGGGAGCAGCAGTTGGTGGACATGCTCCGGAACGGGTCCGTGGACGGGCTGGTCCTGTTTTCACCCACCATGCCCGATCACGATGTGGAAGCCCTCGCCACCCAGCTGAGCGTGGTCCAGTTGTGTGAAATAGCGGAGTCGGAAGAAGCCTTTGGAGTCTCGATTGATGACCGCCAGGCAGCCCGTGACATCACCCGGCACCTCATCGCGACCGGCGCCCGGCGGCTTTCCATGATCGGCAACCGCGCGGCGCGGTCCGGACGGCTGCGCGAACAAGGGTTCCGGGAAGCGCTGGCTGAAGCGGGCCTGGATGCGGCACGGTGCCTGTTCGCCGCCGGTGATTTTGATTTCCACGCCGGCCGGCAGCTCACCCGCGACCTCCTCGCCGGGGATCAGCTTCCCGACGCCGTATTCTGCGGCAGCGACACGGTGGCGGCCGGCTGCGTTCGCGAAATCACTGACGCCGGCCTCCGGGTTCCGGAGGATCTGGCCGTTGCGGGCTTTGATGACTCCATCCAGGCCGAGATGTGCGTCCCCGAACTGACCACCATCCGGCAGCCCGCCTACGAGATGGGCCGCGTGGCGTTCGGGGCGCTCCTTGAACGGATGACGGAGCCGGGGAGGCACCGCCGCGGCCGGATGTTCCTTCCGCACCAGCTGGTCATCCGGGATTCCACGAAGAACTGACAAGGGGGTTGACGTCCCGGCGACGTTCCTGACAAGATTTGGAATCGATTCCAAATACTTCCCGCACTCTTTGCGGGGTCTTTTGGAATCGATTCCAAAAGACCCCACCCCCACCAGCCCCCACCGAAAAGGAAGCCTACGTTGAGCAACCAGCACTCCCCCGGCCCGCAGCCCCCGGTACCAGCAGAGGCCCCGGCCAGGGAGCTCCGCGTCGGCGTCGTTGGGATCGGCTGGGCCGGCCAGCAGCACCTGAAGGCCTACAACGACCTGGACGGTGTCCGGATCGTCTCGTTGGCGGGAATGGAGCAGGAACTCCGGGAAAGCCTCCAAGCCGATTACGCCATCCCCAACGGTTTCGCCGACTGGAAGGACATGCTGGACCACGGCGGCCTGGACGCCATCAGCGTGGCCGTTCCCACCTTCCTGCACGCCCCCATTGCCATCGCGGCCCTGGAGCGGGGAATCCACGTACTGAGCGAAAAGCCCATCGCTCGGAACGCTGTAGAGGGCCAGGCCATGGTGGACGCGGCACGCAAAGCCGGCCGCGTCCTGGATGTTGCCTTCAACCACCGCCGCCGCGGCGACATCAAAGCCCTCAAGGACGTCATCGACGACGGCGGCCTGGGCCGCCCCTACTACGCCAAGGCCTCTTGGCTCCGCCGCTCCGGCATCCCCACCCTGGGCAGCTGGTTCACCAACCCCGAGCTCGCCGGCGGCGGTCCGCTGGCGGACATCGGCGTCCATGCGCTGGATTACGCCCTTCACCTGCTCGGCGAACCGAAGGTGGTGGCCGTCTCCGCCGCGACCCACTCCGAACTGGGCCCGCAGGGACGCGGCGGCGGAAGCCAGTATTCAGCCCGGGCCACAAGCCACGCGTTCGAGGTTGAAGACTTCGCGACGGCGTTCCTCCGGCTCGAGGGCGGCGGAACGCTGCTGATCGAGGCAGGCTGGGCCACCTACCGGGAGACGGACGATCTCCTCGACTTCACGGTCTACGGCACGGACGGCGGCGCCGAACTGAAGGTGCACGGCGCTCCGTTCCCGCCCGTTGGCCAGCTCCGGGTTTTTACGGACAAGGACGGCGGATCCGCCGATTACGTGCCACCGGTCCTGCCGGGCCGCGCCCACGACGCCGTGGTGGAAGACTTCGTGACCGCAGTCCGTGCAGGCGAAGCGGCCTGGGCCGAACATGATGGCTCCCTGGCGCTCTACCGCGCACAGATCATCGATGCGTGCTACCAGTCGGCCCGTGAACAGCGGGAGGTCCGGCTCTAATGAACGGCACACTGAGGATCCGGGTCTGGAACGAGGGCGTCCACGAGGCCAACAACGAGCCTGCCCACATCGGCGAGATCTACCCGGACGGTATCCACGGCGCCATCGCCGCGGGGCTCCGGACCTACTACCCGGACGCGGACATTACGACGGCGGTGCTCGCCAGCGACGACCAACACGGCCTGGACGAGGAGGTGCTCGCGGAAACGGACGTCCTGCTCTGGTGGGGCCACATCGCCCACCACGAGGTGAGTGACGCCGTCGTCGAACGCGTCCACCGGCACGTGCTCGGTGGAATGGGACTGATCGTGCTCCACTCGGGGCATTTCGCCAAGATCTTCACCAGGCTGCTTGGCACCAGCTGCTCCCTGGCCTGGCGGAACGACGGCCAGCGCGAGCTGGTGTGGACGGTCAAGCCGTCGCATCCCATCGCGGAGGGCGTGGAGAGCCCCATCGTCATCCCCGAACAGGAAATGTACGGCGAACTGTTCGACATCCCAGACCCCGACGACCTGATCTTCATCAGTTCCTTCGCCGGCGGCGAAGTGTTCCGGTCCGGCGTCACGTTCACCCGGGGGAAGGGCAGGATCTTCTACTTCAGCCCCGGCGACCAGGAGTACCCGGTCTACCACCATCCGCAGGTCCAGCGGGTGCTGGCCAACGGCGTGAAGTGGGCGGCGCAGCCCGGGCTGGACCGCTCGGCCCCTGCGGTGGCCAACCCGGCCCGGGAGTGGTTCGAGGAGGCCCGCCGGCATTGACATCGCCTGCGTCGGGGAGCAGATTGAAATCGTTGCGACGCAAAGGTCCGGCGGGTTCCGGACGGGCAATTCCCGCCCCGCCGGACCGCCTTTCCCTGAGCGGCTCAGCGCCCGTGGGTGAATTTCATAATCACTCCCTTTCGAGGAGCCAGAAATGCCTGCAGTAACGGTCAAGGACCTTGAAACCAAGTCCTTCAACGACGCCGACGAAAAGCGCCGCCCGCCCAAGACCCAGGTGGACGTGGTCAGCATTGGCGGCGCCACCCTGGGCCGGTTCACCTTCGAGCCCGGCTGGCGCTGGTCCGAAACGGTTAAAACCGTGGTCCACACGGACAGCTGCCAGAACAACCATCTTGGCTTCTGCACTGCCGGGACCCTGACCGTGCAACTGGACGACGGCACCCGGACTACCATCCACGCCGGCGACGCCTACTCCATTCCGGCCGGCCACGACGCCTGGGTGGAGAACGACGAAACGTTTGTTGGCTACGAAGTCATGAGTGCAGCCGAGTACGCCAAGCCCGCCTGACAACGGCACAACGACACAGGGACCAGGCTGCGTGCCCCCATGGGGGCACGCAGCCTTGTTTTTTACGGCGGTCTTACCGCCGCCGCAGCCGTGCCACGAGGGTGGCGGCGAGCAGCGCCGTCGACAGTTCCAGCGCGATCAGCAGCAACAGTTGGGGGCCGCCGGAGTCAGCAACGGACGACGGCGGCGCCCCGCCATGAACATGCCCGGCCCCGCCGCCGAGCAACAGGACGGCATGCAGTACAGCCATGGCAACAGCAGCAGCCGTGACCTGGTGCAGCGCGGCCGGCCCGCTGCGCCGCCAGATGTGGACCGCGCAGGGGAGGCAGACCGCGGCGAGGGCCAGCATCAGCACAGACACCCATACGCCGTGGTGGCCCGAGAGGGCCACCCACAGGTGCGCTGCGCAGGACAGCGCGGTGACCACGGCGACGAGCCGGGGATGCAGGACGGGCCCGTTGGCACGCACCCGCCCTGCCGCCGTCGTACGTGTTGCCAGCGCAGCGAGGCTAGTGGCAGCCACCGCTGCTGCCCTCCGTGTGGCAGGACGATTCCTGCTTGTTCGGATTGGCCGGGACGTCCAGGACCGGGCTGCGGTCGAAGAAGCCTTCCGGCCGCAGCTTGAAGCCCACGGTGTCCACGGGCATGATGGGCCAGTCCTCCACCCGGGGGAAATGCGTCAGGCCGAAGGTGTGCCACACCACGATGTCCTGGCCGTCGATGTCACGGTCATGGGCCACGTACGCGGGAAGACCTGCACCGCCGGCGTGCTGGTTGACGAAGTCGCCTGTGGGGTAGCGCTCATCCTCGGCGTAGCGGGTGACCCACAGGTCCTTCGTGGCGAACGCCGCCCGCCGGGCGATCGAGGACTCCGGATCCGCCAGCAGCGTGGGCTGGTTGTGGGCGTGCAGCTTGTAGCCGACCGGCTCGCCCAGCCGGTTGCGGGACTCAGGGTTGGAGATGATCCACGTCCGGCCGGCGCGGGCATCGGCTTCCCTGACGGCCTCGGATTCCCGGGCCAGCAGGGTGCGCTTGCGGGAAAAGGCGTTGCCGCGTTCGTTGCCCGGACCCATCGCCTGACGGACCACGTCCTCTTCCTCCACCCTGTTGGTGAAGCCATCCACCGCCATGTCCAGCCGGGCGCTGAAGAGGTGCTGGTGGAACGGTGCGCCCAGTCCAGGGGCCAGCTGGGAGATATTGTCCGAGCCACCCTCCGGGAACGCGGAGGTGAAGACGATGCCGGTGGCCTTCGCTTCGAATTCGATGGTGCCGTCCAGGTAGAGGTACCAGTAGAAGCCGTAGTCGTAGTTGCCGACGGTGGTGAAGAAGGAGATCACCAGGCGGCGGTTGCGGCGGGTATAGGTGATGCCGCTCCAGAGGTCGGAGTGCTTGGAGAGGATGCTCCAGTCCTCCTCGTGCATGCAGATGCCGTTGCGGATTTCCCGCGGGTTGCCGAACGCGTCGGAGATGACGGGGCTGAGGTACGTGATCTCGCCCAGGCAGTCGCAGCCCAGTTCCAGCGAGTTGGCGTACTGGCCCACCAGGTATTCGCCGGTGTCGAAGTAGTTCTGCCAGGACCGGATGGGCGACGGGTCACCGTACGGGACCACCATCTCGGCAATGGAGGCGCGGTTGATGATCTGCCTCTTCCGGTCGCCGTCCTGGAAGGCCAGATTGTGCAGGACTACGCCTTCGCGGACATCGAACCCCACGTCCACGCTCCATTTTTCCCACTCCACATGGTTGCCGCCGGTCACGGTGAAGCTGGGCCCCTCTGGCTGGGTGATGCTGATGGGTCTCTGGGTTTCGCGAACCGGGCCGGTCAGTTCGGGATCGGTGTAGTTGCCATGCTCGGCCGGGATGGGCATGGCGCCGAGGTCGATCACCTGGGTGACTTCCTTGCTGACCACATCCACATAGGCCACCAGGCCGTCCACCGGATGCGCCCACGCACTGTCCTCCGGGAAGTCCTGGACGAACGCGAGCCCACGCAGGATCCGGCGGCCCTTCTCCTCGCCGTACTCGAAGACACCGGCGGAGAGGGGTGCCACCCGCACTTTCCCCACCGCGAGCCCCCTGTCGGCGAGCGCCTTGAGCCAGCGCTCATCGGTGGCCAGGAGGGACTCCACTACTTCGAATTCCTCCTCCAGGACCGGAAGTTCGCCGGTCACCGCGGTGTCGAGTTCGACGGCGGAGAGCACTTTCTGCTGTGCGGTGGAAACGACGACGTCCCGCGGCGCAGCCCCGGAGACGTCGTGGACAAAGACACGGAAGCGGCGGTCCGCCGCCGCGGGATCGGCGCCCCGCGCAGGATCCAGCAGGCCCAGGTAAGCGATCCTGTGCTGCGGGCCCAGGTGGCCTTCCGACTGCAGGATCGAGCGCACGTCCAGGATTTCCTGCGCCGTGGCCAGGCGGAAGGCAGATGCGGTGTGGGTTGGTGCAAGCGTCATGGGGTGAACCTTCGTCCGGGCCGTCGCCGGCCGCTCGTTTTATTTTCTATAGTTGTAGAGAATAAACGTCCGTAACATGGCTCACAAGAGGTTGGGCAAAGAAATTTCCGGGGAGTGGCCGCCGTGCCGAAGATAGTTGACCATGACGAGCGCCGCCTGGAACTCGTGGATGCCACCTGGCGGATCATCGCCCGGCAGGGGCTTGAAAGTGCCACCATGCGCGAGATTGCCATGGAAGCAGGCTTTGCCAACGGCGCCCTGAAGCCGTACTTCCCCACCAAGGACACGCTGCTCGAGTTCGCGTTCAGCCACGTCTTCAACCGGACCAACCAGCGCATCGTCCGGGTGACGGAGGGCAAGGCCGGGCTCGAGGCGCTGCGGGCCTTCTGCCTGGAAGTACTCCCCTTGGACGAGGAGCGCATCAACGAAGCGCGGGTAGTCGTCCCGTTCTGGCAGAAAGCCGTCAGCGATGCCCGGAAAGCGGATATCCACCGGGAATCCATGGCGGAATGGCTGGCAGCAATCCGCCGCTACCTCGGGGAGGCGAGGACCAGCGGCGACGTCAGCGCCGGCGTCGCCGATTCCGTCCTCGCCGGCCAGCTGCTGAACATGCTGTTGGGGGCCCAGATCGAGGCCGCCCTAGCGCCGGAGGGCCACCTGGAGTTCGGCCACGCCGCGCAACTGGAGGGCTACCTCGCACTGCTGGGCAAAATTCCCGGCGGGAAATGAGGCCCAAACTCGAAAGTATGCTTACTATTGTGTGGTCAGGTTCCGGCTCAGGCCGGAGCGAGCACGAACTGTTAGGAGCATTCCCATGGGTTTGGATGACAAGATCGGCAACGCTGCAGAGAAGCTTGGCGGCAAGGGCAAGGAAGCTGCCGGCAACGCTACGGGCGACGAAAGCCTGAAAGCTGAAGGCCAGGGCGACCAGGCCAAGGCCGACGTGAAGCAGGCCGGCGAGAAGGTCAAGGATGCCTTCAAGCACTAATTGACGCCTCACAACATGGGTGCAGCTCCAGCAGGAGCTGCACCCATTGGCGTTTAAGGAGCCAATCCGCGCTAACGCCGGCGCTTAGTGGATGAGGCCCGACACCAGGTTAATGGTGGTTGCCAGGACGATGGCACCCAGCAGGTAGGACAAGAGGGCCTGCCGCAGGACAGTGGAGCGGATGGCGTTGGTCTTCAGGTCCGTATCCGACACCTGGAAAGTCATGCCTACAGTGAAGGCCAAGTACGCGAAGTCCGCATAGCGGGGCTGGGTCTCCTCATTGAAATCGACGCCGGTCCCGTCGCGGTAGTAGATGGCCGCGTAGCGGAGCGTGAACAGCGTATGGACCAGGAACCAGGACAGGGCAATGCTGCCCAGGGCCATGGCCACCGTGGCATCCTTGCTCATGCCCTGCGAATTGGAGGCATCCAGCAGGATCAGGGCCACCCCGGCAAAGCTGGCCACCGTGGCACTGAGGACCAGCGTGTCCGAGAAGATCCGGCCCGGATCCTCGCGCCGGGCATGGGCGGCCGTTGCGCCCGGGCCCAGGTGCCGGATGACGCTCCACACCCAGATCAGGTACGTGGCGGAGGCTGCGGCCCACCCCAGGGCGGGTGCATACGTCCAGTGGCCGAGGGCTCCCACGGCCACCCCCACCACCACGCCGACGCCGAGCATTACCAGCAGGCGCAGCCGGGAATGGTGCGCCGGGGAATTGAAGTTGCGGTGGCGGTCCTGGGAAGCGGCGACGGCGTTCATTCGCGGATCATGCCACGGAAAGCTTGGAAACGCCTGACAGCAGTCTGCACGCTTCTTTTTTCGCCAACCGTTGAAAAAAGATTTGGCCGGCGTTAACCTGAACTTACTGTGCCGCAGGACACAGGCCGGGGGAACATCAGGTGGCCATCCGTCGCAAGGAACATCCATGTCAGCAACAGCTACAGTCTTAACAGCCTCCCGGCCCGAACGCCAGGGAATCAGCTCGAGCGACGCCGCATCCTTCGACCACTGGAAGCACCTGGTGGCGGAGTCCTTCGTGCCCCTCACCGCGCACACGGCGGACGTGGACGGCTTCCGGGGCCGGATGCGCTCCCGCGTACTGGACCGGATGTCCATTGTTGAGGTGACTGCCACCTCGCACGAGGTCCACCGCACCCCGGCCCTGATCGCCCAGGCCCATGAACGCTATTTCAAGCTCAACCTGCAACTGGAGGGCACGGGACTCCTGATCCAGGACAACCGCGAAGCCGTGCTTCAGCCCGGGGATCTGGCCATCTACGACACCAACCGGCCGTACACCCTCGCGTTCGAGGAAGCGACCCGGATCATGGTGCTGATGTTCCCCTGCGACGCGGTGTCACTGCCCACGGACTATGTGGGGCAGTTGGCCGCGGTGCGGATGGGCAGCGGAGGGCTGAGCGGCCTCGTGGGCCAGTTCATCCGCCAGTTGTCGGAAGACCTGGACGTCCTGGCCGGACCCAGCGGGTCACGGCTGGCAACGAATGCCCTGGACCTGGTGTCCACCATGCTGCACGCCGAAATGGACATTAAGCCGGACCGGATGAAGCCGCAGGCGCTGCTGGCCGTCTCGGTCCGCGAATACATCGAGGCGAACCTCTCGGACCCGCTCCTGTCCCCGGCGAGCATAGCGGCGGCGCATTTCATCTCCACCCGGCACCTGCACAACGTCTTTCACGAGTCCGGAACCACGGTGGCCAGCTGGATCCGGACCCAGCGGCTGGAGGGCGCCCGCCGCGACCTTCGGGACCCGCTGCACGCCGGGCAGCCAGTCGGCGCGGTTGCCGCCCGCTGGGGCTTCCTGGACGCAGCCCACTTCAGCCGCACCTTCCGCGATGCCTTCGGCGTCTCACCCAGCGAGTGGCGCAAAGGTTCCTAGCCCGCGCCCGGCCCTCCGTACCAATTACGACCGGGCCTCACTGGGCACCACGCCCCCGCTTCCGCTAACGTCCGTCAGGTGACAGAGAAGTTTCACCCTGCGGCAGTTATTCGGGAAGAGGGCCGCTGATGCCTTACATTTGCCTCCTGCTCTCCGGTGCCGCCTTGCTGGCCAACGGGCTGGCGACCCTCGGGCACGTTCCCCGCCGTGACGCCGCGGCCCTCAACCTGCTGGTGGGCGGCACCCAACTGCTGCTCGGCGTCGTCTACGTCGCCGCGGCCGGGAACGCTCCGGCACCGCTCCTCACGGCGGCCGGCATGTTCCTGTTCGGAGCCACCTACCTGTACTCGGGGCTGGACGTGCTGTTGGCGCTCGGGTCCCGCGGCCTGGGCTGGTTCTGCGGGCTGGTGGCTTTCTGCGGCGCGCTGCTGGCCGCCGCCTGGCTGGGCACCGACCCACTGCTCGCCGTGCTGTGGGTGTGCTGGTCCGTGCTGTGGGGTCTGCTGTTCGCCTGCCTGGCCCTCGGCGCCGTGCGGCTTGAACAATTCACGGGATGGGCCTTGGTGCTGGCCGCTCCGGCGTCGGCCACGGTTCCCGCCCTCTTGGGCCTGGCGGGATTCTGGCCCGACTCCCCCACCGCGGCTTGGGCCGCCGCCCTGCTCGGGGCCACCCTGTTCGCCGCCGCACGCGCAATGGCCCGGCGCGGACCAAAAGTTCCGCGCCGGGCCAATACCGGAGATCCCGCGCCTGCTAGGTGATCACGTGGCCCAGCGAGGCAGCGTGGTGGCGGCGCTGGATGATCCACTCCACCAGTACCCCGGCCACGAAGACCACCGGGACCGCTGCGAGCAGCGCCGTGGCCGTCTCGGCGCTGCCGCCAATGAGGGCAGTGAAATTGCTGAGCACCAGGAACAGGACCCACGCCAGCAGGACCACCGCCAGGGCCGGGGCCATCCGGGTTTGCCACAGCCGGGCACCGGCACGCTCCCGGCGGAAGAACGCGACGACGGCCGCCGAGCAGAGCATGTACAGCACCAGCAGCGCCGCCACGGCCAGGCCGCTGAACCACGAGAACAGGGTCAGGACGGGGTCCATTGCCAGGATGGCGAACGGCACCACCAGGACGACGGCGGTGGCGGTCTGGACCCAGGCGGCCACCGCGGGTGCCCGGTGCCGGTTGGTCCGGGCCAGGACGGCGGGCATGGATCCGCGCAGGGCCAGGGAGTGGAGGTAGCGGTTGATGCCGTTGTGGAAGGCGATGATCCCGGCGAGTAGCGACGTGACCAGCAGGATGCCGGCCACGATGCCCGCCCACGGCCCGAACAGGTCCACCAGCGGACCCAGCACGAAGGAGGTGGCATCCCCTGATTCGAGGGCGGCGCCGGCGGCATCCATCACCTTCGAGGGCCCGTAGTAGCTGACCAGCATCCAGGAAATGAAGGCGAAGAACACCGAGATCACCCCGACGGAGAGGTAGGTGGCCCTGGCCACGGTGCGGTGCGGGTCCTTGGCCTCTGCGGAGTAGATGGCCGTGGATTCGAAGCCGAACATGGACGCCACGGCGAACATGATGGCAACGCCGGGGGCGCCCGCGCCGATGGCTTCCGGGGAGAAGGACGCCGCAACGCTGATGCCCTCCGGGCCGCCGCCGCGGAACAGTACGGTGAAGCCGAACATCAGCAGGACGGCCACTTCAAGGCCCACCAGCACGGCCAGGACGCGGGCGCCGAGTTCGATGTTGAGGGAGCCCAGCACCTGGACTCCTGCCATGGTGGCCAGGGCCAGCAGCCACCAGGGAATGTCCAGGCCGATCGACGCCAGGAGCCCGGAGAAGGCCGCACCGTACAGGCCGTACATGGCCGCCTGGACGGTGCTGTAGGCCAGCAGGGCCAGCCAGGCCGCCCCGGCTCCGGTGTGCCTGCCGAAGGCCGCCGTCACATAGGCATAGAAGGCGCCGTTGGCCTGGATCCTGCGGCTCATGGCCACAAAACCCACGGCGAAGATTACGATCACGATGCCTACGATCAGGTACGCGCCCGGGGCGCCCGCGCCGTTGCCCAGGGCCGCCGCCAGCGGCGAAGCACCCACGATCCCCGTCAGGGGCGCCTGCGCGGACAGGACGAAGAACAGGATGCCGAGCACGCCGATGCTGCCGGTTCGGAGGGCGGTGGAATGCTCCTTGGCCGGAGCGTCAGCGGTCCGGGTCTCGGAATTCGAAATACTCATTTGATCCTTCTTAACGGTCATGAGTTGGGGAAGATTGCTGTGGAATCCAGCTTGGCAGCGGAACGCTGATGCGCTTTGTCCACCAGCGACCGGTTGTTGTTCGTCAGCGCAGTGCAGGTTCCGGCAGTGCAGGTTCCTGCGCCGCACGTTCCTGCCGGCCGGGCCTTGAGGCCAGCGACGCCGCCTCCAAGGCAGCTTCCATACCGCTTTCAATGGCACCGTCGATGAACCCGCCCCAGCCGTTGGCAAGGTCCGAGCCTGCGAAGAGCACGTTGCCATGCCGCGCCCGCATCGCCGCCAGGTGGTTGGCCAGGAAGCCCGTCCGGTGCATGGGCCAGGTCTCCCCCGCGAGCGGATCCGCCACCCAGTCGTGCGTGGCCACGTCCAGCACTTCCATGCCCGGCACCAGGCGGGCCAACTGGTCCTGCACCGCCGCCGCATCGGAGGCATTGATGCGTGTTGCGTCCGGGCCAAAACCGACCACGATCGTGTCGCCGTCGAGCGTGTACTCAGCCTGGAAGAAGTTCAGCGGCCAGTCCGCTAGTCCCAGCGCCACGAAGGGCGGGTGTTCGCCGCGGAGCCTGATCCAGACCTTGACGCCTTTGGAGACCTGGCCGCCCCGGGCTCCCTCTGCCTTCGCCGGTGGCAGCGGCGGCTCGAAGGCGATCTTCTCCAGCACGTGGATCGGAACGGTGATAATGGCGGTCTTTGCCCGGAAGGTCCGGCCGGTGGTGCTGCGGACGGTAACCGCTCCGCCGTCGTCCGTGATGCTGCCTACGGTAAAACCAAAGTCGACGGCGGCACCCGAGTCCTTGAGGATGGCCCCGGCAAGAGCCGCGGTTCCGCCCTGGATCTTGTAGGTGGCGCAGGCTTCGAAGTTGACGGCCCAGTCACCGTTGGTGAGGGCCACCCAGCGCAGGGCCTGCGTCAGCGCCGCGTCCTGCAGTGGGCCGTTGAAGTTCAGGGTCCAGAAGGATTCGAGGATGTCGCGGGCGTCGCCGGCGGGAAACTGCTCCCGGATCCGGTCCTGCACCGAGATGTGGTCGATCCCCTTGAAGGCATCCGTGGCCAACGGCCTGAACGGTTCGGGGAAGTAGGTCCGGGACTCCTTGGTGAATTCGCCGTTGTGGTGGCCGATCAGTTCCAGCAGGGCATCCGGTGAACCATGCTGCGGCCCGCCGTCGGCCCACCAGAACGCCCGTTGCGGCTCGGGGCTGGGGACCGTTCCGATGCCGTACCGTTTCAGCTCTGCCCAGACATACGGCTGTGTCCAGTGCACCCAGGTTCCGCCAATTTCAAGGTCCCGTCCCAGCCGATGGTCCAGCCAGGTCCTTCCGCCAATGCGGTCCCGGGCTTCGACGATGCGAACCGTGAGGCCCTGGCGGGTGAGCTCACGTGCTGCGGTGAGACCGGCAAAACCGGCACCAATGACGACGACGTCAACGTCCTGTTCCGCGGCGCTGTTTTCCTGTTCCATGGCGCAGCTTCCTACGAGTAGACGAAGAATTCAACGGTGGGGGCCAGGACCTCCCACCGGGTGCGGGCACTTTTGTTGAAGGACGCCGCACCCCCGGCGGTGAGGTCGTACACGTCGCCGCCCTCCACCTCGATCCGCAGGTGGCCCTCGATGATGTGGATCGTTTCGTCCGCTTCCATCACCAGATCGAAGGGCTCCGGGGCCTCTGCGGGGTGGACGTGCCAGTATCCGCAGGCGAGCGCGGGCCTGCCGCCCTCGCCGAAGCGGCGGACCCACTGCACCTGGCCGAGTTCGAAGGGCTCGTTTTTGGCGGGGTCAAGGGAGGAAGAGGTGCTGAAGGCAGGGGTGCTGGCCATGAGTGCTCCAAGGGAAAGGGCGGCGGGAAAGGGTCATGCCGCGGGAGATGGATGGAACGGCGGCGTTCCTGTGACGGGCATCACCGCGTGAATGCAATCTAAGCAATTGCTTAGTTTTAAGTCAAGAGGTGGTTCCCGCCCGGTGGCGTCTGGCTAGAATCGGAAACATGACCGCTTCCACCGTCCCAACCGCCACGCCGAAATACGGCGAGGGCCGCGAAGCACTGCTGCGGGCGGCGGTGGATGTGGTGGCGCACAAAGGACTCCGGGGGCTGACATACCGTGCCGTCGCGGAGGCCGCTGGGGTCAACAACAGCCTGGTTGCACACCATTTCGGGACCCGGGATTCCCTGATCGCCGCAGCCATGGAGTGGTCCTCGGAACAGTCAATCGCGTCCTCACGGCTGCGGGAAGCGGCGGAGAACGGCGGCACATTCACCGAGGCGCTCCTGGACCTGCTCCTCGAGGACCCGGGCCTGCAGGTTTTCCAGTACGAGATGATCCTCGAAGCCCGGCGCCGGCCTGAACTGGCGGGGCCCGTGGCCGCGCTCTATGAAAGCTACGTGGACGCCCTGTCCGGGGGCCTGGAGGCCTTCGGCATCCGGGATAACGTCCGAGTCGTTGCCCGCACTTTGTTCGCTGCCTTGGACGGACTGGTCATGCAGTATCTTGCCGGTGTGGGCCGGGAGGAGCTCGCGGCCGCCCTCGAGGAAGTGCACCAGGTGGTTCTCCTGCGGCGCGACGGGGGCTGAGCGGCAAAGATATCCGGGCGCAGAAAAGCGCGGCCGGCCACCCCCAGGCAGCCAGCCGCGCTTTCGATATGAAGTTGTTGTTTGTTACCGGAGCACCACGGTGCGGTTGCCCTGCAGGATGACCCGGCCTTCGCAATGCCACTTCACAGCGTTCGAGAGGGCCTTGCATTCGGTGTCGCGGCCGGCGGCCACCAGGTCCTCGGGCCCGTAGGTGTGGTCCACGTCCACCACCTGCTGGGAGATGATGGGCCCCTCGTCCAGTTCCGCGTTGACGTAGTGCGCGGTGGCCCCGACGGTCTTGACGCCGCGGGCATAGGCCTGGTGGTACGGCTTGGCGCCCTTGAAGCTGGGCAGGAACGAATGGTGGATGTTGATGGCCCGGCCATCCAGCTGACGGGTCAGGTCATCGCTGAGCACCTGCATGTAGCGGGCCAGCACCACCAGTTCAACGTCAAGCCCATCCACCAGTGCCATCAGCGCAGCCTCGGCGGCAGGCTTGGTCTCGGCGGTGACGGGGACGTGGTGGAACGGGATGCCGTGCCACTCCACCAGTGCCTCGTGGTCCCGGTGGTTGGATACCACGGCAACGATTTCCACCGGCAGTTCGCCGATCCGGGCCCGGAACAGCAGGTCGTTGAGGCAGTGCCCGAACTTGGACACCATGATCAGCACCCTGCGCTTGGAGCCCTGGCGTTCCAACTGCCAGCGCATACCGAACTTCTCCGCTACGGGAGCGAAGGAATTCCGTAAAGCCTCCAACGTGGAATCGTCGCCTTCGGAGACGAAGTGCACGCGCATGAAGAAGTGGCCTTCGGACCGCTCACCGAACTGCTTGTTGTCGATGATGTCGCAGCCATGCTCCAGCAGGAAGCCGGACACGGCGTGCACAATCCCGGGCCCTTCCGGGCAGTCAAGGGTCAGCACGTGTTCCACCGTGGTGGGTGCCTTGGGCGCGGGCACGTGGGTTTCAGTAACAGTCATGGCTCAGCACTCGATCACATTCACGGCGAGTCCTCCTCGGGAGGTTTCCTTGTATTTGGTTTTCATGTCGGCTCCGGTATCGCGCATGGTCTTGATCGCCTTGTCCAGCGAGACCTTGTGGCTGCCGTCCCCGTGCAGGGCCAGCCGGGCCGCGTTGATCGCCTTGACGCTGGCGATCGCGTTCCGTTCAATGCAGGGGATCTGCACCAGCCCGCCCACGGGGTCGCAGGTGAGGCCAAGGTTGTGCTCAATCCCCACCTCGGCGGCGTTTTCCACCTGTGCGGGCGTTCCGCCGAGCACTTCGCAGAGCCCGGCCGCAGCCATCGAGCAGGCGGAACCCACCTCACCCTGGCAGCCCACTTCGGCGCCGGAGATGGAGGCGTTCGTTTTGAACAGTATTCCGACGGCGGCCGCCGCCAGCAGGAAGCGGACCACACCGTCGTCGTCGGCCCCCGGAACAAACTTCACGTAGTAGTGCAGGACCGCCGGCACAATGCCGGCTGCCCCGTTGGTGGGAGCGGTGACGATCCGCCCGCCGGCGGCGTTTTCCTCGTTCACGGCCAGCGCGAAGAGGTTGACCCATTCCATCGCCAGCAGCGGATCCGCCGGCGCCTGGACGGGCGACGGCAACGCTGCCGCGGCTTCGGCGGAGGCGGCGGACGCCGTCAGGGTGCGGAACAGGGCGGGCGCCCGGCGGGTGACCTTCAGCCCGCCGGGCAGGATGCCCTCGGCGTTGCAGCCGTTCTCGACACATTCACGCATGACCGCCCAGAGCCCCAGCAGCTGCTCCCGGAGTTCGGCTTCGCTGCGCCAGGTCAACTCGTTGGCCAGCATGACCTCGGAGATGGACATGCCTTCGCGGCGGCAGATATCCAGCAGCTCGTCCCCCGTGGAGAACGGGTAGGGCAGGACCGTGTCGTCGGCCACCACCTTGTCCGCTCCCTGCGCGTCGCCATCCACCACGAAGCCGCCGCCGATCGAGTAGAAGCTCCGCTCGCTCAGGACGGCGCCGGTGTGGTCGAAGGCCCGGAACGTCATGCCGTTGGGGTGGGCGGGAAGGGATTTGCGGCGGTGAAGCACCACATCTTCTTCCCAGTTGAAGTCCACCCGGTGGGTGCCCGCGATCTGCAGCTCTGCGTTGAGCGCGGCGGCGGCCACCTGGTCGTCCGCCGTGAACGTGTTGACGGTTTCGGGTTCCAGGCCCTGCAGTCCCAGGACCACTGCCTTGTCCGAGCCGTGGCCGCGCCCCGTAGCGCCCAGGGACCCGAAGAGTTCCGACTGGACGCGCACCGTGGAGGCCAGCTGCCCGTCGCCCTTCAGTCCGTCCGCGAAGAGCTTTGCCGCCCGCATCGGGCCCACCGTGTGTGACGACGAGGGCCCGATGCCGACAGAAAAGAGGTCAAGGACGCTGAGCGCCATCAGGGAACCTCTGGCGAGGCGTACTCCCGCATGGCGTCCAGGAGCCACCGGCCCAGGAATTCGGCGAAAGAGGCGCGGGGGAAGATCCGGAAGGACTCGTCACCGGTCTTCCACAGGATGGCGGGGATGTTCGCAATTTCCGTGGAGAACGCGGTGCCGGCCTTGAAGACCCGCGGATGCAGGTCCAGCGAGCAGCCTTTTTCCAGGACGGCGCGGGCCCGGGGGCCCGTGAGTTCGAACGTGGTCCGGTTGGCGGACAGGTCCACCACCTGGCCCGCGTCGCCGCCCAGCGCGTCCCGGAGCGCGGGGATGAGGTCTCCGCCGAGGGATTCGTGCGCTTCGGTGGGTGCCACCACCAGGAACTCTGCAGGACCGAGCCACAGCACGGACACCTCGCCGTGGCCGGCCACGGCACCGGAGCCGGCGGGGAGGCCGCCGGTGACACCGGCCAGGCGCTCCGCCGCGGCGGAACCTGCGAGGGCGCGGAGCCCCACCATGGTCAGGAAGGGCACCTCGGAGATTTCAACGGTGCCGGCCAGGGAGCCCGCAGCGAATTCGTCCGCCAGCTGGCGCGCCGGGCTGACGCGGGCGGCGAGGTTCTTTTCGGCGTTGGGCTTGGCGGAGGTCGGGGATGCTGCTGTTTCAGCCATCTTTACGGGTCCCTTCAGAGTCAAAAAGCACTGTTTCTGCGACAACCACGTCCACCAGCTGGTCGCCGGCGGCTGCCACCAGCGTTTCGCCGATGCGGTTGCGTCCGTTCTTGATCAAAGCAAGGCCGAACGAGCGGCCCAGCGCTGCGCTGTGGTAGCTGGAGGTAACGAACCCTTCCATCGGCACGGGGCCGTAGGCGGGGTTGGTGGAGCGGCCCTTTTCCACGAGCTGGGTGCCTTCCGGCAGGCGCAGCGTGCCGTCCACGGGGAGGACGCTGACCAGGTGCTTGCGGTCCTCACGCTGGGCGTCCGACCGGGTGTAGGAACGCTTGCCGATGAAATCCTTGGCCTTGGAGACGATCCATTCCATGCCCGCGTCCTGCGGGGTGACCGTGCCGTCGGTGTCCTGCCCAACGATCGGGTAGCCCTTTTCGGCGCGCAGCACGTGCATGGTTTCGGTGCCGTAGGGGGTGATGTTGAACTCGGCCCCGGCGGCAGCCACGGCTTCCCACGTGTTCAGCCCGTACCAGGCCGGGACGTTGATTTCGTAGGCGAGTTCACCGGAGAACGAGATCCGGCAGATCCGGGCGCGTACGCCGGAGGCGAGGGTGGTTTCGCGGAAGGTCATGAACGGGAAGGCTTCCGCGTCCAGGCCGCCGTTGGCAGCCAATTCGGGTGCCACCTTGGCGATGACCTCACGGGACTTGGGCCCGACCACGGCGATGGTGCTCCACTGTTCCGTCACGGAGGTGCACTGCACGTCCAGTTCCGGCCACTCGGTCTGCAGCCACTCCTCAAGCCAGTCCAGCACCTTCGCCGCACCGCCGGTGGTGGTGGTCATGAAGAAGGTCTCTTCGTCCACGCGGAGGGTCACGCCGTCGTCGAAGATCATGCCGTCAGGGGTGCACATAACGCCGTAGCGAGCCGAACCCGGGGCGAGCTTCTTGAACGCGTTGGTGTACATCCGGTTCAGGAACTCCCCCGCGTCCTTGCCGCGGATTTCGATCTTGCCCAGGGTGGTGGCGTCCATGAAGCCAACGGATTCGCGGACGGCGGCGCATTCGCGCAGCACGGCAGCGTCCATGTCTTCCCCGGCCTGCGGGTAGTACCAGGGCCGCTTCCACTGTCCGACGTCCTCAAACAGTGCGCCCTTGGCCACGTGCCAGGGGTGGATGGAAGTGACACGGGCGGGGTCGAACAGTTCCCCGCGCTGGCGTCCGGCCAGCGCGGCGAAGGCCACCGGGGTGAAGGGGGCGCGGTAGGTGGTGGTGCCGATGTCGCCGATGCCGCGGGAGGCTTCCCCGGCGGTGCGCAGGGCCGCGGCGATGACGCCGATGGCGTTGACGCCCGAGGTCTTGCCCTGGTCGTTGGCGGTGCTGATGGAGGTGTACCGCTTGATGTGTTCCACCGAGCGCATGCCGGCTCCGGTGGAGCGGAGGACGTCCGCCACGGACTGGTCGCGCTGGAAGTCCACGAAGTGGTGGTGCCAGTCATCCGGGGTGCCGCTCTCGCCCGGCACCAGCCACAGCTGGCGGGTGGGGGCGGAGGCCTTCGGGTCGCCGAACACTGACGGTTCGACGGCGGATTCGAAGCCGGCGGCGATGGCCGCCCTGGCGCCGGCGGAGATGCCCTCCGCGATGCAGTCTTCGGTGGCGAAGGAGCCGCGGCCGGCGCCAATGGTCTGCTGGTCGGGGACCTCGGTGCTGGGCACGAAGGCCGCCAGCTCGTCGTCCCAGCGCAGCTTGCCCTGGCGCTGTGAGTGCAGGTGGACCAGCGGGCTCCAGCCGCCGGACACAGCCAGCAGGTCTGCTGCGATCTGTTCGACGCCGGAGGTGAGCTCGCCGTCGTCGTTGATGCTGCGGACGGTCACGCCGTCCAGCCGGCCGTCGGCGCCGGCGGAGGTGTTGGCCACCGCGCTGCCGATCAGCACCCGGATCCCGGATTCGACGGCGGCAGTCGCCACTGCGGTGAGCGCCGGACGGGCGTCCACCACGGCGGCGACCTTGACGCCTGCGGCGGCGAGGTCGGCTGCGACGGCGTAGGCGCTGTCATTGGTGGTGCTGATGACCACGCGCTTGCCGGCGGCCACGCCGTAGCGGTTCAGGTAGCTGCGCACGGCGGAGGCGAGCATGATGCCGGGACGGTCGTTGTTTTCGAACACCAGGGGCCGTTCGTGGGCGCCCGGGGCGACCACCACCTGGCTGGCACGGATGTGCCAAATCCGCTGGCGGGACACCCCTGCGGCTGCGGGGCTGGTGAGGTGGTCGGTGCGGTTCTGGACGGCGATGACGTAGTTGGCGTCGTAGGCGCCGAATGCGGTGGTGCGGTTCAGGACCGTGGACTCGGCGCCGGATACTAGCTCGGCTTCGACGTCGGCCACCCATTCCAGGGCGGGTTTTCCTTCGATGGTCTCGGCAACGCCGGGAGCCGTGGAACCGGAGAGCAGCGAACCGCCGAGTTCGGGCTGGTCATCGAGCAGCATGACCCGGGCTCCGGTGCGGACAGCTTCGCGGGCTGCGGCGAGGCCGGCGGGGCCGCCGCCGATCACCAGGACGTCGGTGTGGACGTATTTCTTGTCGTATTCGGCGCGGTCGTCCTCCGGGTCCAGCTTGCCCAGGCCGTTGAGCATGGTGGCCTGGAGTCCGTCCACCAGGGAGACGGTGGTGGCGGGGAGCATGGATTCGGCAACATGGCCGGGGAAGCGGGCCTCGATGCGGACCAGGGCGTTGGACTCTTCCACGCCGGCGGACATGATGCCGCGGGGGCGGTCCTCGTAGAGGGAGTTGCCGGCGGCGATGCGGCCGTTGGCCAGCAGCGCGGAGGCAAGGGTGTCACCGGAGTGGCCGGTGAACTCCTCGCCGTCCACTGTGAAGCGCCAGGAGATGGTGCGGTCGATGCGGCCGCCGGTAGCCAGGCGGGCGTTCTGGGAAGTCACTTGGTCGCTCCTTCCGGGGCGGTGGTGCTGGGGAAGCTCGTGCTGGAGGTGCTGGGGGCGGCGCTTCCGGTGGTGGTGCTGTCAGGGCCGGTGCTGGCGGTCCCGGATTCGGGTGCGCCGTCCGGGGAGCGGTCTGGACGCTTCGACCCCATCGGGTAGACAGACTTGATGTCGTAGCTGACGGTGTCGCGGAGCATGTTGAACCACTGGCGGCAGCCGGTGCTGTGGACCCAGCGTTCGGCGAAGATGCCTTTGGGGTTCTCCCGGTAGAAGAGGTAGCGGGACCACTCGGTGTCGGTCAGTTCATTCGGGTTCTCCGGGTAGGGCACGTGGGCCTGTCCGCCGTAGTGGAATTCGGTTTCGTCCCGCGGGCCGCAGTTGGGGCATGGGATCAGCAGCATGTGCGTTAGTCCTTTTCTGGTGGCGGCGGCTAGTGGGCCACGGCGGCGGCGCCGTGTTCGTCGATGAGGGCACCGGTTTCGAAGCGTTCCAGCGAGAACGGCGCGTTCAGCTTGTGCGGAGCGCCGGTGGCGATGGTGTGCGCGAAGGTCATGCCCGCTGCGGGCGTGCCCTTGAATCCGCCGGTTCCCCAGCCGCAGTTCACGAACATGTTCTCCACCGGGGTGGTGCCCACGATCGGCGAGGCGTCCAGGGTGGTGTCCACGATCCCGCCCCAGGTCCGGAGCACGTGGGCGCGGGCAAAGATGGGGAAGAGCTCGACGGCGGCCGCCATCTGCTGTTCGATCACGTGGAAGGAGCCGCGCTGGCCGTAGCCGTTGTAGGAGTCCACGCCGGCGCCCATGACCAGTTCGCCCTTGTGCGCCTGCGAAACGTAGACGTGGACGTGGTTGGACATGACCACGGTGGGGTGGACGGGCTCGTGCAGTTCTGAAACGAGCGCCTGCAGCGGGTGGGACTGGATGGGGAGCTGGAAGCCCGCCATCTCTGCCAGGACCGAGCTGTGGCCGGCGGCGCAGAGGCCCACCTTTTCGGTGTTGATGGTGCCGCGGTTGGTCTTGACGCCCACCACGCGGTCGCCGTCCTTGAGGAAGCCGGTGACTTCGCAGTTCTGGATGATGTCCACGCCCATTTCGTCGCACTTGCGGGCGAAGGCCCAGGCCACGTGGTCGTGCTTGGCGATGCCGGCGCGGGGCTGGTAGGTGGCGCCCATGACGGGGTAGCGGATGTTGTCCCGGATGTTCAGGATGGGGCAGAGTTCCTTGACCTGCTGCGGGTCCAGCCATTCGGCGTCCACACCGTTGAGCTTGTTGGCGCCCACGCGGCGGATGCTTTCGCGGACGTCGCCCAGGGTGTGGGCCAGGTTCATCACGCCACGCTGGCTGAACAGGAAGTCGTACTCGAGTTCCTCGGGCAAGATTTCCCAGAGCTTGAGCGCGTGCTCGTAGATGGCCGCGCTCTCGTCCCAGAGGTAGTTGGAGCGGATGATGGTGGTGTTCCGGGCCATGTTGCCACCGGCCAGCCAGCCCTTTTCCAGGACGGCGATGTTGGTCATCCCGTGGTTCTTGGCAAGGAAGTAGGCGGTGGCCAGGCCGTGCCCGCCGCCGCCAACGATCACGGCGTCGTAGGAGGACTTGGGTTCCGGGTTCCGCCAGAGGAAGTCCGGGTGCTCCGGAAGGTGCTGGGTGCTCACTGGGCGGCTCCAATCAGGTCTGACTCGATGCCGGCCAGGTTGGCGTCGGCGGAGAGGTGCGGGTAGAGGGGGAACTTGCCGGCCAGGGCCGTCACGCGGTCCCGGAGTTCGACGGCGGTGTCCCCGGGGAGGGTGCCCGTGCTGTTTGTGCCGGAAGCGGCAGCCGCAATCAGGGCAGTCGCGATGATGTCCGCGACCTCGGTGAACTCGGCAGCCCCAAAACCGCGGGCGGCCAGGGCGGGGGTGCCGATCCGGAGGCCGGAGGAGACCATCGGCGGACGGGGGTCGAAGGGGACGGCGTTGCGGTTGACCGTGATGCCGATCTGGTGGAGCGCGTCCTCCCCCTGCTGGCCGTCGAGTTCGGAGTTGCGGAGGTCAACCAGGACCAGGTGGACGTCGGTGCCGCCGTTGACCACGGAGATGCCCGCGGCTGCGACGTCTTCCTTGAGGAGGCGCTCGGCCAGCAGCTTGGCGCCCTGCAGCACCCGCTCCTGGCGTTCCTTGAATTCGGGGGCGGCAGCGAGCTTGAACGCCACGGCCTTGGCGGCCACCACGTGCTCCAGCGGGCCGCCCTGCTGCCCGGGGAAGACTGCGCTGTTGATCTTCTTGGCGTACTCCTCCTTGGCCAGGATGACGCCGCCGCGGGGACCGCCCAGGGTCTTGTGCGTGGTGGTGGTGACCACGTCCGCGTAGGGGACGGGGTTGGGGTGCAGGCCGGCGGCGACGAGTCCGGCGAAGTGCGCCATGTCCACCATGAGGTAGGCACCCACGAGGTCGGCGATGCGGCGGAACTCAGCGAAGTCCAGCTGGCGGGAGTAGGCGGACCAGCCGGCCACGATCAGCTTGGGCTTGTGTTCCAGGGCCAGTGCTTCCACCTCGGCCATATCGATGCGGAGGTCGGATTCACGGACGTGGTACGGAACCACGTTGTAGAGCTTGCCGGAGAAGTTGATCTTCATGCCGTGCGTGAGGTGTCCGCCGTGCGCCAGGGAGAGCCCCAGGATGGTGTCGCCCGGGTTCAGCAGGGCGAACATGGCGGCGGCGTTGGCCTGCGCGCCGGAGTGCGGCTGGACGTTGGCGAACTCGGCGCCGAAGAGTGCCTTCACGCGGTCGATGGCCAGCTGCTCGATGACGTCCACGTGCTCGCAGCCGCCGTAGTAGCGCTTGCCCGGGTAGCCCTCGGCGTACTTGTTGGTGAGCACCGAGCCCTGGGCTTCCATCACGGACGCCGGCGCGAAGTTCTCCGACGCGATCATTTCCAGGGTGGACTGCTGGCGGTGCAGTTCCAGTGCCACAGCGGCGGCGACGTCGGCGTCAACCGTGGCGAGCGAGGCGTTCAGTACGTCCTGCATTGTTCTCCTTCTAAACCCTTCGGCGTCACTGATCCATAACTGATCTGTAACTGATATATTAGAACTGTCGTAATAGTATGTTCCAGATCACTTGGACGTCAATAGCACTCCTGGGAAGGCTCGAAATGAGCGTCATATTAGGGAACCACCTGGCCGGCGACGAGGACCTCTCACTCTCCGAACAGGCCTACCGGCACCTCCGCGACCGGCTTATCATGCTGGACATCCGGCCGGGCGAGGCAATCAACGACGGCAAGCTGGCCGCCGAACTCGGGATCGGCCGGACGCCGGTCCGGGAAGCACTCAAGCGCCTGGAAAGCGACCACCTGGTGGTGTCCTATCCCCGCCGCGGAACGTTCGCCACCGTCGTCGACATCACCGAACTGGCTGATGTTTCGGAGCTGCGCGAATCCCTCGAACCCCTGGCCGCACGCCGCGCCGCCAAGCTGGCAACGGCGGCGCTGCGGGCGGAAATCCGTGAGACCGCGGCCGCGATTTCCACCATGGGCGACGACGACGACCCCTACGACCTCATGCGGTACGACATCAAGGTCCACCGGCTGATCTACCGGGCCGCCGCCAACGCGCACCTCGAGGACGTCCTGATCCGCTACGACAACCTGGCCACGCGCATCTGGTGCATGGTGCTGGAAAAGGTTCCGTCCGTCGCGTCCCATATTGCCGAGCACGTGGAACTGCTGGAGGCAGTGGCCGACGGCGATTCCGAGCGGGCGGGCAAGCTCGCGCTGGAGCACGTCACGAGTTTCGAGCAGGCCATCCGCAACGTGCTGTAAGTCCGCCGCCAACGCCACACCGACACTCCTCGATGTGACGTGGAATACTTCCGTAAAGATGCGCCGGGACGGCGAACGGGATTGCGGAAGGGCCGGTCACATGCAGAAGTACGTCAACGAGGACGAGGAAGCGCGCCAGTATGTGCTGTCCGCCTTGGCACGGGAACATGGCCTCGGCCTCGCAACGGATCCGGACTTCGACCGGAGGATGGCGGGGCATTTTCCCACCCTCCGCAGCCTGTTCCACTCCTTGTACGGCGACAGGAATGACTGGCTGGACCAGCTGACGGAGCTGGTCCTGCAATGCGCCCGGTCCTGGCAGGAGCGCTCCCCGGAACTGAAGGCCCTGGACTCCGAACGGGAGGCGGACCCGGACTGGTTCCAGTCCAACCGGATGCTCGGCGGCGTCTGCTACGTGGACCGCTACGCCGAACGCCTCGAAGGAGTCCGGACCCGCATCCCGTACTTTAAGGAACTGGGCCTGACCTACCTGCACCTCATGCCGTTGTTCCTGGCACCGGAGCCGCAATCGGACGGCGGGTACGCGGTGTCCAGCTACCGGGAAGTCAACCCGAGGCTGGGCACTATGGAGCAGCTGCGCTCCCTGGCAGCCGAACTGAGGGACAACGGCATCAGCCTGGTGGTGGACTTCATCTTCAACCACACCTCCGACGAGCACGAGTGGGCGCGCAAGGCAGCCGCGGGGGATCCGGAATACAGCGACTACTACTGGATCTTCCCTGACCGCACCATGCCGGACGCGTTCGAGGCGAACGTGCGCGAGATCTTCCCCGAGAACCACGCGGGTTCCTTTATCCCGATGGAGGACGGCCGCTGGGTCTGGGCCACCTTCCACACCTACCAGTGGGACCTGAACTACTCCAATCCTGAGGTGTTCCGGGCCATGGCCGGCGAGATGCTGTTCCTGGCCAACCAGGGCGTGGACATCCTGCGCATGGATGCGGTGGCGTTCATCTGGAAGCAGTTGGGCACCCCGTGCGAGAACCTGCCCCAGGCGCACACGCTGCTGCGGGCTTTCAACGCCGTGTGCCGGCTGGCAGCGCCGGCCCTGCTGTTCAAGTCCGAGGCCATCGTGCACCCGGACGAGGTGGCGCTTTACATCGACCCCAAGGAATGCCAGCTTTCCTACAACCCGCTGCAGATGGCACTCATCTGGGAATCCCTGGCCACCCGGGATGCCTCGCTCCTGGCCCAGGCACTGCACCGGCGCCACAACATCCCGGACGGCACAGCCTGGGTGAACTACGTCCGCAGCCATGACGATATCGGCTGGACCTTCGCGGACGAGGACGCCGCCGAACTGGGCATCAACGGCTTCGACCACCGCCGCTTCCTGAACTCCTTCTACGTCAACCGTTTCCCCGGCAGCTTCGCCCGCGGGGTCCCGTTCCAGGACAACCCCAAGACCGGTGACTGCCGGATTTCAGGCACGACGGCGTCGCTGTGCGGCATGGAGGTTGACCCGGCCGAGGCGGTGGAACGGATCCTCCTGGCCCACTCGGTGCCGTTCAGCACCGGCGGCGTCCCGCTGCTGTACCTTGGCGACGAGGTGGGCCAGCTCAACGACTACGGCTACGCCTCCGAACCGGGCCACGGGGAGGACAGCCGCTGGGTGCACCGGCCCCATTTCCCGAAGGACCAGTACGCGCGCCGCCTGGACCCTGCTACCCCGGAGGGCGCGGTGCATGCGGGCCTGAAGCGGATGATCGAGGTGCGGGCCAACACCCCCGAATTTGCCGGGACCACGTTGATCGACTTCGGCACCCACAACCGCTCCGTGCTCGGGTACCAGCGGCCGGGGGACGCGGAAGGCGGCAGCACTATCCTCGCGCTCGCCAATTTCAGCGACTCACCCCAGACCGTGCCCGCGGAGACGTTCGGCGGGTACTCCCCTGCCGCCGTCGACCTTCTCTCCGAAGCAGCCCTGCAACTGGACGACGGCGTCACCCTCCTCCCCCGGCAGTATCTCTGGCTGCGCGTTACGCCGCAGTAATTGGAGCTGGCGCCGGGGCATGAAACCATACGGATCATGGCCTCCAAGATTGCGTACCAGGGTGAGCCCGGCGCCAACTCCAATATCGCGTGTCAGCAGATGTTCCCGGACATGGAAAGCGTCCCGTGCGCCAGCTTCGAGGATGCCTTCGAGCTGGTGGCCAGCGGCGAGGCGGAACTGGCGATGATCCCCATCGAGAACTCCATCGCGGGCCGGGTGGCGGACATCCACATCCTGCTGCCGCAGTCCAACCTGCAGATCGTGGGCGAATTCTTCCTGCCCATCCATTTCGACCTGCTGGGCATTCCGGGGAGCACCATTGACGGCGCCACGGAGGTCCACAGCCACATCCACGCGCTGGGCCAGTGCCGGAAGCTGATCCGCGAGCACGGACTCAAGCCCGTCATCGCCGGCGACACCGCCGGGTCCGCACGGGAAGTGGCCGAGTGGAACGATCCCCGCAAGCTCTCCCTCGCTCCCCCGCTGGCGGCGCAGATCTACGGCTTGGACGTGCTGGCCTCCCGGGTCGAGGACGACCCCTCCAACACCACCCGGTTCGTGGTCCTGGCCCGGGAAACGGCGCTGCCGGCCCGGGAGGAACTCCCCGGACCGGCAGTCACCAGCTTTGTGTTCCGCGTCCGCAACGTCCCCTCGGCCCTCTACAAGGCGCTGGGCGGCTTTGCCACCAACGGTGTGAACATGACCCGGCTGGAAAGCTACATGGTGGGCGACGAGTTCGCGGCCACCATGTTCATGGCGGATGTTGAAGCCCACCCCGAGGACCTGCCGCTGAAGCTGGCCCTCGAGGAACTGGACTTCTTCACCACCGAGGTGCGGATCCTCGGCGTGTACCCCGCGGCGGACTACCGGGCGGCGGCAGCCACCGCCTGAGGGGGTGCCGCGGGGGCGGCCTGCAACAGCGGCGTGAAGAACGCGCCCAGCTCCGCGGTTGCGGTCAGCGGCAGGACATTGGCCACGTACTGGTCCGGGCGGACCACCACCACGGCGCCGTTGCGGTCCAGGCCGCGGAGGTCGAAAATGTCCGCCGTAGGATCCGTGGCGTACACCTTTTCGTAGTCGGTCAGCTTGAAGGGGCCCACCAGCGGCTTGAAGACAGCAGGCACGGCATTGATGTCGACGGCGGTGTGCGGCTGCTGGTAGATGACCTTCAGGTCGAACCACGCATCCGGGTCGGCGCCGGCAGGGGTGGCGGCCAGCGGGGACTCCGGGGAGTTGGCGAACCACTCCGCGAGCATGTCCGTGGCGGAGCTGGTGCCGGGCAGCGCGGCATCGGCGAAGACGTAGATCCGCCAGCGGCCGTCAGCGGTGGCATGGTGCCCCAGGTGGATGGGGTTGGTGTCCCCCACCCGCACCACGGGTGCCGACTTGAAGCGCTTCCCCACGGGGAAGCCGGTGGCCAGGTCCTGGTGGTCCGTGCTGCCAACGATCAGGGACGGCGTGTACTGGGTCATGAACCCGGCCGGGAACTCGGCGGTCTGCACGTAGAAATCTTCAAGGTCGGAAGGGTGCTCGAACTCCTCCGGCTTCTTGGCCATCATGGTTGACCATTCCTTGTCGAAGTCGATCAGGTTCTTGGCCACCACCTGCCGCTCCTCCGAGTAGGTGGTCAGCAGGCTCTCCGGGCTGCGGCCTTCGAGCACGTGCCCCAGCTTCCAGGCGATGTTGAAGCCGTCCTGCATGGAGACGTTCATGCCCTGGCCTGCCTTGGCGCTGTGGGTGTGGCAAGCATCGCCGGTAATGAAGACCCGCGGGGTCCGGGTGCCGCGCTCCTCCGGCAGGACGTCGTCGAACCTGTCCGTCAACCGGTGTCCCACCTCGTACACGCTGTGCCAGGCAATGTTCCGCACGTCCAGGGTGTAGGGATGGAGGATCTCGTTGGCCTTGGCGATGATCTCCTCAATGGAGGTGTCGCGGACCGAGTGGTGGCTGTTGGGGTCGACCTCGCCCAGGTCCACGTACATGCGGAACAGGTGGCCGCCTTCGCGGGGAATGAGCAGGATGCTGCCCTTTTCGGCCTGGATGGCGCACTTAGTGCGGATGTCCGGGAAGTCGGTGACGGCGAGGGTGTCCATCACTCCCCAGGCGTGGTTGGCCTGGTCGCCGGCCAGCGTACAGCCGATCGCCTGGCGCACTTTGCTGCGGGCGCCGTCGGCCCCCACCACGTACTTGGCCCGGACAATCCGCTCCTGGCCTTCGTTGGGTCCGGCCGTATGGCGGAGGGTCACGGTGACAGGGTAATCGCCCTCGCCGGCAACTGTGAGGCCTT
Source organism: Pseudarthrobacter sp. fls2-241-R2A-127 (assembly GCF_030209355.1). Lineage (GTDB taxonomy): Bacteria > Actinomycetota > Actinomycetes > Actinomycetales > Micrococcaceae > Arthrobacter. The sequence continues at coordinate 102,030 of NZ_JARVSF010000012.1, forward strand.
CGAAGTCGTAGCCGTAGTCGGGCTTAAGGCGCGTGGGCGAGTTGGCGGCAAATTCCGCGAAATAGTCCAGGACGCGGGCCTGGTTGACAATCAGGTGCGGGAATTCGCTAATACCCATTTCGTCGTCGACGGCGCGGGCAGTCCGGATGATGTTCGCGTGGTTGGCGGGATCCGGCTTCCAGAAGGCCATTTCGGTGATGCGGTACGCCTCGGCGATGATCCTTTCCGCGAAACCGAAGGCCTGGAACGTCTCCACGCTGCGGGCCTGAATGCCGTCCGCCTGGCCGATGGCCAGCCTGCCGGGGCGCCGCTCGATGATGCGGGTGGTGACGCTGGGGAACATGGACAACTGCGCGGCGGCGAGCATACCCGCCGGGCCGGTGCCCACGATGAGCACGTCTACTTCGTCCGGAAGTTCCTCGGGGCGGTTAAGGCCGACGCCGACTGCCGGCTGGACACGGGGGTCACCGGATACGTATCCGTGATGGTGGAACTGCACGGGCTTTCCTCACTTCGTTGTGGATGATTATCGACTGAGTTTTCGTTCTATATAAGAACACACGATTCGATAATCGAAACTATAAATCTGGCTTCCACTGTACGCCCGATGTGATCCGGGCGACAAGTACCGCTTCTCCGGCCCTCAAGATCCGCGCAAATCAAGGGGTTGACGATCTTGCGGGGATGGGTGATAGTGATCGTATACGATTTCGTACCTGATGAGGAGAAGGTTTTGGAGCAGGTCAACGGCGACACCCTGGCAGCAGCACGCAAGGTGATCGCGGTGCACATCAACTACCCCAGCCGCGCGGCGCAACGCGGCCGCACCCCGGCCCAGCCGTCCTACTTCCTCAAGCCTTCCAGCTCCCTGGCACTGGGCGGAAGCCCCGTGGAGCGCCCGGCCGGCTGCGAGCTGCTCGGGTACGAGGGCGAGATCGCCTTGGTGATCGGCAAGGCCGCCCGCCGCGTGAGCATCGAGGACGCGTGGAGCCACGTTGCCGCCATTACCGCCAGCAACGACCTCGGCGTCTACGACCTGCGCTGGGCGGACAAGGGCTCCAACCTCCGGTCCAAGGGCGGCGACGGGTTCACCCCGGTGGGCCCGGCACTGATCCCGGCAGACGCCGTCGACCCTTCCAAACTGCGCATCCGTACCTGGCACAACGGTGAGCTGGTCCAGGACGACACCACCGAAGACCTGCTCTTCCCGTTCGCGCGGCTCGTCGCAGACCTGTCCCAGCTGCTCACCCTTGAAGAGGGCGACATTATCCTCACGGGCACCCCGGCCGGCGCCTCGGTCGCGACGCCGGGCGACGTCCTGGAAGTGGAAGTGGAGACGGTGGACGGCGGCCTCACCACGGGGCGGCTGGTCACCACGGTGGAGGAAGGCACGACGGCGTTCGCCGACTTTGGTGCCCGGCCCAAGGTGGATGACCTGCAGCGGGAGGAAGCCTACGGTTCCCGGGAAGCCGCGGGGCTTGCCGCCGTCGGGCCTGTCCTGACCCCGGAGCTGAAGGCCAAGCTCGAGTCCGTCGCCACCGCCACGCTGTCTTCCCAGATGCGCAAGCGCGGCCTTAACAACGTCAGCATCGACGGACTGCAGGCCACCCGCCCGGACCGCCGGGTGGTGGGCCTGGCCCGGACCCTGCGCTATGTCCCCAACCGCGAGGATCTTTTCAAGACCCACGGCGGCGGCTTCAACGCCCAAAAGCGTGCCATCGACTCCGTGAATGAGGGCGAGATCCTGGTGATGGAGGCCCGGGGCGAAAAGGGCACCGGCACTGTGGGTGACATCCTGGCCCTCCGCGCCCAGGTGCGCGGCGCGGCAGCGATCATCACCGACGGCGGTGTCCGCGACTATTCCGCAGTGGCGGACCTGGAGATGCCCACGTACTTCGCCAACCCGCACCCCGCCGTGCTGGGCCGCCGCCACATCCCTTGGGACACGGACATTACCATCGCTTGCGGCGGAGCCACCGTGCAGCCCGGCGACATCATCGTGGCCGATTCCGATGGCATCCTGGTGATCCCGCCGGCCATCGCCGAAGAACTGGTGGCGGACTGCATCCAGCAGGAAAAGGAAGAGACCTTCATCTTCGAGATGGTCAAGCAGGGCAACAGCGTGGACGGCCTCTACCCCATGAACGCGGAGTGGCAGAGCCGCTACGCAGAGTGGGAACGAATGGGCGGGCAAGACCAATGACTGAGGCCACCATGGTTGCCGGCAGCAAATCCGAACAGGCCTACCAGGCCGTCAAGGCCCGGATCGTGGAAGGCACCTACACCCCCGGCTACCGGCTGGTGCTGGGCTCTATCGCCAAGGACCTGGGTTTCAGCGTGGTCCCGGTCCGTGAAGCCATCCGGCGGCTTGAGGCCGAGGGCCTGGTGACGTTCGAACGCAACGTCGGCGCCACCGTCGCCGGGATCGATCCCACCGAGTATCTGTACACCATGCAGACCCTCAGCATCGTGGAAGGTGCCGCGACGGCGATGTCCGCCCCGCTCATCGGCGCCGCGGATGTGGCCCGGGCCCGCGCCGTGAACGAAGAGATGCGCGACTGCCTGGACCACTTCGATCCCGTACGGTTCACCCGGCTCAACCAGGACTTCCATTCCGTCTTGTTCGAGCACTGCCCCAACCCGCACATCCTGGACCTGGTGCACCGCGGCTGGAACCGGCTCGCGGCCATCCGGTCCTCCACCTTCCGCTTCGTCCCGGGCCGCGCCCGCGACTCGGTCGAGGAACACGAAAACCTGCTGAAGCTCATCGAAACCGGAGCCGACGCGGAACAGATCGAAAAAGCCGCCAGGCTCCACCGCTCCGCCACCCTGGACGCGTACCTGGCCCAGACCAACCACTGACACCCAGTTAGGACTTCAACGATGACGACCTCTGTAGAAACCTCGAAGCACTACGTTCCCGAGGACCTGCCCACCCATATCCAGCACTACATCAACGGCCAGTTCGTCGACTCCGTGGGCGGCAAGACCTTCGACGTCCTGGATCCGGTGTCCAACCGCAACTACGCCACGGCCGCCGCCGGCCAGAAAGAGGACATCGACCTCGCCGTCGCCGCCGCCCGCGAAGCCTTCACCAACGGCCCCTGGCCGAGGATGAAGCCCCGCGAACGCGCCCGCGTCCTGAACAGGATCGCCGACGCGGTCGAAGCCCAGGAAGCACGCCTCGCCGAACTGGAAACCTTCGACACCGGCCTGCCCATCACCCAGGCCAAGGGCCAGGCCCTCCGCGCCGCCGAGAATTTCCGCTTCTTCGCGGACCTGATCGTGGCCCAGTTCGACGACGCCATGAAGGTCCCCGGCTCACAGATCAACTACGTGAACCGCAAGCCCATCGGCGTCGCCGGCCTCATCACCCCCTGGAACACCCCGTTCATGCTTGAGTCCTGGAAGCTGGCTCCGGCGCTGGCCACCGGCAACACCGTGGTCCTCAAGCCGGCCGAGTTCACCCCGCTCTCGGCCTCCCTCTGGGCTACCATCTTCAAGGAAGCCGGCCTGCCGGACGGCGTCTTCAACCTGGTCAACGGCCTGGGCGAGGAAGCCGGCGACGCACTCGTCAAGCACCCGGAAGTCCCGCTGATCTCCTTCACCGGCGAGACCACCACCGGGCAGACGATCTTCCGGAACGCCGCCACTAACCTCAAGGGCCTGTCCATGGAACTCGGCGGCAAGTCCCCCTGCGTCGTCTTCGCGGACGCCGACCTGGACGCCGCCATCGATTCGGCCCTGTTCGGCGTCTTCTCCCTCAACGGAGAACGCTGCACCGCCGGCTCCCGCATCCTCGTTGAGCGCGCCATCTACGACGAATTCTGCGAAAAGTACGCCGCCCGGGCCAAGAACATCGTGGTGGGCGATCCCCACGATCCCAAGACCCAGGTTGGTGCCCTGGTCCACCCCGAGCACTACGAGAAAGTGGCCTCCTACGTGGAGATCGGCAAGTCCGAAGGCCGCCTCCTGGCCGGCGGCGGGCGCCCCGACCACCTGCCCGAAGGCAACTACATCGCACCCACGGTGTTTGCCGACGTCGCCCCTGACGCCCGGATCTTCCAGGAGGAAATCTTCGGACCCGTCGTGGCCATCACCCCGTTCGAGAACGACGACGAGGCCCTCGCCCTGGCCAACAACACCAAGTACGGCCTGGCCGCCTACATCTGGACCCAGAACCTCACCCGGGCCCACAACTTCTCCCAGAACGTCGAGGCCGGGATGGTGTGGCTGAACAGCCACAACGTCCGCGACCTGCGTACCCCGTTCGGCGGCGTCAAGGCCTCGGGCCTCGGCCACGAGGGCGGGTACCGCTCGATCGACTTCTACACCGACCAGCAGGCCGTGCACATCACGCTCGGCACCGTCCACACCCCCAAGTTCGGCGCCTAAGCAAGCCGGCCGCCGTCGTACCTCCCAAGAACCCTTTCAAAGAAGAGAGACTCTAATGACCAACTTCGTTCCCACCCCCACCGTCCCGGCTCCGGACATCGTCCGCTGCGCCTACATGGAAATCGTGGTCACGGACCTTGCCAAATCCCGTGAGTTCTACGTGGACGTCCTCGGCCTGCATGTCACCGAAGAAGACGAAAACAACATCTACCTGCGCTCCCTGGAGGAGTTCATCCACCACAACCTGGTGCTGCGCAAAGGGCCCGTCGCCGCCGTCGCCGCCTTCGCCTACCGCGTGAAGTCCCCCGCCGAGGTGGACGCCGCCGAGGCCTACTACAAGGAACTCGGCTGCCGGGTGGAACGCCGCAAGGAAGGCTTCACCAAGGGCGTCGGGGATTCCGTCCGCGTGGAGGACCCGCTGGGCTTCCCCTACGAGTTCTTCTACGACGTGGAGCACGTGGAGCGCCTCACCCAGCGCTACGACCTCTACTCCGCCGGCGAACTGGTCCGCCTTGACCACTTCAACCAGGTGACCCCGGACGTCCCCAAGGGCCGCAAGTACCTGGAGGACCTGGGCTTCCGCGTCTCCGAGGACATCAAGGACTCCGACGGCGTCACCTACGCCGCGTGGATGCACCGCAAGCAGACCGTGCACGACACCGCCCTGACCGGCGGCAACGGCCCCCGCATGCACCACGTCGCGTTCGCCACCCACGAGAAGCACAACATCATTCAGATTTGCGACAAAATGGGCGCCCTGCGCATCAGCGACCGGATCGAACGCGGCCCCGGCCGGCACGGCGTGTCCAACGCCTTCTACCTCTACATCCTGGACCCGGACGGCCACCGCATCGAGATCTACACCCAGGACTACTACACCGGGGACCCTGACAACCCCACCATCACCTGGGACGTCCACGACAACCAGCGCCGCGACTGGTGGGGCAACCCCGTGGTCCCGTCCTGGTACACCGAGGCCTCCCTGGTCCTGGACCTGGACGGCAACCCCCAACCGGTCATCGTCCGGGAAGAAAAGTCCGAGATGGCCGTGACCGTGGGCGCCGACGGCTTCTCCTACACCCGCAAGGACGGCGCCCCGGAAGGCGACCGGACCGGTTTCAAGCTGGGAGTCCAGGTCTAACCATGCTGGAGCCGACGACGATTGAGGCCATCGCGGACGAGCTGGTGGAAGCAGGCCGGACCCGCACCCCTGTCCCCCGCCTGACCGCCCGCTACCCGGAGATGACGGTGGAGGACTCCTACGCGGTGCAGCAGCTGTGGCGGCGCCGCAACGAGGACGCCGGCCGGACCCTGGTGGGGCGCAAGATCGGCCTCACGTCCAAGGCCATGCAGGCCGCCACCGGCATCACCGAACCGGACTACGGCGCGATCTTCGATGACATGGTGCTGGAGACCGGCTGCTCCGTGGAGTGGGACAAGTACACGCACCCGCGGGTGGAGGTGGAACTCGCGTTCGTGCTCAAGGACGGGCTCAAGGGCCCCGGGGTGACCATCTTCGATGTCCTGAAGGCCACCGACTACGTGGTTCCGGCCCTCGAAATCCTGGACTCCAGGATCGAGATGGAGGGCCGGACCATCGTGGACACCATCTCGGACAACGCCGCCATGGGCGCCATGGTCATCGGCGGCAACCCGGTGAAGCCGGACGCCGTGGACCTCCGCTGGGTCTCCGCCATCCTCTACAAGAACCAGACCGTGGAGGAAACCGGCGTGGCCGCCGGCGTCCTGGACCACCCCGCCAACGGCGTCCACTGGCTGGCCAACAAGATCGCCGCGCACGGCGATTCACTCAAAGCCGGGGACATCATCCTGGCCGGGTCCTTCACCCGCCCCATGTGGGTCTACAAGGGCGACACCGTCCACGCCGACTATGGCCCCCTGGGGAGCGTGACATGCCGTTTCGAGTAGAGGACACCTTCCGCTCCGCCTTGGCCCAGGCGGACCGTCCGCTCGCCGGGATGTGGGTGTGCTCCGGCAGCCCGCTGATCGCCGAGCTCTGCGCCGGCTCCGGCTTGGACTGGCTGCTGATTGACGCCGAACACAGCCCCAACGGGCTCGAATCCATCCTCGCCCAACTCCAGGCAGTCCACGGCTACCCCGTCCACGCCATGGTCCGGCCCCCCGTGAACGACACCGTGGTGATCAAGCAGTACCTGGACCTTGGCGTGCAGAACCTGCTGATCCCCATGGTCAACTCGCTGGCCGAAGCCGAAGCAGCCGTGGCGGCCACCCGCTACCCGCCGCAGGGCGTCCGCGGGGTAGGGTCCGCCCTGGCCCGCGCCGCACGCTGGAACCGGGTCCCGGACTACCTGGCCCGCGCCAACGACACCATCAGCGTCACCGTCCAGATCGAATCCACCGCCGCCGTCGAGGCCGTGGAGGACATCCTCAAAGTCGACGGCGTGGACGCTGTGTTCGTCGGGCCGTCCGACCTCGCCGCCTCGATGGGCCTACTGGGACAGCAGGAACACCCCGAGGTGCGCGCCGCCGTCGAACACTGCCTGGCCGCGGCCAAAGCAGCCGGGAAGCCCGCCGGCGTCAACGCCTTCAACCCGGACACCGCCCGGCACTACCTCGACCACGGCGCCGGTTTCATCCTGGTGGGCGCGGACGTCGCCCTCCTGGCCCGCGGCTCCGAAGCCCTCGCCGCCAAGTACATTCAGCCTTCCGCGGGCGACACCCCCGCCAGCTACTGACCCTTAAGGACTCCCCATGACAGTAACTTCTGCGCTGCCCCCTGCCGTTTCCGCTGAGCGTGAGGCTTCCCTGCTGGCGTCGGTGCCGACGGGTTTGTTGATCGATGGTGAGTGGGTGGGCGCGTCCGACGGCGGTACGTTCGATGTGCATGATCCGGCCACCGGGGAGGTGCTCGCCACCCTCGCCTCCGCTACGAGCGCGGACGCTGTTGCCGCGTTGGACGCGGCCGACGCCGCCCAGGCCTCCTGGGCGCGGACCGCGCCCAGGGTGCGGGCGGAGATCCTGCGCCGGGCCTTTGACCTGGTGACGGAGCGGGCGGAGGACTTCGCGTTGCTGATGACCCTGGAAATGGGCAAACCCTTGGCCGAAGCCCGCGGCGAGGTGACCTACGGTGCGGAATTCCTGCGCTGGTTCGCCGAGGAAACCGTCCGCGACTATGGCCGCTACCTCACCACCCCCGAGGGTAAGAACAAGATCCTGGTCCAGCACAAACCCGTCGGACCCTGCCTGCTCATCACCCCGTGGAACTTCCCCCTCGCCATGGCCACCCGCAAAGTAGCCCCCGCCATCGCCGCCGGCTGCACCATGGTCCTCAAACCCGCCAAACTCACACCATTGACGGCCCAGTACTTCGCGCAGACCATGCTCGACGCGGGCCTGCCCGCGGGCGTGCTGAACGTCGTCGCCTCCTCCTCCGCGTCCGGGATCTCCGGGCCGCTGCTCAAGGACTCCCGGCTCCGGAAAGTCTCCTTCACCGGCTCCACCCCGGTCGGCAAACGCCTGATGGCCGATGCCGCGCAGAACGTGCTGCGGACCTCCATGGAGCTCGGCGGGAACGCCCCCTTCATCGTCTTCGAAGACGCCGACCTCGACGCCGCCGTCGACGGCGCGATGGCCGCGAAGATGCGGAACATGGGCGAAGCCTGCACCGCAGCCAACCGCTTCCTCGTCCACGAAACCGTCGCGGCCGAGTTCACCACCAAATTCGCCAAAGCCATGGCATCCCTCACCACCGGCCACGGCACCGACCCGGACACCAAGGTCGGCCCGCTCATTGATGCCGGCGCCCGGGACGACGTCCACGCCCTGGTCACCGCCGCCATCGACGCCGGAGCGACCGCGGTCACCGGCGGCGCCCCTGTGGACGGGCCCGGGTACTTCTACCAGCCCACCGTCCTGGCCAACGTCCCCAACAACGCCGCGATCCTGGGCCAGGAAATCTTCGGGCCCGTCGCCCCCATCACCACCTTCACCACCGAACAAGACGCCATCGCACTCGCCAACAACACCGAATACGGGCTCGCGTCCTACCTCTACAGCAAGGATTTCAACCGGCTCCTCCGCGTCGCAGAGCAGATCGAATTCGGCATGGTCGGGTTCAACGCCGGCATCATCTCCAACGCCGCAGCACCCTTCGGCGGCGTCAAACAATCAGGCCTCGGACGCGAAGGCGGATCCGAAGGCATCACCGAATACACCACCACCCAATACATCGGCATCGCCGACCCCCACGCAGGCTGACAGCCGGGAAGGGCACCTGCCACCCTGATCCGTTGCAGGTGCCCCCCAGGCAGGTCAACGGGGGCGCAGCTGGCGTTAGTTTCCCTCGCCTGCCGCGGGAAGTGTTACGTAAGTGCCCTGGGCCCTGCTGCCGTTTCCGGGAAGGGCTCCGGGCAGCGAGACGTAGCTGCCCCTCAGCTCCGGTGACGCTTCCTGACCAACGGGCAGGGTGACGTAGCTGCCCTCCGTATGCGGCGGCACTTCCGAGCCGGCGGGCAACGTAACGTAGCTGCCCCCTCGGGAGGTAGCGGCAGCTGCTGGTGCGGGGGCTTCAGTGCGCTCGGCCTCTAAAGTCATGATGTTCTCCTGCTTGTGGGGGGCGACGGCGCGCAACCCGGACACCTGAGCGGCGGTGGCGCGGTAAGAGCCGTGGTATCCGCTGCTGGGGTGGTTGGAGGGGTCGTTTGCCTGGATCCGGGGAGGAGTTGCCCGGCGTTTTTCGAGGCGGCGCCGGCCTGACACCGATTCTAGAGTTAATCTGACAAGTTCACAATAAGCCTGCGTAGTTTCATCCCGTTCCCTCCATGCCAAGGGTCTTGCGCACAAAGACAAGAGTCGCGGACCGGCCCTGACCCACACTGGAAGTAACCCGCTACGCCGCCCGGCTGGCGCCCTTGACTACTCGAAGTGGAGTACCCCTTGGAAACCTACGATGCGCTCCTCGCGTCCATTGCCTCCGGTGACGGCACCGGCCGGACCATCCTTGACCCGGCCACCGGGGAAGCCGTGGGCGAAGCCCCCATCCACGACCTCGACTACCTGGAGAATGCTGTGGCCGCAGCCGTCGCCGCCCAGCCGGCCTGGGCGGCGCTGGGCCACCACGCCCGGTCCGCCGCGCTCCTCAAAGCAGCCGACGCCGTCGAACGCTCCGCGGAGGAACTGGCCCGGCTGCTCTCCCGGGAGCAGGGCAAACCGTTGAACGGCCCCAACGCCCGGTTCGAGGTGGGCGCCTGCGTGGCGTGGCTAAGGACCGCCGCCACCACGCCGCTGGAGCCGGAAACCATCGTGGACGACGGCGAAACCCGCGCCGAACTGCATTACCGCCCCATCGGCGTCGTCGGCGCCATCGGGCCCTGGAACTGGCCCATGATGATCACCGTCTGGCAGCTGGCCCCTGCCCTGCGCATGGGCAATGCCATCGTGGTGAAGCCCTCCGAATACACGCCGCTCTCCGTCCTGGCGCTGGTCAAGGTCATCAACGAAGAACTGCCCGAAGGAATCCTGACGGTGGTCTCCGGCGGCCGCGAGGTCGGCGCCCGGCTGGCCGAACACCCGGCGATCGGCAAGATCATGTTCACCGGCTCCACCGCCACCGGCCGCGCCATCATCAAGTCCTCCGCGGACACCGTCAAGCGGCTCACCCTGGAACTGGGTGGCAACGACGCCGGCATCGTGCTGCCCGACGCCGACCCCAAGGCCATCGCCCAGGACATCTTCTGGGGCGCGTTCATCAACACCGGCCAGACCTGCGCCGCCCTCAAGCGGCTCTACGTCCACGACGACATTTACGATGCCGTCTGCGAAGAACTTGCAGTGGTTGCGAAGGCGATGCCGATGGGGAACGGCCTGGACGAGAACAACGTACTGGGCCCCTTGCAGAACAAGGCGCAGTACGACGTCGTCGCGAACCTCGTGGAGGCGGCGAAGGCTTCCGGCGCACGTGTCCTGCTGGGCGGGAACCCGGACACGGACCAGCCCGGATACTTCTACCCCACCACCCTGGTGGCGGACATCGACAACGACAACCCGCTGGTCGCGGAAGAACAGTTCGGCCCGGCCCTGCCCATCATCCGCTACAGCACCGTGGATGAGGCAGTGGACATGGCGAACGGGCTCGACGTCGGCCTCGGCGCCTCGGTCTGGTCCCAGGACCTGGCCGCCGCCCGCAACGTGGCCGCCCGGATCCAGGCCGGTACCGTCTGGATCAACCGGCACGGCGCCGTGGACCCCCGCATCCCATTCGGCGGAGCCAAGCAGTCCGGCTATGGCGTTGAATTCGGCGTCGAAGGCCTCAAGTCGCTCGGCGTACCGCAGGTCATCAACGGCTGACTTTTGATACGGGAGCCCGGCGCGCAGGTGCCGGCGCGGGGCTCCCGGAGCTTTGGCGGCGTTACCCCAGGGCCGGGGCGGTGGACGTCCGGCCGGCGAACTGCCGGCGGGCCCAGCGGGCCAGCTTCTTGCCCTTGCCTTTCCACCAATTGTCCTCATCCTGGTTGTAGTGGAACCGGAAAACGATGGCCACCAGGACGAACATGCCCATCACCACGTCCACCCAGGACGACATCACCAGGGCGACGAAGACAGTCAAGGCATTGGCGACGATGGACGGAATGGCCAGGGTCCGGAACACGGTGCTGGCCACATAGCGGCGGTGCGACCTTGGGACGGACAGTTCGCGGACCATGTCGAAGCAGACGCAGACCACCACGATGGCCTGCCCCAGGGCCAGGAGGATCTGGCCAGGCATTGAGACGCTGAACGCGGCGACGGACTCCATACCCGGGCTCATGGCCGGGCCTTGCGGGTGACACCTTTGCTGAATACACCAAACACGGAAAAACCCCCAGAACTTGCGGAACCACCGCCGCTGATCCGGCGATGGTTCCATTCAAGGTTCGGGGGGCTTGCGGGTCACGAGTAGTGGGTACTCTACTTTTGCTGGAGCCCCGTCCGGTGTACTTACTTGCCGATGGCGCGCGGCCGCCACACCATGACAGCCTGCGAGCGTGGCCGGGGCCGCTGCCCGCGGGAGAGGCTCACGACGTCGCCGGCGGCACCGGCCGCAAAGATACGCGAATCCACTGCCCGGGGCCTGCGCCCCAGTTCCTCGGTCAGTTCCGAGATCCGGCTCTGGAGGGCAGCCACCTGGTTTTCAAGTTCCAGGATGCGCTTGATCCCCTCCAGCGACACGCCCTCCTGGGACAGCCGCTGCACTTCCCGCAGCATGTTGACGTCGCGCTGCGAGTAGCGCCGGGACTTGCCGGGGGCACGGCTGGGCTTGACGATGCCGAGCCGGTCGTATTGCCGCAGTGTCTGCGGGTGCATGTCTGCAAGCTCGGCCGCCACGGAGATCACGAAGATCGGCTGGTCAGCATTGATGTCCACGGCTCACCTCCGCTCCTAGAGCCGGGCCTTGGCTGCCAGGCCCTCACGGACGTCCGCCGACGACGTCGCCTCGGCGAACGCCTTGACCGCAGCTTCGGCGTCCTTGTTGAGATTCTTGGGAATGGCGACGTCGATGGTCACCAGCAGGTCACCGGTTGCCTTGGACGTCTTCACGCCTTTGCCCTTCACCCGCAGGGTGCGGCCGGACGGCGTCCCGGCCGGGACGCGGACCTTCACCGTTTCACCGTCAATGGTGGGAACCTCGATGTCCGCGCCCAGGGCGGCCTCGGGGAAGGTGACGGGGACGTGGATGCGGAGGTTGTCGCCGTCGCGCGTGTAGAAAGCGTGCTGCTGGACCGCGACGGACACCACCAGGTCACCGTTGCCGGCAGCACCGGGCTGGCCCTTGCCGCGGACGCGGACCTTCTGGCCGTCCTTGATGCCGGCGGGGACGCGGACATCGATCACCTCACCGCTGGGTTCACGCAGGCCGATGGTGGTGCCGCGGATGGACCCTGCAAACGAAATGCTGGTGGACGCAGTACGGTCGGCGCCCTTCTGCGGGGTGCGCTGGAACCCTGGGGAACCACCGAAGCCGCCAAAGAGGTCAGCGAACTCGGGCGGAATGCCGCCGGCGGACGGGTTGAACCCGCCGGAATGCCGCCCGGTGTTGCCGGTGAAGAGGCCACCGAACATGTCCTCGAACCCGCCGTTGGGGGCGCCGGCGCCGCCGGGAGCAAAACGGGCTCCGCTGCCCATGGCACGGATGGCGTCATACTGCTGCCGCTCGTCGGGATCGGACAGCACCGAGTACGCCTCGGAGATGTCCTTGAACTTCTTCTCGGAAGCAGCGTTCCCGGCATTGGTATCAGGGTGATGCTGCCGCGCAAGCTTCCGGTACGCCTTCTTGATATCGGCTTCGGAAGCGTCCTTGGCAACACCAAGGATCTTGTAAAAGTCCTTGTCCACCCAATCCTGGCTAGCCAATGGCGTTTCCTTTCAAGTCTCTTAACTAATAGCTCTCCGCGGTACAGGGGCCCCCGCCCCTACGCGTGGTGGCTCGGTCCTGACGGACCAAGCCACCACGCTCCGGCAGGCCCGATGCCACTCCCGGGGCCCCTGTACCGCTGCGAGCTTCGTGGTTACCTCACCTTAGGCGAGATGACCGTTGGCGCGGAGGCCGGATATGGGGCGGCGGTGTGGAGGGCACCGCGAAGCGGGCACCGCCCCATATCCGGCGTAGCGCCTGGTGACCGACTACGCAGGGACCGCGACGATGACCTGGGCTGCGCGGAGGACGCGTTCTCCTGATTTGTAGCCTGAGCGGAGGACCTGGCTGACGGTGTCAACCTCGATGTCTTCGCCGGGCTGCTGGATCAGGGCTTCGTGGATCGTGGGATCGAACTCCACGCCGGTCTCGTTGATCCGGACCAGGCCGTAGGTCTTCAGCGCGTTCTCCAACTTGGTGGCGATCGCGGCGAAGGGACCGTCGGTGAGGTCGCCGTGCTGCCGGGCGGCGTCGACGTCGTCCAGGACCGGGAGCAGGGAGTTCAGGACGCCGATGACGGCCATCTCCCCTGCCACGGCGCGGTCGCGTTCAACCCGCTTGCGGTAGTTGACGTACTCGGCCTGGAGGCGGAGCAGGTCGTTGCGCAGTTCGGCGGCCTCGGCGTTGCCGGCTGCTGCCGGCGCCCCCTGGGCTACGGAGTCCTCGGCGGGGACGTCCACCCCGTTGAGGATTTCCTCGGCCTGGGCCAGCGCGTCGCCGTCGGAATCCGCTGGGGAACCGGTCCCGTGGGCAGTGTTCGCGCCTTCAGCGTGAATGCCCTCGGGGTGCCGGGCCTGCCCGGTCACCGGGTCAACCTTGCGGTTGTCCCGGATGACCGGTTCGCCGTTGCCCTGCTTGGCCTCATGGTTCGCGGATGAGTTGTGCTCTTCCTCGTTACCGTGGTGCGGCATGGCTACTTCTTCGCTTCGTCTTCGTCGATGATCTCGGCGTCGACGATGTCTTCATCGGCCTTGCTGCCCGCAGAGGCACCGGCGGCACCTTCGGCACCGGGAGCTCCGGCACCGTCCGGCGAACCGGCCTGCGAGTAGATGGCTTCGCCGAGCTTGGTCTGGGAAGCCTGGAGCTTCTCAAACGCGGTCTTGACGGCGGCGTCGTCTGTGCCTTCGAGCGCCTTCTTGAGGGCGTCGACGTCGGCCTGGACCTCGGTCTTGACCTCTTCGGGCAGCTTGTCCGCGTTGTCGGCGATCAGCTTGTCCACGGAGTAGGCGAGCTGTTCGGCGGTGTTGCGGGTGTCGGTCGCCTCGCGGCGGGCCTTGTCCTCGGCTGCGTGCTCCTCGGCGTCCTTGACCATGCGGTCAATGTCTTCCTTGGAGAGGCTGGAACCACCGGTGATGGTCATGGACTGTTCCTTGCCGGTGCCCTTGTCCTTCGCGGAGACGTGGACGATGCCGTTGGCGTCGATGTCGAAGGTGACCTCAACCTGGGGAACGCCGCGCGGAGCCGGGGCGATGCCGGTCAGCTCGAACGTGCCCAGCGGCTTGTTGTCGCGGGTGAACTCGCGTTCGCCCTGGAAGACCTGGATGGCCACGGACGGCTGGTTGTCGTCTGCCGTGGTGAAGGTCTCGGACCGCTTGGTGGGGATGGCGGTGTTGCGTTCGATCAGGTGCGTCATGACGCCGCCCTTGGTCTCGATGCCGAGGGAGAGCGGGGTGACGTCGATCAGGAGGACGTCCTTGCGCTCACCCTTCAGAACGCCGGCCTGCAGGGCTGCACCGACGGCGACGACCTCATCCGGGTTGACACCCTTGTTGGGTTCCTTGCCGCCGGCCAGTTCCTTGACGAGCTCGGAGACGGCGGGCATACGGGTGGAACCACCGACCAGCACGATGTGGTTGATGTCCGAAAGCTTGATGCCTGCTTCCTTGATGACGTCGTGGAACGGCTTCTTGGTGCGCTCCAGCAGGTCCTTGGTGAGGTCCTGGAACTTGGCGCGGGTCAGCTGCTCGTCCAGGTGGACCGGGCCGTCGGGGGTGACGGAGAGGTACTGGAGGGAGACGTTGGTGCTGGAGGAGGAGGAGAGTTCCTTCTTGGCCTGCTCGGCTGCCTCGCGGAGGCGCTGGAGGGCAATCTTGTCCTTGGACAGGTCGATGCCCTTGACCTTGAGCTGGTTCAGCAGGTAGTCGACGACGCGCTGGTCCCAGTCGTCGCCGCCGAGGCGGTTGTCGCCGGCGGTGGCGCGGACCTGGATGGTGGAGAAGTTGTCTTCGTCCTTGCCGACTTCCAGCAGGGAGACGTCGAACGTACCGCCGCCGAGGTCGAAGACCAGGATGAGTTCGTCTTCCTTGCCCTTGTCCAGGCCGTAGGCGAGGGCTGCGGCGGTGGGCTCGTTGACGATGCGCAGGACGTTCAGGCCTGCGATTTCGCCGGCTTCCTTGGTGGCCTGGCGCTCGGCGTCGTTGAAGTAGGCCGGGACGGTGATGACGGCGTCGGTGACCTTTTCACCCAGGTAGGACTCGGCGTCGTTCTTCAGCTTCATGAGGATACGCGCGGAGATTTCCTGCGGGGTGTACTTCTTGTCATCGATGGCCATGGTCCAGTCGGTGCCCATGTGGCGCTTGACGGAGGCGATGGTGCGGTCGATGTTGTTAACGGCCTGGCGCTTGGCGATCTCGCCGACCAGGACTTCGCCGGACTTGGAGAACGCAACGACCGACGGCGTGGTGCGGCCACCCTCGGCGTTGGCAATAACGGTGGGCTCGCCACCTTCGAGAACGGAGACGACGGAGTTGGTGGTTCCGAGGTCGATACCTACTGCACGTGACATGTGTTGCTTCCTTCTTTCCTTGGAAACTGGGTGGCGCCCAATGATTGAGCGTTCTGGACTCAACTTTACTCAGGCGACATCAGATGTCAACACAAGTTGAGTGAACTACGCTCAACTTTGCTCACGGCGTACAAGATGGGGACGCACGACGGCGGCCCGCACCGGGGCGCGAGGGCTTCAGTCCGGGCTGGGCGCGTCCAGCACTGCCGCGAGCAGCCCAGGGAACCGCGCCTCCAGGTCGTCCGTGCGCAGGGTCAGGCGGCGGCTGCGGCCGTTGGCCTCGTTGCGGATCACCCCGGCCTCCCGCAGCACCTTCATCAGGTGGGACTTGGTGGACTTGGGCATATCCGGGTTACTCAGGGCGCACTCGGCCATATCCAGGGGGCCGGCGCGCAGCTGGCGCGCGATCTCCAGGCGGTCCGGATCGCTCAGGGCAAAAAGAACACTGGGCAAATTGAGGTCCGCGCGGTCGGGATGGGTGAGGTTCGCCGGTGTAGCCACAGTTCGACTTTAGTTGAACCATCTACGCCACTGCCAGTAAGCTGAGATTTCGATTATTTTCGAACCAACCCCCACCCTACGCAGAAGGCGGCACGTTTTGACGCACTCCCCCGCAGCCCGGCCCCGGGAGGCCCGCCGGCGGCTGGGCTTTGTCCTGATCGCGGCGGCCACGGCAGCAATGATGGCCGGAGCCAGCGCACCGTCGCCCTTCTACCCCACCCTTCAGGAGCAGCTGCACCTGCTGCCCGTGGCAACCACCGGGATCTTTGCGGTCTACGCCGTGGCATTGCTGGCAGCCCTGCTCGTCTTCGGCTCCATTTCGGACCACCTGGGACGGAGGCCGGTCATCAGCGCAGCCTTCATCCTGCTCGCAGGCAGCGTCACGGCCTTCCTGGTGGCCGATTCACTGGCCATGCTCCTGGTGGCCCGCGTCCTGCAGGGCATCGCCAGCGGCATCCTGCTGACCACACTCTCAGCAGCCATTGCGGACCTGGAAGCCGAGGACGATCCGGGCTCCAGCGCCGCCTGGAACACCGTTGCGCCGCTGGGCGGCCTGGCGCTGGGGGCCCTGGCATCCGGGCTGCTGCTGGATCTGCTGGCGGAGCCGCGCACCTTGGTGTTCGTATCGCTGACCGTCCTGTACGTGGCGTTCGCCGCGCTGGTGTGGGCCGCCCCCGAAACCTCGCCGCGGACCCCCGGGGCGGCGGCCTCGCTCAAGCCGCACCTGGCCCTGCCGGCCGCCGCCCGCCGCGGATTCATCACCGGCGCCCCGGCGGTGTTCGCCGGCTGGGCCACGGGCGGACTGTACCTCTCGCTGGGCGCCGCGATCGTCCACACCACATTCGGCATCCGGGAGCACCTCTGGCAAGGCATGGTGATCACCATCCTGGCGGGCACCGGGGCCGCCACAGCTGCCTGCCTGCACCGGTTCGGCGCCCGCACCATCACCATTTTCGGCACCACGGCCCTGGCCCTTGGCACGGCGTTGTCCCTGCTGGCAATCGGCCTGCACTCGTTCGGCCTGTTCCTCGCTGCCGTGGTGGTGGCCGGTGCCGGCTTTGGCACAGCATTCATGGGCGTGATCCGGTCCATCAGCCCCCTGATTGAGGACCACGAACGCGCCGGCACGTTCGCCTCGCTCTTCGTGGTGGCCTACACGGCCTTCGGTGTTCCGGCAGTGCTCGCCGGGCTGCTGGCCCCGGTACTGTCCCTCCCGGTCACCACCTACGCATACGGAGGCCTGGTGACGATCCTGGCCGCGGTGGCGGCGATCAGCCGGGCCCGCAGCAAGGATGCCGAACCGGCCGGCGACGCCCAGCCGGCGGACGCCGTCCGGTAAGCGTCCCCTCGGTATCTACCGGTCGGAGTCCGGGCGCCCGTGCAGCGGGCCGCGCTCTTCCGTGGTCGACTGGACCTGGCCGTCGGTCAATCCGTCGCGGATCGCTTCCTCCGTGCGCGCGCCTCCGGTGGCTCCGGCGTCGCCGTAGTTGCCGTCCTCGTATTCGCCGTCCGCTTCCCGTTCCGGCTCGTTGATGGTGCCCGCGGTTCCGTAGTCCCCATCGACATACTGTCCGCCTTCCCCCTCCAGGCCAGGGGCGCTGCTGCCCTTGCGGGGTGCCTTGCCTTCAACTCCAGGGTTATCAGTCATGGTGCATCTCTCCTTCGAGGCTCCGCGTCCGTGCGGGCGCACTGGCAGTCTACCGAGGCCCACCGGCCGCCGACAGGGCCAGGCCTACCCGTCATCGCGGGACGGGCGCGGCTGCAGCCCCGCCACGCCGGCCAGGACGGCAAGGTGGTGGTCGAAAAGTTCCGCCGGAACGCTGAAGGTGTCCGGCCCGTATTGGTTGAAGGCTTCGAAGCTGACAGCGCCAAACAGTGCGCTCCACACCAGGACTCCCCGGGCTACGAGTTCCTCGGAGACTGTGAGGCCAAACTGCCCGCGAATGGCTTCCAGATCGGCCTGGAGCGCGGCCGGGATCCAGGCCCCCACCTTGTCCTCCGAGGCCAGCCCCCCGGCCTGGAAAGCAGACTCCAGGATGCCGACCAGGGCGAGGATCACTCGGGTACCGGGGACGGTGGTGCGCTCGGCGGGAGCGTTGTAGCCGGGGACCGGACTGCCGAACAAGAGCGCATAGCTGGCAGGCTCCCGCAGCGCCCAGGTTCGGACCGCGCGGCCCAAGGCCGCGAAGCGGCCGGCATGGTCATCGACTGGAACCGCTTCGACGGCGGCGTCCACCTCGTCCCCCAGCTCGTTGTAGGCATCAATCAGCAGCAGCGTCAGCAGCTCATCCCGGCTTTCCACGTAGCGGTACACCGCCGAGGACACCACTCCCAGGTCCCTGGCCACCGCCCTGAGGGACAGTGCCGCGGCCCCGTGCAGGGCCAGGTGGCGCCGTCCCAGCCGGATGATGTCGGCCACGGTCTGCGTCCGTGCCCGCTGCCTGGGCGTCAGGGCCGGGGCAGATGCCGCCGGCGGGTTCGTTGCGTCCTTCTTCTCTGTGTCCGTCACAAGCTCCAGCATGCCACAACCGAGAGCGGCAGCAACAAAAGAGAGCGCTGCTCTTGACAAGCTCGCGACACCCGTTCATGCTGATTCCGAGAGCACCGCTCTCGCAACGAACTTTCCCAGGAGGAACCATGGTCAAGAATTACGTCGTCACCGGTGCGGGGCCGGTGGGCTGGACGGTTGCCGAACAGTTGGCGGCCGGCGGTCACCGCGTCCGCGTGCTCACCCGGTCCGGCAGCGGGCCCGAGCATCCGCTGGTCGAACGGATCAAGGGAGACGCCAAGGATACGGAAACGCTGCTGGGGGTTTTCGCCGGCGTGGATGCGGTCTTCCACTGCATCCACGGCTCGTCCTACACTGCCGCGGCCTGGGAGGCGGAACTGCCTGCGGCCGAGCAGGCGGTGTTGAACGCGGCGCAGGAGGCCGGCGCCGTCGTCGTCTTTCCGGAGAGCCTGTACTCCTACAGCGAACCTGGCCGTGTGATGACCGAGGACAGCCCGCGCCTGGCAGCCGGCGGCAAGCGTGGTGTGCGCACCCGGATGCTGCAGGCCAGGGAGGCCTCGCCGGCATCCACCGTCAGCGTAGTGGCCGGCGATTTCTTTGGTCCGCGGGTCCGGATGGCGCATGGCGGCGAGCGCATCGTGGTTCCCGTGCTTGCCGGCCGGAACGTCAGCGTGGTGGGCAGCGCGGGCCAGCCGCACTCCTTTACCTATGTCCCGGACCTCGCCGCCGCGATGATCGCCGCGGCCGCCAACCCAGCTGCCTGGAACGCCGTCTGGCATGCCCCCACCGGGCCGGCTTTGACGCAACGGGAGCTGGTCCACGCCTTTGCCCGGGCAGCGGGCGTGCCGGCCCCCAAGGTTCGCGTCCTGCCTGGCTGGGTCCTGCGGGCGGCCGCACTCTTTTCCACCGGCATGCGCGAGGTGGCGGAGATGGGCTACCAGTTCGAACACCCGTTCGTGATGGATTCGGCCCGGTCGGAAGCCACCCTGGGCGTCCGGCCCACCCCGCTGGACGCGGCTGCCGCCGCCACCGTGGACTGGTGGCGGCGGCAGGGCTGACCGTCAGCGGGTGGGGACCTCCGTGCGGGGTTCGACGCCGGGCTCCCGGGATTGGGTGCCGGTCCCGGACTGGGCGCGGGCCAGTTTTCCGGGCCACCAGATCTTGGAGCCGATATCGTAAGCCAGCGCCGGTACCAGCAGCGAGCGCACCAGCACGGTGTCCAGCAGGACGCCGAAGGCCACGATGAAGGCCAGCTGCACCAGGAACATGATGGGAATGACGCCCAGGGCCGCGAAGGTGGCGGCCAGGACCACGCCGGCGGAGGTGATCACACCGCCGGTCACCACCAGGCCGCGCAGGATGCCGGGCCTGGTGCCGTGCTTGAGCGATTCCTCCCGCACGCGGCTCATCAGGAAGATGTTGTAATCCACGCCCAGGGCAACCAGGAACACGAAGCCGAACAGCGGAACCGTGGCATCCGCGCCGGGGAACCCGAAGATGTTGTTGAAGACGAACGCGGACACACCGAGCGCGGCGGCATAGGACAGCACCACGGAGAGCACCAGCAGGACCGGGGCCACGATGGAGCGCAACAGCAGCATCAGGATGAACAGGATCACCACGAGCACCACCGGAATGATGACCAGGAGGTCGCGCTGGGCGGTGGTGTTGGTATCCAGGGCCGTGGCCGTCACGCCGCCCACCAGCGCACCGGGATCAACGGCCTTGACCTCGCTGCGGAGGGCCTTGATGGTTTCCTCGGCCTGCAGGGAATCCGCAGCATAATTCAAGGTGGCGTTGATGAGGACCTTTCCCTCCCTCACATCCGGGGTGCTGGGAGCTCCCGGCGCTCCGGTGATGGGCACGCTGCCTGGCGCCAGGAGGTAGGCCTCACCCACGCCGCCGTCCGCTTTGACCCGGTCCAGCACTTCGGCAGCCTTGGCCTGGTCCGCGACCACGACGGCGGGGCTGCCGCTGCCGGCGTTGAAGTGGCGCGCCAGGGCGTCCTGGCCGTCGACGGCATTGGAGGCTGTGAGGATGACGTCCGTTTGCGGCACGCCATTGGCTTTGAGCTGCAGCAGGCCACTGGCCGCCACCAGGAGCAGGAGGACGGAAGCCACCCATACGGTCCTGGGCCGGCGTGACACCAGGGATCCGGTGGCCCGCCACAGGCCCTTCTGGCCTTCCAGCCCGGTGACCAGCTCGGGTTCGCGCTGGTCCGCGGGCAGGAGCTTGGGCCGGAAGGGCCAGAACGCGGCCCGGCCCAGGAGCGCCATCAGTGCGGGCAGCAGGGTCAGTGCGGCGAACAGGGCGCACAGAATGCCTGCGGCAGCCACCGGGCCCAGTGCCTTGTTCGAGTTGAGGTCCGAGAAGAGCAGGCACAGCAGGGCGATGATCACTGTGGCGCCGGAGGCCAGGATGGGCTCGAACGAAGCCTTCCAGGCGGTCAGGACTGCCGCGGTCCGGTTGGTGGTGTGGGTGAGGGCTTCCCGGAAGCGGGCCACGAAGAGCAGGGCGTAGTCCGTGGCCGCGCCGATCACCAGGATGGAGAGGATGCCCTGGCTCTGGCCGTTGAGCTGGATCCAGCCGGCCTTGGCCATGCCGAAGACCAGGAGAATGGCCGCGCAGAGGGCAAAGACTGAGGTCAGCAGCACCATGATGGGCAGCAGCAGGGACCGGTAGACGATCAGCAGGATCACGAACACGGCAGACAGGGCCACGAGCAGCAGGATGCCGTCAATGCCGCCGAACGCTGCAGTGAGGTCGGCGGCCAGCCCTGCCGGTCCGGTCACGAAGGTTTGTGTTCCTGCCGGCGCCGCTGCGGAGACCGTGGCGCGGAGTTCCTTGACGGCGTCTTTGATTTCCTTGGCGGACCCGACGGGGACCACGAACTGGACGGCCTTGGCGTCTTTGGAGGGGATCGGGCCGATCACGGTGCTGCCCAGCTTGAGGCCCTCGAGGCTGGTCTTGAGCGAGGCCAGCTCCCCCAGTTGCGCAGGGGTGAACGCGGTGGTGTTTTCGATGACGATGATGCCGGGGACCTCGTTCGAGTCCCGGAACTTTGCCTGCCAGTCCTGCGCCTCGGTCGCTTCGGCGCTGGCGGGCAGGAAGGAGGCCTGGTCATTGCTGGAGACCTCGCTCAGGCGGCCGAACGTAGGGCCGCCCACCCCGGCGAGTCCCAGCCAGGTCACGACCAGGACGACGGGGATGAGCCACCGCAGCCAGAACGGGACGCGCTCTTTGGCGACTTTTGTTCGTTTCATGATGCCTTCCATCCAAGGGTGCCGCGAGTAGAATTTGTTCCAGCATAGATTATCTCCATAATAGAGATAAGTGCCAGTCGAGCTTTTTTTGGAAGATCCGCCCTCGTGCCCGGACCGAACTGGCAAGGCAGGGGCTCAGGCGGCTGCAGTAATATCCGTCAGTACGGTCGGGCGGAAACGCTCCGGCAGGAACGCGATCATTAACGGCGGAAGGGAGGCGGGCATGGCAGGACAGACTGCACCCGGTCCACCGCCCTTTCCCCAAGCCGGACCGGAATTCGGGCCGCCGAACCCCCTGATTCGGCTCTTGCAGGAGTTCACCATCGAGGCGAACCGGTACGTGGACGCGGCCGGAGACCGCAAGGACATGCACCGGACGGACATGAATGCCTTGGCGGTGATCATGCGCCACACCGCCAGGGGCGAAATTGTGACCCCCGGCGTCCTGCGGAAGGAACTGAACCTGAGTTCGCCCGCCACCACGGCACTGATCGACAGGCTGGACAACTCCGGGCACGTGGTCCGCGAACGGCACGCCACGGACCGCCGCCAGGTCCAGCTGAAGATGACGCCGAAAGCCTTCCGGGACGGGGGCGCCATCTTCGCACCCCTGGCTCAGCACATGGGCGGCGCCATGGCGGAGTTCTCCCCGGCGGAACTGGAAACGGTCACCCGCTTCATGACCGCGATGATCGAGGCCACCGCCGCGGCCCGGACGGCGTCCGACGACGAGTAGTGTTGGCGCCCCGCAGAAGCGGCAACCGCGGCCCGGTTGGGAGTAGCGTTTGGTTATGAGCGAGCAGCAGCCAGGGGAAGACGTCTACACGCACGGCCACCACGAATCGGTGGTCCGCGCCCATGCCGCCAGGACCGCCGAAAATTCCGCGGCGTTCGTCCTCCCGCACCTCACGCCGGGAACAGCGCTGCTCGACGTCGGCTGCGGGCCGGGCAGCATCACCTGCGACTTTGCGGCACTGGTCAACCCCGGGCACGTCACGGGCCTGGACCGCGCGCCGGACATCATCGCCCAGGCCCAGGCCCTCGCCGTCGAACGCGGCGTGCCCAACGTCGAATTCGTAGCCGGCAACATCTACGACCTTGACTTCGCTGATGAAACGTTCGACCTCGTCCACGCCCACCAGGTGCTCCAGCACCTGACGGACCCGGTGGAGGCCCTGCGCGAGATGCGCCGCGTGGCCAAGCCCGGCGGGATCGTGGCGGTCCGTGATGCGGACTTCCACGGGATGAGCTGGTACCCGGCCATCCCGGAGCTGGATGAATGGATGGACCTGTACCAGCGGATCGCCCGCCGCAACGGGGCAGAGCCCGACGCCGGGCGCCGGCTGGTCAGCTGGGCCCAGTCCGCGGGATTCAGCGACGTCGCCCCCAGCAGCAGCAACTGGTTGTACGCCACGGCCCAGCAGCGCCGCTGGCAGGCCCGGGTCTGGGGTGAGCGGGTGCTGCATTCAGCCTTCGCCGAGCAGGCACTGGAATACGGATTCGCCAACCCGGCGGACCTGGCCAGGATTTCCGCCGGCTGGCACCGCTGGGGCTCCACGGACGACGGCTGGTTCCTGATCCCCAACGGGGAGGTCATCGCCCGCGCCTAGCGCTGGAGCCGGGGCGCGCTGGGCGTCCTAGGATTGATGAGTGCAATTTTCCTTGTGGCTGGCACTTGCCGGTGCCGGCGCCCTCATCAGCTTCACCCCCGGTGCCGGGGCCATCAACACCATGAGCAACTCGCTGAATGCAGGGTTCCGCCGGTCCATTTGGGGAATCCTGGGCCAGCAGGCGGCCCTGGTGGTGCACGTGCTGATTGTGGCCCTGGGGGTTGGAGTGCTGGTGGCAAGCTCGCCCGTGGCCTTCAACGTGATCCGTTACGCCGGCGCCGCCTACCTGGTCTACCTGGGCATCCGCCAGTTCCTGAGCAAGCCCACGGCCGCCCGGGAAGAGGCCGCCGCCCTGCGCAATGAGCCGACGTGGTCCATCTTCAGGCGCGGATTCTGGGTCAACCTGCTGAACCCGAAGGCAATCGTGTTCTTCTTGGCGTTCACTCCACAGTTCATCCGGCCGGAGCAGCCCCTGTTCACGCAATACGCGGTGCTCACCGCCACGATCGTGGTGATCGACATCCTGGTGATGTGGTTCTTCTTCGCCGCGGCGGCCCGGTCCTTCCAGCGGTTCACCAGCACCGAGCGGGGCCAGCTGGTCCTGAGCAGGGTGTTCGGCGCGCTGTTCGTTGGCGTTGGAATCCTGTTGGCCCTGATCCACTAACGGCCGGGTACCAGGTTCAACGGCAACGCAAGGCCTACCTGTATGACAGCCCGTAATGCATCTTTACAAATCAGTAATGCATTGTGAACGGTGCGCTAGCCAAGAGAGGCAACCAGCGCGCATGCTTAGCATCATGAACTCAACGTCGAGCCCATACCGTGTCATCACCGTCTGCACCGGCAACATCTGCCGGTCCCCCATGGCCGAGCTCATGCTCGCGGCGGCGCTGGAACGCGAAGGACTGGACGGGCTGGTGGAGGTGGACTCCGCCGGCACCACCGGATACGAGGCCGGCAGGCCCATCGATCCCCGGGCGGCCCGCCGGCTTGCGGCAGCACAGGTGGCCTCCGAAAACCACGTCGCCCGGGAATGGGACCGCCGGTGGTTCAGCGAGCGCGACCTGATCCTGGCCCTGGACATCGACCACTACGCCTGGCTCACCGAGGCGGCACCGGACCAGGACGCCCTGAACAAGATCCGGATGCTCCGCAGCTTCGATCCCTCCAGGGCCGGCCGCGACCGGCTGGACCAGGGCATCGAGGACCCGTGGTACGGCGGCCACGCCGATTTCGACGCCGTCTGGCACCAGATTCATTCCGCCCTTCCCGGGATCGTGGACCACATCAAGGCTGAAGCCCTGCGGAACACTGAACTGCAGCGGCAGGCACGCTGAAAACGGTACGCTCTAGTCCATGAGCCCAGCCCCCGTCATCATCGCCATCGACGGGCGCTCCGGCGCAGGGAAAACCACCCTCGCAGTCGAACTCGCAGCCCTGCTCCGCGCCCACCACAAGGTGTCCCTGTTCCACCTCGAGGACATCTACCCGGGCTGGGACGGGCTCGCGGCCGGCGTCGAACGGTATGTCTCCACGGTCCTCACGCCGCTGAGCCGGGGCGAGGCCGCCACCTGGACCAGCTGGGACTGGGCCAAACATTACGACGGCGACGCCCGGGTCACGCTGCCCGCCGAGATCGTCATCGTGGAGGGGGTGGGCGCGGCGTCCGAGCCTGCCCGCCCGTTCCTGGGCGCCGTGATCTGGGCCGAGTCACCGGACGACGTCCGCCGGACCCGGGCGCTGGACCGCGACGGCGACACCTACACCCCGTTCTGGGACCAGTGGGCGGCCCAGGAAGAAGAATGGCTGGCCGGCGACGATGTGCCGGGCCACGCGGACCTGCGCGTCAACAACCTCGCCGACGGCTCCGCGCCCATTGACCTGTTGCGGCTGCTTCCGTACCTCCCTGCGCTGGCCCCGGTCCTCGCCCCCGAACTGTCTGCCCGCCGCGGGCTCCGCCTGCACGCCGAACGCCTGGACCTGGCACCGGACGCACCGGCCCTGTTCGAGTCCCTGTATGGCCGCTCCGCCAACGCCGTCTGGCTGGACTCCTCCAACCACCGGGACGCACCGGCCGGCTCCGGGCAGCAGGTGACCGGTCAGGAAACTTCTGCCGCCGAACGCAGCCGGTTCAGCATCATGGCGGACGACGCCGGAACGTTCGGGCAGTTTGTGACGCACCGCGCAGGGGTGAGCCTGGTCAGCGCCGGCTCTTCCGTAGCCAAGGTTCCGGGCCCGTTTTTCCGCTGGCTCAATACCGTCTGGGGCCGGCGGGCTGTCCGGACCCCCGAGGGATACCCCGGCGGGTTCACCCTGGGTTGGCTGGGCTGCCTGGGCTACGAGCTCAAGCGCGAAACCGGCGGCAGCGACCTTTCCGCGCCCACCCCGGACGCCGCGCTGATCTTCGCCGGCCGCGCCGTGGTGCTGGACCATAACGAAGGCGCCGCCTGGCTCCTGGCCCTTGACGCGCCGGACGCCGATGACTGGCTGGCGCAGGCGCGGGCTGCCGTGGAAGCAGCAGCGGATCGGGCCCCGGACGCACCGCAGCCCGGCGGCAGCACCGGCGTCGTCCGTCCTGCACCTCCTGTTTTCCGCAGCCGGGACACCGGGTCGGAGTACCGGGAGAAGATCGCCGCCGCCCAGCACGAAATCGCGCAGGGAAACACCTACGAAGTCTGCCTCACCACCACCCTGGAAGCCCGGATCCCCGAGGACACCCTGGATCCCTGGGCAACCTACCTGGCGCTGCGCCGCCGCAACCCGGCCCCGTTCGCCAGCTACCTGCGGCTGGGGGGCCTCGCCGTCGCCAGCACTTCCCCCGAACGGTTCCTGAAGATAGCGGCCGACGGCGGAATGCGCGCCGAACCGATCAAGGGCACCCGCCGCCGGGCCGCCGATCCACAGGAAGACGCGCAACTGCGCGAGGACCTGGCCACATCCCTGAAGGACCGGGCCGAGAACATCATGATCGTTGACCTGCTCCGCAACGACCTCAGCCACTTTGCGGTGCCCGGCTCCGTGACGGTCAGCCGGCTCTGCGCGATCGAAAGCTACGCCACCGTCCACCAGATGGTCAGCACCATCGACGCCAGGCTGCTCCCCGGTGCGTCGCGGGCACAGGCGGTGGCGGCCTGCTTCCCCGCAGGCTCCATGACCGGTGCCCCCAAGATCAGCACCATGGCCATCCTGGACCGGTTGGAGGCAGGCCCTCGCGGACTCTATTCGGGCGCCATCGGCTACTTCTCGCTCAACTCGGCGACCGACCTCGCCGTGGCCATCCGGACCCTGGTGATCGATTCCTCCGGCGACGGGGCCGCGGACCTGACCCTCGGCGTCGGCGGGGCCATTACCTCGGACTCCGTGGCGGAGGACGAGTACGACGAGATCCGCACCAAAGCCTTCGGCGTGCTGTCAACCTTGGGGGCGGAGTTCCCGGACCGCTGATCCCCGCGTGCCGGCGGGGCTACTGCACCGTTGCGGTCAGCCGGGCCACGTTGTCCACGTAGCGCGCGGCAAGCGGCCGGGTGAGCCAGTCAGCGAGCTTCAGTTCGTGGGAGATGTCCCGGTAGGTGTCTTCCACCGCCCGCATCTTGTTCACGATGTCCTCGCCCAGGAGCATCACGGAGACCTCGAGGTTCAGCGAGAACGAGCGCATGTCCATGTTGCTGGAGCCCAGGACGGCCACCTCGTCGTCGATGGTGAAGTGCTTGGCGTGCAGCACGAACGGCGCCTTGTACAGGTAGATGCGCACGCCCGCCTCCAGGAGGGCCTCGTAGTAGGACCGCTGCGCGTGGTGGACCAGGAACTGGTCGCCCTTCTCCGAGACGAACAGTTCCACGTCAACGCCGCGCTGCGCCGCCGTGGTGATGGCGTACAGCAGGGAATCGTCCGGGACGAAGTACGGGCTGCAGATGGAAATCCGGTGTTGCGCCGAGTAGATGAGCGTGTTGAAGAGCCGCAGGTTGTTTTCCGTAATGAACCCGGGACCGCTGGGCACCACCTGGGCCGTGACGTTGCCGGGTTCCGGATTGGCCGGAAGCTGCAACTGGTGCTCCAGCGACTCGTCGGTCTCGGTCAGCCAGTCGGTGGCGAACACGACGTTCAGGGTGGTCACGATGGGGCCGCGCAGGCATGCCATCAGTTCCACCCACTCGCGGCCCGCCTTGCGGTGGCGCGGGTTGTTGTAGGAAGGCTCGATCAGGTTCTGCGAGCCCGTGAACGCGATTTCACCGTCCACCACCAGGATCTTGCGGTGGTTGCGCAGGTCCGGCCGGCGCCACTGGCCGTGGATGGGCAGCAACGGCAGCATCCGCTTCCACTGGATCTTCCCGGCCCGGAGTCGCTTTAGCAGCTTCCGGTAGCCCTTGATCCTGAGCGTCCCGATGTGGTCGAACAGGAGCCGCACTTCCACGCCCCGCTCGGCGGCTTGCTCCATGGCGGTGAGCAGGTCATTGGTGACGTGGTCCGAGCTCATGATGTAGAACTCGGCGTTGACGAATTTTTTCGCCTTCCGCACGGCCTTCGTCATTTCCAGGATGGAATCGGGGTAGCCGGGGATGAGGTCCACGGAGTTCCCGTCCACCATGGGCAGCGAGCCCAGGGTGCGGTTGAGCTCAGCGGCTGACTTCACCCACTCCGGGCCGGGGTAGTCGCTTTCCACGTCCGAGAGCGCCGTGATCCCGGCCCGCACGCGGTCGTTCACCAGCTGCTGCTGCGCCCGGCGGCGGCTGGAGAGCTGGAAGTTGCCGAACAACAGGAACAGGGCGATGCCCAGGAACGGGATGAAGAAGATCCCCAGCAACCAGGCCATGGCCGTGGTGGGGCGCCTGTTGCCGGGGATGATGCCCAGGGCCAGGATCCTGATCACCAGGTCGGCAAAGCCCAGGAGCACCACAACCCACGTCGGCGCGGTGCCAGCAAGCGAAAAAGGCCACAACACGTCAATAACTCCCGGGGAGGTCGGGCTCCGGAGGACGGTTCCGGCCGGCGCACTCCGCCCAGCTTAGCGGCGCCACCGCACTAAGCTGGTGCCATGAGCTCTCCAGCCCCCGTGGTTCTCGTCTTCCTTGACCCTGCCTACCCTGACGGCAGGGTGGCCGACGCCGCCAAACCGCAGCTCCTGGTCACGGACCTGGGCGTCACCCGGGGTGACGGGATCTTCGAAACCATGCTCGCCGTCGGCGGAACGGTCCGGAAAATGCAGGCCCACCTGGACCGGCTCGCAGGCTCCGCCCAGGCGCTGGACCTTGACATCCCTGGACAGGACGCGTGGCAGCGCGCCATTGCGGGCGCCGTGGCCCGGCACCGCGCCGGGAACCCGCCCTCGGATGCCGACGCCGACGAACTGGTGGTCAAGCTCGTGGTGACACGCGGCGTCGAGGGCGCCCCCACCCCCACCGCCTGGGTGCAGGTCTCCCCTGCCGGAGCCGCGGGCCGCCGCCAGCGGGAAACCGGCATCGATGTGATCCTGCTGGACCGGGGCTACGACAGCGACGTGGCCGAACGGGCTCCGTGGCTGCTCCTGGGTGCCAAGACGCTGTCCTACGCCGTCAACATGGCCGCCCTCCGGCACGCCCACAAGCAGGGCGCGGACGACGTCATCTTCGTCTCCTCCGACGGCCGCGTCCTGGAAGGCCCCACCTCCACCGTGCTGCTGGCCCACGTAGAGAAGTCCGACGACGGCACAGCCGTCAAGCGCCTCATCACGCCGCAGCTGGACAGCGGCATCCTGCCCGGAACATCCCAGGGTGCCCTGTTCGCGGCAGCCAAGGCGGCGGGCTGGGAGTTGGGGTACGGCCCCCTGGAGCCCCGGGACCTGCTGGACGCGGATGCGGTCTGGCTGATCTCCAGTGTCCGCCTGCTGGCCCCCGTGAACCGGATCGACGGCAAGGAGATCGGCACGCCGGCCCTGCAAAAGGAGCTGACCGCCGAGCTGAGCGGCTTATTCGCCGGAATCCAGTAACCGCGCAACAGGGCCACCGGCCTCTTTTGCCCTCCCGGCTTCACCCGTAAGGTGTGGATCATGGACTCGCACAAGCTGCCGGTCGAAAACCTTTCCTTTGACGACTGCTGGGAACTCCTCGCCAATGACACCGTGGGCAGGCTGGCCATTGTGGTGGACGAGCATCCCGAAATCTTTCCCGTGAACTACATCGTCCACCTGCGCAGCATCGTCTTCCGCACCGCGCCCGGCTCCAAGCTCTGGGGCGCCAAAATGGAGCGGCCGGCCGCACTGGAGATCGACGGCTACGACCCCGCCACCGAAATGGCGTGGAGCGTCGTGGTTCGCGGCGATACCGGGATCATCGAGGACCAGGCGGTAAAGGACCAAGTGGACGGCCTCGGCCTGGAACCTTGGCAGCCCGGCGAAAAGGCCAACTACGTCCGGCTGAACGCCAAGGCCCTGACCGGCCGCAGGTTCCAGGTCAACCGGCCCGACGTCTGGAACACCCGTGTGCAGGACCGCCGCCGGGCCTCGTTCGAGTAGGGCTGATTGCTGCTTCCGCGCTAACCGAGCGCTGCTGCCGCCTGCCGGGAAAGCTGCGCTTCCAGCCCGGACAAGAGGATGGTGAGCCCCTGGTCAAGCTCGCTGGCGCCGTCGTAATCCGAAAGTGCCGGCGCCAACGCACGCAGCTTGGGAAATTCCTTGGCGGGCAGGCGGTGGAGCCCCAGGCGGAGCAGCACCTCGTTCTCTTCCGGGTCCACCACGAACTCCTGCAGTTCGTTGAGGATGTGGCCATACAGGAAGCCGTAGTACACGCGGTAGACGTGCAGCGCGTCCGACGGCTCGAATCCGGCCGACACCAGCAGGGACAGGATCTGCTCCAGCGGCCGCAACGTGCCCAGCGGGCGCAGGCCAAGGGGGGTGGACAGCGGCCGGGTGACCAGCAGCGGCACGACGTTGGGGTGGCGCAGCGCCAGCATCCGCAAGTTGTGCGCGATCTTCCGCAACTGGGCTTTCCAGTCCGGGTCCTCCGGTTGGATGGTGAGCTGGTCCAGCACCAGTTCCGTCACCCCGTCCAGCAAGGCGGCCCGGTTTTCCGCGTAACGGTAAAGGCTCATCGGGTCCCGCCCGAGTTCCTGGCCCAGGCGGCGCATGGTCAGCGCGTCCAGGCCCTCTGCGTCCACCATTTCCAGCGCTTTCGCCAGCACAATATCCCTGCTGAGCTTCGTTTTGGACTTGCCGGCGCCGGAGGGATTGGGGGTGGTCATTGATTTGTCCTTGCCGTGGGGCGCCTGTCCGAAATTTTCCGAGAGGGTTGCCCCTGATGTAGTCTACGAGTAAAGTCTACAGTGTAGACGGGCGTTGACGGCGCTAACGGTCCCAGTTCTTTTTGCCGGGATCCAATCTATGGACGCGATTGCCACCAGTGCAGGGCTTCGAGTCCGCTGCTGTAGCCGAACGGCGGCGCCACGCACTTAGCGAAGGGACGCCCTCATGGCACATTCCCAGTTTGATCTCTTTCTCCAAGATGCCACCTACTTCGACCAAACATCCGACTCCACACTGGAACGCGACCGCTTCTACGGCCTCTACATGAGCTGGTGCTTTATCAACCAGCACCTGCCGGGAACGGAAACGACGTTCTGGGCAGCCATGAAGGACCGGCTGCCGGGAAGCCGCAAGGGCCTGCGCATGAAGGGTGCGGCAGCTGCCGACTACATTGTGTCGTCCTACCCCGAACTGGTCTAAGGCACCGGGGCTGCGGGACTTTTCCTGTCATCACCTGGCACGTGACGTAAATGCTGTGGCACCAAGTGTGCCGCAGCATTTTTCTTGCCCGGACAACCGGGGCCTAGGTGGGAATGATCCGGAACAGGAACCTGGTGCGCACCATCACCCACAGCAGTCCCAGCACCACGGCGTACGCCGCAGTGTTGAGGAAGATGCTCTCCTGCTGGAGTGCCGGGATATTGGCCACGACGGCGATCAGCACCACATGCATGATGAAGACATAGAGCGTTGCCCGGCCGAGCGGGATCAGGAACCAGCCCAGGACCCGCTCCACCGGTTTCCAGTAGGCACTGAGGAACGCGTACGCCGCCACCACCAGGAAAACGACGTTGAGCAGCCGCCCGGGGGCCAGGTAGGTCCGGCCAAAGAGGGCGTCATACATGGCCCGGTAGGTGGCGTCCGGCATCAGCGCCAGCCGGACATCGTAATTGTTGGCCAGGTAGGGGTTGCCCCAGGACAGGAACGCCAGGGCGAATGCGGCGACAGTGCAGGCCGCCACCACCCAGGCATGCGCGGACAACCACGCGATGATGCTGCGCCGGTGGTATCCCACCACCAGGCCGAGCACGAACAGGACCTGCCACACCAGCAGCGGGAACGAGTCCTCGAACTGGGACGGCAGGATCCGGAACCTGGTTCCGGCGCCCACGGCGTACACCGCCAGCGATGCCGCCAGGACCCACACGGCCTTCCCACGGTTCAGGAGCGCAAGGATCAGGGGGCTGGCCAGGAGAAGCACCACGTACAAGCCCATGACGTTGAACTGCCAGGGCCCGAACTGCAGCAGCAGGATGGCCGGCAGCACCTGGGGCGGCACCGGGAACTGGAACAGCGACGACATCCCGGCGTAGAGGTCGTACGTCCGGCCGGCCCCGTTGTGCCCGGCGCCGCCGGTCCCCTGGTCCACGAACGTGGTCAGGGCCTCGGTGTGGAAGAACGGAAGCTGGGCGATGAGGAAGACGCCGATCAGCACCGCCAGGGCGGTCACGTACAGTTTCCCGGCACGGCGGGAGGTAAGGTCCACAACCTTGCCAAAGTCCGTCCTGGCCTTGGGCCCGTAGACCATGCCCACCACCAGGCCGGAGAACAGCACGAACAGTTCGGCGCCCGAGACGAAGCCCACGGCTTCCTGGGTGAGCAGCTGGAACAGCGATACCAGGCCCAGGTGGTTGACCACCACGAAGACAATGGCCATCCCGCGCAGCAAATCCACGCGTGAGTCCCTGGCGCCCGGGTCCTGGTAGCTCCAGGCGGTCGCAGCGGGGAAGCGGCGGGGAACCTGCCACAGCGCCGCCAGGAGGATGGCCATCGCCACGGCCACGGTCCAGACGGCCGCCCCGGACAGGGTGTTGGCCCGGACGTATGCTCCATCCGCGGCAACGTCGGTGACCGGGCCGGTCACCATGGCAGAGGATTGAAGCCGGTCATGCGCAGCCTTGGCGATGGCGGGGTTCCCGGTGAGCAGCCAGTCGATGCTGGCCACGCCCGTATCCCTGGTGCTGGTGCGCTCATCCCACACCACCGCAGCCGTCCTGGCGAAAGTGGACGAGGTGGCAGTACCCACCACTTGGTCCCACCATGCCACCTTGATGTCCGCCTCCGGCGGTCCGCCCGCGGCAGGGCTGTAGAACGCCGAAGTCTGGAGCAGGAACGGCTTCTTGCGCCCCTCAGCGTAGGTGCCATAGAAGTTTTCGCCGCCGGATCCGGTCAGCATTTCCGGCAGTTCACCGGGGCGCGGCGCGGTGTTGACGGCGGCCCCGCCGGCGGTGTCGTCATGGTAGGCAGTCAGGCCCACCCAGTCCACGGCGTCGTCGCCCGGGTAATACGGGGCGTAGGCGGCATCGGAGCCGTTCCAGGCGCCGTCGCCATTGGTGTCCAGGAGCGCGAAGCCGTCACTTCCCGGCTGCGGCGCATTCCGGCTCCGGTCAAAGGGGTAGTCCTTGCCCAGGTACGGCGCCCAGACCATGGCGGCCCGGCCGCCGTCGTCCTTCCTGACCGCCGCCGCGACGGACTTGAAAGCCTCCCGGTAGGCAGCCGGCTGCTGGCCCCAGGCCACCCAGCTTGCGTTCATGTCCGGGGCGAAACGGATCAACAGCTGGCCCTTGAACCCGGACGCCAAGTCGCGGACTTTGCCGGCGAAGGCTTCCGCTTCAGTGCCGCCGATCTGGTCAAGCGGCACGGTGGGCTTCACGGTGAGCATGGCGTGGGCGCCCTTGGCGGCGGCCTGCTGAAGGAAGCCCTCAATGTTGTTGCGGTCCGAGTCGCGGAACGGCAAGGCGATGTCGTGGCCAAACACGGCCGGGGCCGCCCCCAGCCGGTCGGAGAACCCCGCGGCCGTGTCCCCGCCCCATTCAAGGACGGCCCCCAGCCAGGGCTTGCCCTGGTCCGGTACGGCGGAGTCCGCCAGCGCCGCACCGGCAGGCGCCAGGAGAGTCATGAGGACCACGACGGCGGCCAGAAAGGCCCCGAAGGAACGTTGACGGGCACGACGACGGGCGGCCTGGTGGTGCGATGTAGCTGCTCGCATGCTGGCAAGACCCCCCGGTACTCCCACTGTGACGGCACGGCGGTGCCTCCGGTAGAGACTTTATCGGTCCGGCCGCCCTGCCGCGTTCCCGTGACGCGGGGAGGGCAAGCTCTCAATTACGGAACATGACGACGCCGGCCGTGCGGCTCGGCACGGCAGGTGTTACTTTTTTGGGGAGTAATGAGTACCGGCGCCAAGCCCTGACTGGCCGGTCGGCAACCCTCCTATCGCGGCGGGGTGCCTCAGGTGAATACTCGGCATATCGACCGATTCGAGCTGCAAGCGTGAAAGAAGGAGATCCGTCGTGTCTGACGCACCCGCCCCTGACGAAAAATTGTCCTACCGCCTGATTACCGGCGCGGACAACCGAGAATTCTGCGAGCGGATCTCGGCCGCCCTCGCAGACGGCTACGTGCTGCACGGGAGCCCGGCAGCAACCTTCAACGGCACCACGGTGATCGTGGCGCAGGCCATTGTCCTTCCGGCCGCGATCGCCTCTGCGGATGCCGCCGTGGCCACTGCGGTTGACGAGCTTGAGGGCGAGTTCGAGGGCGAGGGCCACGCATGAGCTACGCAGGAGACCTGACGCCGCAGGAAGCATGGGCGAAGCTGGAACAGGGCGCCATCCTGGTGGATGTCCGCACCGAAGGCGAATGGGCCCACATCGGCATCCCGGACACCAAGGCAACGGACAACGATCCCCTCTTCATCCAGTGGACCTTCCCCGGCGGCATCCCCAACCCCGATTTCGTGAAGGACCTCACGGAGCAGGCGCCCGAGGACCCGGGCGCGGAACTGGTGTTCCTGTGCCGCTCGGGCCAGCGCTCCATCGCCGCCGCCATCGCAGCCACCCAGGCCGGATTCACCTCGTACAACGTCCTGGAGGGCTTCGAAGGAGAACCGGACCGCTATGGCGAACGGACCGTCAACGGCTGGAAAAACCGCGGCCTGCCCACCAACCTCGGAAAGAACTAAGTGACTTTCAATCAAGACGCCCCCGGCTGGAACCCCGATACCCAGGCAGTCCGCGGCGGGCTGGACCGCACCAACTTCCAGGAAACCTCCGAGGCCATCTTCCTGAACTCGGGGTTCGTCTACGAATCCGCGGCCGCGGCCGAACGCGCCTTCACCGGCGAGGACGAGCGCTTTGTGTACTCGCGCTACGGCAACCCGTCCGTGGCCACGTTCCAGGAACGGCTCAGGCTGCTGGAAGGCACCGAGGCGTGCTTTGCGACGGCGTCGGGCATGTCCGCGGTGTTCACGGCCCTGGGCGCGCTGCTCGCCGCCGGCGACCGCGTGGTGGCCGCCCGCTCGCTGTTCGGTTCGTGCTTTGTGATCCTGAACGAAATCCTTCCCCGGTGGGGCGTGGAGACCGTCTTCGTGGACGGCCCGGACCTGGACCAATGGCGTGAGGCCCTGTCCAAGCCCACCACCGCCGTCTTCTTCGAATCCCCGTCCAACCCGATGCAGGAAATCGTGGACATCGCGGCGGTAAGTGAACTCGCGCATGCCGCCGGCGCCAAGGTGGTTGCGGACAACGTCTTCGCCACTCCCCTGCTGCAGCGTTGCGGGGACCTCGGCGCGGACGTGATCGTGTACTCCGGCACCAAGCACATCGACGGGCAGGGCCGGGTCCTGGGCGGCGCCATCCTGGGCACCAAGGAATTCATCGATGGGCCGGTCAAGCAGCTGATGCGCCACACCGGTCCGGCGCTGTCCGCGTTCAACGCCTGGGTCCTGACCAAGGGCCTGGAAACCATGAGCCTGCGCGTCCGGCACTCCTCGGCCACCGCCCTGCGGCTCGCTGAATGGCTCGAAGAGCAGCCGGCCGTGAGCTGGGTGAAGTACCCGCTGCTGAAGTCGCACCCGCAGTATGGGCTGGCAGCGAAGCAGATGAGTGCCGGCGGCACGGTCCTCACCCTTGAACTGGCGCCATCCGGCGGACGCTCCGGCAAGGAGGCTGCCTTCGCATTGCTGGACGGGCTGCGGATCATCGACATCTCCAACAACCTTGGCGACTCGAAGTCCCTCATCACCCACCCCGCCACCACCACGCACCGCGCCATGGGGCCGGAGGGCCGCGCCGCCATTGGCCTGAGCGACGGCGTGGTCCGGCTCTCCGTGGGGCTCGAGGACCCGGAGGACCTCATCCGCGACCTGGAACAGGCCCTCAAGCAGATCTAGCCGCGCTGGACGTCCAGCCGGACCTGGACCCAGTCACGGGCGCTGAGACGCGCCTGTTCCCTCACCGCCTTTTTGACGGGCAGCAGATATGAGGCGCTCCTGCTGTCGGGGAACAACGAGGTCTGCCATGCATGCCCGTTGGCCTGCGCGCGCTGCCTGCCGGCCTGCCAGCGCCTCGTTGTCAGACCCTCATTGGATGATTTGAGTATGGAAATCGGGACAGGCGGAACAGCGGTTGTGGAGGGACTTGAGTCCTCCATGTCTGCCTTCCGCAGGCTCGTTCAGGAAGACACAGCCCTTGCATCGAGTGCCTGTGTTGGCGCTGGTGTGGATGTGTTGCAGCGGCGGTATGAGCTCCGGCTGACCCGGTTGGAGGTGGTGAAGCGGCTGGAGGCCCAGCTCGCCGCCGTAAAGGCCCGCGACGTTGCCGACGCCCTCGACATCCAGCACGCCCTGCTTGCCCCGGACGCCCCGGTGCACGAGCACACCTACGCGGAGATGTCAGCCGTGGAGGAAATCGCCGGGATCCTGACCATCAGCTCCCCAGCGGCCAGCGCGTTAGCGGACCAGTCCCGCCGGGTCTGCTCCCTGCCGCCGGTGATCGAG
The DNA here is from genome assembly GCF_030209355.1 of Pseudarthrobacter sp. fls2-241-R2A-127. Lineage (GTDB taxonomy): Bacteria > Actinomycetota > Actinomycetes > Actinomycetales > Micrococcaceae > Arthrobacter. The sequence goes on from NZ_JARVSF010000012.1 coordinate 138,576, forward strand.
GCCCTGGCCGCGGGTGCCGTGTCCTGGCAGCACGCGAGAATTGTCGCCGACGAAACCGAAGGCCTTGATGCGACCGGTGCCGCCGGGTTGGTGGCGCACTTCTTCGACCCTTCTGCCCCCAACCCGGCCCGCGGAGCCGCCCCCGGCGACCTCGTACCCTCCCGGTTCCGGGCCAAGGTCCGTTCCTGGCGGGAACGCCATCACCCCGACACCATCGAGAAACGCCATGCCAAGGGGGCCGCGGACCGGCGGATGGAATACACTCCGGACCGGGACGGCATGGCCTGGCTCTCGCTCTACCTGCCCGGGAACACCGCATCGGCCATCTGGAACCGCACCACCGCCAGCGCCCGCGGCCTCCAAGGCCCGGACGAACCACGCACCCTCACCCAACTCCGCCCCGACGTCGCCGCGAGCCTCCTCCTGGGCGCCGGAGCGCTGGCGGGTGGCGGAAACACCACCGGCGCCGGCGCAGCTTCGGGAAACCCTGCGGGTGAGGCTGCCGGGAACACGGCTGAGCTTGGCAAAGTTCCCGCCCCGCGGGCGGATGTCCTGGTCACGGTCCCGGTCTTCTCCCTCCTTGGCCTCACAGACGAGCCAGCAGTGCTGGACGGGTTCGGCCCGATCCCGGCCTCCATGGCCCGCAGGCTCGTTACCGACGGCGCCGAATCCTTCTACCGGGTCCTGGTCGACCCCCGCGACGGGGCACCCCTTCAGATCGGCCGCACCCGCTACCGGCTCACCGAGACCATCAAGAAATGGATCCGGATGCGGGACGCCAAATGCACCTTCCCCGGCTGCACCAACCACACCCCCGACAACGACACCGACCACCTCACCGCCTGGCAACACGGCGGCACAACAGACGTCGCCAACCTGGCACAGCTCTGCCCGAAACATCACCGGCTTAAACACAACTCCCGGTGGATCCCCGACACCGCAACCCGCAATGAACCACCCGGCTGGACCTCACCCACCGGCCGGCACTACAAACCCGAACACCCAGACCCCCAACCACCCCACTGGCCACAATGGCTCATGCCCGGGCAACGAAGTCTTCTGGAGGAAGCACTTTTGGATCTCCTCAGCGCTTGAGGTTCGAGAGGCAAATGCCCGCGTGCAAATTATGCATCTGAGACTGCCGTCTCAGGCCTGCCGGACCCGCAGGAGTTCCGGGGTGTCCTCCACGTCTGAAAGCTCCACTGCGCCGCGCATGGTGACATCCACGGCGTGCCGGACCACTGCGCCGAAACCCATGTCCTCCGGAGGCTGTCCGGCCAGCGCCCTGTCGCGGGCCCGGCGCTGCTCGGCGGCACCCGTACCGCGGGCGATGATGTGCTCCACGCCCTGCCGGGCCAAGGCCAGTTCGCCATTTTCCTGCAAGACGGGCGCCAGGTAATCCACCAGGGAACGGGCAACGTCCGCGGCCGGGGCCGGGCGGAAGTTCCCAAAGTCCAGGAGTTCCCCACTGAGTCCCGAGCTGCTGGCCTGCCACGAGGCCATCCGCAGCAGGACCGTGGGCACGGGCGCCGGATCCACGCCTTCGCTCCATTCCCTGCTGGCTGACTCCACCAGGGCACGGACAAGCACGGCGATTAGTGCTGCGTCCTCGGCACGGAGGCACACGTCCGCCACCCGCACCTCCACGGTGGGGTGGTTGCGGGAAAGCCGGGCGTCGAAATACAGCATTCCCTCGTCGAGCATCACACCCGTGTCCAGCAGCCGGGTGACCACCCGCCGGTAGGCGGGGTACGTCCCGTAGATCGCGGCCGGGCCCGCAGTCGGCCACCGGTTCCAGGCCTGGGTGCGGTAGCTTTCGAAACCGGTGGGAACGCCATTCCAGTACGGCGAATTGGCGCTCAGCGCCGTCAGCACCGCCAGCTTGTCGCGGATCCGGTCCAGGACCGCCACGCCTTCTTCCGGTGATTCGATATACGTGTGCACGTGGAAACCGCAGGTCAGCTGCTCCTGCGCCGTGAGGCCAAAACGCTCCAGCATCCTGGCGTAGCGCGGGTCCGGCGTCGTGTGGCTGGTGGATGCCAGCGGCGACGTGGCAAGGGCAGCCACCCTGGCGCCGTGTTTGGCGGCCGCCTGGTTGGCCATTGCCCGGCCGGCCCTGATCTGCTCGAGCAGGGCCTCGGACTCCAGGCAGGGCTTGGTCTGGGTCTCGATCTGCTCAAGCTTCAGCTCGGCACTCAAGCCCATCTCGTCGTCGTGATCCGCCTGCTTCCCCGGGTGGCGGAGGTCCGGGTCCACTGGGAGATCGTCCGCGACCACACGGTGTCCGGCGAGGAGGGCGTCAGCCAGGGCAAGCGGCTCGCCGGACTCCGGATGAACAATCAGGAGTTCTTCCTCGACGCCGAAAGTACGCATACGAACATTCTGCGTCAGGGGTCGGAAATTGCGGACGCCGCCACAGATCATGACGAAGCATGAACGCCTAGTCCTGGAAGTACTCCACCCTGGCGCCGATGGTGTTCAGTCGCTCCGCCAGGTCCTCGTAGCCGCGCTCAATCACGTAGATGTTGCGCAGCTCGGAGATGCCCCGCGCCGCAAGCATGGCCAGCAGCAGGCAGGCAGCGGGCCGGAGCGCCGGCGGGCAGCCCACCTCCGCGGCACGCCACTTGGTGGGCCCGTTGACGTAGATCCGGTGCGGGTCCAGCAGCTGCACCTGCGCGCCGAGCCGGTTGAGCTCGGTCAGGTAGATGGCCCGGTTCTCGTACACCCAGTCGTGGATCATGGTCTGCCCGTGGGCGTTCGCGGCGATGACGGCGAAGAACGGCAGGTTGTCGATGTTCAGCCCGGGGAACGGCATGGGGTGGATCTTGTCCTCCGGGGCGCGCAGCTCGGAGGGCTTGGTGGTGACGTCCACCAGGCGGGTGCGGCCGTTGCGGGCCATGTACTCGCCGGAGATTTCGAGCTTCTGGCCCATCTGTTCCAGCGTGGCCAGTTCGATTTCCATGAACTCGATGGGGACGCGGCGGACTGCGACCTCGGAGTTGGTGACGATGCCGGCCGTGATCAGGCTCATGGCCTCGATGGGGTCCTCGGAGGGGAAGTACTCGATCTCGGCGTCAATCACGGGCCGGCCGGTGATCCGGAGCGTGGTGGTTCCCACGCCCTCGATGGTCACGCCGAGCATCTGCAGGTAGAAGCAAAGGTCCTGCACCATGTAGTTGGGGCTGGCGTTGCGGATCACGGTTGTTCCGGGCCGGTGTGCCGCCGCCATGATCGCGTTCTCGGTGACGGTGTCCCCCCGTTCGGTGAGGACGAAGGAACGGTCCTCGGCGTCCGCGGGCGGGGCCTGGACGGTGTAGAAACCGGCAGTGGCCTCCACCGACAGGCCGAACTCACGCAAAGCCTGCATGTGGGGCTCCACGGTGCGGGTGCCCAGATCGCAGCCGCCGGCGTAGGGCAGGCGGTACTCCCGCGACTCGTCCAGCAGGGGGCCGAGCAGCATGATGACGCTGCGGGTCCGGCGGGCAGCGTCCACGTCCATGGCATCCAGGTCCAGGACGGCGGGCCGGCGCAGGCGGAGATCGGTGTCGTTAAGCCAGGTGCACTCCACGCCGATGCTAGTGAGCACCTCGACGATGCGGTTGACTTCCTCGATCCGGGCCAGCCGGCGGAGCACGGTGGTGCCACGATTGATCAGGCTGGCGCACAGCAGGGCCACACCGGCGTTCTTGCTGCTGTTGACGTCCACGGCGCCGGAGAGGGTGCGGCCGCCCTCCACCCGCAGGTGCGTCATCTTCGGCTTGCCCACGTTCACGATGCTGCGGTCAAAGATGTTTTCCAGCCGCTGGATCATTTTCAGGCTCAGGTTCTGCTTGCCCTGTTCCATCCGGGCCACGGCGCTTTGGCTGGTGCCGAGTTCGGAGGCCAGTTGGCCCTGGGTCCACCCCTTCTCGCTCCGGGCGTCCCTCAGCATGGCGGCAACGTGTTCAGCGGTTTCCTGGGTCATACCGCAAATATATCATAAATGAGTTAGGGAACCGGGGCGCTTGCGGGGAAGCGGCCCTTCTAGTCTCCCCTACCCGCTACGTGCGATAGTACCCGCCGGTAACCTCACTAGCTGCCAAGCCACACCATATTCCAGCTGCCCGTGGCGAGCGCCGCCCCAAGGGCAAGCCCGGCCATCAGGAGGCCGCCGCCCACCACCCACAGGTCCAGCACACTGAACGTGGATTCGCGGGCCCAGGTCCGCTGCCCGCCGCCAAAGCCCCGCGCTTCCATGGTCACGGCAAGCCTCGACGCCCGGCGGATCGCCTGCACCAGGAGCCCAAAACTCTGCCCCAGCGTCGCCTTCACCCGCTGGACCACGTTTCCGCGCGAACCCACACCGCGGGCACGCCGGGCCATGCCGATCGTCTGCCATTCCTCGGCCATAAGCCCCACCAGGCGCATCGCCGCCAGGGTTCCCAGGACAAACCGGTGCGGCAGGCGCGCCTTCTGCGCCAGCGCATCCGCCAGGTCGGTGGGATCGGTACAGCTCATCAGCAGCACCGCCGGGAGGGCGATCGCGAAGCCGCGCAGCAGGAAGCCGATGCCCAGCTGGAGGGACCCCTCGCTCATGGTCCAGATGCCGGCGTCGAGCAGGATCCTTCCCCTGTCCGGCGCCAGGATGGCGGTGCTCCATCCGCCGATGGCGGCCGCGAGGATCAGCGGCCAGCCCCGCTGCCAGAGCAGGGACAGGGTGAGGCCCGCCAGGGGAAACAGCATCAGTTCGAAGACCAGGGCCACGGATGCGGACACCCAGTCGATGGACAGCGCCAGGACCGCGGTGATGAGCACGACGGCGGCGAATTTGCTCAGCGGATTGGCCCGGGCCAGGAGTGCCCGGTTGCCGTCCAGGGTCAGCTGCTGCCTCATGGCGCCACCGTTTCCGCTGCGGACATCCGCAACTCGGCCCCGCCCAGGGCAGCGGTGAATTCGGCGTCATGGGTTACGGACACCACGGCCGTGCCGGCGTCCAGGAGCTCGGACAGGAACGAGGCCAGCTCCGCCCAGGTGTTGGCGTCCTGCCCGAACGTGGGCTCGTCCAGGACCAGCACCTGCGGACTGGCGGCCAGGACCGTGGCCACGGACAGCCGCCGCTTCTCTCCGCCGGACAATGTGTAGGGGTTGGCGTCCACCAGCTGGGTGAGCCGCAGCCGCTCCAGCAGTTCCTCCACCCGGTCCTCGCCGTGGCCCAGGTGACGGGGTCCGAACAGCAGCTCATCGAGCACCTTGCCGGTCACGAACTGGTGCTCAGGCTCCTGGAACACCGTTCCCACCCGCGAGATCAGCTGCTCGGCCTTCCACGTGTAGGGGTCGATCCCGGCACCGCGGCTGAGGTCCACCGTGGCGGACACTTTCCCGGACACCGGCTCGAGGAGCCCCGCAAGGGTCAGCGCAAAGGTTGATTTCCCGGCGCCATTCGGGCCCGTGACGGCCAGCGCCCGGCCGGCCCGCACCTGCGCGGCAACACCCTCCTGGACTGGAACCGGCGGGATCTTCCGGAAGCCCTTGCGGCGGGGACGCTCGCGGGACACGCCCAGTCCTTCGGCTGCCAGCAGGAGGTTGCCGGTCCCGGCAGCCCGGATATCGGCACGGCGGCGGGTGGCCGGCACATATCCCGGCACCCAGACTCCGGCAGCCGTCAACATGTCCCGGGCCTCGCTGAGGACCCGGTCCGGGGGGCCGTCCAGGAGCACGGCAGGATCTGAGGCGGTGCCCGGCTGCAGGACCACGATCCGGTCCACCAGGTCCTTCCACACGGAAACCCGGTGCTCCACCACCACCAGGGTGGCTCCGGTCTTGTCCAGGCAGCGCGCCACGGCGTCGCGGACCTCCAGCACGCCGTCCGGGTCCAGGTTGGCGGTGGGCTCGTCCAGCAGGATCAGCCCAGGACGCATCGCCAGGATGCCCGCCAGCGCCAGGCGCTGTTTCTGCCCGCCGGAGAGGGCCGACGTCGGGTGGTCCAGCGGCAGGTGGGACAGGCCGACGTCGGCAAGCGCCTCGTGCACGCGCGCCCAGATGGCGTCGCGGGGCACGGCGAGGTTCTCGGCGCCGAAGGCGACGTCGTCCCCGACCCGCGAGAGGACCACCTGTGTCTCCGGGTCCTGCTGCATGAGGCCGGACCGGCCGCGACGCTCGCGGGGCGGGGCACCATCAACCAGCAAGGAGCCCGACTCGTCCGCGTCGCCGGACTCGCCGTCGTCGTTGATATCGCCCAGCACCCCGGCGAGGGCATGCAAGAGCGTCGATTTCCCGGCACCCGAGGGGCCGAGCAGGAGCACCCGCTCGCCGGGGCTGATATCCACGTCCAGGGCATGGACGGCAGGTTTTGCCCTGCCGGCATGCCGCCAGCCCCAGCCGCGGGCCGTGACGGCGGCCGGGCGTACGCCTCCTGCGGCGTCCTGGGAGGGGGCCATCAGGAGAAGACAGGCTCCGTTGCAGCCTTGCGGGACGCGAAGGAGCTCAGCACCCCGGTGCGGGCCAGGCCGCGGGTGGCGAGCCAGGACAGGGCGCCTGCCAGCACGGCACCGGACACGGTGGTGAGGACGATGTAGGCAAGCTTGTCCGCGCCCAAGTAGGCGATGTTCCAGCCCCACGGCGCGAACGAGTCATTCAGGCCGCAGAAGAAGCCCGCAGCCGCACCGGCCAGGAGGGAGACGGGCAGGTTGAACTTGCGGTAGACGAACACCGCGAAGATGATTTCCGCGCCCAGGCCCTGGATGAAGCCGGAGAACAGGACGGAGGCGCCATACTGGGAACCCATCAGGAGCTCGCCAGTCGCCGCCACGGTTTCGCAGAACAGCGCGGCGCCGGGTTTGCGGATGATGAGCATTCCCAGTACGCCGGGAATCATCCATCCGCCGGCCAGCAGCCCGGTCAAGGGCGGGTAGGCGGCGTTCATGGGGGCGGACAGGGCAGCGGCACCCTGGTCCCAGGCCCAGAAAATGACTCCGCCGGCGATGGCCACCAGGGCCGCCACCACGATGTCGACGACGCGCCAGGACCTGTTGGTGGTCTTCTTGATTGCTGCAGTACTCATGTGATCCTCCTGGGTAACAGGAGGGGAAAGTGGCTCCGGCTGGCGGACTGTTGCCGGTCCGGCCGGACACTTTGAGAACTCGACTCCCTTGCGCCGGTACTAACCGGATCAGGTTCGAGGGTCTGCGGCTGTCCCGCACTCTCAGCGCCCACCTGCGGCTCCCGGCATGGCCAGGTGGTCCGACGGCGGCGCTCCCCTGTCGTTTTTAAGTGTTGTTTTTCGGTGGGTAAAGCGTGTCAATACTGCCCGGATTGGGCGTGGTCAAGTTTACACCCGGCAGGGGCCGAACGGCGGCCATGACGGCTCCTGGACCGGATGTGACCGGGTGTACGGCTAGGCTGGAGGCAGTTCGTTTTCCGCGCGCAAGGAGTACTAGGAATGAACCTTCTCATCAAGCTGCTCGGTACCGGGGTGAGCCTGGGCGCAGGCCTGGTCGGCACCAAGCTGGTCAACACCATCTGGGAGAAGACCACGGGGCAGAAGCCGCCCAGCGGCAAGGGCGAGGACGTGCCCACCAGCCTGCGGTCGGCGTTGACCTTCGCATTGATCTCCGCCTCCGTCAGCGCGATCATCCAGGTCCTGGCCAACCGGGGCACCCAGCGCGCCATCACCCGGTTCGCCAAGACGGAGGACATCGTCTAGCTACTGGTGGTTTTCGCCGTCGTCGTGGTTGTCCCTCCGGGCAGCCTCGGCGGCGGCTTTCTGCACCACGGCCTCCAGCTCATCCGCTGCGAGCAGTTCCCGGTGCAGGTGCTTGGTGCGGTAGCCGGCCCTGCCCACCATGTGCGCGGACACCGGCACCGTGAGCAACTGGAAGATCCAGGCAACCGCCAGGACCGGCCACACCCACCAGGTGCGCATTTGGAGCCCAATGGCTGCCAGCAGCAGGAACAAACCCAGGACCTGCGGCTTGGTGGCGGCATGCATGCGGCTCATCAGGTCCGGGAAGCGGAGCAGGCCGATGGCGGCCCCCAGGGACAGCAGCGCGCCCACCACCATGAACACGGCGGAGGCCAGGTCGATCCACGCGTCGCCGCCGGAGAAGTCAGGATTCATGGGGGTTCACCCTCCGGTCCGCGACGAACCGGGCCACGGTCACCGACCCGATGAATCCGATAATCGAGATGGCCACCACCAGCATCAGGTTGTTCAGGTGCCGGTTCACCGCCATGTCGACGCACAGGGCCCCGCCCAGGATGGCCAGCAGGACATCGGCCGCGAGGACCCGGTCCAACAGCGAAGGTCCGCGGGCAATCCTGATGATGGCGCCGCCGGCAGCGAGCGAGAAGATGACGGCCGTGACGGCCAGGACAACGGGCATCATGCGGATGCCTCCATTCGGACGGCTTCGAGTTCTTCGGCGGAGCCCATGATGCGGATCAGGCCGGCCTCGATGGACCTCACCTCTTTCCGCAGGCCCTCGATGTCCTGCTTCGAGGTGATGTTGAGTGCGTGCAGGTACAAGGTGGAGGCCGGGCGGTCCACCTCCACCACCAGGGAGCCGGGAATCAGGGAGATCACGTGCCCGGTGGCGGTGACAATCAGGTCCTGGTGGCTCCGGAGCTTCACCGCGACGACGGCGTTGGTCACCTTGGGTCCGCGGACGATGGCCAGGTACAGGACCTGGCCGCTGGCCACCACCACTTTCCCCAGGAAGGCAAAGGCGAAGGGCACGGCGTACAGGATGTTGAACCGGCCGCTGAGTTCCACCGGCGGAAGGTAGAACAACCGGGCAACGCCCACCGCCAGCAGGGCGCCAAAGAGCAGGTTCCCGGGGCTGAAGTCCTGCCACAGGGCACCCCACACGATTACCAGCCACACCAGGAGGGGAAGCTCCTGACGCAGCGAAATCCGTTTGCGGCTCATCGTCCTCCTCCCGTCACGGTGGCCGGGACGGCGGTATCGCTGCCCAGGACCGACTGGATGTACGGGGCCCGGTCAAGCATGTCCCGTGCGGCCTGGTCGGAGAGTCCGAACAGCGGCCCGGCGAACACGGTGAGGGCCACGCCGAGGACCACCAGGCCAAGGGTTGATCCCACCATGGTGCGGGGCAGGAGCGTGACCGTGTTGATTTTGGCGCCCGGCCCGGCGGCCCGCCCCGAGGGGCCGGCCAGGAGCACGGGGTCCGGATGTTCCGCGTCTTCCGGCTTCCGCCAGAAGGCGCGGTTCCACACGCGGGCAATGGCCAGCAGCGTCAGGAGGCTGGTGACCACCCCGCCGATCACCAGCGCGTAGGCCAGCGGGGTCCCCAGCTCGATGCCGGCCTGGAGCAGGCCAACCTTGCCGAGGAATCCGGAGAACGGCGGGATGCCGGCCAGGTTCATGCCGGGGATGAAGAACAGCAGCGCCAGCAGGGGCGAGAGCTTGGCCAGGCCGCCTAGCCGGTCCACGGAGGAGCTGCCGCCGCGGCGTTCAATGAGGCCGGTCACCAGGAACAGGCTGGTCTGGATGGTGATGTGGTGGGCCACGTAGAAGACCGCCGCGGCCAGCCCGGCCACCGAGGACATGGCCAGCCCGAACACCATGTAGCCGATGTGGCTGACCAGGGTGAACGAAAGCAGACGCTTGATGTCGCTTTGCGCCAGGGCACCAAGGATTCCCACCACCATGGTCAGCAGCGCCACCACCATCAGGGGCGTGTTCAGGGTGTCGCCGGGGAACAGCAGCGTCTCGGTCCTGACCATCGCGTACACACCCACCTTGGTCAACAGGCCGGCGAACACGGCCGTGACGGGTGCCGGCGCCGTGGGGTAGGAGTCGGGAAGCCAGAAGGACAGCGGGAAGACGGCGGCCTTGATGCCGAAGGCCACCAGCAGCATGACGTGCAGCAAGGTCCTGGTGCCTTGGTCCAGGTCGCCCAGCTTGAGGGCGAGGTCGGCCATGTTCACTGTGCCCGTTGCGCCGAACACCATGGCGATGGCGATCAGGAACAGCACCGAGGACACCACGGACACCACCACGTAGGTGACGCCCGCACGGATCCGCGGCCCGGTGCCGCCCAGGGTCATCAGCACGTAGCTTGCGGTCAGGAGGATTTCGAAGCCGACGTAGAGGTTGAAGAGGTCCCCGGAGAGGAACGCGTTGGACACTCCTGCCACCAGGATCAGGTAGGTGGGGTGGAAGATCGAAACCGGGGCGTCCTCGTCGCCGTCGGCCATGCCCTGCCCGGTGGCGTACACCAGCACGGCAAGGCTGACCGCGGAGGACACCACCAGCATCAGTGACGAGAACTGGTCCACCACCATCACGATGCCCCACGGCGGCAGCCAGCCGCCGATGGTTACCGCAGCGGTTCCGCTGTTCCATGCGGATGCCAGCAGCAGGCATTCGAGGGCCAGGGTGAGCGACAACAGTCCGATGCTCACCGCCCGCTGGGCCCGGGAGTGCCGGATCAGGAGGAAGGTGAGGGCGGCGCCCAGGATGGGAAGGACGACGGCGAGCGGGGCCAGGCTGGCGATGTTCACTTAGTGCCGCCTTCCGGGCCGGATTCAAGGTTGAGGGAGCCGGGTTGTTCTTCCGCAGCTGCGAGTTCGGCCGGCATTTCCCGTCCTCCCGCGGTGACGGTGGTGAGCGGAAACTCGGAGGTTTCGGCAGGGATTTCGGCGTCGTCCTCTGCGTCGAAGCTGGGGGTTTCCGCCACCCGGAGGTCCTCCACGTCGTCCTGGATATCGTCCTGGCGTGCCAGCACCCAGGTGCGGTAGATGATGCCGAGCATGAACGCGGTGACGGCGAAGGAGATCACGATCGAGGTCAGGATCAGGGCCTGCGGGAGGGGGTCGTTGTAGTCTGCGGCCGGGGTGTCCTTGGTGAAGAAGGGAGCCAGGCCGGCGTATCCCCCGGTGGAGAGGATCAGCAGGTTGGTGGCGTTGGCCAGCAGCATCAGCCCCAGCAGGACACGCGTCAGGCTGCGTTCGAGGATCAGGTAGATGCCGCAGGCATAGAGGGCGCCCATGACGATCAGCAGGGTCAGGTTGACGCTCATGCGTTGCCCTTTGCGGTGGTCTCGGCAGGAATACGTTCCGCTTCCTGGTCCTGCTGTGCCGGTTGGGGCCCGGCCGCCGCGGACCGTTCTTCCATGTGTTCGTCGATCTCGGCGCCGAGGCTGCGCAGCACGTCGAGCACCAGGCCCACCACCACCACGTACACGCCGATATCGAAAATAGTTGAGGTGACGAACTTGATGTCACCAAACACGGGCAGCCACACCTCGATGATGGCGGACTGGAACACCTGGCCGCCCAGCAGCAGGGGTGTCACGCCGGAGGCGGCGGCAAGGGCCAGGCCCGTGCCCAGCAACGCACCGGCGCTCAGCGGTGCGGCTTCCCGCAGTTCGAACCGCCCGCCGGCCAGGTAACGGATGGTCAGCGCCAGGCCGGCGGTGAGGCCACCGGCGAAGCCGCCGCCGGGCAGGTTGTGGCCCGCCAGGAGCAGGTAGAGCGAGAAGATGATCATCGAGTGGAAGATCAGGCGGGTGACCACCTCGAAGATGATGGAACGGCGCTCCGGGGCGAGGGTCCTGCCGGCCACGATCCAAGCATCCCGGGCGGAAGCGGCGAACTTGCGGCTGATGGCAAGCGCCGCGCCGTCGCGGGACCCGGGGTCCACACCGTGGTACCGCCCCACGGTGCCCGCGGCAACGGATGCGGACCGTTGCAGGCGGTCGCCGCGGCCGCGCACGAAGATCAGGCTGGCCACGCCGGTGGCGGCCAGGGCGAGGACACTGATCTCACCGAACGTGTCCCAGGCCCGGATGTCCACGAGGGTCACGTTGACCACGTTCAGGCCGCCGCCGCCCTCGTAGGCGAGCTGCGGGAACTGCAGGGACACCGGGAGGGCGGTCCGGGCTCCCATGGCGAAGATCGCGGCGAACACCATGGTCACGCCGAACCCCAGCCCGATGATGACGCGCAGCACCCGGTATTTTCCGCCGGTCCGGTCACGCAGCTCGGGGGGTAGGCTGCGCATGGCCAGGACGAATGCCACCAGGATGATGGTTTCCACCAGCATCTGGGTCAAGGCAAGGTCGGGGGCGCCCTGCAGGGCGAACATGAGGGCGATGCCGTACCCGGTGACGGAGACCATGAGTACCGCCAGGAAGCGCTTGTTGGCCTTGACGGCAGCAAGGGCGCCAATCACGATGCCCACCCCGGCCACCAGTTGCAGCGGGGAGTGCGGGTCCACGAGGTAGATGTCCTGCGGCAGCGCATTGCCGCTGAGCAGGATGGCCGTGAGCGGAAGGACGAATGCCACGCTGAGGATCACGGCGAGGTAGAAGTAGAGGGAACCGCGCTGGGTCCGGCCCGTGATCCAGACGGCGGCATCGTCCAGGGCACCGATGGTGAGCTGGTAGCCCCGGTCGCCGTCCACCCAGGCAGGAACCAGGGACTGGGCCCTGGCCACGGCGTTGCGGCCGAAGTACATGGCCAGGCCGAGGACAAACGTGACGGCGGTCAGTCCAAGCGCCGGGGTGAAACCGTGCCACAGCGCCAGGTGCCCGGCCTGCTCAGCGGGCGTGCCGGCGTCGGACGCTGTGGACGCGAACAGTGCCGCGTAGGGCTGGATCCAGGCATCCACCGGAACCGGCCACAGCCCGTAGGCGATGGTCAGCAGGCTCAGGACCGCGGGGGCGGCAAGGAAGGAAGGCCGGATGGCCTTGAACGGGGTGGGCTCAACGCCGGGCTTTGCCGCGAACGCGCCCCACATAAACCGGGCGCTGTAGGCGAACGTCAGGATGGATCCGACCACCAGGCCGGCCAGCACCACCATTCCCCAAGGACCGGCATGCGGGCCGGTGGCGTGGTGCACAAACGCTTCGAGCACCGATTCCTTGGCCACGAACCCGGCAAGCAGCGGCACCCCGGCCATGGAGGCCGCGCCGATGCCTGCCACGACGGCCAGCGCGCGCGAGGACCGGAAGACGCCGGAGAGTTTCCGCACATCGCGGGTACCGGACTGGTGGTCGATGATACCCACCACCAGGAAGAGGGTGGCCTTGAACAGGCCGTGCGCCAGCAGCATGGCCAGGCCGGCCAGGGCGGCGTCGGGCGTCCCCAGCCCCACCACCATGGTGAGGAAGCCCAGCTGGCTGACAGTGCCGTACGCCAGGATCAGCTTGATGTCGGTCTGCCGGAGCGCACGGTAGCCTCCCACCAGCATGGTGGCCAGGCCCAGCCCCAGGACCACGGGCTGCCAGTACGCCGTCTCGGCAAAGCCGGGGGCCAGGCGGGCCACCAGGTAGATGCCCGCCTTCACCATCGCGGCGGCGTGCAGGTAGGCGCTGACGGGTGTGGGGGCAGCCATGGCGCCAGGCAGCCAGAAGTGGAAGGGGACCAGCGCGGATTTGGTGATGGCGCCCACCAGGATGAGGACGACGGCGGCACTCACCGTGGCGCCCGAGGGTCCGGAAACCAGCGCCGCTGCCTGTTCCAGGATGCTGGAGACACGGTAGGTGCCTGCGGTGAAGCCGAGCATGATCAGGCCCACCAGCATGGCCAGGCCTCCGGCCGTGGTGACCATGAGGGCCTGCAGCGCAGACCGGCGGGCCGCGAGCCGGGTCCTGGCAAAACCGATCAGGAGGTAGGACAGGATGGTGGTGAGTTCCCAGAAAATGAACAACAGCAGCAGGTCATCGGCCAGCACCAGGCCGAACATGGCGCCCGCGAACGCCAGCAGCTGCGCGCCGAAGGCCCCGAGGCCCTGGTCTTTTTGCTTGAAGTACCGGGCGCAATAGAGCAACACCAGCGCACCGACGCCCAGGACCAGCAGGGACATCACCCACGCCAGCGCGTCCATCCGGAAGGCAAACTCAAGATGGAGGCCGGGAATCCATTCGAAGACTTCGGAGACCGCACCGGGACCGGAATAGACCTCGCCGTGCTGCGAGACCAACCAGGCGAAGGAAACAGCCGGGACGGCAGCCAGTGCATAGAACGCGTTCCGGCCCCAGGCCCTGAAGAGGAAAGGCGCCAGGACAGCCACCGAAAAGTGCACGGCAAGGACTGTTATCACTGGTATCTCCGCAACGTCAGGGATTCGATTGTCAAAAGTTGGAGCAGGCGGCAAAACTAGTTAGATCCGGGAGGCTCCAGTTTACCAAGGCCCCGGCTCCCCCTTTTCTGATCGGTGGGGGCGCTGACGGCGAATTCCCCCACGTCACAGGGCCGTGCTCCGCCGGGTGTTCGCCACGGGCGGATACGATTCAACGTATGAACAGCGCCAGCGCTCAGGGGGCAATGCGGCCTGCCTCGGAACTTGAAACCGGCACCCGGACCTCCAGCAAGCGCCGCATCCTGGCATGGGCCTCCTGGGACTGGGGCTCGGCGGCCTTCAACGCGGTCATGACCACGTTCGTGTTCACCGTCTACCTGACGTCCAAGGCCTTCGGCGGAGAGGACAGTGCCTCCGCGGTCCTGGGGGCCGCCCTGTCCGTGGGAGGCTTCGCCATCGCGCTGCTGGCGCCGGTCACCGGCCAGCGCTCGGATGCCGGCGGACGCCGCAAGCTGTGGCTGGGAGTGAACTCGGCCGCCGTCGCCATCCTGACCGCTCTGTGCTTCTTCGTGTTTCCGCACCCGGAATTCCTGCTCCTTGGCGCGTGCCTGATTGCGCTGGGCAATGTGTTCTTCGAGTTCGCCGGGGTGAACTACAACGCCATGCTCGCCCAGGTCTCCACGCCGCAGAACATCGGGAAGGTCAGCGGGTTCGGCTGGGGCGCCGGCTACCTCGGCGGAATCGTGGCCCTCCTGATCGTCCTGCAACTGTTCGTCCAACCGGCTTTCGACTGGTTCGGGTCATCCACCGCGGACAGCCTCAACATCCGGCTGGTGGCCGTCTTCTCAGCCCTCTGGTTCTTCGTCTTCGCCCTTCCGGTGCTGTTCGCCGTCCCGGAACTGCCCCGCACCGCGCAGGCCGGACGCCTGGGCTTCCTTGCCAGCTACGGTTTGCTGCTCCGGCGCATCAAGGCCATCTACGCCACCAGCCCGCACACCATCTACTTCCTGCTCGCCAGCGCCGTCTTCCGGGATGGCCTGGCCGCCGTCTTCACCTTTGGCGGCATCATCGCGGCCGGGACGTTCGGCTTCACCTTGTCCCAGGTCATCTTCTTCGCCATCTTCGGAAACGTGGTGGCGGCCATCGGCGCCGTGATCGGCGGCTTCCTGGATGACAAGGTGGGGCCCAAGGCCGTCATCACGGCTTCCCTGGTGGGGCTCCTGATCGCCGGGACCGCCATCCTGGTCCTGGGTAACGGAAACTATTCCTTCTTCGGCATGGATTGGGCGGGGAGCACCACGTTCTGGGTGTTCGGACTGTTCCTCTGCCTGTTCGTGGGGCCGGCCCAATCCTCGTCCCGCGCCTACCTGGCCAGGCTGGCGCCGCACGGCGAATCGGGAGAGCTCTTCGGCCTGTACGCCACCACCGGACGCGCCGTCAGCTTCCTGGCGCCAGCCCTCTTCACCTTGTGCATCACGGTGGCCACCCCGCTGGTGCCCGCCGGGCAGGCCCAACGCTGGGGCATCTTGGGCATCATGGTGGTGCTCTTGGCCGGACTCCTGGTCCTGCTGCCGGTGAAGTCTCCGGACAAGGCCCCCATCGCCGTGGTCCCTGCGGCCTGACGCGCCCTCCGGCACCGCTCAGGGCCCCGGCCCAGGTGTTGCCAGGCAGACTAGGCTTGAACCATGAACGTGGACGAAACCAACCTGCCCGGCCTGGGCCGCCGGAAGGATTTCATGACGGCATCGGGACGCCGCATCGGCGTCGTGGAGCTGCGCGAAGGCCAGACCGAACTCATCGTTTCCACCTGGGACGATCCCGATACCTGCCAGGCCTCGATTCCGCTGACCAGCGATGAAGCCGCCACCCTGGGCAACCTCCTGGGCGGCACGCACCTGGCCATGAAGCTCGCCGAGGAACACAAGGACGTCCCGGGCATCGTCACCCGCCAGTTCTCCATCGCCGCGGACTCCCCGTTCCAGAACCAGCCCATGGGCAAGGCCTGTATCCGCACCCGGTGCGGCGTCTCCATCGTGGCCATCATGCGTGAAGGTGAGGTGCTGCCCTCGCCCGGGCCCGACGTCGTCCTCCACGCCGGCGACCTGCTGGTGGCAGTGGGCACCCAGAAAGGCCTGGACTCGGCGGCCAATATCCTGCGCCACGGTTAAGTCGAATGGACCCGTTGGCCCAGACCCTCATTGAGCTGGGGGCCGTTGTGTTCTGCCTCGGGCTGCTGGCCAGGCTGGCCGGCCGGATTGGAATGTCCCCCATCCCGTTCTACCTGCTGGGCGGACTCGCGTTCGGGGCCGGTGGCGTCGTCAAGCTGGAGGGAATGCACGAGTTCGCCCATCTTTCCGGCGAAATCGGCGTCATCCTGCTGCTGCTTATGCTCGGATTGGAATATACGGCCGCCGAGCTGTTCACCGGCCTCCGCCGATCATGGCAGGCCGGTGTCCTGGACCTGGTCCTGAACTTCCTCCCCGGTGCCGGGCTGGCGCTGCTCCTGGGCTGGGGCGGCGTAGGTGCCATGGTGATGGGCGGCGTGACCTACATTTCCTCATCCGGTATTGCCGCCAAGGTCATGACGGACCTGGGCCGGCTTGGAAACCGCGAAACCCCGGTGGTGCTGTCCATCCTGGTCTTCGAGGACCTCGCCATGGCCGTTTACCTGCCCATCCTCACGGCCACGCTCGCCGGCGTGAGTTTCCTGGGCGGCCTCACCACCGTGGGGATCGCCCTGGCGGTGGTAAGCCTGGTCCTGATGGTGGCGCTGCGGCACGGGCACCACGTCTCCAAAGCCGTCCACAGCGAAAACTCCGAAGTCTTCCTGCTCAACGTCCTGGGCGCCGCCCTGCTGGTGGCCGGCGCCGCATCGGCCATGCAGGTGTCCGCGGCGGTGGGCGCCTTCATGCTGGGCATCGCCATCTCCGGCGCCACGGCCCACAACGCCACCCGCATCCTCGAACCGCTGCGCGACCTCTTCGCCGCCATCTTCTTCGTAGCGTTCGGGCTCAATACGGATCCCACGTCCATCCCGCCGGTCCTGGGCTGGGCGCTGGTCCTGGCGGCGGCTACCGCGGCCACCAAGATGCTGACGGGTATCTGGGCGGCCAAACGGGCCGGGATCGCCCGCCCGGGCCGCTTCCGGGCCGGCGCCGCGCTGATCGCCCGCGGCGAATTCTCCATCGTGATCGCCGGCCTGGCAGTCGCGTCCGGGGCGGTGCCGCACCAGCTGGCGGCACTTGCCACCGCCTATGTATTGCTTATGGCGGTGCTTGGCCCGCTGGCTGCCCGCTATGTTGAGCCTCTTGCCAAGGCAGCCATCCGGCGGCCCGCCGTCGCACCGCAGGTCTAAGGCTGCCGCCCCGCAGCCCGGGGGATCGGCTGCGGGGCTTCGGGAAACCGGTGCTAGATGCGGGTGCGGTGGAAGTTCAGGTGGCTGCGGCTGGCAGTGGGACCGCGCTGGCCCTGGTACCGGTTGCCGTACTCCCCCTGGCCGTAGGGGTATTCCGCGGCAGAGCTGAGACGGAAGAAGCAGAGCTGGCCGATCTTCATGCCGGGCCACAGCTTGATGGGCAGCGTTGCCATGTTGGACAGCTCCAGCGTGACGTGCCCGGAGAAACCGGGGTCGATAAAACCTGCGGTGGAGTGCGTCAGCAGGCCGAGCCTGCCCAGGGATGACTTGCCTTCCAGGCGGGCTGCGACGTCATCGGGCAGGGTCACGGTTTCATACGTGGACCCCAGGACGAACTCCCCCGGATGGAGGATGAACGCTTCATCCTCCTCCACCTCCACCAGCCGCGTCAGCTCAGGCTGCTCCAGAGCGGGGTCGATGTGCGCGTACTTGTGGTTGTCGAACAACCTGAAGAATTTGTCGATCCGGACATCCACGGACGATGGCTGGACCATGGCGGGGTCATAAGGTTCCAGCACGATCCGCTGGGAATCAATTTCGGCACGAATGTCGCGGTCAGAGATCAGCACGGGTCCCAAATTACCGTATCGGTTATCCACACCCGCACTTTCCCGTTGTTGCTGTGGCCCCGTGGGGCTAATGTTGCGAATGAAAGCCGCCGGAATGGTCTCCCGGGTAGGCATGACAGAGCTGGGGATGTTGTGAATAAATTGGTGGCACCGTCTTTTCTTGGCATGCTCTGTGCGTTGGCGCTGGTCTCATCGTCCGCCACAGCTCCTCCTGCGCCACCGTTGGGCCAGGCCGCCGGCACGGCGAGCATCACCCTCGCGTCTCCTTTGGTGCGCGACGCCGGCAGGTCCGCCGGCGCGGATGCAGGCACCGGCAACCTCACCCCCGCCGTGGATCCGGACATCCGTGCCGCTTCGCCGCTGCCCGCGCCCACCCCGGGGACCACCGCTTCGTCCGGCCCCGCAACGTCATCAACAGCTGCGGCTGCCTCCACATCGGCCCCATCCACCGGGCCCCTCCCCGCCACAACTCCCGCAGCGACGGCCGCCGGCGTGCCGTCCATCCCTCCGCTGTGGGCGCCCGACCAGGAACTTGCCAACCCGTCCGCGGCCGCGCTGGCAGCACCCGAACCGGCCAGCGCGCTTCCGTCCACCGAGGCGCTGGTCCCGGACAGCAATGCGGCCGCCATCCTCACTGTCTTCACCCGGATCAACGAGTACCGGGTGGCCAACGGCCTGAACAAGGTGAAGTACAACCCCACCGTGGCCAGCATGTCCCAGGAGTGGTCGGACAACATCGCCACGCGGGAGGTGGTGGAGCACCGGGCCTCCTTCTGGACCGACCCGCGCGCGCTGAACCCCAATAACGGTGCCGGCGAGATCATCGCCATCCGCACCGACCGCGACGCCGCCCAGCTCGTGGAATGGTGGAAGGGCTCCCCGGGGCACAACGCCATGCTGCTGGACCCCAGGTTCAACGTCATGGGAGCCGGCATCTCCTACACCAACTCCACCTACCAGATCTGGGGCGTGGTGAACTTCTTCGGTTACACCACGCTGCCCGCCGGCACCCTCGATTCCCCGGGCGGTGCAGGCTCAGGCGGGGCGTTCCCGGCACCCCCGCCAAGCCTGTGCGATGCCCCGGTACGGCATATGCCGCCCACCTTGAACCTTTCCGCCGCCGCCATCACGGGCCCGGCCGACCTCGTGTCGGTCGATTCCGCAGGGCAACTGTTGAACAGGGCCTCCACAGGGTCCCGTACCTATGGCGCAGCGAAGGTGATCGGTTCCGGGTTCGCCGGTGCCAAGGATGTCTTCGTGACGGACTGGGACCGCGACGGAACCTATGATGTCCTGGTCCAGTGGACCACCGGCAACCTGGCCCTCTACCGGGGCATCGCCACCGGTGGATTCCAGGCGCCCATCACGCTGGGCACCGGCGGCTGGAACACCTTGACCCTGGCGGTCGGAGGCTGGTGCGCCAACAACAGGATGCCCCAGATCCTGGCCCTCGACGGCTCCGGGAACCTGTTCCTCTACCCCAACAAGGGCACCGGGGACATCGCCGACCGCGTCACTGTTGCCACAGGTATCTCCGCTTCCCGGCTGGCCATGGTGGACTACGACGCCGACGGTTTCCAGGACATCCTGGCGCTGAAGGCTGACGGCAGTGTCACCCTGTACCGCGGGTGGGGCACCACCGCGCTTCGCGCCGAAGCAAGGCCCACCGTGGCCACGGGCTGGACGGACGTTACGGGGATCCGCGCGTTGCGCAACGTCACCGGGCTGAACTCCACCGGGGTGGCGCTCCGCCGGGCCAATGACACCGTGCAGTACTGGGACCTGGGCTCCGGAAGCCTCGCGTCGCCGTCGAACATTGCCGGCACGTGGACCGGCCAGCGGTTGGCTCAATAGTCCCGGGATGTCAGCGGTGCCGGCCACCGCCGGTTTCAGAGGGCGGGCTGGAGTTCCAAGACGTCCTTCAATTGCTCCAGCTGCGCGACGTCGGAGCTGACGCGGCGCTGGAGCATCCCGTCCAGGAGCCCCAGCCGGTTGAGGATGCCGAACCGGCCCACGCGTTTGGCTTCCATGGCGAACCGGACGCGGGTGCCCTCACCTTCGGTGCTGAGGTAGTACCCGCCCCACCGGGTGGCGGGGCCGGAAACGATGTGGAACTCGATTTCGGCGCCGGGCCGGACGTTGGTGATTTCCAGCTCTGCCGGGATGCTCAGTCCTGACCGGCCGGCCACCATCTTGCGGTAAACGGCCCCCTTGCTGTCGGCTGGGCCCTGCACGAGCTTGACGCTGCGGACGTCGTGCCGCCAGGAGGGCAGGTTGGTGGCGTCGAGGAGGTACTGGTAGACGGCCATGGCGTCGCGCCCAATGAGGACCTCATATTCTGCGATTGCCATGAAGATTATTCCTGTGGTTGACGTCTGCTGCCGCAGTAGCTGCCTCCCCCAACGTGGCCGCTACCCGGATCAGGTTAGCCAGCGCCGGTCCGCCGGACCTAGCCGGCAGGGCCGACGTTATTGAAGAGTTACTGGATGACGCCGGGGGTTTGCAGGACACGGAAACGCCCGCTTGCCGGGTTGCCGGGGAGCCCCTCGATCTGCGCTAAGCTAAGTTCTGCCCCGCGCGAGTGGCGGCACTGCGGCTGTAGCTCAATGGTAGAGCGCTAGCTTCCCAAGCTTGATACGCGGGTTCGATTCCCGTCAGCCGCTCTCGAACCCCCTCCCCCCACATGTCACAGACTCCCCGGCGACCATTAGGCGCAGGGGTGTAGGGTCGGTAGCCAGGAACCTTTTCGGTTCCGCTACAGGAGCAATCATGGCTGATAAGTCCCCGCGTCAAACGGCATCAAAAAAGTCCGGTAAATCCATCAAGGAAAAGCGCGCAGACAAGAAGGCCGCCGCAGCGCCGGCCAGCTCCCTGGACATCACGTCCACCAAGGCCGCAAAGAAGAAGTGAGCGGCCACGAACCCCGGCTGAGCCTGGGCGTCCTGGCCTCCACGCGCAAACCGGACGAGCGCCGCGTACCCATCCACCCCCTGCACGTCGAACGGATCGCCCCCGCACTGCGGCAGCGCATCATCCTCGAGCAGGGCTACGGCGAACGCTTCGGCGTCCCGGACAGCCACCTCTCCACGCTGGTGGGACGCATGGCGGCCCGGAAAGAACTGTTGGCCGCGGCCGACGTCGTCCTCCTGCCCAAACCGCAGCCGGAAGACCTGGCGGACATGCGGGACGGGCAGGTCCTTTGGGGGTGGCCGCACTGTGTCCAGGACCGGGCCATCACCCAGCTGGCGATTGACAAGAAACTGACCCTCATCGCGTTTGAGGCCATGAACCACTGGGCCAGCGACGGCGGGTTCGGCCTGCACGTGTTCCACAAGAACAATGAGCTGGCCGGCTACTGCTCGGTCCTGCACGCGCTGGCGCTGACAGGTTCCACCGGGGACTACGGCCGCCGGCTGAGCGCCGTCGTGATCGGCTTCGGCGCCACGGCGCGCGGGGCGGTGACGGCGCTGAACGCTCACGGAATCCACGACGTCCAGGTGCTGACCAACCGCGGCGTGGCAGCGGTTGGCGCCCCCATCCATTCAGTGAACATCGTTCAGTTCGACCACGACGACGAGGCTCCCTTCCTGAGCCAGGTCATCACCGAACGGGGCAGGGTTCCGCTGGCACCGTTCCTCGCCGAGAGCGACATCGTGGTCAACTGCACCCTGCAGGACCCGAACAGCCCGCTCACGTACCTGCGGACCGAGGACCTGGCAGCGTTCAGCCCGGGCAGCCTCATCGTGGATGTTTCCTGCGATGACGGCATGGGCTTCAGCTGGGCCAAGTCCACCACGTTTGCGGCCCCGATGATCACGGTCGGCGACCACATCAACTACTACGCTGTGGACCACAGCCCGTCCTACCTCTGGAACTCCTCAAGCTGGGAGATCAGCCAGGCGCTCCAGCCGTTCCTCGAAACAGTCATGGGCGGACCGGCCGCGTGGGACGCGAACGACACCATAGCGCGGGCCATCGAGATCCGCGACGGCGTCATTCGAAACGAGGCTGTGCTGCAATTCCAGGAGCGCGCCGCGGAGTACCCGCACCGGGCGTTGCACCTGGCAGCTCTTTAGGCAGCTCCCGCGAAGGGCAACCGTGCACGGCACCGCGCCCGGTTGCCCCCGGCGGCGCCGGCTTGCCTTCCCTGGGCGCCGGCGGTATTAGGCGCCGGCGGTATTAGGCGCCGGCGTGCCGGCTGACGATCCGCAGCGGGCGGCGCCCCTTCAGGTCCATCCGGAGCTGCAGGCCACCCTTGCGGGCCAGCACGGCCCCCACCGAGAGCGCGGCCAGCGCGGGTACGCCACCGGACACCAACAGCGCGGCGTGAGGGTTCAGATGCTCGGCGATCCAGCCCAGCATGGGCCCGCCCAGCGCCTGCCCGCCGATCAGCACCATGATGTACAGGCTCATGACCCGGCCGCGGATGGCCATGTTGGAACTGACCTGCACCAGTTGGTTGGACCCGGTGAGGAACATCAGGCACCAGAACCCGGACAGGACCATCACGGCCCCGAACGACACCATGGACGGGGCCAGGGCAGCCAGGCAGAGCATCAGGCCGTACATCCCTGCGCAGAACACCACGGACCGCAGGCGGAGCTGCCGGCGCCGGGTGGACGCCACGGCGCCGGACAGTGCTCCGAGTGCCACCAGGGCGTTGAGGAGTCCATACCCGCCGGCTCCCACCTGGTAGACGTGGTCCGCGAAGGCGGCAAGCAGCACCGGCAGGCTCATGGCGAACACTGCGATGAACCCGGCCATGAGCCATGGCCAGTAGATGGTGGGCTTGCTCAAGGCGTAGCGCAGTCCCTCCCGGAGCATCCCTTTGCTCTTGGGCGTCGGGGCGCTGACGAAGAGCTGGTCCTTGCGCAGGAGCAGGAGCATGGTCACCGTCGAGCAGCAGGCCAGCGCGTTCGCCGCGAACGCCCAGCCGGCCCCCACTGCCGTCAGGAGCAGGCCCGCGATGGCCGGACCGATCAGGCCGCCCAGCTGGAAGGTGGTGGAGTTGACGCTGATGGCGTTCCGCAAGTACTTCGGGCCCACGAGCTCGTTGACGAACACCTGGCGGGCGGGCTGGTCAAGGACGGTCACCAGGCCCAGGACAAACGCGATGACGTAGACGTGCCACACCATGATCACGCCGGTCAGGGCCAGGACGGCCAGCACCGCCGCAAGGATGGCGGCCACACTCTGGCACAGGATAAGGATCTTCCGTTTGGCGAACCGGTCCGCCATCATCCCGCCCCAGGGGCCAAGAACCAGGGACGGCATGAACTGCAGGGCCACCGTGAACCCCACGGCCGTTACGGATCCCGAGAGCTGCAGCACCAACCAGTCCTGGGCGATGCGCTGCATCCAGATGGCGATGACGGCGATGAAGTGGCCCATGGCGAAGATCCGGAAGTTGGGCACTTTCAGCGAGATGAAGGTGTGCCGCCAAGGGAGTTTTTCAGGGACGACGGCGAGCGGCTGGGTC
Organism: Pseudarthrobacter sp. fls2-241-R2A-127; assembly: GCF_030209355.1. GTDB lineage: Bacteria > Actinomycetota > Actinomycetes > Actinomycetales > Micrococcaceae > Arthrobacter. The sequence goes on from NZ_JARVSF010000012.1 coordinate 162,065, forward strand.
TGGTTGTCCGGCGGCGCTGAGCCCGCCGCGTCGATAACTGGCTGGGTGACGGAGGCCGACGAAGGCGGTGGGGGTGCCACAGGTGTGTCCTCAAAATTGCGGGCGGTCTGGGATGTCCTTAACGCTAGGCTGGCGGAGGCAATTATGGAGCGGTATGGTCCCTATAACTCGTATTGCAAAACGCAATACACGCCAACCTGGATGCCGCGGGAGCCACGACATGTTTGAACCAGCCCAGCTGCGCTCCTTCCTGGCGGTGGCCGATACCCTGAGCTTCACCAAGGCCGCCGAACGCCTGGGGCTGGCGCAGCCGACCATCAGCCAGCACATCCGCAAGCTTGAAACGGCCGCCAAGCGGAGCCTGATCGCCAGGGATACCCGGGACGTGCGGCTCACCGACAACGGCGATGCCATGGCCGGATTTGCCCGGAATATCCTCGCTGCCCATGACGCCGCCGCCCGCTATTTTTCGGGCTCCGCGATGCGGGGGCGGCTGCGGTTCGGCACGGCGGATGATCTCGCCATCACCGGGCTGCCGCGGATCCTGCGCGAATTCCGGCAGATCTACCCGCAGATCAACCTGGAACTCACGGTGGGCCAAAGCGACCAGCTGTACCGCAAACTCAATGCAGGCCAACTGGACCTGGTCTTCGTGAAGTGGGTGGCAGGGGCCAAGGACGGCACGGTGGTCCAGCATGATTCGTTCTCTTGGGTGGGCCTTGAACAAACCTCACTTGAACCCGGAACACCCGTGCCATTGATCGCCTACCCGTCGCCGAGCCTCAGCCGGAAACTGGCCATCGATGCGCTGGAAGCCCACGGCCGGACCTGGCGGATCACCTGCACCACCCGCCAGATCAGCGGAGTGCTCGCGGCGGTCCGGGCGGGCATCGGCGTTGCCGTCATGCCCACATCGCTGGTCCCCGAAGACCTGAAGATCATCACCCGGCGCTTCGATCTTCCCGCTGTGGGGGATGTGGATTTCACGTTGATCCGGAACCCGTTGGCGAACTCCGAGGTGATTGACGCCCTCACCCAATCGATTGTGGGCAGGACCATTAACCGCCAAACTTAACCCCGCAGCATCCCAAATTCCAGCATTTGGCCGAATTAGGGGGCCCGTGTCCATTGATAGGGGAGGTGCCATCCCCTATGCTCTATTACCAAGGTCAAGCAGCAGGCCGCGTTCACTCACCACAAACGCGCTGCCGCATGCCGACCCGCGTTTGGGACAGGCAGCCAATGACGACAGCCAGGAACACCCATCTCAGCTCTGCGCACGCCCGCCCGTACGCCGAACCCCGCCCCGCTACCCGCCAAAACACCCTGGGCAGCGGACGGGCCTCTGTTGACACCGGATACGTAGGAAAGCCCACCTGCGACAAGTGCCGGACTGACGAATTCGTTTACCTTGAGTCCTATATCCCGCCCACGTACCGGCGCGATGGCAGCGTGGCCACACTCGGCGAAGTGGCCTACACCTGCACCCACTGCGAGGAATTCTCGGCCCACAATGTCCCGATCACCTGGTCTCCACCCGGCTGGTACCTGGGGTAGCAGCCCAGGCATTTCCCGAAACTAAAAGACCGGTGGTGAGCTTGCAGCAGCAAGCTCACCACCGGTCTTTTTGTGCCGGGCCTAGATCAGGGCGTCGGAGAGGTGGTTAGGAGTTCCGAACCGGTGCGCGGTGATGCTCACGGCCTGCTCGTGCAGGAACGGCAGCAGCTCCACCCGCCCGGCTTCCGTGACCGGGTGGGCGTACACCGCAAGGTCGGGCCGTCCGCCCGTCACGTCGGCAAGCGCGGAGGCGTCGCCGCCGATCAGCCGGATCCGGCCGCCGGACAGCTTGCCCGCGGAGGCGAGGCGTCCTGCCGCAGCCAGCCAGCCGGCGTCGGACTCCACCGTCACGTCAATGTCCTGCGCGGTGAGCACGGCGCGCAGCCGGGCCGGAAGTTCGACGGCGGTGGAGACGGTGAGTGCCGAGCCTGCCAGCACGCCGGCCGCCACGGTCCGGATGAGGTGCGCCAGCGGGGCACCTTCGGAGAGGCGGATGGTGACCGGGAGGTTCCGGTAGCGGAAGATGTTGCGTTCCGCGCTCAAACCCGAGACGTCCTTGGCGGTGCCGAACTCTTCAGCCCAGGCTGCGGCGTCGGATGCCAAGGCCCGCTGGAGGGACTCCAGCCCGGTGGCCTCGATGGCGCTGCCCGCCGCATCGAGGATCCGGCGCACACCCGGGTGGGTCACCGAAGCGGTGGCGGTGCTGGTGGCAGGCACCCAGTCGCCCAGGCCGGCCAGGTAGTTGGGGCCCCCCGCCTTGGTGCCGGCGCCCACGGCGGATTTCTTCCAGCCGCCGAACGGCTGCCGCTGCACGATCGCGCCGGTGATGCCGCGGTTCACGTAGAGGTTTCCGGCCTGGATGGTGTCCAGCCAGGTGCCCAGTTCCTCGGAGTTGAGGGAGTGCAAACCCGCGGTGAGGCCGTACTCGATCTGGTTCTGGATGGCGATGGCTTCTTCCAGCGTCGCGGCGGTCATCACGCCCAGGACGGGCCCGAAGAACTCGGTGAGGTGGAAGTAGGAACCGCGCTTGACGCCGTAGCGCACGCCGGGGCTCCAGAGCCGGCCGGTGTCGTCGAGCTTTGTCGGTTCCACGGCCCAGCTTTCGCCTTCGCCCAGGGTGGTGAGGGCGTTGAGGAGCTTGCCGTTGGCGGGCTCGATGATCGGACCCATCTGGCTGGTGGGATCCTGCGGGTAGCCCACCTTGAGTGAGGTCACTGCGTCGATCAGCTGGTTGTGGAAGCGCTTGGACGTGGCCACGGAGCCCACCAGGATCACCAGCGAGGCCGCGGAGCACTTCTGGCCGGCGTGGCCGAACGCGGAGTAGGCCACGTCCTTGGCGGCCAGGTCCAGGTCGGCGCTGGGGGTAACAATGATGGCGTTCTTGCCGCTGGTTTCGGCCAGCAGCGGCAGGTCCTTGCGGAAGGAGCGGAACAGCTCGGCGGTCTCGTAGCCGCCGGTGAGGATCACGCGGTCCACGGCCGGGTGGCTGATCAGCTGCGTTCCCAGTTCGCGCTCCCCCAGCTGCACCATGGTCAGGACGTCCTTGGGGACGCCGGCTTCCCACAGCGCTTCGACCATCACGGCACCGCTGCGTGCCGCCTGCTTGGCGGGCTTGATCACGACGGCGGAGCCGGCGGCGAGTGCCGCAAGGGTGGACCCTGCCGGGATGGCCACCGGGAAGTTCCAGGGCGGGGTGACCACGGTGAGCTTGGCAGGAACGAACGTGGCGCCGTCGATGGTGTCCAGCCTGCGTGCGGACTCGGCGTAGTAGTGGGCGAAGTCCACGGCTTCGCTGACCTCGGGATCGCCCTGGTCGATGGTCTTGCCGGTCTCGCTGGCCATGACCTCGAGCAGGTCGGCGCGGCGGGCCTCCAGCGCGTCGCCGGCCCGGTGCAGGATCTCGGCCCGCTCGGCGCCGGACAGCGCACCCCAGGCCTTGCCCTTTTCGACGGCGGTTTCGATGGCCGCATTGAGCTTGGCTTCATCGTTGATGAACGCGGCCTTGACCGAGGCGTTGCCGAGGGTGGAGGACGGGACCCGGTCCAGGATGGCCCGGCCCCAGTCGCGGTTTGCCGGCAGGGACGGGTCGGTGTCCGGGGTGTTGTCGAAACCGGTGTGCGGCATCGGCACCGGCGGCAGGCTGCGGTCCTGGCGGCGGTTCGGCAGCGGAACGGTGTTGTCCAGGGCCTCCAGCGAGGCGAGGAAGCGCTGCTTTTCGCGCTCGAACAGCCCCTCGTTCTCGCTGAGCTCGAACACGGCGGACATGAAGTTGTCCTGGCTGGCGCCCTCTTCGAGGCGGCGGATCAGGTAGGCGATGGCGACGTCGAACTCGGCCGGGTGCACCACCGGGGTGTAGAGCAGGAGGGAGCCGACGTCCTTCTTGACGGCCTCGGCCTGGCCCTGCGCCATGCCCAGCAGCATTTCGAACTCGATGTTCTGCTGTGCGGTATCCGCAATGCCGCGCTGCTTGGCCAACAACCAGGCGAAGGCGATGTCGAACAGGTTGTGGCCGGCCACGCCGATCCGGATGTTCTTGATGCGGTCCGGGTGCAGTGCGTAGTTGATGACCCGCTTGTAGCTGGTGTCCGAGTCCTGCTTGGAGCCCCAAGTGGCCAGCGGCCAGTCGTGGAGGGACGATTCCACCTGCTCCATGGGAAGGTTGGCGCCCTTGACCACGCGGACCTTGATGCCGGCCCCGCCCTTGGCGCGGCGCCCGGCGGCCCAGTCCTGCAGGCGGATCATGGCGGACAGGGCGTCCGGGAGGTAGGCCTGCAGCACAATGCCGGCTTCGAGGTCCTTGAACTCCGGCTTGTCCAGGATCCTGGTGAAGACCGCGATGGTCATGTCCAGGTCCTTGTACTCCTCCATGTCCAGGTTGATGAATTTGGCCTTCTTGCCCGGGCCGGCGAAGGAGGCAGCGCGCTGGAACAGCGGGGTGAGCTTTTCGACGACGTGTTCCACGGCCTCGTCGAAGGCCCAGGCGGAATGCGGTGCCACGGTGGAGGAAACCTTGATGGAGACGTAGTCGACGTCGGGGCGGGCCAGCAGCGTGTGCGTGCCCTCGAGCCGGCGGGAGGCTTCGTGCTCGCCGAGGACGGCCTCGCCCAGGAGGTTGACGTTGAGCTTGATGCCGTCCTTCTTAATCTTGGCGATGGCGGGGCCCAGCTTGGCGTCGGTGGCGTCAACGATCAGGTGGCCCACCATTTCCCGCAGGACCTTGCGGGCGATCGGAATGACCACCTGGGGCAGGGCGGGGGCCATGGTGCCGCCGAGGGCCACGGCGCTGCGCATGTACCAGGGCAGGAAGGCCGGAACCTTCGGCGCCAGCTTGGCAAGGTTCCGGGCGGCAACGTTCAGGTCTTCGGGACGGACTACGCCGTCCACGAACCCGACGGTGAATTCCAGGCCGTTGGGGTCCTTCAGGACGCCGGCGAGCTGCTCGGCAGAAGGGTCAACGGGAACCTTTGAGGCTTCCGTCAGCCAGCGGCGCACCAAGGCGACCGCTTCGTCGGCGAGAGCCTTCGCCTGGGGGACATCGACGTCGACCGTCTGCGGCGTGGCAGGGACTGAGACTGCCGGTTCCATTGCAACGTGGGTCATGGTTTTCCCGATCTTTCCTGGGGTTGGGAGGAGGTCTTTCCACCAGTATGAGCTTCGAATCACATAAGATAAAGCGATCTTTTCCAACGTATACAGGTTAGAAAAACCAATGCTTTTCGCGTCGCCGAACGCCCCACCACCTGACGCCGCCAAACACCCGACGCGCCATCACCTGACGCCACCCAACACCCGACGCCCCACCACCCGATGCGCACAAACACCCAACGCGCCATCACCTGACGCCAGCCAACACCCGACGCGCCATCACCTTCTATCGGAAGCAGCGAACCCTCCCCCACGGAATGTGGGAGAGGGTTCGGCAGGACGCCGCGTCACCTGATAACGCGTTGTAGGAAAACGTGCGGTAGGTGATGGGGCGTGGGGGGGAAACGTGCGGTAGGTGATGGCGCGTCGGGGGCGGGGTCAGGTGAGGGGGCGGTGCATGTCCGCGAGTTCCTGGTGGCGCGGGCTGTTGGGGTTCATCAGCGAGTGCTTGCGGCCGTAACCGAAGTAAATCACCAAGCCGATGATGAGCCACACCACGAACCGCAGCCAGGTTTCCCAGTGCAACTGCAGCATCAGGAAGGCCGAGGCCAGGACACCGAACGCCGGGATCACGGGCATCAGGGGCAGCCGGAAGGTGCGGGGGGCATCGGGCCGCTTGTAACGGAAGATGATCACGGACAGGCAGACGACGACGAACGCGGCCAGGATGCCGATGTTGGTCAGGTCGGCCACCGCCTTGATGGGGAAGACTCCGGCCAGGAACGCGGACGCGATGCCGCCGATCCAGGTGACGCGCTGGGGCGTGCCGTTGCGGTCCGTCTTCGCGAACCAGCCCGGGAGCAGGCCGTCGCGGCTCATGGAGAACCAGACGCGGGTCACGCCCAGGAGGAAGGTGAGCATCACGGTGAGGATGGACAGCACGGCGAACACCGAAATGATCGTGGCAATGACCGGCAGCCCCACGGACGTGAAGGCCGACGCGAAGCCAGCCTTGGGGTCGATGTCCTTGTAGTTCTGCATGCCCGTGAGGACAAGCGTGGCGGCGACATAAAGCAGCATGGCAATGATGAGCGAGAGCACGATGGCCTTGGGCATGTGCTTCTTGCCGTCCTTGGCTTCCTCGGCCGCGGTGCTCATGGCGTCATAGCCGAACACGGCGAAGAAGACCGTGGCGGAGCCGGCAACCACGGGGCCGAACCCGCTGGGCATGAACGGGTTGTAGTTGTTGGTGTCGATGTAGAACACGCCCAGGCCGATGATGAAGAGGATCAGCACCACCTTGATGCCCACAGCCACGAGTTCGAACCGGCCGAACGCCTTGGTGCCGCGGGACAGGATCCAGGTGACCAAGAGGCAGACCAGAATGGCGGGGACATTGATAATGCCGCCCTTGCCTTCGTCAAAGGTGGAGGTCATCCAGGCCGGCAGGTGGATGCCGATGCCGGCGAGGAAGGCGTCCAGGTAGCCGGAGATGCCGATGGCCACCACAGCGACGATCGCGATGTATTCCAGCAGCAGGTCCCAGCCGATGAACCAGCCAATGACCTCGCCGAGGGCAACATACCCATAGGTGTAGGCGGAGCCGGCGCGGGGGATCATGCCGGCGAATTCCGCGTACGAGAGTGCCGCAGCCGCGGAGGCGAGGCCTGCGATCAGGAAGGAGATCAGTACCGCGGGCCCCACCCCGGGAGTTCCTTCGCTGCCGGCCGCCACCAGTCCCGCGAGGGAGAAGATGCCGACGCCGATAATGCCGCCAACACCGATGGCGGTGAGCTGCCACAGCCCGAGGGACTTGAAAAGGCCGCTGTGCTTGCTTTCTTCTTCGATGTCGTCGATGGGCTTGCGCCGCATAATCGACTGGGTCATGTCTCTACTCATCAGAAACTCCTGCTTTGGGGCGACCCCGCCGCGGCACGCCAAGTGATTGGCTGTGACGGGGGTAACTCGGTTCCAACAGTATGCGTGGGCACTTGCATTAGATAAAGTGAATCCTTCTAACCAATATTCATTAGTTTCAGTTAGGAATCCGCTATGCTTGACGTCCGCCGGCTGCGGCTCCTGCGCGAATTGAGCATCCGCGGAACCCTCGCGGAGGTGGCCGAGGCACTCCAGTACAGCCCGTCGTCGGTGTCTCAGCAGCTGGCGCTCCTGGAGAAGGAAGTTGGCGTCGAGCTGCTCCGGAAAACCGGTCGCCGCGTGCAGCTCACGCCCCAGGCCGAGGTGCTCGTGGCACACACCGCGCAACTGCTCGAAACCATGGAACAGGCCGAAGCGGACCTGGCCGCATCCTTGACCACGGTGACCGGCACGGTACGGATCGCAGTTTTCCAATCGGCGGCGCTGGCGCTGATGCCGGACACCTTGACGCGCATGGCCGCCGCCTACCCCGAGGTGCGGATCGAGATGATCCAGCGGGAGCCGGAGACGGCGCTGCACGAGACGTGGGCGCGGGACTTCGACCTGGTCATCGCGGAGCAGTACCCGGGCCACGCCGCACCGCGCTACCCCGAACTGGACCGGGTAAAGCTGACCACCGATGCCATCCGGCTGGCAGTTCCCCCTGCGTCCGACGGCGGCCCGGCCATCCGTTCGCTGGCGGACACGGCGGACCTCGCCTGGGTCATGGAACCGCGGGGTGCCGCGTCCCGCCACTGGGCGGAGCAGGCCTGCCGCAGCGCCGGGTTCGAGCCCGACGTCCGCTTTGAAACCGCCGACCTGCAGGCCCAGGCCCGCCTGATCGAGTCCGGCAACGCCGTGGCGCTGATGCCGGACCTGGTGTGGACCGGCCGTGGCACCACCGCCCAACTCCTGGAGCTTCCCGGCAAGCCCCACCGCACCATCTTCACCTCGGTCCGCCGTTCCAGCACGCAGCGCCCGGCCATCCTGGCTGCGAGGGAGACCCTTGCTGCAGCAGCCGCAGCGGTGGCGGGGAACGACGCCCGGTGACCCGCCGTCGTCGTCCGCGTACTTGCAGGCGTCCGTGACTGATGTGTTTCCTGCGTCACTGCGGGGTGAGGGGGCACAGGTCTAGACTGGATCCGTTATGAATCGAACAATGTTCAAGTCCAAAATCCACCGGGCCACCGTCACGCACGCCGACCTGCACTACGTCGGTTCGGTCACCGTTGACCTTGACCTGCTTGAGGCTGCGGACATCCTTCCCGGCGAGCTGGTGTCCATCGTGGACGTCACCAACGGGGCACGGCTGGAGACCTACACCATTGCCGGTGAACGCGGCTCCGGCGTGATCGGCATCAATGGTGCAGCGGCGCACCTCATGCACGAGAACGACATTGTTATCCTGATCACCTATGCCCAGATGACCACCCAGGAAGCCAAGGCGTACGAGCCCCGCGTGGTCCACGTGGACCGGGACAACCGGATCATCCAGCTGGGCAACGATCCCGCCGAGGGCCTCACCGCCGGCATGATGCGTCCGCCGTTCGCGCTGAACAACGCCACCCTCTGAACCCGGAGCGTGAAGTCCGGTAGACGCTCCCGCCGCCGCGGAGGGATCCCGTGCTAGGGGTCCTGGCAGGATTTTTCGTGGTCTGGTGCATCATCCTGGTGGGATGGTTTGTCGGCCGGCAAAAGATCCTCGGCGAGAACGCCCGCCCGGTGCTGAGCGGCCTCACCTTCTTTGTGGCCAGCCCGGCGCTGCTCTTTGAAACCCTGAGCAAGGCGCGCCTCCAGGAAGTCTTTGCCCAGCCTCTGCTGGTGACGGCGGTGGCCGCGATCACCACGGCCTCAATCTTCTTCCTGGTTGCCCGGTTCTGGCTCAAACGCGCCCTCCCGGAATCGCTGATGTCCGCCATGTCCGCCTCGCTGGCGAACTCCGCCAACCTGGGTATTCCCATCGCGGTATATGTCTTGGGTGATGCCAGTTATGTGGCACCGCTGCTGATCTTCCAGTTGGCTTTCTTCACCCCGATGTTCCTGATGGTCCTGGATTCAAGCACCAGCGCCCACCGCACTACCCCCCTGCGGTTTGTGCTGATGATCCTGCGGAACCCGATGATCGTCGGTTCCGCGCTGGGCCTGGTGGTGGCCGGCACCGGATTCCAGGTCCCGGCGCTGGTAATGGAACCCATCCACCTGATTGGGGGTGCCGCGATTCCCGCGATGCTGATCGCCTTCGGGATGAGCCTGAACGGCACCCGCCCCCTGCAGGCTTCCGCCGGGCGCCGGGTGGACACCCTGCTGGCGAGTGCTTTCAAGCTCGCCGTCCAGCCGGCCCTTGCCTACGTTTTCGCCCGCTTCGCGCTGGGAATGGACGGCCATGCCCTGTTCGCGGTGGTGGTCACCTCGTCGCTCCCCACAGCCCAGAACGTGTTCGTCGCTGCCAGCCGTTACAAGACCGGGCTCACCGTGGCCAAGGACACCGTGCTGATCACCACCGTGGTGGCGGTGCCGGCGATGATCGGCGTCGCGCTCCTGTTGGCGTAGCTTTTGATCGCATGACCCCAGCTTGGAGGGCTGATGAATACCATTCTTGACACCGTGGTGATCGGCGGCGGCGCCATGGGCTCGGCCGCCGCCTGGGCGCTCTCACGCCGCGGCCGCCAGGTGACGCTGGTGGAGCAGTTCGGTCCCGGGCACAAGATCGGCGCCTCGCATGGCGCCACCCGGAACCTGAATCCGGGCTACCACCAGCCGGACTACGTGGCCATGCTGGCTGAGGGTTTGTCGCTGTGGGAGGAGCTGGAGCAGGAGAGCGGCGAGCAGTTGCTGGCGCGCACGGGCATCGTCAACCACGGCCCGGGCTTCGACCCGCAGCAGGTGGCCGCGGCGCTTGAGTCGGCCGGGATCCGCGCCGAGTTCCTGGTGCCGGCGGAAGCCGGTGAGCGGTGGCGCGGCATCCGCTTCGACCGGCAGGTCCTGCACATGCCGGACGGCGGCCAGCTTAATCCGGAGGCCGCCCTGCCCGCGTTCCAGCGGCTGGCAGCGGCCCGGGGCGCGGACATCAGGCACCACACCAAGGTGGCGGACTTCAAGGTGTTCGACGACGGCGTGCGGCTGACGCTCGAATCCGGCGCGGGCACCGAGGTGGTCACCGCAGTCCAGGCCGTGGTGACTGCCGGCGGCTGGACGGAGAAGCTGCTGGGCAGGCTTGCCGGGACGGAGCGCATCCGGATCCCGACGCTGCGGGTCACGCAGGAGCAGCCGGCGCATTTCCGGGTGGCAGACGCCGGGGCAGTGTGGCCGGGATTCAACCATTACCCGGGCGCGGACTACCAGGGCTGGTACTCCCCCGTTTACGGCATGCAGACTCCCGGTGAGGGCATCAAGGCCGGCTGGCATGGTGTTGGCCCGGTGGTGGACCCGGACCGCCGGGATTTCCTGCCGGAGCCGACCCAGCTCGCCGCCTTGCAGGCGTACGCGCGGGAGTGGCTCCCGGGGGTTGATGCCGACCGGTTCGAGGCCATCAGCTGCACCTACACCACCACCCCGGACGAGGATTTCGTCCTGGACCGGGTGGGGCCAGTGGTGATCGGGGCAGGGTTCTCCGGCCACGGCTTCAAGTTCACGCCGGTAATCGGCCGGATCCTCGCGGACCTTGCCACCGGGACGCAGGACGCCCCCGCCATCTTCAGGGCATCCCGCCAGCGGCACTGAAGGAAACAGGGGGCTCCCATGGTGCGTCAACGGGCGCTGCCCGACCTAGAGAAAGAGAACCAGTGATGACAATCCCAGAAGAAGTCGACACTCCAGAGATCCTGGTGGACAGGGATGTGCTCCAGCGGAACATCGACCGCATGGCCGCTGCCGTCCACGCGAAAGGCTTGAGCCTCCGGCCCCACGTGAAAACCCACAAGGTGCCCGAAATCGCGCAACTGCAACTGGCGGCCGGTGCAGTCGGCATCACTGTAGCGACCCTCGGGGAGGCTGAAGTGTTTGCAGAACACGGAGCTGCCGACATCTTCATCGCCTACCCCATCTGGGTGGGTCCCCGCCAAGCCGAACGCCTGCGCCGGCTTGCCGGCACCACAAAGATCTCAGTAGGGCTGGATTCACCGGAGGCCGCCCAAGCTATGGGAGCGTCCTTGGAAGACGCAGCCGGCGACTTTGACGTGCTGCTGGAAATCGACAGCGGCCATCACCGAAGCGGAATCGCACCCGGTGCGGTGGTTGACGTGGCCCACGCCGCGGCACGCGCCGGCCTGAGGGTCAGCGGCGTCTTCACCTTCCCGGGCCACAGCTACGCCCCCGGGATGCCCCTGAAAGCAACCCAAGAAGAACAGTCGGCACTCGAACAGGCCTCGGACCTGCTCACACAAGCAGGATTCGACATCCGGCACCGCAGCGGCGGTTCAACTCCCACCGCCACCATCACCGGTGATTCCGTAGCCACCGAGGTCCGGCCAGGAGTCTACGTCTTCGGGGACGCCCAGCAGCTGGAACTGGAACGATGCGCCCCTGAAGACATCGCACTGACCGTCGCCGCAACAGTGGTAAGCCGGCATGAGGGCGACGACGTCATACCACGAAGGATCGTCCTGGACTCCGGCAGCAAAATCCTGGGCGGCGACAGACCTGCGTGGGCCACCGGCTTTGGACGGCTGCTCGACTTTCCCGAAGCACGCATCACCGCCCTCTCCGAACATCACGCGACCGTGGTCTGGCCGGCAGACGCGGAGCTCCCGGCTCTGGGACAGCGGTTACGGGTCATACCGAACCACGTATGCGTGGCGGTGAATCTCGTTGACGACCTTACTGTCGTCAGCGGCGGCAGGATCGTGGACCGCTGGCGCGTAGCCGCGCGCGGAAAGAACAAATAGGACCCACTTAGGGCTTGTCTACGGGAACATCTCCGCGGGCGGAAGCCTGGCTGGAGCTCCCTTCCGCCTGGGTGGCTGGCTCCGCATCGGGTGTGCCGCCGTCTTCGGCCTTCATGGCGGGCATGGACAGCACCGCGGCCACCGTGAGCAGGCCGGCCACGAGCGCGGCAAGGAACACGGCTCCGGACGCGCTGATCACCGTGGCAGGATCGGCGTCGCCGCCGCCGCTCCCGCCGTAGATGGAGTTGGCAACGGCACCGAAGACGGCCACGCCCAGGGCGCTGCCGATGGACCGGGCAAACATGTTTGTGCTGGTCACCACGCCGCGTTGGTTCCACGGCACGCTGGACTGGGCGGAGATCAGGGTGGGGGTGGCCAGCAGGCCCAGGCCAAGGCCCACCACGAAGCAGCTGACCGCGATCAGCGCCACATTGGGCGAGGCGGCAGTCAGCGACAGGATCAGCAGGCCCGCCACCGCGATGGCAATGCCGATCAGGGCGGTGGATTTGAAGCCGATCCGCAGGTAGAACTTCCCGGCCTGCGAGGCACTGAGCGGCCAACCGAGGGTCAACGCGGCGAGCGCCAGGCCGGCCACCAGCGGCGAGGAGGACAGCGCGCCTTCCAGGAAGGTGGGCACGTAGGAAGTCAGCCCGATCATCATCGCTCCGACGCCGAAGGAGACCAGCGCGGTGGTGGCCAGCAGGCGGCGGGAGACCACCCAGGCTGGGAGGATAGGTTCCGCCGCGCGCCGCTCCACGAGGAGGAATGCCACCAGCAGCACGCCGCCGACCACGAACACGCCAATGCTGATGGGCGAGTTCCACGCCCATGCCTGGCCGCCCTGCAGGGCGCCAAGGATGAGCAGGCCCAAGGATCCGGCCAGCAGCACGGCGCCGGCATAATCCACCTTGTGCTTGGCACGTTCCACGTTTTCGTGCAGGGTGCGGACCAGCATCCAGCCGGCCAACAGGCAGAGCGGGACGTTGACCAGGAAGATGCCGCGCCAGATGCCGAGCGCGGAGAAGATGCCGCCCAGGCTGGGGCCTACCACCGAGGAAACGGCCCACACGCTGGCCAGGTAGCCCTGGACCTTGGCGCGTTCCTGCAGGGTGTAGATGTCACCGGCGATGGTCACGGAAACCGGCAGCACCGCCCCGGCGCCGAGTCCCTGCAGGGCCCGGAAGGCAATCAGCGAAGGCATGCTCCATGCCAGGCCGCAGAGGACCGAGCCAAGCAGGAACAAGCCGATGCCGGTGAGGATGATCGGCTTGCGGCCGGCCATGTCGGAGAGCTTGCCGTAGATGGGCACGGAGACCGCCTGCGCCAGCAGGTAGGCGGAGAAGAGCCAGGGGAAGGAGGAGAAGCCGCCCACGTCACGGACGATCGACGGCACTGCGGTGGCGACGATGGTGGAGTCGATGGCCACCAGTCCGGTGGACAGCATGAGGGCAATGAGGATGGGGCCCCGTTCAGAACGGAACCCGACTCCCTGGGCGCGGGCGGTCATCAGTGGTCTCGTTTCGGTGTTTGGTGCCTGGTACCTCCACTCTAGCCACCCGTCCGGGGCGCGTACCGGCTAGCGCCTGCCCTGGTGTGCGTCCAGGAGCCGGGCGCAGCGGATGAAGCCCAGGTGCGAGTAGGCCTGCGGGTGGTTGCCGAGGTGGGTTTCGGTGCCCGGATCGTATTCTTCCGGGAGCAGTCCGGTGGGGCCGAAGAGGTTCACCAGCTGGTCGAACAGGTCCCAGGCCTCGTCGATGCGGCCCACGGCCACGTAGGCCTCGATCAGCCAGGTGGTGCAGATGTGGAACCCGCCCTCCAGGCCCGGCAGGCCGTCGTCGTACCGGTAACGGAACACGGTGGGGCCCACCCGCAGTTCCCGTTCGACGGCGGTGACGGTGTCCAGGAAGCGCTGGTCGGTGACCTCCAGCAGGCCGGAGAGTCCGATGTGCAGGACGGCGGCGTCAAGGTCCGGGCTGTCGTAGGCCACGGTGTAGGACCTGGCCGATTCGTCCCAGCCCTCGCGGAGCACCTCATCGCGGATGGTTGCCGCCGTGGGCGCCCAGGCCGGGTCCGGCTGGCGGCCGTGGCGCGCTGCCGTCCGCAGTGCCCGGTCCAGGGTGACCCAGCACATCACTTTCGAGTAGACGTGGTGGCGGGCTGCGCGCCGGGCCTCCCAGATCCCGTGGTCCGGTTCGTGCCAGCGGGCCAGGACGGCCGATGCCATCTGCACCATCAGGTCCCAGTGGGCGTCGTCCAGCGAGCCCTCACGCCCGCTGAGCGCGTGGATCAGTTCGGCGACGGGCCCAAAGACGTCCAGCTGGACCTGGTGGTCGGCCGCATTGCCGATCCGCACCGGGCGGGACCCCGCGTACCCCGGCAGGCTGTCGACGACGGCCTCCGTGGAGAGCGGTGCGCCGGTTACCGAGTACAGGGGGTGCAGCCATTCGGGGCCCGGGGCGTGTTCGAGGATGCGGCCCAGCCAGTCCAGGAAGCCCGCGGCCTCGGCAGTGGAACCCAGGTCCACCAGCGCGTTGACTGTCATGGAGCCATCGCGCAGCCAGCAGTACCGGTAGTCCCAGTTCCGTGTCCCGCCGATGCCCTCGGGCAGGGACGTGGTGGGTGCGGCGAGGACGGCGCCCGTGGGCTGGTGCACCAGGGCACGGAGTACCAGCGCGGATCGTCGCACCAGGGAGGGTTTGACGGAGGGCAGGTCGAGGTCCTGCACCCACTGCCGCGAGTGCAGGGCAACCGCGGCCCGACGCTCCGTTTCCCCGCCGGGATCCGCGGGCTGCGGTTCGGTATCGCCGCAGCGCAGGTTCAACACCACGGGGCCGTCCTGCAGGTTCACCGACGCCGTGGCCGTGGCGTGGATGCCGTCCGAGGCGATGCTGAAGGTCACCCCCGGCGCGAACAGGATGATTGGCTCGGACGTGCCCACCACATGCAGTTCCTCGCCGCGGGCTTCCATGCTGAACGGGGCGTTGGCGTAGTCCGGCCGGGGCGCGAAGGTGATCCTCGCGGCGCCGTGGCCGGAGAGCACCCGCACCAGGCTGGTGATGCCGTCCGGGGCGGGCTCCAGGTAGTCGGTTACCGTCACGTCCGCCCACCGGGTTTCGACGATCATGGTGCTGTCCACGTACCGTTGGCCCAGCACCTGGGAGGCTTTGACCGGTTCCACGGAGAAGTGGCCGGCAGCGTCGCCACCCAGGATGTGGGCAAACAGGGATCCGGAGTCCGGCAGCGGGTGGCTCATCCAGCAGATCTTCGCGTCCGGGGTCAGCAGCGCGGTGGAGGAGCCGTTGCCGATCATCGAGTGCCGTTCCAGGCCGACGGCGTCCTCCCCGAACAGCCAGGCCCGGCGCAGTTCGAAGAGGAGGGCCAGGACGCGGGCGAAGGCTTCGGGGTCCCGGACGCGGTGGGCGGCGGCGGTCTCCCCGGGCCCGACCCGCAGCCCCAGGTCCGGTCCGCGGAGGGTGGCGATGGCCAGTTCGTCGCTGTAGGCGTCACCGGCGAACATGGCGGCGCTGGCGCCGAGCCGGGAGCGGAGGCTTTCCAGTGCTTCCGCCTTGGACGGCTCCACCACGGAGAGGTCCAGCACGGAGCCGTCCACGATGAAGAACAGGCCATGGAGGCGGGCGATTTCCCGGGCGGTTTCCGTGACCGATTCGACCACCTCCGGCGGCGCGGGCCGGGTGTGGACGGAAACGGCCACGGGCTTGCGTTCGATCCAGATGCCCTCTTGGAAGCCCACGGCCTCGTTGAGCGCGGCGTTGACCTTGAGCAGGACGGATTCGGTGGCCAGGCTCTGGGCATGCGCGAAGCCCATGTCCGACTCCGCACCGTGCGACCCGATCAGGTGGACCTCCACGGGCAGCCGGGACACCGCCGCCAGGTCGCGCAGGGACCGGCCGGAAATGATCGCCGCATGCGTGTTGGGCAAGGCTGCCAGGGCGCGGAGTGCGATGGCCGCGTTGCCCAGGGGCAGGATCTCCGTGGAGATTCCTTCGGCCTCGCAGAGGGTCCCGCCGTAGTTGCAGGCCACCAAAAGGGAGGGCACGCGGGCCAGTACTTTGAGTTCGGCCAGCAGTGCGGGGGTGAGCCCGTTGTCCGCGGCATCCGACTGGATGAAGGCGCGGAGCATTTCCAGCGGGAGCGAACGGGTGAGCAGCGCGGATTCCGCCACGCTTTGGTTCAACGGCGTAGGCATCCAGGTACCCCTTCGAGGCAGAACCAGGCCGGGAACTCAGCCGCTGGATCGCCTGCGGACTACCGGTTGGTGCCCCGCCCGGAAATCCCAGCAATCCCTGACGGGGCAGTATCCATCTTCAGCCGCGGGGGTTTCCCCCGAAAGTCGCTTTTATTGCGTCCGTGTAAAAGCAGCGCACCGGCCCGGCGGCGAAAGCCTCAGGCGCCCACCCGGGCCAGTCCGGCGGCTTCGGCCAGCAACTCGACGGAGCGCAGCCGCGCCTCGGTACCGGTGCTCTGGTGCGCCACGATGAGTTCGTCGGCGTCGGCGTGCTTGCCGAAATCAGCCAGGTAGTCCACCACGGCGTCCGGCGTGCCCACGGCGGAGTAGCGCATCATCTGGGCGACGTGCTGGCCCTGCGGGGAGTCCAGGACCATGTCCGCTTCGTCGTCGGTGAACTCGCGGCCGCCGCCGAAGAACAGCGAGACGCGTGCGCGCTTGGTGGCCTGGAACATGGCTTGGGCCTCGGACGCCGAGTCGGCGGCGATCACGTTGACGCCGGCGATCACGTGCGGCGCGTCGAGCTGGGCTGAGGGCTTGAACTCGCGGCGGTAGATGGCCACGGCGTCCTGCAGGGCGGCCGGGGCAAAGTGCGAGGCGAACGCGTACGGGAGGCCCAGCTGCGCGGCGAGCCGGGCGCCAAACAGGGATGATCCCAGGATGTAGAGCGGAACGTTGGTCCCCTTGCCCGGGGTGGCCTCGACGCCCTGGATGCGGGTGGGGCCGGTCAGGTAGCCCTGCAGTTCCAGGACATCCTGCGGGAAGCTGTCCGCGGACATCGGGTCCCGGCGCAGGGCGCGCATGGTGTTCTGGTCACTGCCGGGTGCCCGCCCCAGGCCCAGGTCGATCCGGCCCGGGTGAAGGGTTTCCAGGGTGCCGAACTGTTCGGCGATGGTCAGCGGCGAGTGGTTGGGCAGCATGATGCCGCCGGCGCCCAGCCGGATGCTTTCGGTGTGCGCGGCCACGTGGGCAATCAGCACGCTGGTGGCGGAGGAGGCGATGGAGGACATGTTGTGGTGCTCCGCGTACCAGACCCGCCGGTACCCCAGCTTCTCGGCGCTTTGCGCCATGGCCACGCTGCCCGCGAAACTCTCCGACGCCGTCTGGCCTTTGCCGATGGTTGCCAGGTCAAGGATGGAGAGGGGAAGAGTCACGTCAGGTGCCGGCCTTTCAAAAACGTTGCGTAGGGTGGTGCCGGCCGGATTGCGGCGGGCACTTGGTGCATAACGACGGCGGCCCCCGGCTTATTTCTTCGGCCTGCGGAATACTCAGCACACTTATGAGGTTGCCGCCCCTATGAGCCAAGATTCAACGAAGCAGCTGGAACTGTCCGCAACGATCGACCTCAAGGACGTGGGAACCGTGCACCGGCTCGGTTTCGGTGCCATGCGCATCGTCGGTGACGGGGTGTGGGGTGAGCCCGCAGACCGCGCCGCTGCCGTGGCCGTGCTGCGCCGCGCCGTCGAGCTCGGCGTGGATTTCATCGACACCGCCGACTCCTACGGCCCCAACATCAGCGAGGAAATCATCGCGGAGGCCCTGCACCCGTACAAGGAGGGACTGAAGGTCGCCACCAAGGTGGGCTTCACCCGCACCGGGCCCAACAAGTGGATCCCGGTGGGCCGCCCCGAATACCTGCGCCAGCAGACGGAACTGAGCCTGCGGAAGCTGAAGGTGGACACCTTGGACCTGCTGCAGCTGCACAGGATCGATCCCAAGGTGGACGCCGAGGAGCAGTTCGGCGTGCTGCGCGAACTCCAGGACGAGGGCAAGGTCCGTGCCCTGGGCCTGTCGCAGGTGAGCGTCGCGGAGTTGGAAGCGGCCGGGAAGCACTTCACCGTGTCCACGGTCCAGAACCGTTACAACCTGACCGACCGGTCCTCCGAGGACGTCCTGCGGTACTCGGAGGAAAACGGCATCGGGTTCATCCCGTGGGCACCCATTTCCGCGGGCGAGCTCGCCAAGCCGGGCGGCCCGCTGGATGAAGCCGCCAAGCGCCTGGGCGCCACCACCTCCCAGGTGGCCCTGTCCTGGCTGCTGCGCCGCTCCCCCGTGATGATGCCCATCCCCGGCACCGGTTCCATTCCCCACCTCGAAGAAAACATGGCCGCCGCCGGCCTCACGCTCGACGACGATACGTACGCCGAGCTCGAAGCCGCCGGCAAGTAGAAACCCAACGACAGGAGAAACACCATGGCAAACATCCTGATGGTCGTCTCGGCCGCCGATTCCCTCACCATGAAGGACGGCAGCGAACACCCCACCGGCTACTGGGCGGAGGAGCTGGTGGTCTCCCACCAGACCCTGACCGATGCCGGTAACACCGTCCACATCGCCACCCCCGGCGGCAGGAAGCCCACCGTGGACCAGGTAAGCCTGGCCCCCGAATCGGCAGGCGGCGAGGACCGCGCGCAGGGTTTCCGCGACTACCTGGCCAAGATCGACGGCGAGCTGGCGCACCCGCTGGTCCTCGCCGACGTCGACATCAACGGCTATGACGCCGTGGTGATGCCCGGCGGCCACGGCCCCATGGCCGACCTGTTCAAGGACGCGGACCTGGGCCGCCTGCTGGTGGCAGCCAACAAGGACGGGAAGGTCATTGCACCGTTCTGCCACGGTCCCGCGGGGCTGCTGAGCGCAACGGACGACGACGGCGGGTTCGCTTTCAAGGGCCGGCGCCTGACGGTCTTCACCAACGAGGAAGAGCTCGGCGGCGGAACGGGCGAGAACACCCCGTGGCTGGTGGAGGACGCGCTCAAGGAGAAGGGTGCCGTCGTCGAAAACGGCGCGGCCTGGTCCTCCAACGTGGTGCGCGACGGCAACCTCATCACCGGGCAGAACCCGCAGTCCAGCGAGGACGTGGCCAAGGAAGTCCTGGCCGCGCTGAGCTAGGCGGCAACAGTTCCGAGGCAACGGAAGAGGGGACCAGTTCACACACTGAACTGGTCCCCTCTTTGCCGTATTCCGGCCGTGTCACCTGCCGCAAAATATGACCCCGCCGGTCCTCCGGTGAACCGCCGTTACTCCCCGTATCCCAGGGTTTCGCGGGCCTTTGATTCCCCCTCCGAAGCTGCCGGATAGTTGCTGCAACGCGCACTCCCGCCGCATCTTTCGGCCCCTTCCAGGAGGAACTATGCCCATCAAACCAAGCCTGCCGCCGTCGCGGCCCTTGCCGTCTCGGCCCTGCTGGGACTGGCTGCCTGCTCCGATCCGGGCGCTTCGGCGGCGACAGCACCGTCGTCGTCCACCGCCAGCGCCGCGGGCAGGACCTTCAACCTGTCACCGCAGCAGGACCGCTTCCCGGTGGCCAAGGACGCCGCCGCGGCGGCCCTGGTGCCTGAGGCCATCAAGGCCGACGGCAAGCTCACGGTGGTGACCACGGGCGGCGCCGCGCCGTTGAGCCTGTTCGCCACGGACAACAAAACCCTGATCGGCAGCGAGGTTGACATCGCCTACGCCGTGGGCGGGGCCCTGGGACTGGACGTCGAGGTCCTGCCCGTCGCCTGGGCGGACTGGCCGCTGGGCATCGAATCCTCCAAGTACGAGGCCGTGCTGTCCAACGTGACCGTCACCGAGGCGCGCAAGGAAAAGTTCGATTTCGCCACCTACCGCAACGACCTCCTGGGCTTCTACGCCAAGAGCGACTCCGATATCGGGGAGGTCAAGGAAGCCAAGGACGTGGCGGGCAAGCGGATCATCGTGGGCTCGGGCACCAACCAGGAAGCGATCCTGGTGCGCTGGGACGAGGAGAACAAGAAGAACGGCCTGGCGCCGGTCCAGTTCCAGTATTACGACGACGATTCCGCCTCCAGCCTGGCCCTCCAGTCCGGACGTGCGGACCTGACGTTCGGACCCAACGCCGCTGCGGCGTACAAGGCAGCGCAGGACGGGAAGACCAAGCAGGTGGGCACGCTGAACGGCGGCTGGCCACTGACGGCGCAGATCGCCTTCACCACCAAGAAGGGCAACGGGCTGGCAGTTGCTGCGCAGGCAGCCCTGAACCACCTGATTGACGACGGCACCTACGCCAAAATCCTGGACCGCTGGGGCCTCTCCTCCGAGGCCGTGCAAAAGTCCGAACTGAACCCGGCGGGCCTGCCTAAAAAATAGGCGGCCTGCCGACGAAGGAATCCCCGCCCGAAGACCTGCCCGGCGGGGATTTTTCTGTGGCGCCGCAGGCTGGTTTCAACCGCCCGTGGGCCCGGCAAAGTGCGCTCCGGACCGGTTAGGCAATAGTCTGGCCCGATGGGGACCAGTGCCGTGAACTCCGGCGAACAGATGGACAGGCAGACCCGCATCCTTGATGCGGCGATGGATTTGCTGTCCCGCCACGGCATCTCGGGCGTGAGCATGCGCGCCGTGGCACGCGAGGCCGGCGTGGCGCTGGGCCTGGTCAACTACTACTACGACGACAAGACCACCCTGATCCGGGCTGCCCTTCGCCGGGTGGATGAGCATGACGTTGCGCTCGTCGCCCCGGACCCGTCGCTGGCCCCCGATGAACGGTTGCGCCAAGCACTGCGGCAGGTGGCGGGCGCAGATTTACTGACCACCCGCTACCTGTCACTGCGCTTGCACCTGTGGGCCCTGGCCCGGGCCGACGAGGATTACGCCCAGATCAACGCCGCCGCGTTCGACCGGTACCTGGACGGGCTCGCCACACTGGTGTCCAATGCGATTCCCGAACTCCCGTGGAAGGCGTGCAGGGATCGGGCCGCGGATATTGTCGTCATCCAAAACGGGATGTGGTTGACCGCCCTCCTCGGCGTGGACCGCGCTGCCACCCAGCGGAGCATTGCCCGTACGGAGGAGATCGCCTTCGCGCCGGTTCCGGACGACACAGGGACCTCCCCGGAACCCGGCCTGGCCTGAGGCTACCGGCCCTGCCACGCGGGCAGTGCCGGGCGTAGCATTGAACGACTGTTCAAGAAAAGTATTGAACAGTCGTTCAATCTCCATTACTGTGCTCGGTATGACTTACGCCACAGCAGACGGAGACGCCGCCGCACGCGCCCTCCCCGACACGCCCCGCACCCTGTTCATCAACGGCCGCTGGGAACCGGCAGCCTCCGGCGCCGCCCGGGAGATCCGCAACCCCGCCGACGGCGAAGTAGTCGCCATGGTGTCCGAAGGCGACCGCGAGGACGCCGAACGCGCCATTGCCGCGGCCCGGGCAGCCTTCGACTCCGGAGTGTGGTCTTCCGTCCCGGCCCCCGAGCGCGGCACGTTCCTGCTCAAGGTTGCCGCCGGCCTGCGGGAGCACCGGGAAAAGTTTGCCCGCGCCGAGTCGCTGGACACCGGTAAGCGCATGGTGGAAAGCCGCATCGACATCGATGACATCGCCGCCTGCTTCGAGTACTTCGGCAGGCTCGCGGGCCAGCAGCCGGGCCGCGTTGTGGACGCCGGGAATCAGGACGTCGTCAGCCGGATCGTCTATGAACCGGTCGGCGTCTGCGGCCTCATCACACCGTGGAACTACCCCCTCCTCCAGGCCGCCTGGAAGATCGCACCCGCGCTGGCAGCCGGCTGCACCTTCGTCCTCAAGCCGGCCGAATTAACCCCCTCCACCAGCATCCTGTGCATGCAGCTCATGCAGGACCTGGGCCTGCCCGACGGTGTCGCGAACCTTCTCACCGGACCCGGCACCAAGGTTGGGGCACCGCTGTCCGAACACCCCGACGTCGACCTCATCTCGTTTACCGGCGGACTGGAAACAGGCAAGCGCATCGCCGCCACCGCCGCCGCCACCGTCAAGAAAATTGCGCTTGAACTGGGCGGCAAGAACCCGAACGTCATCTTCGCCGACGCCGACTTCGATGCCGCCGTGGACAACGCGCTCAACGGTGCCTTCGTCCACTCCGGCCAGGTCTGCTCCGCAGGCGCCCGCCTGGTGGTGGAGGAATCCATCGCCGAACGCTTCGTGGATGAACTGGTGCGCCGCGCTGAGGGCATCCGCCTGGGCGGCCCCTTCGACGACGACGCCGAGACCGGCCCGCTGATCTCGGCAGGACACCGCGACAGTGTCCACGAATACGTCCAGCGCGGCATCGCCGAAGGCGCCCGGCTGAGGACCGGCGGCTCGGCGCCTTCCGGGGAGAAATACGACGCCGGGTTCTACTACCTGCCCACCATCCTGGACCAGGTGCAGCGCGGCATGTCAGTGGTCACCGACGAGGCGTTCGGCCCGGTGGTGACGGTGGAAACCTTCCGAACCGAGGATGAGGCCGTGGCAATCGCCAACGACACCATCTACGGCCTGGCCGGGGCCGTCTGGACGCAGGACGCCGGGAAGGCCCAGCGGGTGGCGGGCAGGCTGCGGCACGGCACCATCTGGATCAACGACTACCACCCCTACCTCCCCCAGGCCGAGTGGGGCGGCTTCGGCCAGTCCGGCGTCGGCCGCGAGCTGGGCCCCACCGGCCTGGCCGAATACCAGGAAGCCAAGCACATCTACCAGAACACCAGCCCGCAGGTTACCGGCTGGTTTGCTGACCACGGCAAGGAGAACTAGATGCACTACGACAACATTGAGGACGTGAGCGACCGCGGGTTCGACTACGTCGTGATCGGCGGCGGGTCCGCTGGCGCCGCCGTCGCCGCACGGCTCAGCGAAGACCCGGAGGTCACCGTCGCCCTCGTCGAGGCAGGCCCGGACGACCGCAACCTTCCCGAGATCCTCCAGTTGGACCGCTGGATGGAGCTGCTGGAATCCGGCTACGACTGGGACTACCCCATCGAGCCGCAGGAGAACGGCAACTCCTTCATGCGGCACGCCCGCGCCAAGGTGATGGGCGGCTGCTCCAGCCACAATTCCTGCATCGCCTTCTGGGCTCCGCGCGAGGACCTGGACGAGTGGGAGTCCAAGTACGGCGCCACCGGGTGGAACGCGGACGCCGCGTGGCCGCTGTACAAGCGGCTGGAAACCAACGAGGACGCCGGACCTGACGCACCCCACCACGGGGGCTCAGGCCCGGTGCACCTGATGAACGTGCCCCCGGCGGATCCTGCCGGCGTCGCGCTTTTGGACGCCTGCGAGCAGGCAGGCATTCCCCGCGCGAAGTTCAACACCGGCACCACCGTGGTCAACGGCGCCAACTTCTTCCAGATCAACCGGCAGGCGGACGGCACCCGCGCCTCCAGCTCGGTCTCCTACATCCACCCCATCGTGGACCGCGCCAACTTCACCCTGCTGACCGGGCTGCGCGCCCGCCAGCTGGTGTTCGACGCGGACAAGCGCTGCACCGGCGTGGACGTGGTGGACGGAGCCTTCGGCCGCACCCACCGGCTCACCGCCCACCGGGAAGTCATCGTGTCCACCGGCGCCATCGACTCCCCCAAGCTGCTCATGCTCTCCGGCATCGGCCCGGCTGAACACCTCACCGCGCACGGCATCGAGGTGCTGGTGGACTCCCCCGGCGTGGGCGAGCACCTGCAGGACCACCCCGAGGGCGTGGTGCAGTTCGAGGCGAAGCAGCCGATGGTGCAGACCTCCACGCAGTGGTGGGAAATCGGCATCTTCACCCCCACCGAGGAAGGCCTGGACCGCCCCGACCTGATGATGCACTACGGCTCCGTCCCGTTCGACATGAACACCCTTCGGCACGGCTACCCCACCACCGAGAACGGCTTCAGCCTGACCCCGAACGTCACCCATGCCCGCTCCCGCGGCACGGTGCGGCTGCGCAGCCGCGACTTCCGCGACAAGCCCATGGTGGACCCGCGCTACTTCACGGATCCGGACGGCCACGACATGCGCGTCATGGTGGCCGGCATCCGCAAGGCCCGCGAGATCGCCGCCCAGCCCGTCATGGCGGAATGGACCGGCCGCGAACTCTCGCCCGGCATCGAGGCGCAGACGGACGAGGAACTGCAGGACTACATCCGCAAGACCCACAACACCGTCTACCACCCGGTCGGGACCGTCCGCCTGGGCCCGGCCGACGACGACATGTCGCCGCTGGACCCCGAGCTGCGGGTCAAGGGCGTCACCGGGCTCCGGGTGGCCGATGCATCTGTCATGCCCGAACACGTCACCGTAAACCCCAACATCACCGTCATGATGATCGGCGAGCGCTGTGCCGACCTGATCCGTGCCGGACGCACCGGCGCCGATGGAACGAATGACAAGGAGCTGACCTCAGCCCTCGCCTGAGCGGCAGGACTTACGGGGGGCCGTCCTCCCCAAAGGCAACGGCCCCCACACACGTCATTCCGCCGCACCCCAGGGCGGCCTTCCATCGTGCTTTCTGATCCAGGAGTCCAATTTGGAACCCAGCAAGAGTATTGATTCAAGCGGCATGGACGAATTCGGCTACACCCAGACCCTGGACCGGAGCATCGGCAAATTTGCCAGCTTCGCCGCGGGTGTCAGCTACATCTCCATCCTCACCGGTGTTTTCCAACTGTTCTACTTTGGCTTTTCCATGGCCGGCCCGGCGTACGCCTGGTCGTGGCCCATCGTGTTCGTCGGCCAGCTGATGGTGGCCCTGTGCTTCGCGGAGCTGGCAGGCCGCTACCCGGTTGCCGGCTCGGTTTACAACTGGGCCAAGCGGTTGTCCTCCGGGACCTCGTCCTGGCTGGCCGGCTGGCTGCTGCTGCTCTCCTCCATCATGGCGCTGGGCTCCGTGGCCCTGGCCCTGCAGATCACCCTGCCGCAGCTCTGGTCCGGCTTCCAGTTCGTGGGCGACGGCACGGGCCCCTATGACTTCGCCATGAACGGCGTTGTGCTGGCCACCATCATGATCACCATCTCCACCCTCGTCAACGCGTTCGGCGTGAAGCTGATGACCCGGATCAACAGCATCGGCGTCTTCGTTGAGCTGATCGCAGCGGTGTTGCTGATCCTGGCCCTGGCCTGGCACGTGGTCCGCGGGCCGGAGGTCTTCTTCCAGACCAACGGCTTCGGCGAAGGCAAGGATCTTGGCTTCTTCGGCGTCTTCCTGATCGGCGCCATGGCCTCCGGCTACGTCATGTACGGCTTCGACACCGCCAGCTCGCTCGGCGAGGAAACCAAGGATCCCAAGAAGACCGCGCCCAAGGCCATCCTGCGGGCTGTCACGGCGTCCTTCCTGCTGGGCGGGGGAATCCTGCTGTTCGGCATCCTGGCAGCGCCGGACCTCACGGACCCGCAGATTGGTTCCCCCGACGGCGGCCTGCAGCACATCGTGCTCTCCGTCCTGGGCGGCCCGTTCGGCAAGGCCTTCCTGGCCTGCATCGTGGTGGCCGTGGTGGTGTGCACCCTGGCCGTGCACGCCGCCGCCATCCGGATGATGTTCGCCATGGCGCGGGATAACAACCTGCCCTTCAGCCGTCAGCTCAGCAAGGTCGATCCGGTCCGCCGGACCCCCACGGTCGCGGCGATCGTCATCGGCGTCCTGGCCGTGATCCCGCTGCTGGTGAACGTGATGCAGCCGGCTATCTTCACCATCCTGTCCAGCATCAGCATCGTGCTGATCTACCTGTCCTACCTCCTGGTCACGGTTCCCCTGCTGCGCAAGCGCCTCCTGGGGAAATGGCCGCTCGTTGCGGACGGTTCCGAGCCAGGGTTCTCCATGGGCAAGTGGGGCCTTCCCGTGAACATCCTCGCCGTCCTGTGGGGCGCCGCCATGACGGTGAACCTGGTGTGGCCCCGCCCGGAGATCTACAACTCGGTTCCGCCGTTCGAGTGGTACCTGCAGTGGGGCGGGGTGTTCTTCGTGGCCGCCGTCATCATCGGCGGGACCCTGCTTTACCGGCTGAAGATCCGCCACCAGACGGGGGTGCTGGCCGAGCACGCCGCGGCGGTCTCAGCCCACCCGTCGTCCAACGACCCACGGTACGACGCTGCGGACGAACCGGTGCCGGCCAACGCGGTCATGGCAACCGAGAGGTAGCAGCACTAAAACAGAACGGCCGACGACGGCACTCGCTTGAGTGCCGTCGTCGGCCGTTGTGCGTGGCCGGGTGCGTGCAGGGCCGAGATGCTGCGTCACAGAAGGCGCCGGCCTCCGGTTCCGGCCCGGCACGCCCTAACCTTGACAGGTGACATTGACTAAGACCCGCACCGCCGCCGCGAGCACCCTCGCCGCCGCCGGGCTGCTGTTGACCCTGGCCGCCTGCTCCACGCCGGCCGCCACCCAGTCTGCCCCCTCATCGTCCGCTTCCGCCCCTGCATCGGCGAGCGCGTCTGCCTCTGCAGGGCCCTGCGCCGGGGTGAAGGTAGTGGTGGATTCCGCGTCCCTGAAGCAGTCCGCCGCCGACACCTCCGCGTGCGTGCCTGTGGACGGACCCACCCTGGCATCGGATGTGCTGGGCAAAGCCGCGGTGAAGATCGAAGGCACCACCAAGTACCCCACGAGCTTCGCGTGCCGCGTCAACGGCGTGCCCGCTGCGGACTTCGACATCAAGCACAAGGGCGGCACCACCCGCGAAGCGTGCGATGACAAAAACACGATCTCTTATTGGGCCCTCTGGGTGGAGCCCGCCGCCGGCACGTGGGCATACGCGCAGGAAGGCCTGGACAGCCTCAAGCTCAGCCCCGGCGAGAGCCTGGAACTGCTCTACACCGTGGACAACGAGCCGGCCGCACCCGCGGCATGACCTTCCGACCCGCGCCGTTACGGGCGGCGGCGGCCCTCGCCGCCGTCTTCATCGCCGCGCGGGTCATCTACCGCATCCTCTTCAACGGGGCGGGCATCGGTGAGCCGCTGCTGCTGGCCATGCCGCAGCTGCGGCTTCCCGCGCCGTACGCCCACGTGGTCCTCCTCGGCCCGGTCACCGCTCCCGGCCTCTGGCAGGCGGTCCTGTCCGCGCTGCCGATTGCCGGGCTGATCCTGGGCTTCGGCCTGCTCAATGCATGGGTGGATGTGTCCCGCGGCTTTGTCCGGCTGGCCCGGGGCGGTCCGCTGCAGGGCGTGGCCCGGATGCTGGTAGTGGCGTGGGCGGCGCTCCCGGCGCTTGCCGACGCCGTGGCGTCGGTGCGCGTGGCCTTCAGGTTGCGGCGCGAACGCTTCGGCCCCCGGGCCTTGGTGCCCGTCCTGGAGCGAACCCTCGAACATGCCGGCCGGGTCGCGGCAGCCTTGGAGCTGCGCGGCTTCGCGGGCCGGCCGGCCGCCCCACCCGCCTCCGGCGGCGACGCGCCGCTGGTGGTCCGGGACGCCCAGTTCCGGATTGGCGCCGCACAGGTGCGGGCGGCCGGGTTCGCGCCCACCGGCGGATCCATCACGGTCATCACGGGCCCCACGGGCTCCGGCAAGTCCACCGTCCTGCGCGGCATCGCGGGGCTGCTCTCGCACGTCGACGGCGGTGGCATCACCGGCACGGTGCGCGTGGCCGGCCTGGACCGTGGTGCCGTGCCGCCGCGGGACACCGCCCGCCTCATCGGCGTGGTCCTGCAGAACCCCCGCGCGGCCTTTGCCAGCACGCGGGTCCGGGACGAGATCGGCGTGGCCCTGGAACTGCGCGGTGTGGCCCGGACGGCCGCCAAGGCCCGGGTGCTGGAGGTGGCGGAGCGGATTGGGGTGTCTGCCCTGCTGGACCGGAGCGTCAGCACCCTGTCGGCCGGCGAGGCTACGCTGGTGGCCATCGCCGCCGCCGTCGTGGATTACCCGCAGCTGCTCCTGGTGGACGAGCCGCTGGCCGACCTTGATTCCACCGCACGGGCCCGGGTGATCGCCGTGCTCAGCTCCCTGGCCCGCCACTCCGGGGTGTGCGTGGTCGTGGCGGAACACCGGGCCACAGCGCTGGTACCCGTCGCCGATTCGTGGTGGACCCTCGAGGGCGGCGCGCTGGTGCCCGGCACCGCTCCGTCCCCCACCCTTGTTCGTTCCGCTGAAGGTGCTGGCCGGCAGCCGGCGGACTCCGCACCCGTACTGAGCGCCACCAACCTTGCCGTGCACCGCAGCGGCACACCCCTCGTGCGGGAGGCGTCCCTGGCCTTGCAACCCGGCGAGATTGTGGCGCTGGTGGGCCCGAACGGGGCCGGGAAGTCCTCGCTGCTGATGGCGCTGGCCCTCGGCGAGGGCACCAGCGATGCAAGGACGGACGACGGCGGCCGGGTGGCGTTAGTGCCGGATGCTTCCGACGACCTTTTCACCCGGGACACCGTTGCCGCAGAGTTGAGGGCAGCGGAGCGGCGGCTGGCGCGTGCAAAGTCAGGTGGCCGGTCAGGCGGACGGCCTGCCGGGAAGCCCGCGCCCCGCACGGCGGAATCACGGCTGGCCCGGCTCCGGGGCGACGTCAGCATGCCGATCGGGCACGAACACCCCCGGGACCTGTCCGCCGGCGAGCGCAGGATCCTGGCCATCGCCCTGCAGACCATGGACCGGCCGCAGGCGCTCCTGATCGACGAGCCCACCCGCGGGCTCGATCCCGCGGCGCGGGCGGCGGTCGCGGCGGCGTTGCGGGCGGCTGCCGACGAGGGCGCCGCAGTCCTGTTCGCCACCCACGATCTTGAGTTTGCGCACCGCCTCGGAGCCAGGATCCTGCCTATGCGGGACGGGGTGGCGCCCTCCACCCTGGCAGCCTCGCCGGCAGAGGCTGCCGTCCCGGCGGCGCAACCTCTTGCACCGCCCCGGATCATCGAGCGCCGGCCGGACCTGCCCACTGCAAAGCCGGCCCGCCGCCCCCGGATGCCGCGGGCCGCGGAGCTGGCCGTGCTGGCGGCCGCCAACCTGCTGGCTTTGGCGGCCTTTTGCTGGCCGCTGCTTGCCGCGGCGCTTCCGCAGGACGCCGCCGCGGCCACCCCGTACGCTGCCCTGGCCATCGCACCCCTGGCCGCGGCCGCCGTCGTGGTGTCCCTGGACGGCTCGGTCCGCTCGGCACACACGGTGGCGCTGCTCGGCGTCCTCGCCGCGGTCGGTTCCGCGGTGCGGGTGGCGAGCACCGGCGTCGGCGGCGTGGAAGCCGTGTTCATCCTGCTGGTCCTGGCCGGCCGGGCCTTCGGTCCGCGGTTTGGCCTGCTTCTTGGCGCGGCCACCATCGCGGTCTCCAGCGCGCTGTGGGGCGGAATCGGCCCGTGGACGCCGTTCCAGATGTTCGCCTGCGGGTGGGTGGGTGCGGGGGCCGGGTTGCTCCCCCGCCGGGTGCGCGGCAAAGCCGAACTGTGGATGCTGGCCGGGTACGGCGTGGCGGCGTCCTACGTGTTCGGGCTGCTGCTCAACCTGTGGTTTTGGCCCTTCGCGGTGGGCAGCGGCACCGGGATTTCCTACGTTCCGGGCGCGCCCCTGGGCACCAACCTCAGCAGCTTCCTGCTCTACTCACTGCTGACGTCGACGGCGGGCTGGGACACACTGCGCGCCGTCACCACGGTCATTGGCATCGCGGTGGTGGGGCGGGCCGTCCTGGCCGCGCTCCGTCGGGTGAAGCCGGTAGCCGGCGCGGCGTCCGGTGGTGGCGGCCACGCCACCCCCACACCGGACTCCCCGGCCCACGCACATCGCAGGTAAATGCTTTCGCCGGATTCGGGTACCTGCCACCCGGGTGCCCGTTAGGCCGCGGCCGTACCTTGGACAGAGACGTTGCTGCGGCCCGTTCGGGTCGGGGCGCAGTGGCAAGACCAGTGAAGGAGAACGGCCAGCATGAGGCGTCGCGAAGCACCAGACTACGAGCCGACGCGTGACGACGCTGGATGGCGCTTGAAGCCGCGCCCGTGGCCTGTTGGCCCCAGCGAGAGCTACGGAAAAGTGGACTTTGATGACGGTGAGGGCAAGACCGTTCTCACTCTCTACATTCGCCGCGCGCCCGAAGAAGGCTACGTCCTCCACGTCGAGCACTTGGCCGCGCCGCTCCGGGTGGATGGCACGCTCCTTCGCCTGAGCCCGGCCCCTCCTGTGGACAGGGAGGCCGCGGACTTCCGCCGGATCTCCGCGGCCCGCACGGCCGCCGCCAAGGCCGCGGCCGAACTCGACGCAGCCGTCAACGCCGCCCGTGCGAAGGGCGACTCGTGGGAGGTTATAGGTGCCGCGCTTGGCACATCCGCTCGAACTGCCCGGGAGCGGTTCGGACATCACTGAGAGGATCACGGAGGCACCTTCGAAACACCGTAGGCCGGCGCCAGCTCACACCTTGAAGTACTTTGCCTCCGGGTGGTGGAACACGAACGCGTCGGTGGACTGTTCCGGGTGCAGCATGAGCTCGTCGCTCAGGATGACGCCCATGCGCTCGGGCTTCAACAACTCGGTGACTTTGCGGCGGTCCTCCATGTCCGGGCAGGCGGGGTAGCCCAGCGAGAACCGGGCGCCGCGGTAGTCGAGCTTGAAGTAACCTCCCGTGTCTTTGGGTTCCTCGGCTGCGAACCCGAGCTCGTTGCGGATGCGTGCGTGCCAGAACTCGGCGAGCGCCTCGGTGAGCTGCATGACCAGGCCGTTGAGCTCGTAATAGTCGCGGTACTGGTTGGCCGCGAACATCGTGGAGGTGAACTCTTCGATCTTGGAGCCGGCGGTGACCAGCTGGACCGGCAGCACGTCGATTTGCCCGGACCCGCGGGACTTCACGAAGTCGGCCAGGCAGAGGTGCCGGTCGCGGCGCTGGCGCGGGAAATTGAAGCGCAGGCGGTCGGTGCCAAGGGGGCCGCCTGAACCACCGTCCGGGGCGAGCAGACCGGCGTGGCCCAGGACGCCGTCGGGATCCTCGCCATGGTGCAGCACCACCACCTGATCGCCCTCGGAGACCACGGGGAAGTAGCCGTAGGCCACGGAAGCGTCCAGCATGCCCTCGCCCAGGATGCGGTCCAGCCAGTAGCGCAGCCGCGGCCGGCCCTCGCGTTCCACGAGTTCCTCATAGGAGGCGCCGTCCTCGCCGCGGCCGGGCTTGAGGCCCCACTGACCCATGAAAGTGGCGCGCTCGTCCAGGAACGCGGAGTAGTCGTGGAGCGAGACGCCGCGGACAATGCGGGTGCCCCAGAACGGAGGCGCGGGGACCGGGTTGTCGGTGGCGACGTCGGACCGGCCCGGCATGGCGTCCGGCTCGGTGACAGTGAACTTGGGCCCGCCCTTGTGGATACGCTTCTTCAAGGGCGGCAGCCCCACGGAGTCCGGGTCCTCGCCGCGGGCCACGCGCACCAGCGGCTCCATGAGGGCGAGGCCCTCGAAGGCGTCCTTGGCGTAGCGGACGGTCCCCTCGAACTGTTCGGCCAGGTCCTGCTCCACGTAGGCGCGGGTGAGGGCGGCACCGCCCAGGATGACCGGCCACTTCTTGGCCAAGCCGCGGGACTGCAGTTCGGCGAGGTTTTCCTTCATCACCACGGTGGATTTCACCAGCAGGCCGGACATGCCGATCACGTCGGCGTTGTGTTCCTCGGCGGCGGCCATGATCTCGGCGATGCCCTGCTTGATGCCGATGTTGATGACCTTGTAGCCGTTGTTGGTGAGGATGATGTCCACCAGGTTCTTGCCGATGTCGTGCACGTCGCCGCGGACGGTGGCGATCACCATGGTGCCCTTGCCGGAGGAGTCCGACTTCTCCATGTGCGGCTCCAGCAGGGCCACCGCGTTCTTCATGACCTCGGCGGACTGGAGCACGAACGGCAGCTGCATTTCGCCGGCGCCGAAGCGTTCGCCCACCACTTTCATGCCCTCGAGCAGGTGGTCGTTGATGATGCCCAGAGGCGTCATGCCTTCGCTGCGGGCCAGGTCCAGGTCCGCTTCGAGGCCCTTGCCTTCGCCGTCGATGATGCGATGTTCCAGGCGTGCGCCCGTGGGCAGCGCGGCGAGTTCGGCGGCGCGCTGGTCCTTGAGGGCGGCGGTGTCGACGCCGGCGAAGAGGTCCAGCATGCTGGCCAGGGGATCGTAGGTGGTGTTGCCGTCGGCGTCGTATTCGCGGCGGTCCCAGACCAGGTCCAGGGCCACCTTGCGCTGTTCCTCCGGGAGGGAGGCGAGCGGGACGATCTTGGCGGCGTCGATGATGCCGCTGGTCAGGCCGGCCTGGACGGCTTCGTGCAGGAACACCGAGTTCAGCACGATGCGGGCGGCCGGGTTCAGGCCGAAGGAGACGTTGGAGACGCCGAGCGTAGTGTTGATGCCCGGGTACTTCGCGGTGATCTGGCGGATGGCCTCGATGGTTTCGATGCCGTCGCGGCGGGTTTCCTCTTGGCCGGTGGCGACGGGGAAGGTGAGGCAGTCCACGATGATGTCCTCGACGCGCATGCCCCACTCGCCCACCAGGGCGTCGACCAGGCGGGAGGCGATGGCCACCTTGCCCTCGGTGGTGCGGGCTTGGCCCTCTTCGTTGATGGTCAGGGCGATCACTGCGGTGCCGTGTTCCTTGACCAGCGGCATGATGCGGGCGAAGCGGCTGTTGGGGCCGTCGCCGTCCTCGTAATTGACCGAGTTGACCACGGGGCGGCCGCCGATGAGTTCCAGGCCGGCCTGCAGGACGGGCGGTTCGGTGGAGTCGATGACCAGCGGGAGGGTGGAGGCGGAAGCGAAGCGGGAGACGATCTCCTTGACGTCGGCGACGCCGTCGCGGCCCACATAGTCGACGCAGACGTCCAGCAGGTGCGCGCCGACGCGGATCTGTTCACGGGCGATGTCCACGCAGTCGTCCCAGCGTTCTTCGAGCATGGCTTGGCGGAAGGCCTTGGAGCCGTTGGCGTTGGTGCGCTCACCGATGGCCAGGTAGGCGGACTCCTGGTGGAAATTCACGTGCTGGTAGAGGGAGGCCACGCCGGCTTCGCGCTCTTCGGGGACCCGGGCCGGTCCCGTGGCACCGCTGGTGCCCGTACCGCCGCCGGTGGTGCCGGCGTCGGCCGCTTTGCTGATCTTGCGGAAGGGGGCAAGGCGTTCGACGACGGCGGCCAGGTGTTCCGGCGTCGTACCGCAGCAGCCACCCACCAGGCCCAGGCCGAATTCACGCAAGAACTGTTCGTGCGCGGTGGCGAGCTCGGCGGGGGTGAGCGGGTAGTGGGCGCCGTTGGCGCCCAGGACCGGCAGGCCGGCGTTGGGCATGCAGGCGATGGCGACGGAGGACTGCTTGGAGAGGTGGCGGAGGTGTTCGCTCATCTCGTCCGGGCCGGTGGCGCAGTTCAGGCCGATGGCGTCGACGCCGAGCGGTTCCAGGGCCGTGAGGGCGGCGCCGATTTCGGAGCCCATGAGCATGGTGCCGGTGGTCTCGACCGTTACCTCGACGAAGATGGGCAGACGGACGCCCTTGGAGACGATGGCCTGCTTGCAGCCGTTGACGGCGGCCTTGGTCTGCAGGAGGTCCTGGCTGGTCTCGATGAGGAACGCGTCAGCGCCGCCGTCGATCAGGCCTTCCGCCTGCAGGGCGAAGGTCTGCTTGAGCCAGCCGTAGCTGGTGTGGCCTAGGCTGGGGAGCTTGGTGCCCGGGCCCATGGAGCCGAGGACCCAGCGCATGCGCCCGTCTGTTTCCTCCGCAGCCTCGGCGCGTTCGCGGGCGATCTTGGCGCCCTTTCGTGCCAGTTCTTCGATGCGGTCATCGATGCCGTAGTCGGAGAGGTTGGACCAGTTGGCGCCGAACGTGTTGGTTTCCACCGCGTCGATACCGGTGGCGAAGTAGGCGTCGTGGATGTCCGCGATGACGTCCGGGCGGGTGTCGTTGAGGATCTCGTTGCAGCCCTCGAGGTTCTGGAAGTCCGTCTCAAGCTGCAGGTCCCGGCCTTGCAGCATGGTGCCCATGGCGCCGTCGGCGATGACCACCCGGTGGTTCACAGCGTCCAGGAGCTCCTGGGAGCGGACGGGGCGGGGGACGGACTCGATGTCCAGTGCGAAACGAGGCATTTAATCAGGTTACGGGCGGGGAGCCAGTGTTGCGCTCTGTGTCCGGATACTACGGCCGGAAGGAAAGTGTTGACGGCCCCATCAGACTTCTGTACTTTTAAGTACAGAGTTAACCGATCGGTACACTCTTCGATTGAAAGGACCCTTCCATGACACGACCGCCCCTTCCTCCGTTCGATGAAGCCTCCGCCATCCTCAAGGTGCGCAGCGCCGAAGATGGCTGGAACACGCGCGATCCTGAACGCATTTCCCTCGCCTACAGCGAGGACAGCTGGTGGCGCAACCGCTCCGTCTTCCTCTCGGGCCGCCCGGCGATCGTGGACTTCCTCACCGGCAAATGGGACCGGGAGCTGGATTACCGGCTGATCAAGGAGCTCTGGGCCTACACCGGGGACGTGATCGCGGTGCGCTTCGCGTACGAGTACCACGATGCGGCCGGCCAGTGGTTCCGCGCGTACGGGAATGAGAACTGGCGCTTCGACGATAATGGGCTCATGACCCACCGCCACGCGAGTATCAACGACGTCGCGATTGACGAGTCCGAGCGCAAGTTCTTCTGGGACGCCCCCGGCCCCCGTCCCGCCGACCACCCTGGCCTGACCGAACTCGGACTCTGATGCCCCGCACCGTTCTTGACCGCTCGGACGCCGTCCTTGCCCTCGCCGGCGTCTTCCGCCGGCGGGGCTTCGAGAGCGGCTCACTTTCAGTGATCCAGCAGGAGACCGGGATAGGGCGGGGCAGCCTCTACCACTTCTTCCCCGACGGGAAGGCGGACATGGCCCGCGCGGTCCTGGCGCAGGTGCGGGCGTGGTTCGACGAGCAGGTGTTCGAACCGCTCCGCACGGCCACGGACGCCGCCCAGGCCGTAACGGCAATGTCCCGGGTGGTGGAAGAATACTTCGCTTCCCGGGAGCGGGTCTGCCTGTTCGCGGCGATGACCCTGGGGGAAGAACAGGAGACCTTCGCCGCGGAGGTCCGCGCATACTTCGCCGACTGGGTGGACGTCCTGGCGGGAACTCTGGAGCGGGGCGGGGCTGCCAAGCCCAAGGCCGCAGGCCTTGCCGTGGACGCCGTGGCAGCAATCCAGGGCGGCCTGATCATGACCCGGGCCCTGAACGACGATGCAGTGTTCTCCGGGATCGTGGCCCGCGCGAATGAGCGGCTGCTCGCAGCGCTGGGTTGACGGGGCGGGGCCTTTCTGGGTGAGGCGGCGTTCCGGGCGAAGGCGGCGTTCCCGGCCAACCCCAGTTCGGGGTGCGGGCGCCCGGAGCATGGACTCCCCCGCCGGCCACCCACTCCCCGGCAGCAGCCCCCGTCCGGGCTGCACGTGAAGATGTACTCCGCGGTGCACTCTTTGCCCTCGCGACCGTTCCCGTAGGCGTTGCCGCCTGGCTGGTGCTGTGGAGCATGGGGTGGGTGGCATCCATTGTTGCCTTCATCGCCGCCGCCGGGGCCGCCCGGTTGTATGTGCTGGGGACCGGAGGAATCATCAGCCGCCGCGGCGCCTGGGTGGTCACGGCCGTCACGCTCGGGACCGTGGCGCTCTCCTTCTGGGGCGGGATGCTGGTTGACATGGCCAAGTACCTGGGCGGCGGATCCCCGCTGTTGATGCTTGCCGACGCCGGGACCTGGGACCTGCTTCTTTACAACCTCACGACAAACCGGCACCTGGTGGACGGGTACGCGGGCGACTTCCTGATTGCCCTGCTGTTCAGCGCCCTGGGCTGTTTCTATACCCTCCGCCGCCTGTTCGCCCTGACCCGGACCCGCTAACGGGTGCGGCCGGGCATCTGGCCTTGTCAGCCTGGCAGCTGGGATTACGGTGCAGACAATAAGGCGAGCCCCTCCTCTCGGTGAAGAGTAATCCCTTTCAGGTCACCTGGTGGGCTTACCGTCCTTTGAGCTGCGGGCGGAGCCCTCCCGATTAGGGGTAGCAGGGCGTAGCGGCCGGGTTCGGGTCGCCCACGTCTTCAGTCTCCGCCGGGACGTCCGGTGGTCCGGTCGGCTTTACCGCGACCACGAATTACCAATGTGAACGTGGAGGCGGCAGCAAGAACGAGCATGCTGGTCAACCACCCGCCGGCTATCACCAGCTGTGTGAATTTGTCGGCGTTCTCAAACGGGGTCAGGGACTGCCCGGCTACCACCACTTTGCCGGCGGCATACCCGGTGACGACGGCCAGGCGCAGACCAGGCTCCGGTTGCCACGTGATGGCATCGGTTCCGCCGGCACGCGTGGTGTCCAAAACGCCTGGCGGCAGGTTGGGCACGTCCCCATGGAGGGTGACCGTGCTGTAGATAGGTTTGTTGTCCGGCCCGTACAGCATCACAAACGTGCCGCTGTCTTTCGTCAATTCCAGATGCGGTCCGCCTGCAGGGTCTGACCCGATTTGCTGCAACTGGAGCGCGACGGCTGCAGCCGGTGCATTGTTCACTGCTTCCCGGCCAGTGTGCTGAAGCGTCAGATACACACTCGCAAAGATAATCGTGACAACGACAGCCGCTGCCAGCCACGCCGCTATTCTCTGCATGCGACCATCATCCACCCGCCGTGACCCGGCGTCAGGAAGAAGTTCGGGCCCCCGGCTCCTGCTGTGCCCTTTTGATCCGGGGCAGGACGGCGCTTCGGAGCCGGGGTTGAGGAACCGGCTGCCGACGTGACCAAGCCGTCCTCCAGACTCCATGATGCCGTCGCCCGCAGAGGCGGGCTAACAGGTGGAAAGTGAGCCTTTTCGCGGTCGAACGTGAATCGGTCCAGTTCGGAGCTCCGGTGGCAAGTGCCGTCGACTGTGAGTTGCCAGAGAGTCCTGTGACGCGGGGTTGAACCCGGGGTGAACCTTACGCTGCCGCTCCCGAAAACAGGGATAGAGGGCTCGTCCGTGGGCAAGAATTTCCCCGGGGACAGGCACATCATTCCGTGGTTCTACTTTTTCGAAGGGACTTAAGCTGATGAAGTCAGCAAAGCAAACTCGGGCCGCCGCCGCGGTCCTCGGCGCCGTTATAGTGGTCGGCTCTGCCGTAGCACCGGCGACGGCCAATGACGGCAAGCCCGGCAACGACGGCGAGGCCGGCACAGGGGAAACGTCCAAGCACGTGTTGCTGCTCTCGGTGGACGGACTGCATCAGAAGGACCTGGACTGGTACGTCGGAGCCCATCCGCAGTCGGCGATGGCCACACTGGTGAACCACGGCACAAGCTACACCCACGCCCAGACTCCCGTGCCCTCCGACTCCTTTCCCGGCATGGTCGGCCAATTCACCGGCGGCAACCCCGGCACCACCGGAATCTATTACGACGACACGTTCAACCGGTCGCTGCTACCGGCAGGGACCAACGACTGTAAGAACACGGCACCCGGCACCGAAGTGGCACTGACCGAGGCGGCGGACAAGAACCCGCTGGCCCTTGACGCCGGGCAAGGCCTGACCGGGCTGCCCTCCAGCATCATGAACATGACAGGCCAGCCCGGCTCGCTGCTCAATCCCGCAGCTCTTCCGGTGGACCCCGCCACGTGTAAGCCCGTCTACCCACACCAGTATCTGAAGGTCAACACCGTCTTCGAAATCGCCAAAAGCGCGGGCCTGACCACCGCATGGTCAGACAAGCACCCAGCCTACGAAATCCTCAACGGACCCTCCGGCAAGGGGGTCGATGATCTCTTCACGCCCGAGATCAACAGCCAGGCACCCGCGCCGTTCACCGGCGACTGGACCCAGGACAACGCCGCAACGCAGCAGTACGACGGCTTCAAGGTCCAGGCAGTCCTGAACGAAATCGACGGTAAAGACCATTCCGGGACCAAAACCGCAGCCGTACCGGCAATCTTCGGCATGAACTTCCAGTCGGTCTCCACCGCCCAAAAGCTCCCGACATCGGACGGGCTCACCGGCGGCTACCTTCCCGGCGGCACCGCACCAGGCCCGCTGCTGAGCAAAGCCCTCGACTACGTCGATGCGGCCGTCGGGAAAATGGAATCTGCCCTGTCCTCCGCCGGGCACGCCAAGGACACGACCATCATCCTCTCGGCGAAACACGGGCAGTCACCCACCGACCCGAACCAACTCATCAGGGTTCCGGACAGCGCCATCATTGATGGACTCAACACTGCTTGGAAAGCAGGCCACCCCGCCTCGGCCGACCTGGTCGCCTTCTCCACCGACGACGACATCATGCAGCTCTGGCTCTCCGACCACTCGCAGGCAGCCGCCAAGTTCGCCAAGGATTACTTAACATCCCACGCGGCGACCGGGAACGACATCAACAGCGCCACCAGAACCGTAGCCACTTCAGGACTCAGCACGGTCTACGCCGGAAGCGACGTCGCCGACTACTTCGGCACGAAAACCAGCGACCCCCGCTACCCTGACATCCTCGGCATCGCCCGGACCGGCGTCGTCTACACCGGCGGCAAAGCCAAAATCGCAGAACACGGGGGCGCCTCGGCCGACGACCGGGACGTTCCCCTGGTCATCGCGGGTCCCCACGACGAGAAGCCCCGCACCGTCACCAGCGCCGTGGAAACCACACAAATCGCCCCGACAATCCTGAAAACCCTCGGCCTGGACCCGCGGAAACTTCAGGCAGTGCAGATCGAGGGAACCCAAACCCTCCCCCGGCACTGACACACCCGCGGTCCTGAACTTCGGAGGGCTTCCCGGAACATACTTCGCGGAAGCCCTCCGCTGCCTTTCTCGGCAACAGCCTTCACTCTTCGCCGGAGCCTAGCGCTGCCCCGCCGCGGCGGGATAGGTAGGCGACCACCAGGCCGATGACAATGGCCAGGACGAGGCTGATGACGCCGGTGCCCCAGCCCAGTCCGCCACGGTCCGGTGAGACAGCTATCCAGTCGGCAAAAGAAGCCCCCAGCGGACGGGTAACGATATAGGCGCACCAAAAAGCGGGGATGGCACCCAGCCAGCGGCGCCAATACGCCGCCCCGGCCATCCCGAACAGGACAGCAAACACGGCACCGGAACTGAGGTATCCCAAATTCAGGCTGTAGGCAGTCCAGTCCCCAGCGGCTGTCCCCAGGGCAAAGGTGCCCAACACCGCGGCCCAGTAGAAGGTTTCCCGGCGTCCGGTGTCCACGCTGTGAATCGACAAAGTCTTCTCAGTCACGTACCAGAGCACGAAGACCATAACCAAGGTGACGAAGAAGAGAGCCACGGACGCGACGTACGGGACGCCCAGCACGACGTGTACCGCGTCAGCGGCCATCGTGCCGAAAACGCTAACCATCGCCACTGCCGTCCAGTAAACCCAAGGAACATATCGTCTAACCGCGAACTGCAGGGCGAGGGCAGCGGCCAGCGCCACCCCTCCGCAGGCAAGCGCCACGACGGGATCCATAACGTGGACCAGAAAGTCTGAGGCGGTCTCGCCCATCCCCGTGGTCAGAACCTTCGCCACCCAAAACCAAATGCCGACTTCGGGGACCTTCACCCCGATCCGACGAACATACCCGGCTCGGGCCAGCGATGACTCATTCAGTACTTGGATCGGTTTACTCCCCGGGACTCGAGGCTCGCGCGCGTCATTCACCCGGTGATTGTCCCGGTGAAACCTGTGGATCTCCTGGGGGACACCCTGCCCTGGGGCAATTTCGTAGCTAGTTTTGCGCTCCGCCGCTTCGGGCCTAGCTCTTCGGTGCAAGACCGAGGCGACTCTTGTGCTGGCCGCCGTAGAACAAGTTTCGGGTCACGGCGTCGCGGGAAACCCTTCTCAAATCAGTTCAGATCGAATTCCCGGTAAGCGTGACCGCCCTGCTCTTCCGGCATCGGGATGTTGCGTTCTCTTCCAAAGCGTTCAAACCTGACAGATTGGACCTTTGACGGGTCTGCAGATGAGCCGCCCCGGGAAGGGGTCTACTAAACCGCGCCTCTTATGACGCCTGCCGGTCGCCACCCGCCGGCGCCCACCCCAGCGCCGGACCCAGCTTCCCCGCAATGTCGGTCAGGATCTGCACGTAGTCCTCATGGTCGAAACTGAACGGCAGGGCGAACGCCACCTCGTCCACTTCCTGGAACCCGGCGTGGGCGTAGAGCTGCTCGGCGATCTCCTCGCTCGTCCCGATCAGATCAGCCGCGAACATCATGCCCCGCGGCCCCTGCGGCGCGGCAGTGCGCGGAGTCCGTTCGTCCACGTACCGCTGGTACTTCTCCCGCTGGGCCGGCGATGCCGAGTCAGTCGGGATCACCACCAAGCCCTGCGAAACCCGTGCCCCGGTATGTCCAGCCAAAGCAGCGCCCTTCCGGAACGCCCGGATCTGTGACTGTTGGACCAAGGCAAAGTCCGGTTCCTGGTCCTTATCCGGGAAGATCACGCTGCTGGAGAGCAGGTTAAACCCGTTCGAACCGGCCCACTCCGCTGACTTCGAGCTGGCGGCCCCATACCAGAGCCGCTCCCGCAGGCCCGCGGAAAACGGCTCTACCCGGTTGGAGAACTCCTCGACCACGCCCTGCTTGCCCGAAAACTCCCGCACCGGCTCGCCCGCCACAAACCGTGCAAAGCGCTCCACCCGGGCGTAACTGAAGTCCTCCACGTCCGCCGTATCGGGGTAGAGCTCGTGCCTCACGGTGTCGTACTGCATCGGCTCCCCCACGCTCACTCCGGGATTGATGCGCCCTCCGGCAAGCAAATCAACGGTGGCCAGGTCCTCGGCCAGGCGCAGCGGATTCTCCCAGCCCAGCGGCGTCACCGCAGTGCCCAACTCAATCCGGGAGGTCCGCTGGCTGGCGGCCGCCATCACTGCCACCGGAGAAGAGATGCCGAACTGCAGGTGCCGGTGCCGCAGCCAGGCGCTGTCGAACCCCAACTGCTCACCCAATTCAATGATCTGCAGCGTCGACTCATGCCCCGCCGCAGGATCAAGAGGATCAAAGAGCCCAATGGTGAGGAAGCCAAGCTTGCGCAATGTACGGTCGGGCTGCGGCATGGCTTCCTCCAGGATCCGGGGATGGGGCTGGTCTTCAGACTAGGCGTTAGGACAGAGCATGAACCAACATGTCCCGATTGTCCCAGACCATGGCAAAGCCTTGACGGCGCCGTCCACCGAGGCGTTAGGCTCACCACGAGCCAGCGACGGCGCAGGCACGGGAGGAACACATGTCACTGCAGGAAATCGAGTTCACGTCCGCCAACGGCCGCGACACCATCCAGGCCTGGGTCTACGAACCCACCGGGCAGCCGAAGGCCATCGTGCAGCTGATCCACGGGCTCGGCGAGCACTCCCGCCGCTACCTCCACCTCATCTCCACCCTGGTGGACGCCGGATTCATCGTGGTGGCAGGTGACCATGCCGGGCACGGGCGCACGGCCATGCAGCAGGGCACCTGGGGCGACGCCGGCGAGGACGCCGCCAGCGTGGTGGTCGCAGACGAGGTCACCCTCCAGGCCAAGGCCAAAGCGGCGCTCCCCAAGCTTCCCTACGTGGTGTTCGGCCACAGCTGGGGCTCCATGATCGCCCGCGGCATGGCCGTCGACCCGCGCGCACAGCTCTCCGGCCTGATTCTCTGCGGCATCGCCGCCCAAATCCGGGGCATCAAAACAATGATCAACCGGCCCGAACTGGCACGACTTGCCTCCGGCGAGCGCGGCGCCGAGCCCGCACCCCAAGAACTGGTGGGCCAGATGTTTGACGGTTTCGTGGGCCGCTTCGGCGAAAATGCGGGCCCCACTGCCTGGGTCGCGCTGGACGTCGACGTGGTTGCCGACCACGGGCGGGACCCTTTCAACAACTTCGGCGCACCGCTCAGCGCCCGGTTCCTGCAGGGCTTCGTGGACCTCTACGACCAGGTCAACGCCGACGACTGGTACAAACAGCTCCCCGCCGGCCTCCCCGTGCTGATCCTCGCCGGCGACCAGGACCCGGTCACCAACTACGGCGAAGGCGCCTACCACGTGGCCAACCGCCTGGTGGATTCCGGCCACGCGGACGTCCGCACCCGCGTCTTTCCCGGCGTCCGGCACGAGGTGCACAACGAACCCACCACCCGCGCCGAGACGGAGCGCGAGACGGTCGAGTTCATCCAGCGGGTCGCGCAGGGACAGGACACCCCCGCGCCCTGACCACCCCTTAGGAAAGCAGCCCGGACAAAAGGCACGACGACGGCACGCGCCCAGCCGCCGTCGTCGTACCTTCCAGCAGGCGGGAGGGAGCCCCGGCAACCGCCGGGTGGTAAGTTCTGCCGCATGGAATGTGTGGTGCTGTACACCGTGCGCGCGGGCGTGGACCGCGCCCGGATCATGGAAACCTTCCCCCGCCACAAGGCCTTCTATGAGGCCTTCCACGCCGACGGCGGAGGCCTGGTGGCGCTGGGCGCGTTCGTGGACCCGGACCCGGCGGCCAGCTCCATGGGGATCTTCACATCCCGGCAGGAAGCGGAGCGGTTCGTCGCCGGAGACCCTTTCGTCACGGAGGGCCTGGCGGAGCCGCGGCTGCTCGACTGGAACTCAGTGCGCCCCGGCTAGGAGCACCTACGCCCGCGGCGGTGCCTCACCCGACCGCCGGCGGCGCGGTGCGAACGTGGGCCCGGCGGGTGCCGGGATCTTGGCGGGGTCGGCTCCCGGCCGCCGTCGGCGTAATTCCAAGGCCAGCGCCTCCTGACCGCGCGCCATCGCCCACCGATGGTTCGCGGCAAAGGCGGGCTTGAGCAGCCAGCTCAGCCGCCGCAACAGCGGTTTCGCCGCGCTGACCCGCCACTCGTAGGTGACCACCGTTTCGGGCCCGTCCTGCTCGAACGTCCAGCGTCCGGTGCCGTTGAGGTCGCCCCGCGCAGACAGGGCGAAGCCCTCCTCAGTGACCGGTTCGGTGAGGGTGAGCTCCCACGTGAGCGTGTAGGGAAGCCAGCCTTTGGTGTGGAGGAAGAAGGCCTTCCCGGTGCCGTCCGGGTTGCCTTTTTCCCGGGGCTCGACGGCCAGGTACACGGAGGGCCACCAGCGCGGAAGCGTGCCGGCGTCGCCCAGGATGTCCATGACCTCCCGCGGGGTCCCGGCCACGCGCCATACGGTCAGGAATTCTTAGTCGGTGCTGCTGTTCGAAGTGCCGGCCATAGGTGCCTCCACGGCGAGGATGAATAGTCGGCCCACAGTACCCACGGCGCTGTGGAGGGTCAACGGGCTGTTGCTTGAATGACCAGCGGCATCAGTAGGTGGCGGCGTTGGCGATCAGGTGCGGCGGCAGCGGCTGCTGGTTGAAGTCGAAGGCCTGCGTGAGGTCGCCCAGGATCGGGCTGTTTTCCCTGACGTCCGGGCGGGGGTCGGGCCGGCCGTCGGTGGCCGGATCGATGCGCTGCCCGTGCAGGAAGTCGTCTTCGATGAACTTGATATACGCGTCCTGGCTCAGCGTCTGGTGGTCGATGTACCCCTGCTTCGCGAAGGGGCTGATGATCAGGCTGGGGACCCGGAACCCGTATCCGTTGCTGTCCGCGGTGGGCGGTTGCACATGGTCGTAGAACCCGCCCCAGTCGTCCCAGTTCAGGAAGATGGCGGTGCTGTTCCAGTCGGGTCCGCTCATGATGGCGTTGATGAGGCCGGCCACGTACTGCTGCCCCGTGCTGATTTTCGCCGGCGCGTGTTCGCTCACCTTATCGGTGGGGGCGATCCACGTCACGGCGGGCAGCGCGCCCCTTCGGGCGGCGTCGTAGAAGTTGGTCAGGGGCTGGATGTTCCCCAGTTCCCCGTCCTGTTTGACGGTGTCGAAGTACAGCAGCGGGTTCCACAGGCCCGGCGTCGTGGCATCCTGCTTGATCGGGGCGCAGGTGGCTGCGTCATCCCGGCAGTCCGGTTCGGTGCCCTTGAAGACGTAGTAGTTCCAGGAGACGTGCTGTTGGTGGAGCAGGTACGTCAGGTCTGTCCAGGCGTAGTCGGGCAAGTGAAGGTGTTTGGCGGCGTCGGAGAGTTCCTGCTTCAACGCTGCCGGAACGTTCGCGGCGTCGACGGCGGCCTGGCAGGCCGGGTAGGTGTCATTGGGCTTGCAGCTGGCGTTGACCAGCCGGTCCACTCCTGCGGCCAGATCCGGACTGATGGCCGCCGCGGTCAGCGCTTCCTTGCAGGGTGCCAGGTCGGCCGCGGTCTGGCATTTCCCGATCAGTGTGTTGCCGATGATCTCGGGGTCGGGTCCGGAGTCCGGGTTCTGGAGCGCATTGGTGCACGACGCCGGGTCCCCGGCGGTGGTGCATTTGGCTGACCATTCAGAGACCAGGTACAGGTGGGCCG
Organism: Pseudarthrobacter sp. fls2-241-R2A-127; assembly: GCF_030209355.1. Taxonomy (GTDB): domain Bacteria; phylum Actinomycetota; class Actinomycetes; order Actinomycetales; family Micrococcaceae; genus Arthrobacter. The sequence continues at coordinate 206,183 of NZ_JARVSF010000012.1, forward strand.
GAAGGCTCCAGGCGGAGGCGGAGGCGAACATGTGGTCCTGGAGCGTGAAGTTGCGGGCGTAGTCCCAGTACGTGGGGAGGTCCCGGCCATCGTGGTACCCCATCACATCCGTGGCGGTGGGCCGGTAGCTGCAGTTCGCCTGGGTGGCGGTGCACCCGGCCACGCCCTTTTCCGCCTGGGTCACGAAGCCGTCCATGGCCCCGTTGTCCACGTCCGCCACTTCGTCGTTATGGCTGTGCGGGGCACCCACGTTGGCATCGGCAGCATTGTAGAAGGGTTTGACGCACCCGCCGTTGGCCGGGTCCGGCAGGCACACGGCCGGTTCGTTGTTGACCATCGGTATCCCGTCGGCACCCGGGTACGTCCCGAAGTACGTGTCAAAGGAGCGGTTCTCCTGGGTAATGATCACCACGTGCTTGATCTTGGAAATCCCGGCGTCGGCGCTGACCGGTCCCCCGGCGGCGCCGCTTCCGGCGAATGCCAGGAGCGCCCCGAGGGCCAGGGCGATCCAGCCCGCCAAGAGGCTTTGGGACCGGGAGCGAGCCAGCCCAAGGCGGCGCAGGACTGTACCCCGCGTGAAGCGCCTCCCGGTGCTGAACATGGCGTCCTCCTGACGCTGCTCCTGCGAACCGGCCGCCACCGCATCAACACCATCCTGCAGGGGTCCGGCCAATGGGGTTACCCTCCCACACCCTCCCTACGCACCTGACGGGAATTTTCTGGGAACTTGCCCACAATCCACCGGCCCGCGGTGCGGACGCCAAAGGAGATCCGTAAACCCGGGTTCGCTGCCTAGGGGCGTGCGGGCCGGGACCTGTAGACGTGGCCAGGGACCAGCGGCGTTCCTTCGAAAAGCTGGGGGACGGACACCAGCCGGTAGCCCTGACCTTGCAGGGAGGCAATCAGCTCCTTCTGTCCGGAGATAGTGGTGGGCTGGACGTCGTGCATGAGCACCATGGCGCCGGGCGTGATTTCCTTGAGTACTTTGGGCACGAACACCGCCGGGTTCTTGCTCTGCCAGTCAAGCGAGTCCACTGCCCAGAGCATGAGGGGTTTGCCCACCGCGCCCTGCACGGCGGCATCAGCTGCTCCGTAGGGCGGGCGCATCATGGTGGGGGCGGTGCCGGTGGCGGCCAGAATGGCGGCATCCGTACGCTCAATTTCCTTTTTGACCGCGGGCGGGGACAGCTTGGTCAGATTACCGTGGCTGTAGGTGTGGTTGCCGATCGCGTATCCCGCGTCGGCCACCTCCTTTGCGGTGGACGGGTTGGCGGTGGCGTTGGACCCCGTCATGAAGAAGGTGGCTTGGGCGTTCGCCTCGTTCAGGATTTCCATCAGCTGCGGTGTCGTGTGGGCGTCCGGGCCGTCGTCGTACGTCAAAGCGGCGCACGGGACGATGTCGCAGTTCACGTGCCGGAGTGCCGGCGCCATCGCGGGACGCGGGACGGCGGCGGCGTTCAGCTGCTCCAGGACCTGCCGGCCGTAGTCACTAAGCACAGCCCCGGCCTCGGCGGCGTTCATGGTCAAGGTCACGTTGCCCCCGGGGTTCCCGGGAACCTCTGCGGACACCGCCAGCTCCCCGGACGGTTTCAGGACCAGGTCGCCTACCGGGACGTCCTGCCGGACCAGCGCGGCGATCTGCGCGGGGATGCCCACCATGCGCGATTGGATGCCCGGAACCGCCTCCGGCCGCACCAGCTCCGCGCCGCCACGGACAGCCCCGGAAACCGTGTCAACGTACACGGTTTCCGATCGCTCTGAGACGGTCCCGCCCGTCCCGGAAGTCTTCACTTTTTGGCGGACAACAATCACTGTTCCCGCAGCCTGAACGGGCGCCGCGGACACCGTCATCTCCTGGCCCTCGGGATGCTGTGCGTTCAGGGCCATCGCGGGCCGGTATCGGCCACCCACCGGCGCAGCCGCATCGAGGAGTCCCAGCAGCCACGAGTCGACATGCGTGTTCAACCCGGGCACCCCGTCAACGTAGGTCCAGGACGCATGCACACGGCGCTCCCCCACGTGGGCCGTCAAGGCCATCCCGTACCCGCCCGGCACCTCCACCGGTCCGTTCAGCGCATCCGAGAGCGGCTGGGGCAACGCCACGGTCTCCGGTTGGCTGGAAACCCGTTCGTGGGAGTTCAACGCCGGGTACGGCGCGCCGGCCATGCTCTCACCACCGCTGACGAGCGCCGCCGCGCAAATCGCCGCCAGGAGGACATGCAGGCCGGCCCGGGTTGCGTTCCCGCGGGTGCCACCCCAACCGTGCCCCATCGATCCGCCCACTCCTCCGGTGTTTGACCCCTTGATTGTCCCTTAATACCAGTCCAACATGACGGAACCGGGGCCGCGCAGGGAACGGACAGGTCCGCCGCGCTAGATGGTCACGTTGAGCCCCGCGGTGTAGCCGGCCGCAGCCGAACCGTTCATCGTTGCCAGCTGGTAGATGCCGCCGTCGTCGCCGAACACGTTGTCCGACTGCAGAGTGGTGCGGGCCATGTTGGTGATGCTGCGCTCGTAGCCGGGGGTGGGCGTAAACGTCGTCGCAGGCCGCCTTGGGCAACGCGACCTGGGAGACAGCCAGTACCTGCCCGGCGGCCGTAGCATTGTTCGTGGACTCGAACACCTCGAAGTGAATGGGCGGCCAGCGCCCGGAGTAGGCGGCCGGGAAGATCGACGTGAACGTGACCTGCCCGTTGGCGTCGGCTTCCTGCACGCCGCGCAGGTAGTTCTCGTTCTTCAGGCTCGAGTCGTACATCGAGTATTTCCCGTCCCGGTCGCAGTGCCAGGCGTACACCGCGGCGCCGGCCATCGGGGTGCAACCGTTGGCGTTGTCCAGGAGGGTCAGGGTGAACGTCAGCGGAACTCCCTCGGCCTTCGCTGAGGCAGTGCCGAAGCTCGAGGTAATGTCCCGCCGCACTACCCCGGTCGCTTCCAGGACGTTCGGGCCGTTGGAGCCATCGCCGGGGTAGGGTCCTGCGGTTTCCTCCGGGATTTCCACGCCGCACTCAGCGATGGCCCGGGTCAGTGTTGGAAGGGCGGTGGCATGGTCCAAGGAAACCGGACGGGGCTGTGCGGTGAGGCGGTTGAGGCTGTGCCGTTGCTGTGCGTCCGGACGGCCCCTTCCCCGCGGAAAACCTGCCCCGCAGAAAGTTACGACGCCGGCACCCGCCCCGCCGCCGTCGTCGTCCGTTCCAGCGAGGCCGGGCCAGCGCCCCAGGCGCCGGAAATGCGAGGCGGGGCAGGCCCATTGGAGCCTGCCCCGCCTCTTTGCACCGGCTGATTCCCTGCGCCCGACTTTCGGGTTTCCTGTTGCGATGGAGTATGCAGGAACATCTGCCGGCGGGCTTGAAGGGACGCTGCCGGGCAGGGTGTGCCTAGAGCGTCCGGGGGTCCTCGGCGTACATCTTCAACCTGATGGCCAGGGCCTCCGTCATGTGCCGGGCTGCCACATTGCCTGCACGTTCGGGGTCGCCCTCATCGATGGCTGCCAGCAGTTCGGCGTAGGCCGCCAGCACCGCCGGCCACCGGCCGGGGTAGGTCAGGGTTGTGAAGGAATACCGCCGCACCTGCTGGTCCAACCGCTCCAGCAGGCTGATCAGCGACGGGCTGTGGGTGGCGTGCCAGAGCTGTGTGTGGAAGGTGCGGTTCGTGTCCGCGAGCGCCCGCCCATCGTTGACGTCCAGATCGCGCATCTTCAGCAGCAGCGCGTTCAGCGAGCGCTTATCCAGCGGCGTTGCCTTGATGGCCGCCTTGGAAGCGGCGGCCTGCTCGAGGATGATTCGCGACTCGTAAATGTCGATGATCTCTTCGGCCGAATGCGTGCGGACCACCACCGCCTTGCCGCGCCGTTCGAGCAGGCCGTCCTGTTCCAGCCGCTGGAGGGCTTCCCGCACGGGCGTTCTTGAAGCACCGTACCGCTTGGTGAGCTTCGCCTCCGTCAGCGGCTCGTCCGGGGCAAAGACGCTCGCCAGAACGTCGTCCCGGAGCCGTTGATGAATGGGAGTGGCCACTGTTCCTCTTTCCCAGTTATTTCCGCATACCATTGTATACAGTCGTACGCAGAGATGCGGGGACGCCTTCCCGGGAGTGGGACGTGGCGCACTCCCGGCGGGAACGCGACCCCTCCTTCCTCAGGAAGCCTGACCTTTGGCGATGGAACGGAACACCTTGGTTGCCTGCTGCGCGGCCGGGCTGAGCCGCCGGTTTGCCAGGTGGGCAAGGAGGATCCGCCGCTTCGGAGAGCCGGCCAGTGGAACAGCTACGACGTCGGGCCGCAGGGCGGTCAGCGCAAGCTTCGGCGCCAACGCAATGCCGATACCCGCCGCCACCATGCCCTGCGTCTCCTGGTAGTCGTTGGCGGCAAAGGCGATCCGCGGCTCGAACCCCGCGTCACGGCATACCCGGCTGAGGACGTCGGCTACCGGGTGCTCGTCGCGCACCACCCACTCCTGGTCACTCAAGGAACCGATGCGGACCGAGCCCAGCCCCGCCGCTGGATGGTCCCGCGGCACCAGCAACACGGTTGGATCGCTCATCAGCCGGACCAACGTCAGATCGGGATCCTCGATTTGCTGCCAGGGATAGTCCCACAGCAGCGTCAGCTCGATTTCCCGCCGCCGCAGCCGCTCCAGCAGGCCGTCCCGGCGGGCGCTGACCACCGTCACTGCCACGTCCGGGTGGCGCGCACGGAACGCCAGCACAACGTCCGGCATCAAAGAGGCGCCAACAGTCGGAAAGGTCCCCAGCCGCAGCTGCCCCCGGCGAAGGCCCGCGAACTCCCCCATTTCGGCACGGGCAGCTTCAACGGTCCTGTCGATGTCGTCGGCGTAGTGCAGCAGGGCGTGCCCCGCCTCCGTAAGTACCACGCCCCGGGGATGCCGCTCGATGAGCACCACGCCCATCTCCTGCTCAAGTTTTGCGATCTGCTGCGACACAGCCGAGGTGGTGAAGGACAGGGCCGCGGCGGCGGAGGTCAGCGAACCGGAACGCCCCACTTCGCGGAGCACATGGAGCCGGTGGAGATCGAGGATTGCCATGAACTGAGTTTAGCAAAAGTAGATAGTCGTCCACTTATTTGCGATTGTGCTGAAGGCTCGCATCCCTGATCGTAGAAGTACAAGGCGCTGTGAAGTAGAGCACCTGCAAGTTACGAGGGAGAAATACAGTGGGACTCAGAGGACATTGGTACCGGGGCGGCACCAGCAAGTGCTGGCTCTTCGATGCCAGGGATGTGGCCCTCCACGCCCCCACCCGCGAGGACATCCCGGCACTGCTGTCAGCCGCTTTCGGCGCAGCGGACGCGCGGCAGTTGGACGGCGTCGGCGGCGGAACGTCCACCACGTCCAAGGCTGCAGTCATCTGGGCAACCCCCGGTGCCGAGGCAGACCTCGACTACCTTTTCGCCCAGGTGGGAATCGGTGACCCCACCGTTGAACTCGGTTCCAACTGCGGCAACTGCGCCACCGCCATTGCCCTGTTCGCAGTCCAGACGGGAATCGTTCCCGCCCGGGACGGCATGACCAAGGTCCGCATGCGCCACGTCACCTCCGGCGCGGTGCTCAGCGGAGCGGTTCCCACTCCCGGCGGCCACATTCCCAAGTCCGGCCTGGCCCGAGTTCCGGGCAGCAGCGCCGCCGGTGTTCCCGTCAGCCTCTCGTTCCACGGCCCCTGGGGCCAGAACACCGGCGCACTCCTGCCCACCGGCAACCCGGTGGACCAGCTTCAGGTCAACGGCCGGACCCTGGCCGCAACTATGGTGGACGCGGGCGCCCCTGCCGTGCTCCTCGCAGCCGACCAGGCCGGCGTCGATCTGTCCTCCATGACGGACAACCTCGCCGCCCGGCTGCCGGACCTCATCGCGGCCCGGGCGTCAGCCGGCCTCATCATGGGGCTGCGGAAGCCTGAGGACCCGCCGCAGAACGCTGTACCGAAAGTCGGCGTGGTGGCGCCCGCCGGCGACTACATCGCCGCGGACGGCACAACCATCACCGCCGGCAGCCACGACGTGCGGGTGCGGATGCTGTCCATGCTCGCACCCCACCCGGCCATCGGCCTCACATCAGCCGTGGCCGTGGCCCTTGCGGCCTCGCTGCCATCGTCAGCCGTGGCCAACGCGGCAGGCCAGCCCCCCACCGCCGGAAGTCCCCGCGTACTGCGGATCGGGACGCCCGCCGGCGTCATCACGGCCGACATCATCACCGATGACACCGGCGCCGTCAGCGAAGTGGCCCTCCACCGGGCGGCCCGCCACATCGCCACCGCAGACATCGACGTGGCCCCGGCCGCCGAACTGTCCGCCTGAATCCCTACCTCCCTGCCCCCTTATTAAGGGGCCGCACCAACCAGGAAGTTGTTCAATGAAGATCAAATCCATCCTCGGACACCTGTATGTCCAGGTGCTCATCGGAGTCGCCCTCGGCGTCGTTGTCGGCGCACTGTGGCCGGACCTCGGCGCATCGTTCAAGCCCATCGGCGACGGCTTCGTGAAACTCGTGAAGTTCATGATCGCCCCCATCGTGTTCTGCACCATCGTGGGAGGCATCACCTCGCTGCGGGACACCAAAAAGGTGGGCCCCACCCTCATCCGTTCCTTGGGCCTCTTTTACGCCCTGACGGCTCTCGCCCTGGCCCTGGGCCTGGCAGCCGTGATGCTGTTCCAGCCCGGCGCCGGCATGCACATCGATCCCACGCACCTGGACTCCTCGGTGGCGCAGAAGTACACCACGCAGCTGCCCAGCAGCAACCCCGTGGACTTCATCCTGAGCATCATCCCCACCACGTTCGTCGGCGCCTTCGCCGACGGTGAAGTCCTGCCCGTGCTGGTCATTGCCCTGCTGTGCGGTTTCGCGTTCAGCCGGCTCGGCGCACCGGGCAAGCTGGCACTGGACGTGGTCAACAGCTTCAACAAGCTGCTCTTCATCATGTTCGGCTACATCATGAAGGTGGCCCCGCTGGGAGCCTTCGGTGCCATGGCCTTCACCGTTGGCAAGTACGGCGCCCATTCCATCGGAAACCTCGGCATGCTGATCCTTGCCTTCTACGCCGCCTGCATCGTCTTCGTGGTGGTTGGCCTGGGCATCCTGGCCAAGATGACCGGTTTCAGCCTGTGGCAGATCCTGCGCTACTTCAAGGACGAATTCCTGATCGTCCTTGCCACGTCCTCCAGCGAACCCGTCCTGCCGCGGCTGCTGTCCAAGCTCGAACGGATCGGTTGCGACCGCAGCGTAGTGGGCCTGGTGGTCCCTACCGGCTACTCCTTCAACCTCACCGGCACGGCCATCTACCTGACCCTGGCTTCCATGTTCATTGCCCAGGCCTGCGACATCCACCTCGACTGGGGCCAGATCCTGCTGATGCTCGGCATGATGCTGCTGACCTCCAAGGGCGCGGCGGGCGTCACCGGCAGTGGTTTCGTGGCCCTGGTGGCGACCCTGACGGTCATGCCCACCCTTCCCGTGGCCGGCGTGGCCCTGATCGTTGGCATCGACCGCTTCATGAGCGAGGCCCGCGCCCTGACCAGCACGGTCTGCAACATCGTCTCCTGCGTGGCCATCGCCAAGTGGCAGGGTGAGCTGGACATGGCCAAGCTCCGCTCCGAACTCCAGGCGGGCTTCGTGCCCACCGAGGCGGAAAAGGTCCAGCTGGCCGAGCCGGTCCTGGCCCACTAACCGGCCGGCAGGCCACCACCCCCAGTGTTTGCCCGGGAGCCCAGCAGGGGTCCCGGGCAAACTCTTGCCAGGGGTACTAGTTCACAAGCCCCACGGAAAGGAACCGGAATGAGCGAGCGCCAAACGGAACAGGACACAGCGGAAGACTGCGACGCCGGCACGTGCTTCTACTGCCAAAGCCCGGAAACTGACTAGCGGCCCAGTTGTCGGCCGGGCAACGCACAGCAGGCCCTAAACCCACTGCTCCCACACTGTCAGCTGCAGGCTGACGGTCCCGGACGAGCCAGCCGCAACAGCAGCAGCCCCCGCGGAAGGTGCGACGGCGGCACCCGCCTTGCCGGCGTCGTCGTCCGTTCCAGCACAACCAGCTGTCCCAACAAAACCGCTCCGTCCGGCAAGACCAGTCCAGCGCATCAGGTGCGAACCGCCGCAACAGCCACGTCGGCTGTCCGCACCGGCGTTTCCAGCCCGAGGTGATCACGCAGCGTGGCGCCCCGGTATTCGGTGGGGTACACGCCGCGTTCCTGCAGCTCCGGCACCAGGTGGTTCACGATGTCATCCAGCCCGGTGGGGATCAGCCACGGCGAGATGTTGAACCCGTCCACGGCGCCCACCCGCGCGTACTCGGCCAGCTGGTCAGCCACCGCCGTGTAGGAGCCGGTGAAGGTGGAATCGATCCGGGCGGTCTTCGAGGTGACAAACTGCCGGATGGACAGCCCCTTGTCCTTGGCCTCCGCCCGCCACTGGTCCGCCAGCTGCCGGGCCTTGGCGCCGTGGAAGCCGCTGCCGCGCGTCTCTGACGTTTCCTCCACCACCGGATCGATCTCCGGCAGCGGCCCGTCCGGATCGTAAGCCGAGAGCTGGCGGCCCCAGAACTGCTCCAGATAGGCAACCGCCTGCTGCGGGCCGATCTGCAGGCTCCGCACCCACTCCTTCTTCTCCGCCGCCTCGGCAGAGGTACGCGCCAGGATGAACTCGCTGGCCGGCATGATCTGGACGGCATTCGCCCCGCGTCCGGCGGCCACGGACCGCTCCACCAGGTCCTTGCGGAACGCCACGGCGTCGTCGAACTTCGGGTGGGCGGAGAAGATCACGTCCGCCTGCCGGGCGGCGAAGTTCCGGCCTTCGGGAGAATCGCCGGCCTGGAACAGCACCGGCCGGTACTGGGCGCTCCGCGGCAGCCGCGGCGCCACGTCCACTGTGTAGTGCTGCCCCTCATGGCGCACGCGGCGGCCCGGACCGTCCGGGGTGTCCCACGAATCCCAGATCCGCTTGGCCGTTTCCACGAACGCCTCGGCGTGCTTGTACCGGTCCGCGTGGTCCAGGTAGCCGCCGCGGCGGAAGTTCGCCCCGGTCCAGGCGTTGTCCGTGGTGACGATGTTCCACGCCGCCCGGCCGCCGGAAATCAGGTCCAGCGAGGCCAGCCGGTGGGCCAGGTCCGCGGGATCGTTGTAGGTGGTGTTCTGGGTGGCCACCAGGCCGATGTTTGTGGTGACCGACGCGAGCGCGGCCAGCATGGTCTGCGCGTCCGGGCGGCCCACCACGTCCAGGGCGTGCGGGCGGCCCAGGTGTTCCCGCAGGCGGAGCCCCTCCCCCAGGAAGAACGCGGCGAAGAGCCCGCGCTCGGCGGTCTGGGCGATGCGGCGGAAGGATTCGAAGTCCGTCTGGGACCCGGATTCCGGGGCCTTCCAAATAGTGCCGGAATTGACGCCCTGGAAGAAGACGCCGAACTGGATCTGCCCGGACGGCCTGAACTCCTCCGGTGTAGAGGCGTCGGATTTAGCACGGGTGTGCTGTGTCATGGTTTTCCCCTTACTTTCCGGCGCCGGCGGGCGCAGCGGCAGGTGCGTAGCGGCTGGCCGGACGTTCCAGGCCCAGCAGGTCGCGGAACGTGCCGTCCCGCAGCACGGGACGGAGTGCACCGCGGCGGCGCAGCTCCGGCAGCACCAGTCGTCCGAGTTCCTCCAGGTCAACAAAGAGCGACGCCGGGTGCAGGCGCACGCCGTCGGCCTCCGTTAAGAGGGCGGCGAGGAAGTCCGTAAGGCTTGCTGCAGAACCCGCGAAAGCCGCGCGGCCGCCGTCGAAGTTTGTATCCCGTGATGCCGCGGCCTGCCCGCGCGAGTCCAGGACGACGTCGAGCTCGGCGATCACCGCCACCGCGGCACCCAGCCGGGCGCGCACGTCGCGGACCTCGACTGCCAGCAGTTCCGGCGTCGGTGCGGACACCAGCACACCATCCAGGGCATCCACCGGAACCTCCCCCAGCAGCGACGCCGGAACCAGCACCGGCAACTGCCCCTGGAGCGGCCGCGGAATGATGGACGGCCCCTTCACGGAATACCCCGGACCGGGAAAGCCGGCAGGCGTCTCGAAATCGGCATAGTGCAACTTGTCCACGTCGATATACCGGCCGGTGGCAACATCGCGGATCACCGCGTCGTCCTCCCACGAATCCCAGAGCCGCCGGGACACCTCGATCGACGCCGCAGCCTCCTGGCCCAGCGCGGAACCAGTGACGGAAGAACGTCCGACGGCGGCAGCAGCTTCGGGGTCTTCGGCGGCGGTGGCGATCCATCCGGCCCGGCCGCCGGACACGTAGTCCAGGCTGGCCAGCTGGGTGGAAATGTGGAACGGCTCCGTATAGACGGTGTCCGCCTCCGGCACCAAGGCGATGGTGCGGGTCAGAGGTCCGGCAAAGGCCGCCCGCTGGACGGCATTCACCCGGCCGGGCGCCGGCGCGTCGGTGAAGGTTGCGGCGTGGAAGCCGGCCGACTCGGCGGCCAGCACGGCACGGGCGATGTCCGCACCGTCCCAGCCGGCGCCGTCGAGCTCGATGGCCAGGAAGCCCGGCTGGTTGGGATGTTCTGCGTTCATGATGCCTTTCCTGCCTGTGAGGGAGCGGCCGTGGCCGGTGTTGCCGCGTAGTTTTCGTCGGTGATGGTCTTGGATTCGGGCAGGGCTTCCTCGGACAGGCCCCAGCGCTCCAGGACCTTGCCGTAGGAGCCGTCCTTGATGACCTCGTTCAGGGCGTCGGTGATCACCGGTGCCAGCCCGTTGCCGCGGAGCGTGGTGGCGGCCACCAACGTCTCGGACGGCCAGCCGGCGTTCACCTTGCCCACCACTTTCAGGTCGTCACGGGTGTTCTCCCGGTAGACGGTGGAGGGGTACGGGGCGATGTTGAGGTCCGTGCGCCCGGAGGACAGCGCCAGGATGGTGTCGGCATCGGACGAGTAGTACTGCAGGGTGGCCGGTGCCTTGCCCTTGGCCTCCAGTTCCTTGTTCCAGGCCAGCAGGATCTTCTCCTGGTTGGTCCCGGAGCCCACGGAGATCTTCAGGCCGGAAATGTCATCCGCGCCCTTGATGTCATAGCTGGCAGACTTCTTGGCTTCAAAGCCCATGTAGGCGGCGCGGTAGCTGGCGAAATCGAACAGTTTCACCCGGTCCTTGTTCACGCCCACGTTGGAGAACACGGCCTCAAAGTCGCCGGACTGGGTCTTCAGCGGCCAGTTCTCCCAGGACGTCACCTGGACATCCAGCTCCAGCCCCAGCTTGTCCGCCACCAGCTGCGCGATGTCCAGCTCTGAGCCGATTGGCGTCTTGTCGTCCGTGGCGTGGAAAGACAGCGGGATGGACCCGGCCGAGGTGGCCACGGTGAGCTTGCCGTCCTTGCTGATCAGCGCCGGAACCTTCGCGGCGAGCGCCGGGTCCTTTTCGGCCCGGACCCGCTGCTGGTCCGGAGAGGTGTTGTAGACCACGCCGTTGCGTGCCGCCGTCGTCTGCGCGCCGCCGCTTGGGTTGCCGGCCGCCGAGGCGCCGGGATCCGCGCAGCCGGCGAGCGCTGCTGCGCCAAGGAGTGCGCTGCCAAGGAGGACGACGGCGGGACGCGCCGCGGGTGCGCGCCTGCGGCCGTTGGTGGGGAAAGCCATGGAATTCCTTAGATGTTGAAAGCCGGTTCGAGCACTTTGGAGAGGAAGCTGCGGGTGCGGGGTTCCCGGGGGTTGCCGAAAATGTCCTGCGGGGTGCCCTGTTCCACCACCTGGCCCTGGTCCATGAACACCACGGTGTCCGCCACGTCGCGGGCGAAGCCCATCTCGTGGGTGACGATGATCAGTGTGGTGCCGGACGTGGCCAGTTCACGGATGACGTCCAGCACCTCGTTGACCAGCTCGGGGTCCAGGGCGGACGTGGGCTCGTCGAACAGCAGGATCTTGGGGTCCAGTGCCAGGGCCCGGGCAATCGCCACGCGCTGCTGCTGGCCGCCGGAGAGCTGGCGGGGATAGGCGCCGGCACGGTCCTTGAGCCCCACCCGGTCCAGGAGTTCCAGGCCGCGGCGGCGGGCTTCGGCCTTGGAACGCCCCTGCGCTACGACGGGTGCTTCGGCCACGTTCTCCAACGCGGTGAGGTGCGGGAACAGGTTGAAGTTCTGGAACACCATGCCGATTTCGGTGCGCTGCTTCAGGATCTCCTTTTCACGGAGCTCGTGCAGCCGGTCGCCCCGGACCGCGTAGCCCACCAGCTTCCCGTCGATGGTGATGTGGCCGCCGTCCACCTTTTCCAGGTGGTTGATGGTGCGCAGCAGGGTGGACTTGCCCGAGCCGGAGGGGCCCACGATCACGGCCACCCCGCCCGGTTCCACGGTGAGGCTGACGCCTTTGAGGACTTCCGTGGGGCCGAAGGATTTGCGCACGCCGGTAATTTCCACCAGGCCGCGGGTGGCTGTGGGGGCGGTGAGGGTTGCAGTCATCAGAGGTTCCTCCGGTTGGGCACTGCCGCGTGGGTGGCGAAGAATTTGCGGGCCTTCTGCAGGGGCGTCAGCGGCAGGTTCCGCACCGCGCCCTTGGAGTAGTGGCGTTCGATGTAGTACTGGAAGACGCTCAGCACGGAGGTGATCACGATGTACCAGAGCGTGGCCACCAGCAGCAGCGGCAGGACCTGCTGGGTGCGGTTGTAGATGACCTGGACCGTGTAGAACAGCTCCGAGTAGGCCAGGACGTAGACGATCGAGGTGCCCTTGACCAGGCCGATGATCTCGTTGAAGGCGGTGGGCAGGATGGCGCGCATGGCCTGCGGCAGCACGATCCGGGTGGAGCGGCGCCAGGCCGGGATGCCCAGCGCGGCTGCGGCCTCCAGCTGGCCCTGGTCCACGGAGAGGATGCCGCCGCGGATGATCTCCGCCGAGTAGGCGGCCTGGTTCAGGGTCAGCCCCAGCACTGCTGCCGCGAACTGGCTGATCAGCGTGGTGGTCTGGACCTCAAAGAACCGGACGTCAGTGAAGGGGATCCCCAGGCTGATCTTCTCGTACAGGTAGCCAAGGTTGTACCAGAGCAGCATCTGGACCAGCAGCGGCGTGGACCTGAAGATCCAGGAGAACGTCCAGGAGACCGAGACCAGCAGCGGCGATGCGGACAGCCGCATCAGCGCCAGGATAAAGCCGAGTGCGAACCCCAGGACGCCGGAAATGGCGGTGAGCTTAAGAGTTTCCACCAGCCCGTTGACCACGGACTGGGCGGTGAACCACTGCGCCACCACGCCCCACTCCCACCGCGGGTTGGTGGCCAGCGACCATGCCACGGCCAGGACACCGAGCGCGACGACGGCGGTACCCACCCAGCGCCACGGATGCTTGGCTGCCACCACCCGGTAGGACGAGTAGTCCCTCGCCTGCCGCGGCTGGGGTGCCGCCGGCAGCGCTTGCGTCCCGGAGCCTCCCGCGCCGGACCCGGCGGTGCCTGTCGGCGGCGCTTCTGCCGCCGGTACCGGCTGCTCCCGTTGGGACTGGGCCACCCTTGTTGCTGAACTCATGCGCCACCTCGCTTCTCGTGCTGGGTTATCCGTGTGGGCCGGGGCCCCTCGAAAAGGGGCGTTGCGGCCGGTGTTGGCTGCAAATCTAGGACCGGCCGGAGCGGGGCAGCAAGGCGGCTGGTTGCAATAGTTCACGTGGCTTCGCGCGGCGTAATGAGTCGGTTTTTTGCGTCGTTTAACCCGCCGAGACGCGGGATTAACGGCCGTGACCAGGCGCTCGACCGCCCTCGTCACCGCTGCCTAGCATGGGCACTCCATCCAGCCCCACCGTCAGGAGCACCCATGCCAGCCACCATCCCGGCCATCGTCTTCATTGGCGGTGGACCGCGCACGGCCGGTGTGCTGGAGCGAATCTCAGCGAACCGGCCGGAGGTCTTCGCGGGCCCGCTGCAGATCCACGTGGTGGAGCCCCATGTTCCCGGCTCGGGCCGCATCTGGCGGTACGACCAGGACCCCGGCCTGCTGCTCAACTCCATGGCCGCGGACATCACCATGTTCACGGATGAATCGGTGGACTGCGCCGGCCCCGCGGCCCCCGGTCCGGGCCTGGCCGAATGGGCTGCCGGCGTCCTGGATGCCTCCATCATCGACGTCCCGGACTTCCCCCAGCCGCTGTGGGACCAGCTCCGGGCCCTCACCGGCACCACGTTTCCCACCAGGCAGCTGCAGAGCCAGTACCTGGAGTGGTTCTTCCGCCGCGCGTCCAGGTCGTTGGGCCGCAGCGTCACCGTGCACCGCACCACAGCCCTGGGCATCACCCCACGGGCCGGTGGCGGCTACGGCGTGGAACTCGGCAACGGCCGCAGCCTGCACGCGGACATCGTCGTCACAGCCCTGGGCCACACCCATTCCCGTCCCGACGCTGCCTCCGCCGGCTTCACGGACTTCGCCGCCCGGCACGGCGGCTTCCACGCGGCACCCAGCTACACCACCGACGTCGACTACTCGCCCATCGCCGCCGGGCAGGACGTGATCGTGGCCGGCATGGGACTTGCGTTCGTGGACCTGCTGGCGCTGCTCATGGAAGGCCGCGGCGGCAGGTTCCAGGAAACGGGCGACGGCGGGCTCCGCTACCTTCCGTCCGGACGGGAACCACGGCTCTGGGCGGGCTCCCGCCGGGGCGTGCCGTACCACTCCAAGATTTCCGCAGCCCTGAGGGGCCTGGCCCCGGGGCCGCTGCGGTTCTTCACCGCGGATGCCGTGAATTCCCTCCTGGACGCCCACGGCGAACTGGACTTCCGGCAGCACATCTGGCCCCTCATCGCCAAGGAGGCCGGGTACTGCTACTACCGGGAGCTGCTGACGGGGAGCCCGGAGAGCGCGGCCATGGAATGGGAAGAGTTTGCCGCCCGTTATGCGGAGATGGACTGGTGCAGCGGAGGGCGCACTGAGCTCGTGGCGGCCGCCGTGCCGGACCCGGGCCTGCACCTGGACCTGGAACGGCTGGACCGGCCCTTCGATGGTGTCCAGTTCGCCGGCCACCAGGAACTGCAGGACGCTGTGGCCGGTTACATCGAGACCGATCTCTCTTTGCGGGACAGCCCGGACCATCCGGAAACGCTGGCACTGTTCCTGGCCCTGCTGCACATCTACATGGAGGTGGGGCGTGTGGTTCCGGCGGAACGGCTCAACGCGAAGTCCCAGCAGGTCATTCACGGCTGGTGGCATGGCTTCTTCAGCTTCGTGGACTCCGGGCCCCCGCCGCACCGGCTGCGCCAGATGCTTGCGCTGCACCGGGCCGGGCTGCTGCAGTTCCTTGGCCCCGACCTGGAGGTGTCCACGGACGAAACCAGCGGGACCTTCCGCGCCGCGTCCCGGCAGTCAGGAGTTTCCGTTTCGGCCAAGGCCCTCATCGAGGCGAGGCTCCCGTCCACCTCCGTGGCCCGCTCGCTGAACCCGGTGCTCGCGTCGCTGCACGGAAGCGGCCTGGGCAGCGAACAGCAGCTGTTGACCTCGGACGGCATCCACTCCACCGGGAAACTGCTGGTCTCGGCCACGCACCAGCTGGTGGATTCCCACGGCGCAGCCCAGCCCACCCTCTTCGGCGTAGGCCCTGGAACCTCTGGGTGGGGCGCGGGTGCCTTTGCCCGGCCCTACACCAACGCCGCCCCTTTCCGGGAGAATGATGCCGCGGCCCGCAGCGTCCTCGCCGCCGCCCGGGACGTGGCCTGCGCGTCCGTCCCGGTACCTTCAGAACCCGCGACTACAGAGCCAGCAACTACGGAACCGGCACCTTCGGAACCAGCCGGCGTCGGAAACAACTGACCAGTGACAAGGAAAGACCAGTGACCGCAGAATCCGGCCTCCGGCCCAGCACGCTCCAGGGACAGCCGCTCGACCCCGCCCGGCTCCAGGTCCTCAGCCTGCCCATGGACGACCCCAGCGTCCGTCCACTCCTTGACGAGCTCGCCGTCGAATATGACACCCGCTACGGGGACCTGTTTGGCCGCGGCGCCGCAGCGGAGGAACTGAACCGCTACCCGGCGGCCGAATTCGAGGGACCGCACGGCGCCCTGCTGGTGATCCAGGAAGACGGCGAGTCGATCGCCGGCGGCGCGTTCCGCCGGTACGACCCCGCCACAGCGGAACTGAAACGGATCTGGACCCACTCAGCCCACCGGCGTCGTGGTTTGGGCAGGCTGGTGCTGGCCGAACTCGAATCCCTGGCCGCCGCCCGCGGCTACACCAGGCTGTACCTGACCACCGGGCCGCGGCAGCCGGAAGCCAAGCACCTCTACCTCAGCACCGGCTACCAGGCGCAGTTCGACCTGGACGCGGATCCGGAAGCTATCGGGCCGCTGGCGTTCACCAAGGACCTGCCCGGAGGCCGCTGAACTGACCGGGCGGGCACCATCCCATCCGGGGCAGCCCGCCGCTAAGCTAGCGCCATGGCCACGAAAACCACAGCGGAGAAGCTTGCCACCATCCAGCAGGGCTACACGCTGGAAGGTGCCACCATCGAGCTGGGGGCCGCCATCATCGACGGCGAACTCCACAAGGACGCGCCGGTGCGGCTGCCGCTGGCCATGATGAACAGGCACGGGCTGGTGGCCGGCGCCACCGGGACGGGCAAGACCGTCACGTTGCACATGATGGCCGAACAGCTGTCCACCGCCGGCGTCCCCGTCTTCCTGGCGGACATCAAAGGCGACCTTTCCGGGCTGGCGACAGCCGCCGTCGGCAGCGACAAACTCACGGCCCGCACCCAAAGTGTCGGGCAGTCCTGGGAGGGGAAGGCGTTCCCGGTGGAGTTCCTCGCCCTGGGCGGGGACGGCAACGGCGTCCCGGTCCGCGCCACGGTCACGTCCTTCGGGCCCATCCTGCTTTCGCGGATCATGGAACTGAACGACACACAGGAATCCAGCCTGCAACTGGTCTTCTACTTCGCGGACAAGAACGGCCTGGAACTCATCGACCTCAAAGACCTGCGCGCCGTCATCCAGTTCCTCACCTCGGACGAGGGCAAGGACAAGCTGGAGGAACTCGGCGGGCTGTCCAAGGCAACCGCCGGCGTGATCCTGCGCGAAATCATCAACCTCGAGGCACAGGGGCTGGAGAAGTTCTTCGGGGAACCGGAATTCAACACTGCCGAGCTCCTCCGTACCGCTCCGGACGGACGCGGCGTGGTCACCTGCCTCGAACTGCCCACGCTGCAGACCAAGCCCATGCTGTTCTCCACCTTCCTCATGTGGCTGCTGGCAGACCTTTTCGAGGACCTGCCCGAAGCCGGAGACCTGGACAAGCCCAAGCTGGTGTTCTTCCTGGACGAGGCACACCTGCTCTTCAACGGCGCCTCCAAGGCTTTCCTGGATGCCATCACCACCACCGTGCGGCTGATCCGGTCCAAGGGCGTGGGCATCTTCTTCGTCACCCAGACCCCCAAGGATGTGCCCGCCGACGTCCTGGGCCAGCTGGCCAACCGGGTGCAGCATGCCCTGCGCGCGTTCACCCCCGAGGACGCCAAAGCGCTCAAGGCTACGGTGTCCACGTTCCCGCTCAGCGACTACGACCTCGAGGAGACCCTGACCTCAGCGGGAATCGGCGAGGCCGTCATCACCGTCATGAACGAGAAAGGCGCGCCCACCCCGGTGGCCCTCACGCGGCTCCGCGCACCGGAATCCGTGATGGGGCCCGCCGAGGATGCCCTGGTGCGGAGCACGGTGGCCGGCTCCGCACTGCTGGGCAAGTACGGGACGGCGGTGGACAATCCGTCCGCCTACGAGAAGCTCACCGGAAAGGCTGCCGCGCCCACCGGGCCGGCAGCTGCTGAGCCTGCCGCTGGCGCACCGGCCGGCGAGCCTGCACCTGGCGGCCAGCCCGCCCCGGCGTACGACGTGGACGCCGAGGCCCGCCGTATCGAAGAGGAGATCCTGGGCCGGCCCAGCAGCCGGCCCGCGCAAACCCCGGTTCCCACGCCCCGCGCTCCCCAGCCTCCCGCGCAGCCGCAGCCCCAATCCCAGCCCGGCGGCATGATGGGGGATCTGGGAGGAGTGCTCGGCGGCGCCCTGGGTGGCGGGCTGAAGAGCATGGCACGGTCCATGGGCACGCAGTTGGGACGCGAACTGCTCCGCGGCGTATTTGGCACTTCCTCCACCCGGCGCCGCCGCCGCTGACTCCCGCGCCCGCCGGTGCCGGCAGCCCGGACTCGCCGGCCCCGGAAGGCGTGCCAGCTGACCTGCCAGCCGGCCGCCGTCGGACACTATCGGGGTCCCGCATGCCGGATTAGGGGGGACACCAACTTTAGAGTGCGTCCGCACTGCCGTTACTGTGTAGAACGTGCAGATGAGTCAAGCGTTGGTGAGGATCGCGGCCGGATGGCTGCTGGGCCTCATGCTTGCCATCGCCGGCGCCATTGTGGCCATCAACATTGTGAACAACACCGTAGCCAGTCCGCAGCAGCCCGTCAGGGAATACCTGGACGCCCTCCGGAGCGGCGACGGCGGCCGGGCCCTGGGCATCCTGCATGCCACTGTGCCACCCGCCAACGCCGCGATGCTGGATGGCAGCGGGCTGCAGACGGCGGCGTCACGGTTGTCCAACGTTGACATCGGCGACCCCGAGGAGCGCCCGGGCAACCAGGTGATGGTGCCAATGGAATACACCATCGACGGCAGCCGCCTGCACAGCGAATTCCTGCTGCAGAAGACCGGCACCGAATGGCTCTTCTTCAACACCTGGGCCTTTGTCCCGTCACGGCTGCCCACGGTGGACATGACCGTAGTCAACGGCAACGAGGCGACAGTCAACGGCGTTCCGGTAAACATGCCGGGCGGCCGCAACTCTTTCGCGGTGTTCTATCCGGGCGAGTACGAGGCCTCCCTCAACGGGCAGTACTTCTCGGCGCCGGCCACCCGCGCCACGGTCACCTCCAAGGACGCACCGGTGGCTCCGCTCAACCTGTTGACCCAAGCCACGGACAAGCTCAAGAGCGATGTTGGGGCCAAGGTCCGTGAATTCCTCGACGGCTGCGCGGCGGAGGCCGTCAAGGAACAAAAGCTCCAGCCGGACTGCCCCTTCTACTACGCCAGCAACAACCGGGTCCAGGACGGCACCATCAAGTGGAGCGTGACGGAATACCCGAACGTCTCGGTGGAGCCGTTCGACGGCCGCTGGGTGGTGGCACCGCTGGATGGCAAGGCCAAGGTGGAGGCGCTCCAGCAGAATGCCTTCACGGGGGCCTGGTATCCCTTGGACGCGGAGGTGGACTTCAGCTTCACCACCCGCCTGGACGTCGCCGGTGACACAGTCAAGGTCACCCCGCAGCTGAGCTTCTAGGGCTGCGCCCTGCACGCAGCCGGTAGGCTGTCCGCGTCACGCAGGGCACCCTTTGATCGGAACCGGACACCACAGCCTTTGATTTCGCGGGTGCCGCCTCATCCCGGACGGGTGAAAACGTGCTCGGCGTGACGCCGTCCCCGGACTACCTTCGCCTCTTCAGGACAGCAAGCACCTGCTGAACCATCTCCTCGGGCCGGTACACCACATCCGCATAGTAGTAACGAAGCGCCGTGAACCCCTGCAGGACCGACTCATTGTTTCGGCGATGATCCCTTTGAACCTGTTTCCACTCAGCGTGGTGCCGTCCATCAAGCTCCACAACCAGCCAGCCGTCCAGCAGCAGATCAACGTACCCAACCCTTTCCAGGTACACCTGCGCCTGGACATGGATGCCGGCCTGGCGGAAGTACGTCCGGGCGAGCGTTTCCAGAAGCGAATCCGCCCCGCTGTCCACCCACCCCAAGACTCCCCGGGCCTTCCCGTTCCCGTTCCCCGGCAAGCGCTGACGCAGGAATTCGAGGGCATCTCACCCCGCGATACGGCACACTCCACCATGCCCAGTGACTCCGGAAAGGGCAGACAGCGCAGTGCATGAATCAAGACATCTGCCAGCGCCGTCACTGGCTGGAAACGTGAGGGCGGCAGCACGAGTCCGCCGTGGTGGACCGCCTCCCCACCTACAGATTCCCGCCGGCGGTGGTAAACATGCCGCCGCCCATCGGAGGGCAGGGACCACAGCCCGTAGGCAGCCACGGCGCTGGAACACGTCAACAACTCCCGGTTCCGGAGCGCGGCGACCAGGTCCGGAGGCGCCGTCGGAAGCGCATACAGCCCCCGGCCGGGCTCCAAGAGTCCTGCACGCACAGCCCGCCGGAGGGCAGCATCATCCACTCCCAGCTTTGCCAGCGCACGCCTCCGCGCAGCCCCGCCGCAAACTTCCAGGGCTCGAAAAACTTCCATTGAGCCATGCTGGCGCTCCCCCGCCCATGCCGACAGCAAGGCCAGAACCTATGTGGACAGGGGAGGATCCGGCCAGCGTCACGCAGAGCACACTTTCAGGGCCGAGAGTCTCCGAAAAGCCCGGAATTCCGGGACGGCCGCCATGCTGGGAACACGAAAGGCTGCCTCCCGTGACGCGGAGTCACAGTAAGCAGCCTTTCAGCAGGTGGGGACCGGGTCAGTCCATGCCGCGGAGGTCCAGGACCAGTTCCGTGTCGCCGTCGGCCTGCAGGACCACCGGGATGCCCCAGTCCTGCTGGTACAGGTGGCAGGCGGCGTGGTCCGGGATCTCGCCGTCCTCGGTCTCGGGTCCGTCGCAGGCAGCGGCGCGGGCGGTGATGTGCAGCACGCCCTCGGGAACATCCGGGGACAGCTCCAGGGTACGCAGCAGCCCTACCGATGTCCCGCCGCCCGCTGCAAGGAGTTCCGGCGGAGTGGACGAAATCTTCAACTGCGTGGGATCGCCCCACCGTTCATCAAGCTTCTGGCCCGTGGGGGCGGTGAAGCGGACGGTCAGCTCCAGCGGGCCGGCCGCGACGGGGCTCTTGGGCCGTTGGGTCTGGGATGCGCCCTCGTCCACCTGCTGCGCCTCCTTGGGGATGGGCACGTAGACCAGCTGGTGCTTGTTGGCCTCCACCACCACCAGCAGCGGCTCCGATCCGGCGGACTGGGTGTGGTCCACGATCACGTCGGAGGGCTCGGCGAGGCCGCGGGCCAGGGTGGACACGGTACCGGTCGCGGGGTCGTACCGACGCACGGCTCCGTTGTAGGTATCCGCGATGGCCACGGATCCGTCGGGCAGGACGGTGACACCCAGCGGGTGCTGCAGCCGGGCCTCGGCGGCGGGACCATCACGGAAGCCGAAGTCGAACAGGCCCTTGCCGACGGCGGATTCAACCGTCACCAAGCCGTCGTCGCCAATGACCAGTTTGCGGATCGCGGACGTTTCGGAATCCGCAACCCAGATGTTGCCGTCGGCGTCCTCGGCCAGGCCGGAAGACTGGGCGAACCAGGCCTCATGGGCCGGACCGTCCAGCAGGCCTTCCAGCCCGTTGCCGGCCACGATTGCCACGGCGCCGGTCACGGGGTCGAAGCTGAAGATCTGGTGCGTGCCGGCCATGGCCACCACCACCGCGTTGAGCTTCCGCGACCAGACAACGTCCCACGGGGAGCTGAGGGAGACCTCCAGCGGGTGCCCGCCCAGGCGTCCAGTGAACCCGGCAGCCTCCTCATCCACCCGCGCCGGGCCGGTTTCCAGCAGGCGCTGGATGCCGTTGCCGGCCAGGGTGGATGCTTTGCCGTCCGTGAGCGAGAGCCCGCGGAGGCGGTGGTTCACGGAGTCCGCAATTACGATGTCATACCCGGCCTTGGCTGCCACGTCTTCCGGGAGCAGCACCAGGCCTTGGGGCTCGTTGAACCGGGCGGTGGCGTCGTCACCGGCGGCCGGACCGTCGGCATGGCCCTTGGTGCCCGAGCCGAACGTGGCCAAGACAGTCTGGAAGTCCGTTCCCAGTTCCACCAGGCGGTGGTGTCCAGTGTCGGTGACCAGCCAGGAACCCTTGTCCGCTGCACCGGACGCCGCTGCACCCGCTGGGGTGCCGCCGTCGTGCGTTCCTGCCACGGCCGTAGACCCGCGGCCCGGCGGCAGGAACAGAGCCTTGCCGGGGAAGCGGAGGGTGCCGGAGGTGGCTTCGGGCGCCACATATGGGCCGGAGCCGCGGTGCAGGGTGCCCTTGGCCTCGTGTTCGGCGATGAGTTCGGGAATCAGTACGGCCAGGCCGTCCGCGTGGCCCTCGCCGGACAGGTGCGCCACGATGTAGCCCTCGGGGTCGATGACCACCAGGGTGGGCCAGGCGCGGGCGGTGTAGGCCTTCCATGTGTCCAGTTCGGGATCGTCCAGGACCGGGTGGTGGATTTCGTACCGCTCCACGGCGGCGGCCAGGGCCACCGGATCCGCCTCGTGCTCGAACTTGGGCGAGTGGACGCCCACGGTGACCAGCACGTCAGAGTACTGCTCTTCCAGCGGGCGCAGCTCATCCAGGACGTGCAGGCAGTTGATGCAGCAGAAGGTCCAGAAGTCCAGCAGCACGATCTTGCCGCGCAGGGCTTCGAGGTCCAGGCTCTTGCCGCCGGTGTTCAACCAGTTGCGGCCCACCAGTTCGGAGGCCCGGACCCGGGCGTGCGTGCGTACGGTTTCGCTCATCAGCGTCCTTCCAGCTTGTTGCGGTCAGCCAGCTTGGCGTCGCGTTCAGCCAATTTGGCAAACATATCGTTGTAAGCGGTCAGATCGGCGTCGTTATTCCTGTCCGCCGCCCGGTCCACCCTTTTGGTCTCCCGCTGGTCCGATCTGGACCACATGACGGCAACGCCGATCGCCACGAGCAGCGTTGGCACCTCGCCGATGCCCCACGCCACGGCGCCGCCGGCCTGCTGGTCCCCCAGGGCGGACGGTCCCCAGGCCCGGCCAAGGTTGCCGAAGTAGTCGGCCGCCAGCAGGCCCGTGCCACCCATGATGGAGACGCCGAAGAAGGCATGGAAGCCCATGGTCGCCAGCAGCAGGAGCAGGCGCATGGGGTACGGCGCCCTGCGCGGCAGCGGGTCGGTGCCGATCATGGTCAGTACGAAAATGTAGCCCGTGAGCAGGAAGTGCAGGTTCATCAGTTCGTGGCCCACGTGATCGCGCATCGCGTAACCGAAGAGGTCCGAGTAGTAGAACAGGATGATGGAACCGGCAAAGTTTGCCGCCGCGAACAATGGATGCGTCACCAGCTGCGAGAACTTCGAATGCACGAAGACCAGCAGCCACTCGCGCGTGCCCCGAGAGCCATCGCCGCGGGCGGGCAGTGCCCGCAGCGCCAGGGTCACTGGCGCACCCAGCACCAGGAAGATTGGTGCCACCATGGTCAGGGCCATGTGGTCCACCATGTGCGCGGAGAAGAGGACGCGGCCGTAGACCGACGGCGACCCGGACGTGATGTAGGTCAGTACCACCAGGCCGATGACCCAGTTCACGGACCGGAACCATTGCCAGCTGTCGCCCCGGCGGCGGACCTTTGCCACGCCCAGGAAGTAGGCCACCAAGCCGAAGAGGGCCACGGCAACCCAGAGCCAGTCCAACCGCCACTCGGTCAACCAGCGTTCAGGTGTGAGTTCAGGGGGAAGCTCATAGCCGCTGAGGATGAAGGCGGGGGACGCATCAGGGGCCAGGGTGGTGGGCTGCGGCGGCGCGGAGCGGCCCAGGGCCACGGCGATGCCGGAGGTGGCCCCCATGACCAGCAGTTCCGCCAGGATCAGCTGCCACAGCACCCGCCGGGACGACATGGTGGAGCCCTTGCGGCCAAGCTGGGGGATGACCCACTGCCGGTGCATGAAGCCAATGCCGCCCAGCACCACGGCGCCCGCCGTCTTGGCCAGGATCAGCTGGCCGTAAGCGGATCCGAAGAGGTCCGACCAACTGGTCACCCGGATGCTGGCGTTGATGATGCCGGAGGCGAAAACCAGCACGAACGCGAAGCCTGCCAGCGTGGAGAAGCGGCGGAGTGTCGGCTCTGTAATATCTGCTGCAGTGCCGGCCTTGGGGCCGGTGAGGATGCCGGACAGCATGGCCAGGATAATGATGCCGCCCACCCAGGCGCTCACGCCCACCAGGTGCAAGCCCAGCGAGTTGATGGCCCCCTCATGGTCCGAGGAGCTTGAAGAGTGGCCGATCAGGGCTGCGGGGACCAGGCCGATGAGGGCCAGGATGAGGGTGAGGAACAGGCCTCCCGGGGACCTGACGCCAAAGAGCGCGGTTGTCACCACGGCCGCGATGATGGTGACGGCGAGCCAGGCCCGGCCCGTTTCAATGTCCGTCATGAAGTACACCAGGGCCTGGGTGAATGCGGGGTCCCCGGAGAGCCCCTGGCCCGCGACGTCGGCGTAGGTGAGGACCAGGACAGCGATGGCGGACAGCGTCCACACGGCGCCCGCGGCGGCTGCCACGGCCAGGACACGAGTGAAGGCTGGGTGCTCGGGTCCGGTTTCACGCGTCGTTTCCCGGTCCCGGGTGCGGGCGTTGAGGTTCTTGGGGAGGATTCCGACGGCGAAGATCAGGCCGCCGACGACGGTGGCCAGGGATACGTTGTGGATCGCCTTGCTGATGGGAAGGCCCCACCGGACCAGGGCGCCGGGATCTGCGACGCTGCGCGCTGCTGCGGCGCCCGAAAAGAGCAGTGCTGCCGTGAGGCCCAGGATGAGGGCCGCCAGTCCCGCCAGTTGCCAGGGCAACGGGATCCCCCGCGTTCCGGCATCCCGGACCGCGGCTCCCTTGCCAGGTTCGGAGTGGGGCGCGGTGGAACGGGGTTTTGCGGCAGAAGACACCATTCCATTGTCCGCTACGCCTGCCCGGGCCGCGAATCCGGCTTAAAGCAAAGGAGCGGCAACCCCAGGGGGTTGCCGCTCCTTTCCAGCCGGCAGTGTGCCGGACGGGGAGAATGCCCTACTTCTTGGAGACAGCAGCCTTCAGCTTTGAGCCGGCGGTCAGCTTGACGCTGTGGCCTGCTGCGATCTGGATGGTTTCGCCGGTCTGCGGGTTGCGGCCGGTGCGAGCTGCACGGTCGGTGCGCTCCACGGCGAGCCAGCCCGGGATGGTGATCTTCTCGCCGGCGGCAACAGAGGTCTCGAAAACCTCGAACAGAGCGTCGAGGACGGAGTTGACGGCAGCCTGGCTGGTGCCGGCCTTGCCAGCTACCTCTGCAACAAGTTCACTACGGTTCTTAGCCATTTATGTCCTCCTGGACGATTCTTGATTCTGAAGCCTGCACGCGGCATGCGCGCAAGCCACTGTTCGAAAACTTACCAGCTTGGGCCGTGTCGATCCGCAAATTCCCCGTGTTTCCGCGACTTTTTGAGGTTAATCACCGAATTCGGCGGCGAAATCCACCCCGTCATGGCGCCCGCTCCCTTCCCCTCGACGCCTCATCAGGTCCTGCCTGTCCCCCGGCGACGCCCCATCAGATGCAGCCGGTGCTTCCTTGACGCGTCATCAGGTCCTGCCGGTTCCCCCCGGGACGCCCCATCACGTCCTGCCGGTTCCCCCGAGGACGCCCCATCACGTCCTGCCGGTGATTTGAAGCAGCAAAGGCAGGTAGTGATGGGGCGTCACCCGAAACCCGGCAGGTAGTG
>NZ_JARVSF010000006.1 GCF_030209355.1 Pseudarthrobacter sp. fls2-241-R2A-127
TCTTCCAACGCTACTCAGACTGGCTCAACACCAATTGACAGCTATAGGAGCATCAATCAAGGGCGGCCGCAGGGAAGCCAGCTCAAGACGGCATTCCGCCTTCCAGCAGCTGCTCCAGCCCGCGCTTGAAGCCGGACCTGCCGCCATGGGCCGGATGCCTGATCCTGGGCGCATCCAGGCCGCTGCGCTGCAGGCTGTGCCGTGCCACGTTGCCCACCGCCACGATGGAGCTGATCCCGAACAACCCGGCCAGTTCCTGCCAAAATGGCGTGCCGAGTTTGGTTTCGGACGGCTTGGGCGTGCGGTTGGACAAGGGGTTGCCCGGTTGGTGCGGGTGCCAAGGAAAAGCACTCCACAGCAGCGGGAGGAAGCCCACCTCTTCCAAAACCTGCCACAGCACTGTTGCCGTTGGCTCGGCAGCAACCCTGGCAGCCTCAGGCGGCAGCTCGTAGGCTTTACCCGGACCAAAAAGCCCAAAGCTGTTCGCTGGACCTCCGAGGATGACCCGGTTGGTGAAGGGCACGCCGGTGATACGCATGCCCCTGTAGCCCGGAGCCTCGCCCACCAGCAGGACCGAGGGGCGCCGGTCCAGCATCTCCTGCAGGTAGAGCTCCAGGTTGTGCCGGCGCAGTGCATTTTCCGGCACTTCGTGGTCAAAGAAGTTGGTACAGGCGGGCGCAAGTTCCACGGCTGCCAGCCGTTCTACGAAGCCTTGGAGAGAGCCGGTCACCGGGGTGCTTTCGAGCAGGACCCTACCAGCGCGGGTGGATGGCCTCGCGGAAGTAGTGGTCGTAGATCCAGCGGACGCCGTCGTCGAACTCCTTGCCGATGCTTACCCCGGCCGCGGCAGCGTTGCCTTGGGCCTGCTCCACGTTGCGCGCGCCGGGGATGACAGAGGTGACGCCATCCTGCGCCGCGATCCAGGCGATGGCCGCCTGCGCAGTGGTGGCACCGGACGGCACCAGCTGCTCGAACTCCTTCACGGCCTTTAGGCCCAAGTCAAAGTCCACACCGGAGAAGGTCTCTCCGACGTCGAACGCCTCGCCCTTGCGGTTGTAGTTCCGGTGGTCGTTCTCCGCGAACGTGGTGTCCTTCGAGTACTTTCCGGACAGCAGGCCGGAAGCCAACGGCACGCGGGCGATGATGCCCACGCCTGCAGCCTTGGCGGCAGGCAGCACCTCGTCCAGCGGCTTGAGCCGGAAGGCGTTCAGGATGATCTGGACCGACGCGGTTCCCTCGTGCCGGATGGCCTCCAGGGCCTCGTCGGTCCGCTCAACGCTGACACCGTAGTTGCGGATGGCACCTTCGGACACCAGGGTGTCCAGGGCGTCGTACACCTCGTTGCTGCTGTACACAGGCGTGGGCGGGCAGTGCAGCTGGACCAGGTCCAGGGTGTCAGTGCCCAGGTTCTTCCGGGAGCGGTCCACCCACTGGCGGAAGTTGGCCAGGTTGTAGTTTTCGGGGCGCTGCTCCATGCGCCGGCCCATCTTGGTGGCCACGGTGACGCCGTGCCCCGGGTTGTCCGCGAGGAATTTCCCGATGGCCTGCTCGCTCTTTCCATCGCCGTAGACATCCGCGGTGTCAAAGAAGGTGACGCCGGCCTCCACGGAGGCGGCGAGGATCGCTTGGGCCTGGGCCGGGTCCAAAGTGCCCCAGTCCGCGCCAAGCTGCCAGGTGCCCAGCCCCACGATGGAGACGTTCCGTCCGGTCTTGCCTAAAATCCGCTGTTCCATCCCCCGACTATATGGGTTTGGGGCAAAGCTGGGTGAATCCTCGGAATGAATTTACCTGGGCTGCACCTGGATCAGCGCACCGCTTCCGCCTCCGCCCGAACGAGCCCTGCCTCCTTCAGCCCCAGGTAGATCCGGTCACGGGCGATCGGCAGGGACGCGAACCGCACTCCGGTGGCGTTCCGGATCGCGTTGGCCAGCGCCGGGGCCACAGGGTTGAAAGGACTTTCACTCATTGACTTGGCACCCAGCGGCCCCAGCTTGTCATTGGTGTCCGCGAAGTACACCTCGCTGCGCGGCACGTCCGCAAAAGTAGGAATGTGGTACTGCCGCAGGATGTCCGTGGTGACCTTGCCGTCGTCGTTCACCACCACTTCCTCGTACAGCGTGGCACCTAAGGCCTGGGCGATACCGCCTTCGATCTGTCCCCTGCACTGGCGCGGGTTGACCACTACGCCGGCGTCCGCGGCCTGTACGCTCTGCAGGATCTTCAGCTCGCCGGTGCCTCGGTTCACCGCCACCCGGAAGCCATGCACGTTAAAGGCGACGGAGCGCGGCGTCCCTCCCCAGCGGCCCTCGGCTGCGAGTTCGACGCCGGCCTCCGCGGCAGCCTGCGCCAGTTCAGCCAGTGCCACGCGGGTTCCGTCGACCACCACTGCGTCGCCGTCGAGGACGCACGCGGAGGCCTGCGTTTGGCGGATACCCGCCGCGAATGCCCGCACCCGGATGGCCAACTCTTCGGCTGCTTCAAGGGTGGCTTTGCCGGCCACCACGGTGCCTGCAGAACCGAACGCGCCGGTATCGTGCTCCACAAGGTCCGTGTCCGATTGCCGCACTGCCACGCGGGACGCCTGCGTGGACAACGCCGTTGCGGCAAGCTGGGCGTGCACCGTGGTGGTGCCGTTGCCGAACTCGGCGGTCCCGACGTCGGCCTGGTACGTTCCATCCGGCAGGAGCCGGACGTGGGAGTGGGCAAAGTGGCCGCGCGGCGGCACGGTATCGATCATGGACAGGGCAGCGCCCTCACCCACCATCCAGTCCGGCCCGAGGTCCCCAAGCCCGGCCTCCCGGTAGCGTTCGCTGCCCCGGTCCAGCGCGTCCCGGACAAGGTCCAGGCACTGGTCCAGTCCGTAGCTGCCGTAGTGGACGTCCTCCTCCGGGTCGGGCTGGGTGGAGAGCATATGGTCGCCTTCCCGGACCATGTTCCGCCGCCGGAACTCCAGCGGATCCATTCCGATCCCGGCGGCCAGCTCGTCCATCGCAGACTCGATCGCGAAGATCATCTGGCTCAGCCCGTAGCCGCGGAACGCGCCGGCCGGAACGGTGTTCGTGTAGACCGCATGCGCGTCCACCTTCTTGTTCGCGCACTTGTAGACGGCAAGCGACTCGCCGCAGCCGTGGAACATGACGCCCGGGCCGTGGTTGCCGTAGGCGCCGGTGTTGGTGACCACGTCCAGTTGCAGGGCCGTCAGCCGGCCGTCCTTGGCGGCACCTGCTTTCAGCTTGATGGTGAACGGGTGCCGGGTTGTGGTGGCGGTGAACTGTTCCGTGCGGGTCAGTTCCAGCTGGACCGGCCGCTTCAGCTTCAGGGCTGCGAGCGCCACGAGGTCCTCGGTGAGGACTTCCTGCTTGCCGCCAAATCCGCCGCCAACGCGACCTGCCACCACGTGCACGCGGTCCTCTTCGAGGCCGAAGACCCGGCACAGCGTACGCCGGACCAGGAACGGGACTTGGCTGGAGGTGCGGACCTGGAGTCGTCCCTCGTCGTCCACGGAGGCGATGGCGGCATGGGTTTCCAGGGCAACGTGCTGCACCCGCTGGGTTTGGTACGTCTGTTCGTGGATGAAGTCAGAGGCGGCGAAGCCCTCGGCGACGTCGCCGAGTTCCGAGTGCAGCTCAGCCACCACGTTCCGCTCCGGGCGGGAGATGCGCGCTTTCACGGCATCCTTGTCTCCGTGGACCAGGGCGGCGCCGGGGAGCAGGGCTTCCTGCGGCGAGAAGACCGCCGGGAGCTCCTGGTACTCCACCTGCAGGGCCCGGACGCCGGCTTCCGCCGCAGCCACCGACTCCGCGACGACGGCGGCCACCCGCTGGCCGCGAAAGCGCACCACGTCATCGAGGACCCGGGTATCGTCCGGGTCATCGGTGAAGAGCTCGTGCTGGGCCGTGGAAAAAAGTTGCGCTGGTGCGTCCTCGGAGGTCAGGACAGCCACCACGCCGGGCACGTTCAGCGCAGCGTCCTTATCAATGGACACAACCCGGGCGTGCGCGTGCGGCGACCGCAGGATCTTCAGGTGCAGCAGTCCTTGCTGCTGCTCCGGGGGGACGTCCAGGGTGTAGCGCGCAGCCCCGGTGACCACGGCGCGGCTGGCCGGGGCCGGGACGTCGTCGCCCAGCCGGCCCGGTTCAGGATCCGGCTGCCCCTCCCCCGCGATGCCCGAGCCAGGCCCCGCGGGATCCGGGTGGCCCGCGTTCCCGCAGACGGCATCGGCGATGGCACGGTAGCCGGTGCACCGGCAGAGATTGCCTTTGAGGTTGCGGGGCAGGTTGTCCCTTTGCCCGTCGTCGAACGTGGCAGCCGTCATCACCATGCCTGCCGTGCAGAAGCCGCATTGGAACCCCTGACGCTGCAGGAACTGCTGCTGCACCGGATGCAGGCCGCCGTCAGTGGTGCCGGCCAGCCCCTCGATGGTGGTCACCGCACGGCCCTCGGCGCGGACCGCCGGGTAAATGCAGCTGTGGACCGGGGTGCCGTCCACATGCACCGTGCAGGCACCGCAGTCGCCGCCGTCGCAGCCTTTCTTCACGCCCAGGTTGCCCTGCTCGCGCAGGAACGTGCGGAGGCACTGCCCGGGCCGCGGAGCCGCCTCAGCCGTGGTGCCATTGATCTCGATGGCCATGCTCAGGCCCCTTTCGAACGTGTGGTGGATCCGGCGGCCGGTGCTGCGCCGGCGCGCGGTGGCCAGAAGTCTCCGGAGAAACGCAGCCCGGGCGCACCGGCCGGCGCGGCGAGCTCGGCACGGATTTCCTCCGCGAGCCGGTATGTCATGTCGCGGCGCCAGGCCGGCAGCCCGTGGATGTCGTCGTGGTAGAGGTCGGCCGGGATGGCGTCGTCGAGGGCAGCTGCCAGCCGGTCGGCGTCGGGCAGGTCCTCGAAGCGGAGCTGTACCGGGCGTTTGGTGGCGGCGGTGACGGTCAGGACCAGGGACGTGCCGGCGTCGAGCCGTCCGACCAGGAGCACCCCGGACCGGCCCAGGTTACTCAAGGACAGGCGGCGGAACGCCACGGGTGCGGAGAGGGCCGACGCCGGGAGGTGGACGCTGCGGAGCAACTCGCCCGGTGCCAGGCAGTTGGTGGCGTCTCCGGTCACGAAATCCGCCACGGGGACGGTACGGCTTCCGCCGCCGGGGGAAAGGATGGTGGCCACGCCGTCCAGCCCGGCGCACAGGGAAATCACGGGCCCGGCGGGCAGGGACGTGCAGAGGTTGCCGCCCACGGTGGACATGTTCCACACCTTGAACGAGGCCACGAAGGAATCGCAGCAGGCCCGGACCAGGTCCAGCCCGGGCCAGCCGCCGCCCTCCGAACCGGCCATGCCGGGCAGCGTGTACAGCTCGGCAATGGTGCAGGTGGCAGAGAGGCCGATTCCGTCGTCGGTGACGGTGATCGGGGTCCATCCGGCTGAGCCGAGGTCCAGCAGCCGTTTGAGGGGCTGGGGCCCGAAGGCATAGCTGCCGTAGGAAAAGAGGACCGTGCCGCCGGCCAGCCAGGCGTCGCCGTCGCGCCATTGTGCGGGGTCGGTGGTGCGGACCACCGCCTCGATTGTGTTCATGTCCATGCGATCTCCTGCGGGTTAAGGTCTGTGGGCGCCGTTGCCGGCGCACGGTGGTGGATGGTGCCGGTGGTGTCGCGCAGCGGCGCGCAGGTGGCGGCGCGGCTGCGCGCGGCGATGAGCTCCGCGGTGACGGACACCGCCACCTCGGCAGGGGTGACGGCGCCGAGGTCCAGGCCGATGGGTGAGTGCAGCCGGGCAATGCGTTCCGGCAGGACTCCGGCGCTGAGGAGCTCCTCGATCCGCTGGAGGTGGCTGCGGCGGGATCCCATGGCGCCCACGTAGGCGAGGTCGAGGGCCAGCGCGGCCTCCAGCAGCGGAATGTCGAACTTGGGGTCATGGGTGAGGACCGCGGCCACGGTGCGGTGATCGGTCCGCCCGGCCGCCGCTTCCGCCGCCAGGTACCGGTGCGGCCAGTCCGTCACCACCTGGTCTGCGGCGGCGAAGCGCGGCTGGCCGGCAAAAGCGGGCCGGGCATCCACCAGGGTCACGTGGTAGCCCAGCAGCTTCGCGGCCGGTACCAGGGCCGCACCGAAGTCGTTGGCACCGAACACCAGCATGCGTGGCGGGGCCAGCCGGGACTCCACCAGGATGGCGGACCCGGTGGAAGGATGGGCCTGGTTGGTGGGGTCCGAGGGGCACTCCCCCGCCTGGGCAACGCGCACCACGCATGGGCCGCCACGGTGCACCATGGATTCCACCTGGGCAGCGGGTTCACCGTGCAGCAGCGACGCCAACTGCGGCTCCGCCGCCAGACGAAACGCCTCCGGATGGGGAACTACGACGGCGGTAGCGCCCAGGCTGCCCAACCCACGTACCAACGCCACGGATTGGCCCGGGCCAAGGCCGGCGAGTTGCAGCAGGGCCGTCCGCAGGGGGTGGGCGGCTGCGGCGGGGACGGGCTGGATATGGATGGCGAGTTCTCCCCCGCAGGTGAGCCCGGCGGCGAAGGCGTCGGCGGAACTGAAACCGAAGACGTTGTGGCGCGGGACGTCGTCGACCATTGCCTCCTGGGCGAGCGCCACCACGGCGCCTTCCACGCAACCTCCCGAGAGGCTGCCCAGCACCTCACCGGATTCCGTGACGAGCATGGAGGTCCCCACGGGGCGGGGCACCGAACCGGAGGCTGCCACGATGGTGGCCACGGCGAACTGCCGGTCCGCGAGCCGTGGCAGCCAGGGGCCGAGCGAAGGGATCAGGTCAAGCATGGCGGCACTCCTTCGTCCGCGCGGCGGTGGTGTCCATTGTGTGTCCTGCCAGGGGCCGGGCCAAGCATTGGCCCGGCCCCCGGCCGGGTTGGGGCAACGATCAGCCGGCCAGCAGGAGGTTGATCGGTCCGCGGGCGAAGTACACCAGGAAGCCGGCGCTCACCACCCACATCAGGGGATGGATCTTTTTCGCCTTGCCTGACGCGGCCCCGATGACCGCCCAACTCACGAAGCCGACGCCGATGCCGTTGGCGATCGAGTAGCTCAGCGGCATGGTCACGATAGTGAGGAAGGCCGGCAGCGCCACGGTGAACTTGGTGAACTTGATCTCGCGGATCTGGGCCATCATCATGGCGCCCACCACCACCAGCGCGGCGGCGGCGACTTCGAGCGGCACCACGCTGGTGAGCGGGGTGAGGAACATTGAGCCCAGGAACAGCAGGCCGGTGACAACCGATGCCAGCCCGGTCCGCGCGCCTTCACCGATCCCTGCCGCGGAGTCGATGTACACCGTGTTGGACGAACCGGAGGTAGCGCCGCCGGCCACAGCGCCGAAGCCTTCAACGATGAAGGCCGATTTCAGCCGCGGGAACGTGCCGTCTTTATGGGCCACTCCGGCGCTCTTGGCCAGGCCGGTCATGGTGCCCATGGCGTCGAAGAAGTTGGTGAACACCAGGGTGAAGACCAGCATGGTGGCCGCCAGTCCGCCGATCCGGCTGAACGAGCCAAAGAGGTCGAAGTGGCCCACCAGGCCCAGGTCCGGTGCGGATACCAGCTGTCCGGACAGGACAGGAGTGTTCAGGTGCCAGCCGCCGGGGTTGGTGGCGCTGGCAGGGCCCAGTTTCATGATGGCTTCGACGACGGCGGCCAGCACGGTGGTGCCGACGATGCCGATGAGCAGGCCGCCCTGTACCTTGCGCGCCACGAGGATGCCCATGGCGAGGAGCCCGACGACGAAGACAAGCGTTGGCACGGAGGTGATGGAGCCGCCGTCGCCCAGTTGAACGGGCGGGCCGCCTGTGGTGGGCCGGACGAAGCCGGAGTCAACGAACCCGATGAAGGCGATGAACAGGCCGATGCCCACGGTGATGGCGGCCTTGAGTTCTTTGGGGACAGCCCTGAAGATGGCGGTCCGGGCGCCGGTGACGCCGAACAGGACGATCAGGATGCCGTTGATGACCACCAGCCCCATGGCCTCGGGCCAGGTGACCTCGTGGATCACCGAGACGGCCAGGAAGGAGTTGATACCCAGTCCCGCGGCGAGCCCGAACGGCAGGTTGGCGATGAGGCCGAACAGGATGGTCATCACGCCGGCGGTGAGGCCGGTGACGGCGCCTACCTGGGATGCGGACAACCAGCCCCCGGCGACGTCGGTGGGGGCGTTGTCCGCGCTGAACCCGCCGAGGATGAGGGGGTTCAGGATGACGATGTACGCCATGGTGAAGAAGGTGACCAGGCCGCCACGGAATTCGCGGGCAAGGGTTGAGCCGCGCCGGGTGATCTGGAAGAAGCGGTCCAGGAAGGAGCCCGACGCCGGCCGCCCGGGAAGGGGAGACTCCTGCGCGGGGGTGCGCGGCGCCCGCCGCGACGTGCTTGTGGTTGGAGCCGGATGCTCCTCGTGGGAATGGTCCAGAATTGTCATCTCAGCCGCCCGGCCTAGTAGTCGATCCTGGATTCGAGCGTGTTCCAGGTATTGAACGGCTCCAACGGTGCCGGGGCCTGGGGATCGCCCAGTTCCAGCTTGGATACCGGCATCAGGGAGTCCCTGTCCTGGTTTTCGAAGTATTCGTAGAAGACGGCGTCGTCGAAGCCTACCGAGGCGGCATCGTGCCGGTCGGCGGCGTAGACCACGCGGTCAACCCGTGCCCAGAGGGCCGAGGCCAGGCACATCGGGCAAGGCTCGCAGCTGGTGTAGAGGGTGGCGCCGCTGAGGTCGAAGGTGCCGAGTTCGCGGCAGGCGGTGCGGATGGCGGTGACTTCGGCGTGGGCCGTGGGATCGTTGTCCGCGGTGACGCGGTTGACGCCGTCGAAGGTTGTGCCGTCCGCGGTGACGATCATGGCGCCGAAGGGGCCGCCGCTGTTGAGGACGTTGGCTGTTGCCAGCCGGATGGATCTGGCCAGGAACTGCTCGGCCGTGACGGTGGTACTCATGATGCGACTTCCTTTTGCCGGGAAGCCTGCTGCCGTGCAAGGACCAGTAGAACCAGGTGCGACGGTTACCAGGCTTCAGCATGTGCTGTGAAGGTTAAGTTGCGCCTGGTAGATAGCTTCCCGGGTTCGGGTGCCCGCCTTTGGCAGAATCGAGATTAGCACCGGTTTGTGGTCCGCGCCATAGTTTTCTGGAAATTTAATTTCGCTATGTGAAATCCATGTTTCGGGTTGTTAACCCTCCCCCAGTCACATCCCGCCGGTATTGACGCCCCGCACCCGGGCTGGCTAACCTCGTCGAATCCGCGGCCCCGCCGCGGCTACCTGGATCAGCAGACAGGGCCTCACTGAGCTGGAACAAACGCCACCACGCTCAGGACAGGAACACCCCATGCACCAGACCCTTCCCACACCCGCACCCGCACTCTGGATCCGGAATCCGCAGGCCGCATTCACCGCCAACAACCTTGACGCCTCCGGCGGATTGGTCATCAGCGGCGGCGTCATCACCGAAGTCCTGGCGGCCGGGCAAAACCCGTCCGAACCCTGTACCGAGACGTTCGACGCCGGCAGCCACGTGCTGCTGCCTGGCCTGGTCAACACGCACCACCACTTCTACCAAACGCTCACCCGCGCCTGGGGGCCGGTGGCTAACGCCCCGCTGTTCCCCTGGCTGCAGAACCTGTATCCGGTCTGGGCCCGGCTCACGCCCAAGGATGTGGAACTCGCAGCCACCGCCGCCCTCGCGGAACTGCTGCTCAGCGGATGCACCACCGCCGCGGACCACCATTACCTCTTTCCCGCCGGCCTGGAGGATGCCATCGACATCGAGGTGGCGGCAGTGCGCCGGCTGGGCATGCGGGCAACACTCACGCGCGGCTCCATGACGCTGGGAACGGACGACGGCGGCCTGCCGCCGCAGTCAACGGTCCAGGCACCGGACGTGGTGCTGGCGGACAGTGAACGGCTGATCGGCGCCTACCACGAGCGCGGGGAGGACGCCGTCATCCAGATCGCCCTGGCACCGTGCTCTCCGTTCTCCGTCACCAAGGAAATCATGGCCGAGAGCGCCGCGCTAGCCGAACGGCTGGACGTCCGGCTGCACACCCACCTGGCCGAAACCCTCGACGAGGAAGACTTCTGCCGGGAGATGTTCGGACTGCGGACCGTGGACTACCTGGACAGCGTGGGCTGGCTGACCGACCGCACCTGGCTGGGACATGGGATCCACTTCAGCGATGCGGAGATCGCCCGCCTCGGCTCGGCGGGGACCGCCGTCGCCCACTGCCCCACCTCCAACATGCGGCTCGCCTCAGGCACGGCCCGGGTCCTGGAACTTGAGGACGCGGGTGTTCCGGTGGGGCTGGGAGTAGACGGGTCGGCGTCGAACGATGCCTCCAACATGATCATGGAGGCGCGGCAGGCGCTGTACCTCCAACGCCTTCGTTATGGCGCCGATGTCCCGGTGGAGCGGGCACTGGGCTGGGCCACTCGTGGTTCGGCCGCGGTACTGGGACGGCCCGGCCTGGGCCAGCTGGCTCCGGGCATGCAGGCGGACCTTGCCCTTTTCAGGCTCGATGACCTGCGATTCTCCGGCAGCCACGACCCCATCGCCGCCCTGTTGTTGTGCGCCGCCGACCGCGCCGACCGGGTAATGGTGGGCGGCCAGTGGCGCGTCGTGGACGGACAAATCCCCGGCCTGGACATCGCAGGGCTCATCGCGGAGCATTCAGCGGCGGCAAAGCGCTTGGTGAACGGCTGACACAGTTCCCGGCCGCTGCTACCGTGGCGGCATGACTCCGTCAAAGACGCCGGCCGAGGTCCTGGACATCGAGGGTGTTGAGGTCCGGATCTCGAGCCCGGACAAGGTGGTATTCCCGGAGCCCGGGCTGACCAAGCTGGACCTGGTGCGGTATTACCTGGCCGTGGCGGACGGTGCGCTGCGCGGCGCCGGAGGGCGGCCGATGGTGCTCAAGCGGTTCCCCAAGGGCAT
Organism: Pseudarthrobacter sp. fls2-241-R2A-127; assembly: GCF_030209355.1. Lineage (GTDB taxonomy): Bacteria > Actinomycetota > Actinomycetes > Actinomycetales > Micrococcaceae > Arthrobacter. Next base: position 10,912 of record NZ_JARVSF010000006.1, read on the forward strand.
CGACGCCGAGCCCTTCTTCCAAAAACGCGTGCCGGAGAACCACCCGCCTTTCATCGACACCACCACCCTGCACTATGCGTCCGGCACGTCGGCGGAAGAAGCCGTGATCCGTAATGCGGCGGGACTGGCCTGGGTCATCAACCTTGGCTGCCTGGACCTGAATCCGCACCCCGTGCGGGCTGAAGACCTGGAGCACCCGGACGAACTGCGGGTGGACCTCGATCCGATGCCCGGCGTGGACTGGTCGCAGATCGTGGACGTCGCCTACGTGGCCCGGGAGGTCCTGGACGACGCGGGGCTGTTGGGCTGGCCGAAGACCAGCGGATCACGGGGGCTGCATATCCTGGTGCGCATCGCCCCGCAGTGGTCGTACCGCGATGTCCGGCTCGCCGCCGAAACCCTTGCACGGGAGGTGGAAACCCGCGCTCCCGGCCTCGCCACGGCACGATGGTGGAAGGAGGAACGCGGCGAGAGCGTGTTCGTGGACTTCAACCAGAACGCCAAGGACCGCACCGTTGCCTCCGCCTACTCCGTCAGGCCGCTGCCTGACGCCCGGGTGTCAGCCCCGCTCACATGGGAGGAGGTCCGTACCGCCCGGCCGGAACAGTTCACTGTGCAGACGGTGCCGCAGCGCTTCGCGGACATCGGCGATCCGCACGACGGAATCGATGACGCGGCAGGCATGCTCGACGGGCTCCTTGCCCTGGCGAAGGAACTGGGCCCGGCGGAGAAGGCTCCCCGCAGCGGCAACGGGACCGGCCGCCGGCAGTCACTCATGCCGCTTATCGAGGTGGCCCGGACCAGGACCAAACCAGAGGCGCTGGCAGCCCTCGACCAGTGGAAGGGCCGGCACCCCGCAGCTGTTGGCGCGCTCCAGCCGGCCGACGTCCTTGTTGATGGGATGCGCGGATCCAGCTCACTCTGGTACCGGGTCCGTGTGAACCTCCAGCACGTCCCCGAGGCCGAACGGCCTCCCCAGGAGGACCTCATCGCGGACTACGACCCCTGGGCAGGCAAGCAGTGGCCAGGACGGTCCGGCTCCTGAATATTGCTGCTACTGCCAGGCCCGAACCCAGTCCACCTTGATGGCTCCTGCGGGGCCGAACGTCCTCTGGTTGGGGTTGAGGCCTACGTTCAGGATCAGGTAGTGCGGCGCATTGCCGTCTTGGGACGCGTAGGAATAGACCCGCCGGCCGTCAAAGTAGATGTCGTTGACCCCTGCCATCCGGTGCACGCCGTAGGTGTGGTACCCACCGGCCCAGCACCCCACGATGGCGCTTCCCAGTTCGCCGCCACTCGCAGAGTGGTAGACGGTGGTCATGTTTCCCGCCAGGGGCTCCGCGACGTCAATCTCCCCGGTTTTCGGATACGACTGGCCGGTGCTCCACCAGGCGGGCCAGTTATAGATGCCGCCTGAGCAGGTACCGGGAAAATAGATCCTGGCCTCGACGTATCCCGTGGTGTATTGGAAGCCCACGTGACCGGAAACCCCGTCCTTGGGGTTGGTGGACAGAAGCGCCCCGGAATCGGAGTCGGAGAGCTGGAGGACCGCCTCGCCGTTGGCAACCGTGACGTTGCTGGAACAGGTCTTGACCCCGTTCATCTTGGATTTGGGATCGCAGTCGTTAAACCAGTAGGGGGTCCAGACAGCAGGGTTCAGGGTATTGAATTCTTCGTCGAACACCAGGTGCCAGGTGCCCGGAACCCCCGCGGGCTCCAGTCCCTGGCTGGACACGACCGGCTTGCCTTTTAGCGAGTCGTCCTGGGCCGTGTCATCGGCGGGCGGCGCGTCGGCGGGGGCGGCGTCGGAGGGGGCGGCGTCGGCCGGCGCTGTGGCCTGGCCAGTGGAGGCATCCAGCCCGGGCGCCGCTGCCGGGGCGTCCGGCGGCGCTGCCGGCGCGGCAGTCACGGTACTCCCCGGACTGCCGGAGGGCGCGGGGACGATGACGCCGGGCGACCCGGAGGCAGCCTCGGCGGGATCGGCAGACAGGCCGGTCTCCGCGGGGATGCGGACCGCGCTGGCGGAAAGGCCTCCGATCACCAGGAGGCAGCACAGGCATTGCAGCATGCGGGTCTTCACGGGCAAGCCCCGCACGGCCCAGGTCGGGAAAGGGGTTGCTCCTTCATGTCCTGCATCCTCGCCTCCCCGGCGCTCACTGGCGTCCGGCCCGGGCAGGCACGCGAGCCCAACTCCGGGCAACTACTTACCGCCTCAGGCTATGGGAGTTCCCTGCCGGGGTCGCCAGTAGCGACTACTTGTGTTTTGCCGGAGCAATTCCGCAGGTAGATGGGGACGGTACTCACATCCGGCGGCCGAATACCGGCAGCGAGTGAACCCAGCGCGAGAACCGTCCGCGCTCATGGTGCCGCTCCTCCGGCACGTACAGGTCCGGGTCAATACCGCCGCCGAGCGGGAGGTAGAACTCCTGCGCGCCAGTTCCCGCGGCCGGGGCGGCCGGCACGGGTGGGGTGTCCTGCTGGTACATCGAAACCTCCTTTTTTCGTATTACGGAAAGCAAATTCTGCTTTATGAAAGTTTAGGAGGGGGACAGTGGGGCGTCAATAACCTATGGGAACTCCTTCCCGGCAGATACGGTCACAAACCGAATTTTGGAGTTGTGATGTACACCACCGGCCGGCGGGGGTACGCTGGTAGGCAACTCGTGGCGCAGGTCACGTAACCTGGGAGCAGCAGGCAGGGTCGTAATGAGCTGGCATCAATGGATGCCGGCTCTTTTTTGTTGGGTCGGCTCCACCGGAAACGCGCTTGAAACGCGCGCTTAATTTCAGTGATGGAACCTTGGTTCCACTTACCGGAGATTGGGAAAAGACCATGAGCAGCAAGATCATTCTCGGCGAAAACCAGTACGGCAAGGCCGAAGTCCGCGTCGTCAAGATCACCAGGGACACCAACCGCCACGAGATCGAAGACCTGAACGTCACCTCGCAGCTGCGGGGCGACTTCGCCGCGGCCCACCTTGAGGGCGACAACGCCCACGTTGTGGCCACGGATACCCAGAAGAACACCATCTACGCCTTCGCCCGGGACGGCATCGGTTCGCCGGAGGCGTTCCTGCTGCGCCTCGGCGAGCACTTCACCTCCAGCTTCGACTGGGTCACCGGCGGCCGGTGGGAAGCGGAATCGTACGCCTGGAACCGTATCCAGGCGCACGGCAGCGAACACGACCACTCGTTCGTCCGCAACGGCCAGGAAGTCCGCACCGCGGTCCTGGTCCGCGACGGATCCGCGAGCCACCTGATCTCCGGGCTGAAGGACCTGACCGTCCTGAAGTCCACAGAGTCCGGCTTCGTGGGCTACCCCCGCGACCGCTACACGACGCTTCCGGAGACCACGGACCGCATCCTCGCCACGGACGTTTCCGCCCGCTGGCGCTTCAAGGCCGGAACCGACTTCAGCAGCCTGGACTTCAACAAGAATTACGACGACGTCAAGGGGCTCCTGCTCGAAGGCTTCACCGAAAATTACTCCCATGCCCTGCAGCAGACCCTGTTCGATATGGGCGCCAAGGTCCTTGAGGCGCACAGCGAGATCGACGAAATCAAGTTCTCGATGCCCAACAAGCACCACTTCCTGGTGGACCTCTCGCCGTTCGGCCTGGACAACCCCAATGAGGTCTTCTTCGCGGCCGACCGGCCGTACGGCCTGATCGAGGCGACCGTCCTGCGTGATGACGCAACCGCGGCACCCGCAGCATGGTCGGGCATCGCAGGCTTCTGCTAGAGCCACCCGGCCAGACGGGCCCAGCCACGCCGGCTGGGCCCGTCAAAACCACCCCACAGCCTTACCTGTTAGCCAGACACAAGTTAGCCAGACGATGACGTCTGCCATGAACCAAGAAAGTCTGCCATGAACACCAAGAAAAAAACGGCCGCCACTGCCGCTGGAAATGGCGCCCCGCATGGCCGCCCCGAAGACCAGCGACTCCCGATCGGAAGCATGTTCGCCTACGGCTTCCAGCACGTCCTGACCATGTACGGCGGCATCATCGCCCCTCCCCTGATTATCGGCGCCGCCGCGGGAATGAACTCCCAGGACATCGGACTGCTCATCGCGGCATGCCTCTTCGTCGGCGGCCTCGCCACCATCCTGCAGACCGTCGGCATTCCGTTCTTCGGCTCGCAATTGCCTCTGGTGCAGGGCGTGTCGTTCGCCGGCGTCTCCACCATGGTGGCAATCGTGCACGGCGGCGGCGGGATCCAGGCAGTATTCGGATCCGTCATTGCAGCCTCCCTGATCGGGCTGCTGATTACTCCGCTGTTCTCGAAGATCATCCGCTTCTTCCCACCCGTGGTGACCGGCACCGTGATCACCACCATCGGACTGACGCTGATGCCGGTGGCGGCCAACTGGGCCATGGGCGGCAACAACAAGGCTCCGAGCTACGGCAGCGTGGCCAACATCGGCCTGGCCGCCGGCACCATGGGCATCGTCCTGCTCCTGAGCAAGGTGGGCAGCGCGGCCATCTCCCGGCTTTCCATCCTCCTTGCCATGGTCCTGGGCACCCTCATCGCCGTGGTCTTCGGCATGGCCGATTTCTCCAAAGTGGGCCAGGGCGAGATCGTAGCCTTCCCCACCCCCTTCGCCTTCGGACCGCCCACGTTTGAGGTCGCAGCCATCATCTCCATGCTGATCGTCATCCTGGTGACCCTGACGGAGACGTCCGCGGACATCATTGCGGTGGGCGAGATCGTCGGCACCAAGGTGGACTCCAAGAGGATCGGCAACGGCTTGCGCGCGGATATGCTGTCCAGCGCCGTGTCGCCCCTCTTCAATTCCTTCACCCAGAGCGCCTTCGCCCAAAACGTCGGCCTGGTGGCCATCACCGGCGTCAAGAGCCGGTTTGTGGTCAGTGCCGGCGGCGTGATCCTGGTGGTCCTCGGCCTGCTCCCGGTCCTGGGCCGCGTGGTGGCAGCAGTGCCGACGCCCGTCCTGGGCGGAGCCGGCATCGTGCTCTTCGGCACGGTGGCAGCCAGCGGCATCCGGACCCTGTCCAAGGTGGACTACAAGAACAACATGAACCTGATCGTGGTGGCCGCATCCATCGGCTTCGGGATGATCCCCATCGCCGCGCCCACGTTCTACGACCAGTTCCCGTCCTGGTTCGGCACCATCTTCCACTCCGGCATCAGCTCAGCCGCCGTCATGGCGATCCTGCTGAACCTGCTGTTCAACCACTTCCGCGCCGGCAATTCGGACAACCAGTCCGTCTTCGTCGCGGGCACCGAGAGGCTGGTCAAGGCGGAGGACCTCCGCTGCCTCTCGGACGGGGACAGGTTCGAGAACGGCAAGCTTATCGACTGCGACGGCAAGGAAGTCCCGGTCCAGGAAGCGGACAAGGCGCCGGGGCACTGACCTTCCCGGCAAACAATGACGGCGGCCCGCTCCGAAAGGAGGGGGCCGCCGTCATGCGTGGCCGGCTCAGGCCTTGCGCACAGGGCGCCTCAGTTGCTGTTGAGCTCGCGGGAGATGGCCTCCGCGGCCTCGCGCAGGATGGGAACGGCTTTGTCAGCGAAGTTCTCGTCCACCCTGGATACCGGACCGGATACCGAGATCGCCGTGGGCGTAGGGGCATTGGGCACCGCCATCGCAAAGCAGCGGACGCCGAGCTCCTGCTCCTCCTCATCAATGGAGTAGCCCCGCTCGCGGATGAGCTTGAGGTCGGCCAGGAGTTCATCGACGTCGCCGATGCTCTTCGCGGTAGGCGTGGGCATCCCGGCGCGGGCCACGATGCCGCGGACCGTGTCGTCGTCGAGCTGGGCCAGGATTGCCTTGCCGACGCCGGTGGCGTGGGTGTGGGCACGCCGGCCCACCTCGGTGAACATGCGCATGGAGTGCAGCGACGGGACCTGCGCCACGTAGATCACCATGTCCGAATCCAGCACGGCCATGTTGGAGGTCTCCCCCAGGCGGTCCACCAGGGTTTTGAGCTGGGGGCGGGCCAGGGCGCCGAGCTGCTTGTTGGCGCCTTCGCCAAGCCGGATTAGCCGGGGGCCCAGGGCGTAGCGCCGGTTGGGCAGCTGGCGGATGTAGCCGAGCGATACCAGGGTGCGGAGCAGGCGGTGGATGGTGGGGAGCGGCAAATCGGTCGAGGAGGACAGTTCACTGAGCGTGACGTCGCCGCCGGCATCCGTGATGAGCTCCAGCAGCTCGAAGACGCGCTCCACCGACTGCACTCCGCCAGAGGCTTTTTCTGCCATTCCGTTGTCTCCTATGGCTCGGAATCCGACAACTCTTATCCGCATCGTGAAAAGAGTCGCTTAGAACACCCAACATACAGCACCGCCGTGTACTCGGCGACGTCCCTCGGCAGTCATATCGCGAAGGGGTTGTGTTTCCATAAAGTAGATAATAATATCCATAATACGAAAATATTCGGATTAGACAGAAGCCGGACAAGGCCTAACAGGAGGACATTCAATGGCGAACCCCAGCCCCGGAAATTCGATCACCCTGCGCGTGGAAGCTCCGTCGAGCTTCAGCGCCACCAGCGAGCTTGCGGCAGCCGTGGGAGCGGCCGGCGCCGCCATCACCGCACTGGATGTCACTGAGTCCCACCACGAGACCCTCGTTGTCGACGTCACGTGCAACACGACGGACGACGCCCATGCAGCCCGGGTCAAGGACGCCCTCAACGCCCTCGACGGCGTGACCGTCCAGCACGTCTCGGACCGCACCTTCCTGATGCACCTCGGCGGCAAGCTCGAGGTGGTCCCCAAGGTCCCGCTGCGCAACCGCGACGACCTGTCCCGCGCCTACACTCCCGGCGTCGCCCGCGTTTGCCTGGCCATCGCCGAGGACCCCGCAGCCGCCCGGAACCTGACCGTCAAACGGAACACCGTCGCCGTGGTCACCGATGGCTCCGCCGTGCTGGGCCTGGGCAACATCGGTCCGGCCGCCGCGCTTCCGGTGATGGAAGGCAAAGCCGCCCTGTTCAAGCAGTTCGCCAACGTGGACGCCTGGCCGGTCTGCCTTGATACCCAGGACACCGAGGAGATCATCCGCACCGTCAAGCTCCTGGCACCCGTATTCGGCGGCGTAAACCTTGAGGACATCGCCGCTCCCCGCTGCTTCGAGATCGAGGCGCGGCTGCGCGAAGAACTCGACATTCCGGTCTTCCACGATGACCAGCACGGCACCGCCATCGTCACCCTCGCGGCCCTGGTCAACGCGCTCCGCGTGGTGGACAAGAAGATCGAGGACGTGAAGATCGTGGTCTCCGGCGTCGGCGCCGCCGGCTCGGCGATCATCCAGCTGCTCAAGGCCCAAGGTGCCCGGCACATCGTGGCGGCCGGCCGTTCCGGCGCCATCCACAAGGGCGAGAAGTACGACGACGGGCACCGCACCTGGATCGCCGAAAACACCAACCAGGAAGGCTTCTCCGGCAGCCTGCACGAGGCCCTGGTGGGTGCCGACGTCTTCATCGGTGTATCCGCCCCGAACATCCTGGACGAAGAGCACGTCGCCTCCATGGCAAAGGACTCCATCGTTTTCGCCATGGCCAACCCCACCCCCGAGGTGGATCCGGCCATCGCGTCCCGCCACGCCGCCGTCGTGGCCACCGGACGCAGCGATTTCCCCAACCAGATCAACAACGTCCTGGCCTTCCCGGGCCTCTTCCGCGGGCTCCTGGACGTCGGCGCCAGCGACATCACCCCGGAAATGCTGGTGGCCGCCGCGGAGGCAATCGCCAACCGGGTGAATGATAATGAGCTCAATGCCAGCTACATCATCCCGAGCATCTTCGATCCGCACGTGACCGCCAACGTCGCGGCAGCCGTGGCCGCCGCGGCACACGCCTCAAACGTGGCAACGTCTGCCGTCCCGGCCGATTCCACCAAGGAGCCGGTGGCAGCACTGGCCTCCGCCTGACCGCCCGCTCGACTTCCCGCACAAGGAAAGGACCAGAAATGGCCATCACCGTCACAGATCCCCGGCCGATCAACCGCGCTGAGGAGATCCTCACCCCCAAGGCACTTGCCTTTGTGGAGGAGCTCCACAACCGGTTCGCCGGCACCCGCAATGAACTCCTGGCGGCGCGCGCCGTCAAGCGGCAGCGGGTGGCAGAAACCGGCAAGCTGGACTTCCTGCCGGAGACGCAGGACGTGCGCGACGGCGACTGGAAGGTTGCGCCGGCACCGGCGGCTTTGCAGGACCGCCGGGTTGAGATGACCGGCCCGGCCTCACCCGCGAAGATGGCCATCAATGCCCTGAACTCCGGTGCCAAGGTGTGGCTGGCGGACCTCGAGGACGCCAGCACACCCACCTGGGCCAACGTCATCGACGCCATCCTGAACCTCCGGGATGCCGCCCAGGGCACCCTCAGCTACACCTCGGATGAAGGCAAGGAATACCGCCTGCGCACCGACGCACCGCTCGCCGTCGTGGTGGCCCGTCCCCGCGGCTGGCACATGCAGGAGAAGCACCTGCTGCTCAACGGCGAACCCGCCGTTGGTGCCCTGGTGGACTTCGGCCTGCACTTCTTCCACATCGCAAAGCAGCTGGTGCTCAACGGACAGGGCCCGTACTACTACCTGCCGAAGATGGAGAGCCACCTTGAAGCCAGGCTGTGGAACGACGTCTTCGTGTTCGCCCAGGACTACCTGGGCCTGCACCAGGGCACTATCCGGGCAACGGTCCTGATCGAAACCATCCCGGCCGCCTTCGAAATGGACGAGATCCTCTACGAACTGCGGGACCACGCCTCGGGCCTGAACGCGGGCCGCTGGGATTACCTGTTCAGCATCATCAAGTACTTCCGTGATGCCGGCGAGGAGTTCGTCCTCCCGGACCGCGCCTCCGTGGTGATGACCGCACCGTTCATGCGCGCCTACACCGAGCTCCTGGTCAAGACCTGCCACCGGCGCGGCGCCTTCGCCATGGGCGGCATGGCTGCCGTCATCCCCAACCGCCGGCACCCGGAAGTGACCGAAGCGGCGTTCGAGAAGGTGCGGGCGGACAAGACCCGCGAGGCCAATGACGGATTTGACGGCTCCTGGGTGGCGCACCCGGACCTGGTCTCCACCTGCCGCGAGGTTTTCGACTCCGTGCTGGGGGACAGGCCGAACCAGGTGGACAAGCAGCGTCCGGAGGTTTCGGTCACGGCTGAGCAGCTGCTCGATGTCTCCTCCGCGGACGGCCAGGTCACCGAGGCCGGCCTGCGACTGAACCTCTACGTGGCCGTGGCCTATACCGCGGTGTGGCTGTCCGGAAACGGCGCGGTGGCCATCCACAACCTGATGGAGGATGCCGCCACCGCGGAGATCTCCCGCTCCCAGGTGTGGCAGCAGATCCGCAACAAGTCCGTCCTGGCGGACTCCGGCAACACCGTGACCAAGGAGCTGGTGGAACGGATCCTCGGCGAGGAAACGGAACGGCTCCGCACCGAGTTCGGGGACGAGGCGTTCCGCCGCTACTACCAGCCGGCCGGCGAGCTCATCGCTGACATCTGCCTCTCGGACGATTACACGGACTTCCTCACCACGCCTGCCTACGAACTGGTGGGCTGAGATGGCAGCACCCAAATCCTCGCTCTCCGCGGGGGACCTCGCGCACATTGACGGGCAGCTTGCCGCCACCGACCGGCTGCTGGAACGGAACTACCCGGGCGACGACGGCTCTCGCCAGCCCGTACACACGGTGTACGTGCCCGCGGACCGGTTCACGCCGTCGCTCGCGGCCGACTGGGGCGCCCAGGCAACCGCGACGACGGAAGCCCACGGCGGCTTCGGGGAGCTGGGACGGCTGCTGGGCCAGGACGCCGGGCTTGCCGAAGCCGTGGCGGGCCGCGTGCAGGCCAAGCTCCAGGCCGAACCGATCGAGGACCTGCGCCTGGACTTCGAGGACGGCTTCGGGGACAGGGGCGACGACGCCGAGGACGCTGCCGCGGTTGCCGCAGCGTCCGCGGTAGCCCAGGCCGCCGCTGCCGGGACCGCTCCCCCGTTTATCGGCATCCGTTTCAAGTGCTTTGAGGCTGCCACCCGGGCCCGTGGCCTCCGCACGCTGGACCTGTTCGTCTCCGGCCTCGCCGCCGCCGGCGAATTGCCGGAGGGCCTGGTCCTCACGCTGCCCAAGGTCACTACCGTGGCGCAGGTGCAGGCGATGGACTACGCCGTGTCCCGGCTGGAGGAGGTCCACGGCCTTCCCGCCGGACGGCTGCGCTTCGAAGTCCAGGTGGAAACCCCGCAGCTGATCCTCGGCCCGGAAGGAACGTCTCCGGTGGCGCAGCTGCCGCACGCCGTGCCCGGCCGGATCAGCGGGCTGCACTATGGCACCTACGATTACTCGGCCTCACTCCAGATCTCCGCGGAATACCAGTCCATGGAGCACCCCGTTGCCGACTTCGCCAAAGAGGTCATGCAGCTGGCCGTGGCCGGTACCGGCATCCGGCTTTCGGACGGGTCCACCAACATCATCCCGGTGGGCGACAACGTGGAGAACGCCTGGCAGCTGCACGGCCGGCTGGTCCGCAGGTCGCTGGAGCGCGGCTACTACCAAGGCTGGGACCTGCACCCGGCCCAGCTGCCCAGCCGCTTCGCCGCCACCTATGCCTTCTACAGGGAAGGCCTCCCCGCTGCCGCGGCCCGCCTGCGCAACTACGTGGAACGGACCGAAGGCGGAGTCATGGACGAACCCGCCACCGCCCGGGCACTGGCCGCGTTCGTGCTCCGCGGGGTCCAGTGCGGCGCGGTTGGCGCCGAGGAAGTCCAGGCGCCTGCCGGCGTCGGAATTCCGCAGCTTACCGGCCTGGCACACCCCCGGCTCGCCACCACTTCCAACTCCTAGGCAAAGGATCCCTTTCATGGGCAAGTACTACTCCCCCACCGGCGGACTCCCGCCGCAGACCCACCTGACCACCGAGCGCGCCATCGTCACCGAGGCGTACACGGTGATCCCCAAGGGCGTGATGACGGACATCGTCACGTCCAACCTGCCGGGCTTCTCCAACACCCGGTCCTGGATCATCGCCCGGCCGATTTCGGGCTTCGCCACCACCTTCTCCCAGCTGATCGTCGAGATCGGCCCCGGCGGCGGCGCCCCCAAGGCCGAGTTCGAGGCCGGCGTCGAAGGCGTCATCTTCGTCACCCGCGGCAACGTGAACCTCACGCTGGACGGCGAACTCCACCCCCTGGAGGAAGGCGGCTACGCCTACCTGGCCGCGGGTTCGGAATGGGGCCTGGAGAACGTCTCGGACGACGTCGTGTCCTTCCACTGGATCCGCAAGGCCTACGAACGCCTCGAAGGATACGAGGCAAAGTCCTTCGTCACCAACGAGAAGGACGTGGAGCCCACGTCCATGCCGGACACCAACGATGTCTGGAAGACCACCCGGTTCACGGACTCCAGCGACCTCGCGCACGACATGCAGGTCAACATCGTCACCTTCCAGCCCGGCGGCGTCATCCCGTTCCCGGAAACCCACGTGATGGAGCACGGCCTGTACGTCCTGGAGGGCAAGGCCATGTACCTGCTGAACAACGACTGGGTGGAGGTGGAAGCAGGCGACTTCATGTGGCTGCGCGCCTTCTGCCCGCAGGCCTGCTACGCCGGCGGCCCCGGCGAGTTCCGCTACCTGCTGTACAAGGACATGAACCGCCAGGTGAAGCTCACCTAGGCCGGCAGCCCGGCTGCATGTGGCGCGTCAGTGATCCTGGCGCGCCAGCAGCCGGCCGATGGCGCTTGACCCCAGGTTCTCCAGCAGGTCGCGGGGGCCTTCATAGACCTCGACGGCGCCCGCATCGCGCAGTTCCGCCGCACTGATTCCCCCGCAGGTAACGCCGATCGCCGGAATGCCCAGCGCAGCGGCGGCCTTCATATCCCACACGGCGTCCCCGACATAGACGGCGTTCCCGGCGTCGATGCCGAGGGCTTCCAGCGCCGCCGCAAGGATATCCGGCGCCGGCTTGCTTTCCTCGGCGTCGTTGGAACTCGTGGCGGCATCGATGAAGGCGTCTGCGTCCAGCACGGAGCGCATCACGTGCAGGTCCTTTTCCCGGGCCGAGGAGGCAAGCGCCACCGCAAGGCCGTGGTCGTGGCATTGCCCCAGGAGGTCCTTTGCACCTGCGAACGCACGAAGCGAGGGCCAGTGCGAGGCATACAGGGCGCCGTGGCTGGCCATGATGTCCTCGTCTTCGGAGCGGTCACGGCCCGGCGGCAGGAGGTTGTCCACCAGGCGGGCGCCGCCCATGCCCACCAAGTGGTGGATGGCCGCCATTGGAACGTCGTGTCCGTACTGGCGGAACGCGCCCCACCAGGCGACGGTGTGGAGATAGGACGAGTCGATCAGCGTCCCGTCGACGTCGAAGAGGACCCCGTGGCCGGCACCAGGAGAGGCAGCGGTTCCGGTCATCGGCCGATGGCCGTCCGCCGCACGTCAGGTGCCTTCTTCCGTTTCGCGGCATCCTCCTTAGGGGAGCTGACAGGCCGCACCCGTTCGCGGATGACTGAACCCGCGCCGTCCAGGCTCCTGTCCCGGATGAGGCCGGTACCCGCGATCTCCCTGGCCATCGCGACGCCTGCGACGGCCGCCCTTTTGGTGGGGAAGGTCACTGAAATGGCCATCAGGTTCCCGCTTCCGTCCATCATCCTGATCCGGTATCCGCCGTCAGGGGCATCCACGAGTTCAAAAAATCCGGCCACAACAATCACTCCTCCGTCAATCACGGCATTGTGCTGGGGAGCACTCCATGAGGTGTTAGTAAGTATACTTATCTATCCTGCGAAGGAGAAGTTCAGGCCCCGGCCCGCGCCGCCTCAGCGCGAGTCCGCCCCTTCAGGCGGAATGGGAGCGTCACTGCGCCGAACCGTATCCTGATGCAGCTCCAAGGCGCTAGTCACAAGGGCGAAGTGGCTGAAAGCCTGAGGCGTGTTGCCCAGTTGGCGGCCGGCCTTCACCGCCCACTCCTCACTCAGCAGCCCCACATCGTTGCGCAGTTCCAGCAGCCGTTCGAAGAGTTCCCGCGACTCCTCATGTCGTCCGGCGCCCAGGAGGGCCTCCACCAGCCAGAACGAGCAGGCCAGGAAGACGCCTTCATCCCCGGGCAGGCCGTCGTCGCTCTGTTCCGGGCGATACCGCAGCACGAACCCGTCCTGGGTCAGCTCCCGCTGGATCGCCTCGATGGTCCCCACCACCTTGGGATCATCCGGGGGCAGGAAGCCCACCCTGGGGATCAACAGCAGGCTGGCATCGAGTTCAGGCCGGCCGTAGGACTGGACGAACGTGTTGCGCGCCGCGTCGTAGCCGTTGGCCAGGATGTCCTGGCGGATCCGGTCCCGCAGCGCCTCCCAGCGCTCCACCGGCCCCGGCAGGCCGGACTCCCGCACGCCCTTCACCATCCGGTCCGCAGCCACCCACGCCATGACCTTGGAATGCGTGAAGTGGCGCCGCGGCCCCCGCATCTCCCAGAGCCCGTTGTCCGGCTGGTCCCAGATGGTCTCAAGGTGCTCCATCAAGGCCACCTGAACGTCCCAGGCCTCGTCCGTATGCTTGAGCAGCGAGTTCCGGGTCAGGGCAAGGCAGTCAAGGACCTCACCCCACACATCCAGTTGGAATTGCTCGGCCGCCGCATTTCCAATCCGCACCGGCGCCGAGTTCTCGTAGCCTTTCAACCAGGGCAGTTCCATCTCCGGCAGCCGCCGCTCACCGTGGATTCCGTACATGATCTGCAGGTCCGCGGGGTCTCCCGCCACGGCACGGAGCAGCCAGTCCCGCCAGGCGGCGGCCTCGGCTTTATACCCGGCAGCAAGCAGCGCCTGCAGGGTCATGGTGGCGTCCCGCAGCCAGCAATAGCGGTAGTCCCAGTTGCGTTGGCCGCCCGGCTGTTCCGGCAGCGATGTGGTGACGGCGGCGACGATCCCGCCGGTGGGGGCGTAAGTGAGGGCCTTGAGCGTGACCAGGGAGCGCACCACGGCGTCCTGGTATTTTCCTTCGACCGTGCACTGGGAGGACCAGCCCTGCCAAAACTCGAACGTGCTGTGCAGGACTTTCTCCGCGTCGACGGAAACCGGCCGGCCCACATGGCTGGGAGCCCAGGTCAGCACGAACGGCACTTTCTCGCCGGCATTGACCGTGAAGTCGCTGACGGTGTGCATGTTCTCGCCGTGCAGGGGTGCGGGAGTGACCAGGTAGACGGCGTCCGGGCCGGCAATGGCATGCAGTCCCCGTTTGTCCTTGCGTACCCAGGGCACGATATGCCCGTAGTCGAAGCGAAGCACCAACTCGCCGTGCATCTTTACGCTGCCGCTGACACCCTCGACGATCCGGACGATGTCGGCCACGGAATCCCGGGGAGGCATGAAGTCGGTGACGCGCACCGTTCCCTCCGGGGTCTCCCACTCGGTATCCAGAATCAGGCTTCCGTCGCGGTAGCTGCGGCGCGTACAGGCACCCGCGCCCTCCGGAGCCAGCAGCCAGCGCCCTGCGTCCGGCGTGTCCAGCAACGCGTTGAAACACGCAGGGGAATCGAACCGCGGCAGGCAGAGCCAGTCGATCGAGCCTTCCTTGCTGATGAGGGCACCGGTGTGAAGGTCGCCAACCACCGCATAATCTTCAATTCGCGCCATGACCTTACCCTGCCACACAACACTGTAGGAACATCGAAGAATGGCAGTGCACATCGGTACCTCCGGCTGGAGCTACGACCACTGGGAGAACGTCCTGTACCCGCCCGGGTTGCCGGCCCGGGACCGGCTGCAGCACTACGTCGCCAGGTTCACCACAGTTGAACTGAATGCCAGCTTCTACCGGTGGCCCCGCGACACCACGTTTGCCGGCTGGAACAAGCGGCTGCCGCCGGGTTTCAGCATGTCAGTCAAGGCTCCCCGCGGCCTCACCCACGCCCGCAAGCTGTACGCGCCCGAGGTCTGGGTGGAACGCATTGCCAGGTGCTGGCATGAACTGGGGGATAAACGGGCCGTGCTCCTGGTCCAACTGCCGCCGCAACTGGGCAGGGACGACGCACGGCTCGAGTATTTCCTGGCCGCGCTTCCGGCCTGGATCCGGGTTGCCGTTGAATTCAGGCATCCCAGTTGGGACTGCCCGGAGTTGTTTTCGCTGTTGGAACGGCACCAGGCGGCCTACTGCATCATGAGCGGGGCCAACCTGCCCTGTATCCTGCGCACCACCGCGCCATTTACCTATGTCCGGCTGCATGGCCCCGACCATGAGCATTTGTATGGTGGCTCATATTCGGAAGCCGACCTGCACTGGTGGGCCGACCGGATCCGCGAGTGGGACGGCGGAGGCCTGGACGTGTACGCCTACTTCAACAACGACAGCGGCGGGAACGCCGTGCGCAACGCCGAAACACTGCGCGGGATCCTCGGCACCGGCTGATCCACGCTCCACCCTGTGGCAGAGTGGTGGCATGGACACGGCTCCCCAGCATCCGGCCCGAAAAACAGCACGCAAGCCCGCGCCGGCAGTGCTGGCCCAGTACGCACTCTCGGGGAACCAGGCCTTCCGGCTGGCGCACCGGGTCTCGGACGCGGTCAACAGCCTGCGGATCCGGCTGGCGAAGCGCTGGGATTTCGTGCCGCAAACCATCGCATACCAGGGCTATGGCTCCACGACCCGGGTCCGTGTGCTGGGCCGGGTGCTGCTGACGCAAAAGCCCCTGCCGGGAAGCCGGGCGGAGCAGGAAGCGAAAATCGGGAACCAGAACATCCGCGGCTGGCGTGCCTTCACCGGCGTGCCGCTGCAGTTTACCGACGTCGAGATCACCATCGGCGACGTCGTCACCCACATGACGGCGGACCGGGGCGGCCTGATCGACACCGAGGTGGACGTCCAGCTTTCCCCCGGCTGGCACACCGCGGTCCTGCGCGCCGAGGGAACGGAACCGGCGGAGGCGCTGATCCAGGTCATCGCACCCGAGGTGAAATTCGGAATCGTCTCGGACATCGACGACACCGTCATGGTGACCGCCCTGCCGCGGCCCTTCCTGGCGCTGTGGAACACCTTCGTGCTCAGCGAACGGGCACGGATGGCAACTCCGGGCATGGCGGTGCTGTTGGACCGGCTGACCATCGAGCACCCCGACGCCCCTGTCATCTATCTGTCCACTGGCCCCTGGAATGCGGCCCCCACGCTGGGCCGCTTCCTGACCCGCAACATGTACCCCAAGGGCGCGCTGCTCTTGACGGACTGGGGCCTGACGCAGGACCGCTGGTTCCGCAGCGGCCAGGAACACAAGCGGCGGAACCTGGAGCGGTTGGCCCAGGAATTCCCGGACATGCGGTGGCTCCTGATCGGTGACAACGGGCAGCACGATGAAGCCATCTACTCTGCCTTCGCCGCAGACAACGCGGACAAAGTGGCGGCCATCGCCATCCGGCAGCTGTCAGTCAGCGAATCGGTGTTCGCCGGCGGCCACTCGGAGGACGGCGACCACACCTCTTCGAGGGTTCCGTGGATCTATTCCCCGGACGGCGCGGGCATCGCCAAGCAGCTGGCCATGCTGGACCTGCTCCGGGGCTGACCCGGAGCAGGGCCGGCACCGCACGGTTTAGGCGCTGGCACCCAGCGGCGCGCCGTCGTCGGGCGCTTCACTGCCGTCCAGGATCTCCGGAACAACCGCCTGGGCGATCGCGGCGTCCGCCGCCGCTGCCAGGTCGCGTTCCTCGATGAGCTCCTGGAACCAGAAGTAGGAGGCCTTGGGCGTCCGCTCCAGGGTTTCGAAGTCCACGTGCAGGAGGCCGAACGGCTGCTTGTACCCGGCCGACCATTCGAAGTTGTCCAGGAAGGACCATACGTAGTAGCCGCGGAGGTCCACCGATTCGGCTTCGCCGCCAGGAGCTGTTGCCTTCAGCGCGGCCTCAAGGTGGTCGGAGATGTACTTCAGCCGGCGCTCGTCCGGAATGAACCTGGTATTGGTGGACTTGTCGCGGACAATGATGTCCTCGAAGCTCGCCCCGCCCTCGGTAATAATCACCGGAGGCAAGTTGGGGTACCGTTCCGCCATCTCCTTCAAGGCGACAGCCATGTACTCGGGCTTGACCGGCCACCCGTAGGCGGTGATGTCCGCTTCCGGCCAGGCCTCCACATGGAACGGTGTAGTACCGCCGCCTGCTGCGCTCAGGTCGCTCCCCATAGCTTCCGCCATGCTCGGCGGCACCGCGCCGCTGCCGGGGCCCACGGCCACCTTGGTGGGCATGTAGTAGTTCAGCCCGTAGAAATCCAGCGGCTGGGAGATGATCTCCATGTCCTCTTCGGGATGCTCGAAGGAGCTGAAGAACTTGGCCGCCCGGATGAGGTCGGGGTACTTGCCGGTCAGGACCGGGTCGGCGTACAGCCGGTTCTGGCCCAGGTCCATGAGACCGGCACTGATCTTGTCCAGCGGATTGATGGAGTTCGGCACCATGGGTGAATAGACATTGGTCATGCCGATCTCGCCCGGCACCCCCGCGGCACGGAGCGCCTGGACCGCCAGGCCATGCCCGAGCAGCTGGTGGTGGACGGTGGGAAACGCGCCCAGGGCCAGCTCCTTGCCGGGGGAATGCACTCCCAGGGAGTAGCCGTTGGCGCTGACGGTTGCCGGTTCGTTGATGGTGACCCACCGGGCCACCCGATCGCCGAAAGCTTCGGCCACCAATGCGGCATACTCCCCCAGCCGGTAGGCCATGTCCCGGTTCATCCAGCCGCCCGCCTCGTCCAGCTCCAGCGGCGTGTCCCAATGGTAGATGGTGGCCATGGGTGAGATCCCGTTGGCCAGGAGCTCATCCAGGAGCCGGTCGTAGAATGCCAGGCCGGCCCGGTTTACCGGACCGGTTCCGCCCGGCTGAATGCGGGGCCAGGAGAACGAGAACCGGTACGAGTCCACGCCCAACTGCTTCAGCAGGGCCACGTCCTGCGGCATGCGGTGGTAATGGTCGGTTGCGACGGCCGGGCTGTGGTCCCCCACGATCGCCCCCGGCTTGGCGGCGAACACCTCCCAGCCCGACTTGCCGCGGCCGTCTTCGTCGAGCGCCCCTTCAATCTGGAATGCTGCAGTGGCGACGCCAAGCGTGAACCCCGGAGGGATAAGTGCTGCGAGGTCCTTGGCGGATTTATGCATGGAGGCCAGCCTTTGTTGCGGTGGGTCGGGTACGTCTCAGGATTACACAGCGGGGAGCGGCTGACGAGCACCAACGCCCCTGGCCGGCACCGTTGGCTACTGCGAGCCGAAGAGGAACTCCTTGGCGTGCGCCACCGCCTTGCGGAAGGCGTCATTGCGCAGGGTCACCAGATGTTCCGAATCGCCGTCGGACGGTTCCAGATAACCCGTGTAGCCCGGCCGCAGGACCCAGATATCGCCGGCAGGGGGCAGGTAGAACACTCCGAAGGACCGCTGCTGGGCCTCATCGGCCGTCCAGATCGGGACCACCGCCAAGGCAGCGCCGGTGGCCGGGTTGATCCACTGCGCCCGCGGCATGGGCTGCTCATGCGCCTCGGGGTCCAGGAAGGGCGCCGTTCCAGGCCCCCACCGCTCCTCGAAGCGCTCATGGAATGCAGGAATCAGCGGTGAATCGTAGCGCCGCCACTCGCTCATGGGGTTTACGCCTCCTTGGATGAATTCCCTGTGCCGGCCAATGGCTGCCGGCGTCCCGCCCGGAGACAGGGGCGCCGGCGCAGTGCCATGGGTCCTAGGCGTCGATCTGCTGCATCCCGCCCTGTTGGGTCTGGATTTCGATCTTGCGCGGCTTGGCCTGCTGGGCCACCGGGATCCGCAGGGTCAGCACGCCCTGGTCGTAGGCGGCCTTGATCCTGTCGGTGTCCAGGGTGTCGCCCAGGATCAGTTGCCGGCTGAACACGCCGCGGGGCCGCTCCGACGCCACCAGTTCCACGTTAGGTTGCGTCGGGTCCCGGCGCTCGGCCCGCACCGTCAGGACGTTCCGTTCCACGTTCAGGTCCACGGAGTCCACGTCCACGCCGGGAAGGTCGAATGCCACCACAAATTCGCCGTCTTCCTGCCAAGCGTCCATCGGCATGGCTGCCGGGCGGGCGGCGGTTCCCAAAACCTGCTGCGCAAGCCGGTCCAGCTCACGGAACGGGTCCGTACGCATCAACATCATTTCCCACTCCTTCAGCTTCAAGGTGTTGGATATCCGGTCACCCACCACCACTTTCAATCTATGGTGGTGAATGTAGATTTTTTATAGCACCGGTGGGAAACTTGGGCAAGACCGCATTCGGTGGAATTTTTGGGAGAACTCATGGCGGAACCTGAAACGGGCCGGCCCGGCCGTTCCCCCGGCCCACGCGCCCTGTACGCAATCTCCGTGGCGGCGGACCTGACGGGCACGGGACAACAAAACATCAGGCTGTACGAGGCCAAGGGACTGCTGACGCCCGCCCGGACCGCGGGCGGCACGCGTCAATACAGCGAGGAGGACATCGCCGTGCTGCTCCGGATCGGCGAGCTGCTCCAGGAGGGCCTGAACCTCGCCGGAGTTGCCAAGGTCCTGGAACTGGAGGCCGCAAACCTCAAGCTCCACCGGGCGCTGAAACGGGCGCGGTCCAGGCCTTGGCAGGACGGGACGTGAGCCGGTTCGGCGCGCCGGTTCACTCCTCCGGTTTGGACAGCTTCCCCGTGACCGGTTCGCCTGCGATCCTGGCCGTCCGCCAGGTATCAAGCGCAATAACGCCCCCGAGGATCATCAGCGACAGGGAGAACGACGCCAAGGTGTCGGTGGGCCAGTGATAGCCCAGGTACAGCCGGCTGGAGATGGCCAGGATGATTCCGACGGCGGCAACGGCGAATCCGATGACGGCAGCCCGGCGGCTCCGCCGCCGCGAGACGATCAGGTAGGCACCCACCAGCAGGAAGTCGCAGGCACCGAGGACGTGGCCGGAGGGGAACGAAAAGGTCTGGTCCGCGCCAAACAACATCTGGTCCACCGGGGGACGGGAGCGCTGGACAATGTGGAGGATGATCTGCGAAACGATCACCCCTGTCAGCATCGCCGACGCCAGCAGGATGGGCCGCCAGGCATGTTTGGCGGCGACACCCCAGACGACGACCACCACCAGGACGATGATGGGCAGCGCGATGGGGCCGAAGAACACTGCCAGGAAGATCATGAAGGCGGTGAGGGCACCGGAACGCGTGGTCACCAGCCAGTCGTGCAGGGGTTCATCCATCGCGTGAAGGCCGGTGGACTGGACCACACTGACGAGGATGGCGACAAAGAGCGCCAGCCCCACCACGGAGAGGATGACCGACGCCCGGTAGAGCCGGCGCCGGTCCTCCACATCCACGTAGCGCTCCTCCACCACGAACTTCTCGTTGAAGGTGCGCCACTTTCCGGCGTTGTGTTCCTGGACCCCGGACCGTGATGATTTCTGTACCAATGTGCTGCCTTGTCCCTGCGCCGTGATAAATGCTTAGCCTGAACACTATCCCGGTGAAGGCCCATTCACTCCATCATGCAGCCCGTAATCGCGGAGGTCGCTGGAACGCGCCGGAGCTAGCCGTTGCCGCCGGCCGTGCCGGAGGGAACCGCTGCGTGGTTCCGCCAACTGTGTTCGGGCTCGAAGCCGAGCAGGCGCCGGGCCTTGTCGATGGACAGCATGGTTTCGTGTTCGCCCAGGTCCTTGGTGACCTTGACGTTCGGGAACACCTCGGCTGCCAGTTCTGCGCTTGGGCGGCTCATGACGGTGTCCGCGTTGGCGATGATGAAGGCTTCGAAACCGGGCTTCGCATTCTCCAGGGCCCGGGCTACTGCCTGTGCGCCGTCCCTGCCGTCGATATAGCCCCAAAGATTCCACTTGCGCAGCGTCGCGTCGTCCTCGAAGGAGGGGAACCGCTCATAGTCGGCCTCGTCCATGACGTTGGAGAACCGGAGGCCTGTGATGCTCAGTTCCGGGTCCCAGCGTGTCAGTTCCACCGCCATCCTTTCCTCCAGCGTCTTCACCAGGGAATAGGTGCTCTCGGGCCGGGGAGGATATTCCTCGTCCACCGGAATGTAGGGCGGATCAATGTCGAATGGCAGCCCGAGTACGGTCTCGCTTGAGGCGTACACCACCTTCTTGATGCCGGCCCGTCGTGCCGCCTGGAAGACGTTGTAGGTGGAGAGCATGTTGTTCTCGAACGTCGCGGCGTCCGGAATGATGCCGGGGGCCGGTATGGCACCAAGGTGCACCACGGCGTCGAACCCGTCATGGCGGTCATCCACTCCCAGCAGCGCATCCACCACCTGGCCGTAGTTGCGCAGGTCCACCACCAGCAGGCCGGGGCTCCGGGTACCGGCACGGTCCAGGTTGAGGACCTGGTGGCCGTCGTCGGTGAGCCGGCGCACCACGTGCCGGCCAAGTTTTCCGCTTCCGCCTGTAACGGCAATTCTCATCAGTGTTTCCTTCTGTTCGAGTTCACCATGCGTTGTTCCGGTCAGGATGGCCGTCGCGGTGCTGCCAGGAATTGTTCGACGGCGGCAATCGCCAACGCGGTAATCTCCCCCGGATCCCCGCTGCCGTTGACGGATACCAGGATTCCCCGGCCCGCGTACACCGAGACTACTTCATGCGTCTGGCGGTGGTAGAGGTCCAGCCTGCGGCGGAAGACGTCAATGGTGTCGTCGGTGCGCCCTTGTTCCTCTGCCCGCCGGTGCATGCGCGCTTCCAGTTCAGCATCAGGAGCCTGCAGCTCGATGACGGCGTCCAGCCCGTGTCCCTGGGCGGCGAGCATACTGTCCAGTTCCGTTGCCTGTGGCGCGGTGCGCGGGTACCCGTCCAGCAGGAAGCCGTGCCTGACGTCCCCATCAAGGAGGCGGTCCTTCACCAGCGCGTTGGTGAGGTGGTCGGGAACGAACCGGCCGCCGTCGAGATATTCGGCTGCCTGATTCCCGAGGTCTGTCTTCCGGCTGACGTTGCTGCGGAAGATGTCTCCCGTGGACACGGCCGGGATCCCGAAGTGCCGGGCAAGCTGTTCTGCCTGGGTTCCCTTGCCGGAGCCCGGCGGGCCGATGATAAGAAGCCTGGTCATGTTCCTGTCCTCCCCGACGGGCAGCCTTTGGGTTGGCGCCGCATCCGGTGGCCGGCTCCCGCTTCATTGTGCCGGTTACCCCCTGCGCGGCGCCAGCACCCGGCTGTGACGACCCGCAGGACATGACGTTTCGCCTTCCTTGCGGATGTATATACTCTGGTTATCGGTTTAGCAGCGGGCCGTTGGAAAGTTCTTCGATCCAGCGACCATCACCGGCTCCCCGCCCATGTTGCGGGGCGTTTGTGTGTTGCCGGCTCGTTTTGACCTGAGCGAATGGCACCAAGAAACAGTGGCCAGCGAGTCAACAGCTAAACCCGATACATCCATCACCGAGCACCTGCACGAAATTGTCCTGGACAGCTCTGACGTCGAGGACTTCCTCAACGAGTTGGCACAGGTCTCCGCACGCAACCTCTCCGAACCCGGCGATGAAATGCTGTGCGCCGTCACCCTGCTCAGGCAGCGGAAGGGCACCACGGTAGCCAGCAGCAGCCAGGAAGCCCGGACCATTGGACGTTTTGAGCACCGGTTCACCGAGACACCGGGCATGACTGCGGCAACCAACCAGCAAACTGTCCATATCCCCGATCTCACCGCTGAGTGCCGCTGGCCGGACTACTCGTCCGCAGTGCTGGCGGAGGGGATCCGGTCCATCGCGGCGGTCCCGTTCCGGCTGGAGGGCGACACCAAGGCAGCTTTGTTGCTGTACTCCGGCCGTGCGCACCGTTTCGAGAGCCGCATCCTGGACTTCGCCGAGGAGTTTGTCAGCCAGACGTCGTTGGCCCTCCGGCTTGCGATCCGCTTTGCGCATTTCAGCGAGACAGCGGCGAACCTCCGCGCCACTTTGGAAACCCGGACCGTCATTGACATGGCGGTGGGGATCATCATGGCCCAGAACCGGTGCAGCCAGCAGGACGCCTTTGACATCCTCAAGACGGCGTCAAGCACCCGCAATTCCAAGCTCCACGATGTGGCCGCCGCCGTGGTCCACTCCCTGGGCCAGGGCCCTGCGCGGACACATTACGACGGATAAGGCCAAGGCCCCGAAAACCCGGCACAGCGCGGATAGACTGTTGCCAACTTTTTCGCCGGGGGGCTTGGATGGAACAGCAGCGCACCTGCCTTGTCGTTGAGGATAACGACGATATCCGCGGACTGATTTCGGTAGTCCTTTCACGTGCAGGCTTCCTGGTGAAGGCCGTAGGCACCGGGGCGGAGGCCATCGCCGCCGCGGCCGGTCCCGGCATAGCGCTTGTCACCCTCGATCTTGGCCTCCCTGACATGGACGGGCACGTGGTTGCCCGCGCCATCCGCGCCAGGAGCTCTGCCCCGCTGCTCTTCCTGACAGCCCGTTCGGAGGGCGACGACGTCCTGGCCGGCATGGCGTCCGGGGCCGCCGCCTACCTCACCAAGCCTTTCCACCCCCGGGAACTCGAAGCGCTGGCCCTGCAACTGTGCCCCGTACCCATGGCACAGGAGCCCCGCACTACCGGCACCGCCATCTGCTGACCAGACCGGCAAAGGCCGACGACGGGAGTCCCGGCGCCGACCCTGGGTAGAAGGCCGCCGACATGCGCCCCACCCCGCAGTGTGACACTATATGCGCATGAATGCAGATAAGAATGCTTGCTCGCTGGGAACGGACAGCCAGTACGTGGAGTTGGCCGTGGAGGTCTTCTCGATGCTGGCTGACGCCACGAGGGTGCGGATCATCCTTGCCCTTCGCGACGGCGAAATGGCAGTGGGCGCCCTGGCCGATGCGGTAGGGAAGTCCCCCGCAGCCGTGTCCCAGCACTTGGCCAAAATGCGGCTGGCCAGGATAGTGTCCACGCGGCAGGACGGAACTCGGGTCCTGTACCGGCTGGAGAATGAACATGCCCGGCAACTGGTGGCCGATGCCATCTTCCAGGCCGAACACGCGCTCGGCGGCGAACCGGCGCACCACCGCGCACCCGCCCACCACGCCCAGAGGAGCGCCTCATGACCGGTCCGCACCAGGAATCAACGCATGCCCACAGCCATCACGACGACGACCATGGCGGCCATCATCACGACCACGATCGCGACCACGACCACGACCACGAGCACGGGCATGATCACGGGCACGGGCACGGGCACGGGCACGGGCACGGGCATGATCACGACCACCATCACCATTCCGGCTTCAAAGGTTGGCTTTTCGAGCTGTTCGTGCCCCACACCCACGATGCGGCGGACACCATCGACGACGCCATGGAAGCCAGCACGGAGGGCATCCGGGCACTGAAGATCAGTATGTTCGTCCTGCTGGCCACCACGCTGCTGCAGTTCCTGGTGGTCCTGTTCAGCAGTTCGGTGGCACTGCTCGCAGACACCATCCACAACTTCTCCGACGCCCTGACCGCGGTGCCGCTGTGGATTGCCTTCATCCTGGGGCGCAGGGCGGCAACCCGCCGGTACACCTACGGGTTTGGCCGGGCAGAGGACCTGGCCGGGCTGTCAATCGTGGCCGTGGTGGCCCTTTCCGCCATTGTGGCGGGTTGGCAGTCCGTTGACCGGCTCATCCATCCGCAGCCCCTGCAAAACCTGGGGTGGGTCATGGCGGCGGGCCTCATTGGCTTCGCGGGCAACGAGGCGGTGGCAATCTACCGCATCCGGGTGGGCCGCAGGATCGGTTCGGCGGCCCTCGTGGCGGACGGTGTGCACGCCAGGACGGACGGCTTCACGTCCCTGGCAGTGGTGATCGGCGCCGTTGGCGTCATGCTTGGTTTCCCGCTGGCGGACCCGATCGTGGGATTGGTCATTTCCGCCGCCATTATGGTGCTGCTCTGGGGGACGGTCCGCAGCATCGGGCGGCGGCTCATGGACGGCATCGAACCTGATCTGGTGGAGCTCGCCGAGGCCGCCCTGGCGCAGACCCCCGGGGTCCTGGCGGTCCGGCAGTTGCAGCTGCGCTGGTCCGGCCACCGGCTGCAGGGGTCCGCCCGCCTGGAACTGGCCGATACCGGGTTGTCGCAGGCCGCGGAGACTGTTGACCGCGCCGAGCACCGGCTCCGTCACGCCCTGCCCAAACTGGACCACATTCTCCTGGCGCCTGAAACCCGCCGCTAGGAACCCGAAAACAGGACGTGGCCCTGCCGGATATCTCCGGCAGGGCCACGTCCTGTTTTTGGCTTGCGGTCTTTAGGCCCGGGCGGCCTTGCCGGGCAGCGCCAGTTTGAACACCTTGGCCCAGGACGAACCCACCTGCTTGAGCAGCGGCCCGGTGGTGTACTTCAGGCCATAGCGCTGGCAGATCTCGCGGACCCTGGGCGCCACCTCGGCGTACCGGTTGGAGGGCAGGTCCGGGAAGAGGTGGTGCTCAATCTGGTGGGAGAGATTGCCGGTCATCAGATGCATGAATTTGGAGCCCGAGATGTTGGCGGAGCCGATCATTTGGCGCACGTACCAGTCGCCCCGCGTCTCGCCTTCCACCATTTCTTCGGTGAAGGTGTCGGTCCCTTCGGGGAAGTGGCCGCAGAAGATGACGGCGTGGGCCCACACATTGCGGACGGCGTTGGCGGCAATGGTGCCGAACAGCGCCTGCTTCGCGGAGCCGGTGAGCATGGCCAGTGCGGGGGTGGCGGCGTAGTCCTTGGTGAACTGGGTGATGACCTTCTTGCCCAGGGCCTTGAGGTCCTTGAGCAGGGCTTCCTTGGACTTGGTGCCTTCCTTGTACTCGGTCAGCTCGAGGTCGTAGATGGCGATGCCCCACTCGAAGACCGGCGCCAGGATGGCATTGAACAGCGGGTTGGCCAGGTTGATGGGCTTCCACGGCTGCTGCTCATCCATGCGCAGCAGGTTGTATCCGACGTCGTTGTCCTTGCCCACCACGTTGGTCCAGCGGTGGTGGAGGTCGTTGTGCGTGTGCTGCCAGGACCGCGACGGCGTGACGAAGTCCCATTCCCAAGTGGTGGAGTGGATATCCGGGTCACGCATCCAGTCCCACTGTCCGTGCAGGATGTTGTGGCCGAGCTCCATGTTTTCCAGGATCTTGGCCAGGCTCAGGAGGGTGGTGCCGGTGACCCAGGCAGCCTTGTTCTTGCTGACCAGCAGGGCGGCCCGGCCGGAAAGTTCCAGGCCGCGCTGGATCTTGATCATGCGGCGGATGTAGGCGGCGTCTTCCGCGCCGCGCTTGCCCAGGATCTCGTCCCGGATGGCGTCGAGCTCACGGCCCAGCTCCGCCACCTGTTCGTCGCTGAGGTGCGCGGCCGCGGGTGGCCGGACGCTGGGGCTTCCCGATTCGGCCAGTTTTCCGGGGCGCGTCCTGGAGGTGCCGGCGCTGGCACCTGCGGCTGTGGTGGTTTTCGTGGGTGAGATGACAGTCATACGGTGCTGCTCCTCAGAGTTCGAGGTTGACGGGTCCGGCGGCTGCCGAAACACACGTTTGGATCAGTTGGCCGGGTTCGCCATGGATTTCCCCGGTGCGGAGGTCGCGGACCTGCCCTGCGAGCAATGGCGTAAGGCAGCTGTGGCAGATACCCATGCGGCAGCCGCTGGGCATCAGCACCCCGGCGTCCTCGCCGATGTCCAGGATGGGGGTGTCGCCGTCGGCTTCCACTTCCCGGTCCGAGGCTTCGAAGGTGACCAGCCCGCCGTCGTGCCCCACCCCGGCGTTGAACGTGGTGTTGAAGCGTTCGATCATCAGGTTGCCGGGATCTCCGGCCACTGCGACATCGGTGCCGGGTGCGCGCGTTGTCAGGGCTGCCCGCTTCCACAGCGCCTCGGCGTCATCCAGGAAGCTGTCCGGGCCGCAGGCATACGCGGACCGTTCTTTCCAGTCGGGGCAGATCTCGTCCAGTTCCTTGGTGCTGGAGAAGTCCATCCGGCCCTGCTCGCCGGTGTACCAGTGCGCCAGCCGGAAGTTGGGGAACTGGTCTGCGAGCTCCGCCAGTTCTTCACGGAACAGGCTGTCGCCGGGCGTGCGGGCCGAGTGGACCAGGACGACGTCGGCATCCGGACGCCGCGGCACGAGGGTACGGATCATGGACATCACCGGAGTGATGCCGCTGCCCGCGGTGACCATGAGAAGGGGGCGGGGATGCTCCGGCAGCACAAAGTCGCCCTGCGGCGGGGCCAGGAACAGGACATCGCCGGGCTTGGTGGTACGCACCAAGGTGCCGGATACGGCGCCGACGTCCGTGACCGTGATGGCCGGATCCTTGCCGGCGGGAGCACTCAATGAATAGGACCGCCAGTGACGCACGCCGTCGAGTTCGACGCCGATGCGGGCCCACTGGCCGGCAAGGTGCGCCTTCCAGCCGCGGCCGGGACGGAAGAAGATGGTTGCCGACTGGGCGGTCTCCTGGACCACCTTGGTGACAACGCCCCTGAGCTGCCGGGCTGAGTAGACAGGGTTGAACAGCGAGAGGACGTCCTCTGGCGATAAGGGGGTGGTGAATACCGAAGCCGCTTGGGCCAGCTGTCGTAGCCGGATCATGCGTTTAAGCCTAGGGCGGCGCGAGCCATATTTCTCTCTCTCCGTCATATGACCGTTCAGCAGTCACAGGGTAGTTGGGGCGCGAAGCCCCCACACCGCACTTTAAGAGTAACGGTTCGGTATCGCAAAAGGTTCCCAGCCGCCTATCGGCTCCATCCCAGGGCCGGGGCCACGAACTGCACAATATTGCCCAGGAGCTTGGCGTTGAAGTCCACGCCCAGCTGGTTGGGAACGGTCAACAGCAGGGTGTCGGCCGCCTGCACAGCAGTATCGGCTGCAAGCTGCTCCGCCAGGAGGTCCGGTGCACCCACGTAGCTCTTGCCGAACCGGGAGGTGAGGCCGTCGATGACGCCCACCTGGTCGCGGCTGTCCCGGAGGGCGCTCCCGGCAAAGTAGTAGTTGTCCTCCTCGTCCACGATGGGAAGGACGCTGCGGCTGACCGACACCCGCGGGGTACGCGCATGTCCTGCCGCCGCCCACGCCTCCCGGAACAGATGGATCTGTTCCGCCTGGAGTTCGTGGAACGGAACGCCGGTGTCCTCCGTCAGCAGGGTGGAACTCATCAGGTTCATCCCTGATTCCGCGGCCCATATGGCGGTTTTGCGGGTCCCCGCGCCCCACCAGATCCGGTCCGCCAGACCCGGCGACTGGGGTTGGACGGGCAGGAGTCCCGTAGCGCCGCCGGCGTACCGGGGGTCTGCCTGGGCAACGCCGGCACCTGTAATGGCCCGGCGGAAGACGTCGGTGTGCCGGCGGGCCATGTCGGCATCCGTCTCCCCTTCCCCCGGCACGTAGCCGAAAGCGGAGGCCCCCTGGCGGGCCGGCTCGGGTGAGCCGCGGCTGATGCCAAGCTGCAGCCTGCCGCCGCTGATCAGGTCGGCAGCGGCAGCCTCCTCCGCCATGTAAAGCGGGTTTTCGTAGCGCATGTCGATCACGCCCGTGCCAACTTCGATGCGGCTGGTGCGCGCGGCAATGGCTGAAAGAAGAGGAAACGGCGAGGCCTGCTGGCGCGCGAAATGATGGACGCGGAAGAACGCGCCGTCAACGCCGAGTTCCTCGGCAGCTACCGCAAGATCGATCCCCTGGAGCAGGGCATCGGCCGCTGTCCTGGTGCGGGAACCCTGGCCGGGGCCCCAGTGGCCGAAGGAAAGAAATCCGATGCGCTCCATACCTGCCCCAACCGTCCGGCAACCGACTGCATTCCCGGCTGGCATGATGGCTGCGTGGATATTCCGGAAGAAACCGTCAGTGTCTTCAAGACCATCGTGCTGTTCGTCCTGGCCGCCGTGGCGGAAATCGGGGGCGCCTGGCTGGTGTGGCAGTCCGTCCGGGAGGGCAGGGACTGGTGGTGGGCCGGACTTGGGGTGATTGCCCTGGGCGCCTACGGCTTTGTGGCCACGCTCCAGCCGGACGCGCACTTCGGCCGGATCCTGGCCGCGTACGGCGGGGTGTTCGTTGCCGGTTCCCTGGCCTGGGGCATGGCGTTCGACGGTTTCCGTCCGGACCGGTGGGACATCGCAGGATCGGTGGTGTGCCTGCTGGGCGTTGCGCTGATCATGTTCGCGCCGCGGAGCGGGGGGTGAACAGGGCACCGGTGGCTAGACTCTAGCCACAACGAAAGGCGGGACCCGTGGAACGGACGGACTACTGCATCATTGGCGGCGGAATCGTGGGCCTTGCCACCGCCTACCAGCTCCTGCGGAAAGAGCCCGACGCATCATTGGTCCTGCTGGAGGCGGCCTCCAGCCTGGCTTCGCACCAGACCGGGCACAACAGTGGCGTCATCCACTCCGGGATCTACTACGCCCCGGGCAGCCTCAAGGCCGAATTCAGCAAGGCCGGAGCCCGCCAGACCAAGGAATTCTGCCGGGAGCACGGCATCAGCTGGGCCGAGCCCGGCAAACTCCTGGTGGCCACCTCGGCGGTGGAACTGGAGCGGCTGGACCGCCTGGAGGAGCGCGCCGCCATCCACGGGCTGGGCTGCGAGCGCGTGGACCGGGGGGAGCTCAACCGGCGGGAGCCCAACGTTTCGGGCCTTGGTGCCCTCTTTATTCCAAGCACCGGCATCGTGGACTACGCGGAAGTGGCACGAAAACTGGCCGGGCTCATTTCCGCTGCCGGCGGCCGGGTGGTCACCGGCGCAAAAGTGGCCTCGATCGTGGAGCATTCGGACCGGGTGGTGGTGGCCACGGGCCAGGCTGCCTACTCCTGCCGACGCCTCGTGGCCTGCGCCGGCCTGCAGTCGGACCGCCTTGCGGAACTGGCCGGGATGAAGACCGACGTCCAGATCATTCCTTTCCGTGGCGAATATTTTGAGCTGCCGGACAGCAAACGGGACTATGTCTCCCACCTCATATACCCCGTGCCGGACCCGGACCTGCCTTTCCTGGGCGTACACCTGACGCCCACCATCGACGGCAGCATCACGGTGGGACCCAATGCAGTCCTGGGCCTGGCCCGGGAGGGCTACCCCAAATTCTCGGTGAACCTTCGGGATGTGGCCCGCTACGCGCGCTTCCCCGGGCTGTGGCATGTGGCACGGGCCAATACCGCCACCGCCGTTCGGGAGGTCAGGAACTCCCTGTTCAAGGGAAGCTACCTTCAGGAATGCCGCAAATATGCGCCCGGCCTGGCCAAAGAGGACCTCCTTCCCCGCGAGGCAGGCATCAGGGCGCAGGCGGTACGCCGGGACGGCACGCTCGTCCACGATTTCCTGCTGGCAGGGACCGACCGGATGCTGCATGTGTTGAATGCCCCGTCCCCTGCAGCCACCGCCGCACTGCCCATCGGTGAACACCTGGCCGGCAAGGCGGCCCTCCGCCGGGCAGCCTGACCAGCCGCCGCGCTTTCCCGGCGCGGCTACACTGGGCCAGTGACCAACAGTGAGCAGCCGCGCGGCCCCGCGGCCCCGTCGCCGCGCGGACGGCTCGCCGAACGGCTGCTGCCCGGGGGTGAGGAACCGGATCCGCGGTTCACCCTCGCCAACGAACGCACCTTCCTGGCCTGGATCCGGACGTCCCTTGCACTGCTGGCCGGTGGCATCGCCATCGAGGCGTTCACCTCGGGCCTCTTCATCGAGCCGGTCCGCAAAGGCCTGGCCATCATCCTGCTCCTGATGGGCATGATGCTCAGCGGGGGCGCCGCGGTGCGGTGGCTTCGCGTGGAGCGCAGCATGCGGAACAAAGCGCCGCTTCCCCTGCCGTTCTTTGTCCCCCTCCTGGCCGGGGCAGGCGCGCTGGCGGCCGCCGTCGTCCTCGTTTTCATCCTCATGCGCTGATGGCATCCGGCGCACCCCGACCCCACGGCGATCCGGGCCTCCAACCCGAACGGACGGCACTCGCCTGGGGCCGGACGATGTTGGCGCTGGTGACGGCGAGCGCCTTCTTCCTGCGCTGGCTTCCCACCTACGGGCCAGCCATCCTGATGCTCCCGGTGGTGTCCGGTGGCGCCGCCCTGGCCATCTATCTCACCCAGCGCAGCCGCTACCGGGCGAGGTCCCATGGCCTGGCGGGGGAAAGCATCGAAGCGGACCTCCCGGCGGTGCTCTGGACCGCGGTCGCCGGCGTCGTCCTGGGCGCCTTGGGCATTGCGGTGGTGGTGGCGGGCTAGCGGCGGAGGCTAGAACATTGGCAGGACAAAGCCGCCGAGCAACGCCACGGTGCCGATGGCCGTCAAGCAGCGGCCAAGGACCGACGCCGTCCTGCCCGCCTCTTCCGGCACGGTGGCCTGCCACTGTGTTGGGCGCTTGGGGTGGTAGTAGACGGGCAACGTGTCCCCCACGGCCATGTCCCTGATGTCGTATGGGGACATGGGCGCGTTGTGCACCTGGTTCTTCCGGTCGTACCAGCGGAAACCTACGCCGGTGGAATCCGAGTACACCACCGCTTCGGCTACGTCCCACGGGTGGACGAAGCGGCGAAGGAACCCGGTGTACACCAGCAGTGCCAGCCCGGCGGGCAGGCACAACCAGGTCAGCACTTCCAGGATGGGACCTGCCATATCTAGCGCAGTGGGCATGAAGTTGATGGTACAGCGCGGGGACTGGTGGCTTCAGCACCAGCTACGTACGCTGAAGGTGACCGAACCGGAGTGAGGGGAAGCCCATGAATGATCAGGATATATTGACGCACATCCAGGCCCTCGTGGAAGAGGAGCATGCGCTGCGCGAGGGGTCCACTGGAGGCCAGGCGCCGGACCACGCCCGCCTGAAGTACGTGGAGGAAAGCCTTGACCAGTACTGGGACCTGTTGCGCCAGCGGCGGGCCAAGAAGGACTCCGGCGAAAACCCGAACGAGGCCCAGGCCCGGCCCGTGAGTGAAGTGGAGGGCTACCGGCAGTAGCCTCGCGGCGTAAAAGGGTTCCGCCTCCCCGGTTGGGGCGGCGGAACCCTTTTTCGTGCCGTCGCCGCCTGGTGCAGCGCCGAGGTGTACCTAGCCGATGGGCTGCGGCATTTGCTCAACGACGTACTGGACGTCCAGCGATTCCCCCGTTACGGGATCCGCCATCTCAACCTTCCAGCTGCGGGCGAACTGGTTGACCCCGCCGGTCATCGCCACGGTGCCGGAAATCAGTACCGTGCCCGGCTGGTTGAGCCCGCGTTCGGCCAGCACCTCCAGCCAGTAGTCCGGCGTCAGCAGGGCCTCGAGGGAGCTGTCCTGGATAAGCGTGTCCGGGGTTTCCCCCTCCCCTACCCATCCCCGCAGCGTGATGCGGTCCAAGTGGTCCCGCACATCGTCAAGCCGCCATGCTTTGCGGCCCAGGACGTCAGGGCTGGCGTTCTTGCTCCAGGCCACACCGTGGACCTCCAACTCACGGTCGGTGTGGTCGCAGGCGACGGTGAGCAGGACGCCGTCGTCGGTGATGACCAAAGCCCATTCCGCCTCGCCGGACGTCCGCGCGTGCTGGACCCGGACCTCGGCTACCTGCTGCGCCAGGTAGGGAGAAACGGGGTACATTGCCGGCGTGGTGGTGGGGCCGGGGACGCCAAGCTCCGCGAGTTCTGCGATGTGGGCCTGCACCTCGTCCTGCTCGCGCCCTGCGTAGCCGGCGTTGAGGAGGTGCCGGACCTGCACGTTCTTGATGCTGCCGTCGGGGAGTTCAAAGCTGAGAGCCGTCATGGTGCCGTCCTTTTCGAAGGCCGCGGAGCCGGTGCACCGCGGGAAAATTAACAAACCGGAAACCGGAAACAGTCGCCAATGTACATCCAGTATGCGTAATGTATACATTTAACGCCAGCGTGACAGGCGTCACCTCAAAAAAATCCACTGTGGAGGACACCATGAGCAATTCCCCGGTTTCGGCTGCGGGCGCAGCGACACACCAGGGCCCGCCGATCCAACCCAAAGGCCTGTTCAGGGCTTTTGCGGCGAGCCTGACCGGCACGGCCCTGGAGTGGTATGACTTCGCCGTCTATTCCGCCGCTGCCGCGGTGGTGTTTCCCATCGTCTTCTTCCCGTCCTCGGACCCCCTGACCGGCACCATCCTGGCTTTCTCCACCTACGCGGTGGGCTATGTGTCACGGCCCGTGGGCGGTGTGGTCTTCGGCCGGCTCGGTGACCGGATTGGACGCAAGAAAGTCCTGGTCACCACATTGATGATCATCGGTGTGGCCACGGTGCTGATCGGCGTCCTTCCGGGCTACGGCAGCATCGGCGTTGCAGCCCCGATCATCCTGGTGCTCCTGCGCTTCGCCCAGGGCGTGGGCGTAGGCGGCGAATGGGGCGGCGCGGTACTGCTCTCCAGCGAATACGGCGACCCGCAACGGCGGGGATTCTGGGCCTCCGCCGCCCAGGTGGGTCCGCCCGCCGGAAACCTGCTGGCCAACGGCGCGCTTGCGGTCCTGACCCTGACGCTCACCGAAGATCAGTTCATCAGCTTTGGCTGGCGCATTGCGTTCCTGGTTTCCGCGCCTGGTCGGCTTCGGCCTGTGGATCCGGCTCAAGCTGGAGGACACCCCCATCTTCAAAGCCATCGAAGCCCACGGCGAACAGCCTGCCGCACCCGTCAGGGAAGTTTTCAGCAAGGAGCTCCGCCCGCTCATCGCCGCCATCCTTTGCCGGGTGGGCCCGGACGTGCTGTACGCACTGTTCACTGTCTTCACCCTCACCTACGGCATCCAGGCGCTCGGCTACGACCGCAACCAGGTGCTCACCGCCGTCCTGGTCGGCTCGGCGTTCCAGTTGTTCATGATCCCCTTGGCGGGCGCAGTCTCCGACCGCTTCAACCGGAGGCTGGTCTACGGCGCAGGTGCAGTGGTGGGCGCCGTGTGGACCTTCGTTTTCTTCGGTGTCCTGGGCGGCAACAACGAGCCGATGCTGATCGTGGGCATCGTCCTGGGGCTGGCAGCGCACTCCTTTATGTACGGGCCGCAGGCAGCCTTCATCGTGGAGCAGTTTTCTCCGCGCCTGCGGTCCACGGGCAGCTCACTGGCCTACACGTTCGCTGGTGTCATCGGCGGGGCCATCGCACCGCTGATGTTCACCGTCCTGCTCTCGCAGTTCGGCACCTGGATACCGGTGGCCATTTATGTGGCGGTCGCAGCGGCCGTGACGCTCGCCGGCCTGGCCTTGGGCCGGGACAACAACACCGTGGAGGACCAGGAATACCGCCTGCTGCTGGAAGGCAGCGCCGGATCCCGGGAGGCCGGCGAAGCGGCCCGCGTGTCCGGCGCGGGCGAAGCCCGGTGATCAGGTCCGCAGGAGGATGTCCCGGGTCACCGCGAGGTGATGGTCGATAGCCTTCTTGGCACGGGCGGAATCGCCGGCCACCAGGGCATCGAGGATGCCCTGGTGTTCGGCGCACACCGCCTGCCGCCTGCCTCCGGTGCGGAACAGGGCGGCAACGCCCACCAGCACCTGCCGCACGTGGAGCTTGCTGTACGTTCGTGAAATGAGTTCGTTTCCGGCGGCGTCGATGAGCTGCTGATGGAAGAGCGTGTCCAGGCGGATGAACTCGCGGGCGTCGTCGGGGTCATTGTTGTTCGGAATCTGCGCCTGCTGCTGCAAGGTCTCCTGCATTTGCGTGGCGGGCACCCGGTGTTCGTCAATGACCAGCTTGGCGGCATGGCTTTCCAGGACGCCGCGAAGTTCCATCAGCTCGGAAATCTCCCGGCCTGTGACAACAGGAACGTAGGCTCCGCGCTGCGGAATGAGCTCCACCAGCCCGTCGGAGACCAGCAGCAGGAGTGCCTCGCGGACCGGAGTGCGGGACACCCCGATGTCCGCCGCCAGCTCTTGCTCGTTGAGGAAGCGGCCTTGCAGTTCCGGATCGGTCAGGACGTTCTCGCGCAGGTAGGCGTACGCCTTTTCGCGGCCCGAGGCGGCCGAACCCGAAATTTTTACCATACATTATGTATACAACAGATCGGAGATCTTCCATGCGCATCGCCATCGCCCAAATCATCAGCGGCGCCGACACCGCTGCCAACCTCGGCATCATCAGGGACTACGCGGCCCAGGCGAAGAATGCCGGCGCACAGCTGGTGGTCTTTCCGGAGGCGGCCATGCGGGCCTTCGGCCACCCGCTGAAGGACATTGCCGAACCGCTCGACGGCCCCTGGGCAAGCGAGGTGCGCCGCGTCGCCAAGGACCTGGACATCACCATCGTCGCAGGCATGTTCACCCCCGGAGCGGAAGGGCGCGTACGCAACACCCTGCTGGTCACCGGCCCCGGCGTGGAGGCGTCCTACGACAAGGTCCACCTCTTCGACGCGTTCGGCTTCACGGAGTCCAAGACGGTGGACGCCGGCGCAGCGCCGGTAACCTTCGAGCTCGACGGCACCGTGTTCGGCATGGCTACCTGCTATGACGTCCGCTTCCCGGCCCTGTTTACGGCCAACGCCAACGCAGGGGCCCACGTCAACATCGTGTGCGCGTCCTGGGGAGCCGGCGAAGGCAAGGCAGACCAATGGGACCTGCTGGTACGCGCCCGGGCCCTGGACAGCACTACGTTCGTGGTGGCTTGCGGCCAGGGCGACCCCGAAACCGTCGGCGCAGGCCCGGCAGGCTCGGCACCTACCGGAATCGGCCACAGCGCTGTTGTCACTCCCCTGGGCACCGCACTGGTCTCCCTCGGCGGAAAGCCCGAACTCGCCGTCGTCGACATCGATCCGGCGTCCGTGGAGTCCGTGCGCGCCACACTGCCGGTCCTGGCCAACGCCCGCAGCTTTTAAAAGGACGAATCGCCGTTCACAGCACGGAAACATAAGGCGAAAAGACGCACGACGGCGGGTCCTCACCCTTGCAGCAGCCGGAAACCCCGCGAATTCCGCAGGATCGCGGGGGTCCGGCAACCAGGGTGACCCGCAGTGGTGGGGGCGCGTTTACATTCCCGAAACATGGCTGATACGTGAACTTCACGCAGGAGCGATTTGTGTAACGCAGCCGCAACTTTAAGCGGCACTGGCTGAAACACGCGGCGCGAAAAATAGACCGCGGGGGAAATGCCACGGGGCCCAAAAGGGCCCGCACACCGTTCACGCTGCGAAGGGACCCACCAGTGGAAATCACTGCCCAACACGTCTGGCTGATGATTTCAGCCGCGATGGTACTGCTGATGACTCCTGGCCTTGGCCTCTTCTACGGCGGCATGACCCGCGCCAAAGCCGCCCTGAACATGATCATGATGAGCTTCATTTCTGCCGGCATCGTGGGCGTTGTCTGGGTCCTGTGGGGCTACTCCATGACCACTGGCGACGGCGTGCTGGGACTCTTCGGCAATCCCTTCACCAGCTTCGGCCTGCAGAACCTCATCGGGTCACCGGACCTGCTCAAGGCCGGGTACAGCGCCACCTTCGCCATCATCACGGTGGCTTTGATCAGTGGCGCCATCGCCGACCGCGCCAAATTCAGTGCCTGGGCCCTCTTCGTGCCCGTCTGGATCACGGTGATCTACTGCCCGCTCGCCTACATGATCTGGGGCGGTGGCCTGATGAGCGCAGGAGGTGCCGTGACGGCAATCTTCGGCCAGGTCATCGACTTCGCCGGCGGCGCGGTGGTGGAAATCAGTTCAGGCACCGCCGCCTTGGTTCTGGCTGTCATCGTGGGCCAGCGGCACGGCTTCGCCAAGGATCCCAACCACCGTCCGCACAACATCCCGTTCATCATGCTGGGCGCCGCAATCCTGTGGTTCGGCTGGTTTGGCTTCAATGGCGGCGCCGCAACCAGCGTGGAGCAGGCCGGGCTCATCTGGGTCAACACCCTGATAGCGCCCGCCGCGGCGATGCTGAGCTGGCTGGTGACCGAAAAGGTCCGCCACGGACACCCGACGTCCCTGGGCGCCGCCTCCGGCGTTGTTGCCGGCCTGGTGGCCATCACACCATCCTGCGCGAACATCAGTCCGCTCGCCGCGGTGGGGCTGGGGCTGGTGGCCGGGGTTGCCTGCTGCGTATTCGTGGACCTCAAGTACCGCTTTGGCCTCGATGACTCCCTGGACGTGGTGGGGGTCCACCTGGGCGCAGGCCTCATCGGCACCCTGGCGCTGGGATTCATTGCCCTGCCGGTCAACGGCCAGGGCGGCGGACTCTTCTATGGCGGTGGCGTCCAGCAGCTGGTAGCCCAGGCGGCCGCCGTCGTCATCACCCTGCTGTTGTCAGGAATCGGGACGGCAGTCATTGGCCTGGCCATCAACAAGACGGTCGGATTCCGTGTCAGCCATGAGGCTGAGACCGCCGGCGTGGACCTGTCCGAGCACGCGGAAACCGCCTACGCGTTCGGGGAGATGGGATCCGGTTTCAGCACCTTGAGCCACATGCTGACCCACCATGCTGCCCACGCCTCCGCTGTACCGGCCAAGTCCGAGGTGGCCGCCAAGGAAGAAGCACCCGCCAAGGAAGACGCGTTCGCGTAGGGTCCGCGCGCAGGAACTCCGTTCCCGGAGCCTGTCCGGGCGGAACCGGCGCCTGCCGGCCCGGACCGCCCGGTGGGCTTAGTCCGCAAGGATCTTGTAGAGGGCCCGGCGCATTTCGTCCATCTTTTCGACGGCTGCGGCGCGCTGTTCCTCGGTAACGCCAGTACGGAATTGATGGATGGCACCCATCAGCTTCATTATGCTCTGGTGGAAGTCGCGGTCTGCGCTGTCGGGCTCTGCGTTCCAGGCGTTGTCCATTTCCTCGGCATGCTCCGCCACATAGGCCTTGCCGGCGTCGGTGAGCGCGAACTCTGTTCCCCGGCCCTCACTGAGCGCCTCGATCAGGCCTTCGTCCACCAGCTGCTGAAGAGTGGGGTAGATCGATCCGGGGCTGGGCCGCCACATGCCCCCGGTCTTCGCGGCAATGGTCTTGATCAGCCCGTACCCGTTGGAGGGCGCCTCGGCCAGGAGCGAGAGGATGGCCGCGCGGACATCCCCGCGGCTTGCCCGCCGGCCGCCGCGGCCAAAACCGGGGCCGAACCCAGGACCAAAGCCCGGGCCAAAACCGGGCCCAAAGCCAGGCCCGAAACCGGGCCCAAATCCGGGCCCCCTATG
Source organism: Pseudarthrobacter sp. fls2-241-R2A-127 (assembly GCF_030209355.1). Classification (GTDB taxonomy): domain Bacteria; phylum Actinomycetota; class Actinomycetes; order Actinomycetales; family Micrococcaceae; genus Arthrobacter. The sequence continues at coordinate 48,809 of NZ_JARVSF010000006.1, forward strand.
CCCGTGCGGTCCCCTGTGGGCCCTCCCCCGCTCGAAGCGTCCCTTAGCGAATTCCGGGCCTGGGTGTTTCTCGTCGAATATGCCTTTCATAGTGGCATCGTCCTTTCAATAACAAATATCTCGCCGATGTTTCAGCGATAGTTAACGATATGTCGTTAACTATCGCTGGTCAAGGGTCCTGGCGTGACCAAATCCTGACCCCCAAGCCTCTGTAACGCGCCTGGCCGGCGGCGTATCCTGTTCACACCTTCGAGCACGAGGGCTGAGGCATGGCGAAGAAGCGCAAGCGCAGGCATGGATTCGGCGGAGCCATGGGACGGCTCGCAGGGTTCTTTGCCGCAAGCATCCTGTCCGGGGTACTCGCTGCCAGCCTGGTGGTTCCCGCGGTGGCGGCTGCCGGCCTCGGCGTCAGCTCTTCGATTGGCTTCTTTGACAGCCTGCCCGCTGACCTGACCGTCCAGCCGCCGTCGCAAGCCACCAAAGTTCTGACCTCCGACGGCCAGCCGATCGCCACCCTCTACGCGGAGAACCGCGTGCGGGTGCCGCTGGACCAGATGTCCCCCTTCATCAAGGACGCCATCGTTTCGATCGAGGACAGCAGGTTCTATGAGCATGCCGGAGTGGACCCGCAGGGCATCCTCCGCGCACTGTTTTCCAACCTGACCAAAGGCGGCGAGCAAGGGGCGTCCACCATCACCCAGCAATACGTCACCAACGTCCTCAACGAAGCGCAGCTTTCCCAGGGCAGGCCGGATGCGGTGGTCCTGAGCGGGCAGAAAAACCTCGGTGACAAGCTGCGGGAGATGAAGTTGGCTATCGCCCTGGACAAGAAGTACACCAAGGACCAAATCCTCGAGGGCTACCTGAACATCGTATTTTTCAGCAGCAACGCCTACGGGATTGAAGCCGCGGCCAGGTATTTCTTCAGCACCACGGCGAAGGACCTCACCTTGCCGCAGGCAGCCCTGTTGGCCGGGCTTGTGAACAGTCCCACGTTCTACAATCCGGCCACCCACCCGGACAATTCGGTGGTGCGCCGCAACCAGGTCCTGTCCGAAATGCTCCGACTGGGAAAGATCACCCGGGCCCAGCACGATGAGGCCGTGGCCGCTCCCATCGACTTGAAGATCACGCCCCAGGAACAGGGGTGCGCCAATGCGGCCATGGCGCCATATTTCTGCGATTACGTTTCCCACCTGATCCTGAACAATCCCGCCTTTGGGCAAAGCGAGGCCGACCGGGAACGGCTGCTGTACCGGGGCGGACTCACGATCGTGACCACCCTGGACAGCAGGCTCCAGGCCGCAGCCCAGGCGCAGGTGGACGGAACTGCGGGCGCCAACCCGGACCACTGGGCCGCATCCCTGGTGAGCATCCAGCCCGGCAGCGGCAAGATCCTGGCGATGGCCCAAAACACGGTCTTCCTTCCACAAGCCGGCAAATTCGACACCAACCTGAATTTCAATGTGGATGCCAAGGACGCACAGGGCAATGACCTCAACGGGGCCGGCGGGTTCCAGCCGGGATCGACCATGAAGCCCTTCACGTTCGCCGAGTGGCTGAACGAAGGGAAGGCCCTCACGGCGGTGGTGGACGCGTCACGCCGTGTCTATCCCCTCGACTTTCCGTGGAAGGACAGCTGCGGCAAAGTGCTGGGCGCCTATGACACCGCGCAGAACAACCCCACGCTTGGCGCGGCCGACGACCTGCAGAACGCCGAAGACGGTTTTTACCGGCCGATGCCCGTCAATTACGGCCTGTACAACTCGATCAACACCGCCACGTTCGCCTCCGCATCACAACTGGATTTCTGTGGCATCCAAAAGATGGTCGACTCGGTAGGACTGCACAGCGGGCTGGACAGCACGCCGGTCAATATGCACCAACTGGGAAACCTGCTGGGCGGCACCGGAGTGGCGCCCCTGACCCTGGCCAACGCCTTTGCAACCTTCGCCACGGCGGGCCGCTACTGCACGCCCATTGCCTTGGTGGAGGTCACTGATGCCGCGGGTGCGAAACTTCCCGTCCAGGCCCCGGACTGCCATGACGCCGTCAAACCTGACGTGGCCCGCGGTGTGAACTCCGTGCTGCAGGACGTTCTGAAGCGGGGCTCCGGCGTGTGGATCAACCCGAAGGTGCAGGACAAGTTCCCCACCGCGGCCAAGACCGGAACGTCGAACAACAACGGCTCCACCTGGGTGGTGGGCTACACCACCGGGCTGGTCACGGCGTCCTTCTTCGGGGATGCCCTGGGAGGCCAGACGCGGGCCGGCCAGAACGTCACCATCAACGGCACGTTCTATCCCAGCCTGGACGGGTACATGATCGCCGGTCCGCAGTGGGCCAACTACATGCTCAGGGTGGCAGCGCTGTATCCCGCAGCACCGTTCGCGCCACCGCCCGCCTCTATGATCGGCGCAAGTCCCACTCCGAAACCCTGACGCATGAGCCAGCACGGAGAAACCTGGGCGATCACTGACGGCGCCGAAAAAGCGCTAGCCCTGGCCCGCACCCCTCCACAACCGCTGCCACCATGAGCGCCCGGGCTCAGGCTCTGCGGGTGCTTCCGCCGCGCGCGCTGCCCGGCGGCTCCGCCAGCGGTCCAACTCCTCGTCCACGTCCCGCGTCTTGGTGATGACAGGCGGGCCGCCCTGCAGTTGCCGGCGCGCATCGATGACCCGCCTGTTGAAGTCCTGCAGGAGGTCCCGGGCCTGCTGCTCCGTGTATTGGGCATCGAGCGTGGCATCGAGTTCGGCGTCCTCGGCGCGGAGCAGGATGGCCGCCGGTCCCAGGCCGCTGATATTTTCCCGCTGGATCAGCCCCTTGACCCACCAGTCCGGATCATAGGAGTCGCCGAGGCCGGGGATTGGTTTGCCTGCGTATTTGAGGTTGTCGAATTTTCCCTGCGCCATTGCATCGCGGACCAGGTATTCCGCGCGGGCAGCGTCGCCGACCTTGCGGCGCTTGTCGCGCTCCTGCGCCTCCCGGGCATCCAGCGCGGCTTCTTCCTCGGCGCTGATGCCGGCGCCGCGGTACGAACGCAGCCCTGCTGCCCGCTCAAGTCGCTTGCGGAAACCCGCTGACCCGCCACTCATTGCCGCCACCGCCTCACGTCAGGTTGGTCCGCCTTCCAGTATTCCGGCGCCGGCTTGCACGTTCAACGCCGGGGGTGGGCGGACGACGGCGGGACGTCCCGCCGTCGTGCACCCACCCTGCGCCGGGGAAACGTCCTGCCGGCTGCCGGGCCTCAGATGCTGGCGCGGCCGGCGAGGATGCCGTCGATCTGCCCGGCGGCCAGTTTCATGCCTTCCTCCATGCCCATGGCAACCATCTGCTCCAACTGCTCCTCGGACTCGAACGCGGAATGGATGGTCATGCGCGTCCGCTCCCCCACCGGCTCGATGGTGACGGTTGCATGGGTAACGCCCAGGTCACCCGTTGGGTTGCCGTCGCTGTCCGCGAACCCGTCGTCGAACTGGAGCTCCCGGGGTGCCTCTATGGCCGTGAACTCCCACCAGCCATGGGCCTTTTCCCCTTCCGGACCGGTCATGTAGTAATTGGCGCGGCCGCCGGGGACGAAGTCGTGCTTGTGGAACGTGGCCGGCCAGGTGGGCGGTCCCCACCAGCGCTCAAGCTGGCGGGGGTCCTCCCATAGCTGCCAGACGCGTTCGACGCCGGCGTCGAACTCAGCGACCAGCGTCAGGGAGAGCGCTTCGGGATTCTTGTCCATTCTGATGACTGCCATGGCCGTGCCTTCCTAACCTTCAGCGAGAATGTCTGCCATCCTGGCGGCGCGCTGCCGCCAGATCTGTTCGTATTCGTCGAGCAGCCGCCGGGCTTTCTGGAGCCCCTCGTGGTTGCCCCGGACAATCTGCTCCCTTCCACGCTTTTCCTTGGTAACCAGTGATGCGCGTTCCAGTACCGCCACATGCTTCTGGACGGCGGCGAAACTCATGGCATAGAGGGCTGCGAGCCCGGAAACGGTGTACTCGCCCACCGTGGCCCGGCGGACGATGTCACGCCGGGTGGGATCGGCGAACGCCTGGAAGAGGCGGTCAAGTTCGGACTCCCGGAGCTGATCTACAACCATTTGGTTGTACGTTAGTCCGCCGAACGGCGGGAGTCAATGGTTCCTGGCGGTCACGCCCGCCAGCACCCCGGGCTTTCCGGCAGTGGCTGCTAGGAGTCGAAGTGGGTCTTCACGCCATCGCCGGACAGCTGCGCGATGAGCTCGCCGGCCACGTCCCGCAACTTCCGGTTGCGGTTGCTGGAGACCCGGGTAAGGATCTCCATCGCCTCCTGCTGCGAGCAGCGGTTTTGCGCCATGATCACCCCGCACGCCACATTAATGGCGGTCCTGCTCTCGAGGGCCGCCTCAAGATCGTCAGCGCGGTTTTGGGCCGTATTGATCCGGACGGAGAGGTGCAGCGTGTTGTGGGCTGCGGCCGCGAAACCCACCGCTTTCTCATAAACGTCTGCCGTGAAAACGCCGGGCCTGGTCGCGAAGAAATTCAGGGCAGCTCCGGCGTCGCTGGTGATTTCCAGCGGTACGCCAAGCGTGCTGTGGACGTCGCGTTTAACCAGTTCCCGGTTGTAGGTCTCCCACCGCGAATCCTGGGCGACGTCGTCAATCAGCACCGGCGACATCTCCCGGAGGGCCCGGAGGCAGGGGCCGTCGCCCAGCATCTGCTCAACCTGGTCCAGCTCCAATGCGCGGGCGCTGCTGGCGGCCGCGGTGGACGGCCGCCGGCGCAGCTGGAGGGTAATGGCACACTCCACCTCGGTCCCGGCACACTCTGACACCGTCTCTGCCGCCAGCCCGGAGAGGCCGGACAGGAATTCCACGGCGCTCCCGGCACCCACCAGGATCTCCTGCAGGTGATGAACAGTTTCGTTATCGACAGGATTCAGCATGGGTTCATCCTACGGTTGCGGTGCCGTCCGGAAGCGGCCCGAACCGACGAACAGCCGCCGCGCCGCCACTCATACGTGATGAGACTCACGCGCAATAAAGCGCCATTTGGTCCGGCCCACCCTTCGGACTTGGGCACTATGGATATGCAGGGTGGGCAAGCTCCCACCCCGACATCCTGGTGACGCAACGAGGCCCACCGGTGAGCGCAGGCCACCGATCCCCGAAGCGTGGACAGGCCAATCCGACGGCCCGCAGGGCCGCACTGACGAAGGAAAGTACTGAACAATGACGTTTAACGCTGCCAAATCCGTAACGCTGAAGATCTGGGACCGGGCTTCTTTCCACGAGACCCTCGACTCCGCAGTGACGGACCTTTCCACCCGCCACAACACGACCGCCTGCCGCATCGCTGTCACCTGCAGCGGCCCCAACACGTTCACGCTGAGCGTTCGCGGCGACGAAGCGGCCCTGGTGGCCGCCTAAGCAGCCCGCCAGGGGAGCGGACGACGACGGGACCTCCCGGCGCCGTCCGCTCCCCTTTTTCATGCCCTCAGTCAGGTGTGACAGGGGTCACACCAAGAACTGCGTGACGTTTTCCGCCCTGGCACCGTCCTTACTTGTGAAGGCGCACACCGCGCCCTTGGAACCCTTATCCAGAACAAACAAGGAGTGACGCAATGACTACCCAGGCGCAGAACCCTGCAGCAGTCCAGCAGAAGAAGGCAGCTGCCGCCCCCGGCCATGAACTGTCCCCCGCCAACGGCGAGGACGGCCGCGGACGCACCACGGTGGCCGATGGCGTAGTGGCAAAGATCGCCGGCATCGCCATCCAGGAGATCGACGGCGTGTACGCGCTGGGCGGCGGCGCAGCCCGCGCCATCGGCACCCTCCGCGAGAAGGTTGGACAGAAGGACCTCACCCAGGGCGTCAGCGTTGAGGTCGGCCAGACCCAGGTGGCGGTGGATGTCACCCTGGTGGTTGAGTACCCGCACCCCCTGCAGCAGGTAGCCGACCGCGCCCGCGACGCCGTTTACACGGCAGTGGAGGACCTGGTGGGCATGGAAGTCACCGAGGTCAACATCACCATCACCGACATCCACGTCCCGTCCGAGGGCGACGACACGGACGACGCCGAGCGCGAGCCGAGGGTCGCATGACCCCCGTCGTCGCCGGCACGGCAGCCGGGGCCGTACTGGCCGCGGCAGCCCTGGCCTTCGGTTTCTGGGGCTTCCTGCTGACTGCCATCTTTATGGCCATCGGCGCGGTCCTGGGCCGGGCGGCCGAGGGGCAACTGGACCTCGGCGCCGTGCTGGACGCCCTGCGCGGCCGGCGCTCGTCGTCGTGACCCGCCGGGGCCACACCCGGATCGCACCGGCTGCCCTGCGGCACACCCTGGAAACCGTGGCCGCCGGCGCGTATGGCATCCCGCGGAACGACGTCTCCGCCGCAGTCCGGGACGATGCCGGAAAACTGGGGGTCGATCTCCAGATGCGGCTCCCGGTTCCCCAACTCCTGGCCTCGGCACCGGAGGGAAGGGAGCAACACTCCACCTTCGAGCAGGCAAACATTGCCCGGCTCAGGATCGCCTTCGCCGGGCGGCGGATCACCGGGATGGAGATAGGCCGGATCAACCTCCGGCTCACCGCGGCATCGCGGGCGGCGAAGGAAGCCCGCACGGACCGTGCACAGGAACAGGACGGGAGGTAACCATGAACCAGGGCCGCATGCAAAAGCGGATGCTCCGGAGGGAGACGCACTCATCGCGCACCGGACTGTCCGTGGCCACTGCCGTGCTGTTGCTCGCCGGCTTCCTGTGGCTGGGGGCTGAGTGCGTCCTCGCTTTGATGGGGCGTGGGCCGCTGGTGGCCAGCCCCGATGCCATGGCGACTGCCATCAAAGACCTGCCCCAGGCGGTGCAACCCGCCGCGATGACGGCTGCCGGCACAGCCGCGGCGGTGCTCGGTGCCGTGCTTCTGGTGGCTGCCGTCAAGGGCGGCCGCCGGGGGCGCCGGGCCATGCACAGCGAACGCCTCGCACTGGTGGTGGATGACGAAGCAATCGCCGCCGCCGTTTCACGCCAAGTGCGCCTCGCCGCGAACCTGGCGCCGGAGCAGGTGAGCACAACGGTAGGCCGCCGCCACGCCCGCGTGTCGGTCCGGCCGACGTCGGGCCGGCCCCTTGACCGGGAAGCCCTCACCCAGGCGGCAGCGCGGGAAGTCGCATCCTGCCGGCTTGCCAGGAACCTGGCCGCGGACGTGTCCATTGCCGTGGAAGGGGCAGTAGGACGATGAACAACACGAACAGGGCACTGAACCGGTCCTTCCTGGCCCTTGCCGGGGTGGTGCTCGCCGGCACGGGGATCCTGGTGGCGGCCGCCGGGCTGAATGCCGATGTCCGCGCGGGCTGGACCACAATTGCCGGCACTGCGTTGACGGCATGGCAGCGCTTGCGGGAGACAGCACCGTCGCCGGAACCGCTGGGAAGCTGGTGGGCTATGGCAGTGCCCGCGGTGCTGCTGCTCGGGGCCATCATCACCATCTTCTGGCTGTCCCGTCAAGGCGGGGGCCGGACCAGGACGGCGGCACGGCAGGACGACGCGGAACTGGGCGATACGGCTGTGGACGTCTCCTATCTGGCGGCAGCCGTGGAAGCAGCGCTGGAAGGCAACAGGGCCGTCGTCGGCAGCTCCCTGACCGCATGGCGCCGGCGCGGCTCGAAAGACACCGCACGCACCTCCCTGCGCCTGACCCTTCAGGCACGCCGCGGCGCCTCCCCGCGGGAGGTCGCGGACGTGGCCGAGGAACTGGTCAGCGCCATTGATGCGCTCCTGGGCCATCGCAACGACGTCCTGGTCCGAATAGGAACTGGAACCAGGACCAAACTGGCCCGGGCACTGCGCGCGGGCTAGCAAGAAACCGAACACGACAGAAAGGCACATCATCATGGGACTCGACGACAAGCTCAACAACGCGGCCACCAACCACCTCGGCGCCGCCAAGGAAGGTGCCGGAAAGCTGACCGGCAACGAGGAACTGGAGCGCGAGGGCCAGCGTGACCAGGCCCAGGCGAAGCTTCAGGAAGCTGGCGAAAAGGTCAAGGATGCCGCCAAGGGCATCGGCAGCAACCTCAAGGAAGCTGCGGCCAAGGTCAAAGAAGGTTTCAGCAAAGACTAGCCAATCCCAGCGGCAGGCCCGCGGTACCGTCCCGGCGGTCCGCGGACCTGCCTGCCGCGCGTCCGGCGTTCGCGCCGCCAGTGAAAGCAGGGTTCGGTGACAGGTTCACCCTTGATGCGGGACCACTTGGACGTGGTCCCCGATGCCATTTTGGTGGGCAGGGCCGCCGACGGCGATACGGCAGCCTTCGAGGCCCTCGCCCGGCGTTACGGCCCACACATGCGGGCTTCCGCGCGCAGGTTGACAGGCTCCTACGCTGACGCCGACGATGCCGTGCAGGAAGCGCTGGTCCAGGCGTGGAAGCAAATGGACACCCTGCGGGAACCGGCAGCTGTGAAAGGTTGGCTGCTGCGGCTCACGGGCAGCCGGAGCATCGATCTGCTGCGCCGACGCCGGAACCACTCCAGCCTGGCCGGCGGAGAGGAAGACGCACCGCCGGACACTGTCGCTCCCGGAGCCGGGCCGGAGACAACCGCAGTAGCCGGCGCGGGCATTGAATCACTGAAAGCCGCCCTGGAAACCCTGCCCGAAGAGCAGCGGCGCTGCTGGATCCTTAAAGAGATCAACGGGCAGAGCTATGAAGAAATTGCGCAAACGCTGAACATCAGCCCAGCCAGTGTCCGGGGGCGGCTTGCCCGTGCCAGGACTGCATTGGTCCGCGAAATGGAGGATTGGCGATGAGCATGCCCCACGATACTTTCGAGTGCGGCCACACACTGGAGGAACTCAGCCTCTACCTGGACACCGGCGAATTTGCCGATCCGCCCCACCTGCAATCCTGCCCGGAGTGCCGCAACGGCCTCGATTCCCTCCGCCGGCTGTCCGCTGCCGGCAACGAGTTGTTCGCCAGCGACGTTGCCGCGGCCGGCAGCGGCACGGACGACTGGATGAAGGACATCCTGGCGAACCTGACCCTGGAACTGCGGCCGGGAAGGACCATTCCGCTGCGGTCGGAGGACCCCGCTGACAGTTTGTCCGAAACGGAAGGGGCAGTCATTGCGCTGGTCCGGTCCGTGGCGGACAACCTGCCAGGGGCGGTCGCCGGACGGGTGCGGCTTGACGGCGACGTCACGGTCCCGGGAGAGCCCGTGACCGTCCGCCTGGACCTCGCCGTCCTGTTCGGCCGGCACCTCCTGGACAGTGCGGCGTCGCTCCGGCAGGATGTGGCCGACGCGCTGGCCCGTCATACGGAACTGAACATTGCGGCCATCGACATCACCATCACCGACGTCATCGATGCTCCCCGGGAGGAACAGTGACCACACCTTTGAAGAACGTCATCATGGCGGTGGACGGCGTCACGGAAGTATTTCCCGCGCGGAGCCTCTGGCAGCGTCTTCCGGCCCGCGCCATGTCAGTGCTGCAGCGCCCGGGCGCGGAGCCGGAGGACGGCGAACTGGTGGACGTACGCGACCTCGACGGCCGCACGGAGGTCACTGTGCGGGTGGGGGTCAGCGCGGCGGCCCGGACGCCGGACGTGGTCCGCGGTGTTGCCGCCGCAGTCCGGAAGCACCTGGCCCCGGCAGAGGTCTCTGTCAAGGTCACCGTGGCACGGGTTGCCGCGGCTGATCCGGTTCCGGCCGGAAGCCGGCACGGCTAAACGGCACGGTCCCCGCCGGCCTGATCCCCCCGGCTTCGTGCCGGAACGCGGACGGGCGTAGCATTCGTCAGGTATGCGCAGCCGGCCAAGGGGGATTAGTTGAACAGCGAACGGAAACCACGCCGGTTCAGTCCCAGGTCCCTGAAGCTGCCCGTCATCCAGGCCCCCATGGCGGGCGGGCCGTCCACTCCTGAACTGGCGGTTGCCGTCAGCGCCGGCGGCGGGCTGGGTTTCCTGGCCGCCGGGTATAAGACTGCGGACGTGATGCGCGCCGAAATTGAAGCCGTCAGGGAACATACGGGCGCACCTTTCGGCGTCAACCTCTTTGTACCCCAGCCGTCCGTCATAAGGCCCGAGGCACTGCAGCGCTATGCCGCTTCGCTTGCCGCCGACGCTGAACACTTCGGCGTCGCACTGGGGGATCCACGGCACGACGATGACCACTGGGACAGGAAGCTCGAAGTCCTGCTGGACCTGGCACCGGCCGTGGTGTCCTTTACCTTCGATTTTCCGGGCGCCGACATTATTGAGGCCCTGAAGAAACGCGGCGTGTACGTCATGGCCACGGTGACCGGCCGTGAAGAGGCCCTCCAGGCGCTTACCCGGGGCGCTGATGCCTTGTGCGTCCAGGGGCCGGAAGCCGGCGGCCACCGGGGCACCTTCGACGCGGCCGGCGCCCCTCCGGAAGTGCCACTGCACGGGATCCTCGAGGAGCTGTCCGACCTCGAAGTACCCCTGGTTGCGGCAGGCGGGATCACCACCGCGAACGAAACGCGGGCCGCCCTCAGCGCCGGTGCCGTCGCCGTGCAGGCCGGCACGGCATTCCTCCGCGCCGACGAAGCGGGAACCAAACCGGCGCACCGGGCGGCCCTGGCAACGCCGGAGCATTTCACCACCACCGCCGTCACCCGGGCTTTTTCCGGCCGCAATGCCCGCGGACTGTACAACGCGTTCATGCGCCGCCACGACGCCGACGCCCCCTACGGTTACCCGGAAATCCACCACCTCACCACTCCCCTGCGTGCCGCCGCGGCGGCCGCAGGGGATCCGGAAGGGCTGAACCTGTGGGCGGGCATCAACTACCGGACCACCATGGCAGGCCCGGCCGCGTCGATCCTGGCGGCCCTGGGGCCGTAAGGCGTGGCCCGCCGTCGTTCGCTTTCCAAAGCACGACGGCGGGTTAAAGCACGACGGCGGGCCGGCCCCTTTCGGAGCCGGCCCGCCGCACGTTCTGGTGCCTTAGAGGGTGGCGGTATCGATCACGAAGCGGTACCGGACGTCCGAGGCGAGGACGCGCTCGTAGGCCTCATTGATCTTCTCGGCCGGGATGACCTCGATCTCCGCGCCCAGGTGGTGCTCGGCGCAGAAGTTGAGCATCTCCTGGGTTTCGCGGATGCCACCGATCATGGAACCGGCGAAGGAACGGCGTCCGCCGATCAGCGCGAAGGCGTTGACGGGAAGCGGCTCGGCGGGGGCGCCAACGTTGACCATGGCACCGTCCAGCTTCAGCAGTCCCAGGTAGGAGCTGATGTCGATCGAGGCGCTGACGGTGTTGATGATCAGGTCGAAGGAGCCGGCGAGATCGGAGAAGGTGTTCTCGTCGCTCGTGGCGTAGTAGTGGTCGGCGCCCAGCTTCAGGCCGTCTTCCTGCTTCTTCAGCGACTGCGACAGGACCGTCACGTCGGCGCCCATGGCGTGGGCGAGCTTGACGGCCATGTGGCCCAGTCCGCCGAGGCCAACGACGGCGACCTTCTTGCCGGGACCGGCACCCCAGTGCCGCAGCGGGGAGAAGGTCGTGATGCCGGCGCACAGCAGCGGTGCGGCAACGTCCAGCTCGATGCCCTCGGGGATGGTGACGACGAAGTCCTCGGTCACCACAACGTGGGTGGAGTAGCCGCCCTGGGTGATGGTGCCGTCGCGGTCAACCGAGCCGTAGGTGCCAACGTTGCCCTTGAGGCAGTACTGCTCCTCACCCTTCTGGCAGTTGACGCATTCCTTGCAGGAGTTGACCATGCAGCCAACGCCAACGCGGTCGCCAACCTTGTGCTTGGTCACCTCTGAGCCCACCTCGGTGACGATGCCGGCGATCTCGTGGCCGGGAACCAGGGGGTACTGCTGCGGGCCCCAGTCGCCGCGGACCGTGTGGATGTCCGAGTGGCAGATGCCGGCGAACTTGATGTCGATCAGGACGTCGTGGGGACCCACTTCGCGGCGCTCGATAGTGGTAGCCACCAGGTCCTCCGTAGCGGACGGGGATGCATAAGCCTTGACGGTAGTCATGGTTCTCCTCTGATCTGTTGGGGGATAACTAAATGCTACAAGGGCTTCCCTGGTGAAACCCTGTATGTGGGCACAGCCAGGGTGGCCCTGTTGTAACTGGTCTTGGGAGTCCTACCTTTGGCTGACCCCATGGGCATCACCCGGTCAGGGCCGAAGAAGGACCTTGATGGCGCGGCGTTCGTCCATGGCCTTGTACGCTTCCGGGGCCTGGTCCAGCGGGAGTTCGAGGTCGAACACTTTTCCGGGGTTGATTTCGCCGCGGAGGATCAGGTCGATCAGCTCCGGCAGGTACTGCCGGACCGGAGCCGGCCCGCCGTGGAGGTGAACGTGCGATGAAAACAGGTCCCGGCCGGGCAGCGCAACATCATGTGAGACGCCCACGAAGCCTACGTGGCCCCCTGCCCTGGTGGCATGGATGGCCTGCAGCATCGACTCCTGCGTGCCCACCGCTTCGAGCACGGAATGCGCGCCAAGCCCGCCAGTCAGTTCCTTGATCTTCTTCACTCCCGCATCACCGCGCTCCGCCACAATGTCCGTGGCACCAAACTCACGTGCCAGTGCCTGCCGGTTGACATGGCGGGACATGGCGATGATCCTTTCGGCGCCCATCCGCTGTGCTGCGAGGACCCCCAAAAGCCCCACGGCGCCGTCGCCCACCACCGCTACGGTCTTGCCAGGGCCCACCTCGGCAGCCTTTGCGGCGAACCATCCGGTGCCCAGGACATCGGAGGCGGCAAGCAGGGACGGAATCTTTTCGTGGTCGGGCATTTCCGGGGCGGCCACCAGCGTGCCGTCCGCCAGCGGGACGCGCAGGTATTCGGCCTGGGCACCGCCCACGCCCTGGCGGTGGACGCAGCCGCTTTGGTAGCCGGAGCGGCAAATCTCACAGGTGTTGTCGGAGGCGATGAAGGAACCCACCACGAACTGGCCGGGCTGGACGTTCTTCACGTCGGCGCCGATTTCTTCGACGATGCCCACGTATTCGTGGCCCATGGGCTGGGGCCGGGCCAGCTTGTCAGCGCCGCGGTAGGGCCACAAATCGGATCCGCACACGCAGGCGGCCACGAGCTTGATGACAGCGTCCGTGGGCCGCTGGATGGCTGGCTTGTCACGGTCCTCGACCCGGACGTCTCCGGGGGCGTGCATGATGGTTGCGCGCATGCTGTGGTCCTCCAAACGGTGAAAGGCTGAAAGCGGATAGTCCCATCAAAGCCCTGCCGTGGGCCGTTGGCGAGGGCCTTGCTGAAACTGGTTCTGGCAGAACCTCCTTGGCGTTATGCCGTTCGTCGTAACGTGGACCCTATGGATAACCGAGCCGAGGTACGGCAGTTCCTCTCCTCCCGCCGCGGACGCATCACCCCCGAGCAGGCAGGCATCGAACCGTATGGCGGCCGGCGCCGGGTCCCGGGACTGCGGCGCGAGGAGGTGGCCCGCCTGGCGGGGGTCAGCGTGGACTATTACACGCGCCTGGAACGGGGCAACCTCAGCGGCGTCTCGGACAGCGTCCTGGATGCCATTGCCGGTGCCCTGGAACTGGACCGGGCCGAACACGACCACCTCTACGATCTCGCCCGGGCGGCCAACACCTCCGGACGCAAGCGGGCTGCGAGCGCCGGTGGTTCCGTGTCCGCGGCGGTGCGGCCGGAACTGCAGTTCCTCCTGGACGCCATCACGGGCGCACCTGCCTTCATTGGCAACAACCGCCTGGACATAGTGGCTGCCAACACCCTGGGCTACGCCCTTTATTCAGACATGTACCGCACCCCGTCGCGGCCGGCAAACCACTCCCGGTTCATCTTCCTGGACCCGCGCGCCCGCAATTTCTACACCGACTGGGACCGGGCAGCCAACACCAACGTGGCCATCCTCCGCCGCGAGGCCGGCCGCAGCCCCCATGACAAGGGCATCGCCGAACTCATCGGTGAACTGTCCATGCGCAGCGACGAATTCCGCACCCTGTGGGCCGCGCACAACGTCCGGCGCCACTACGCGGGCACCAAGTTTTTCCAGCACCCGGTGGTGGGGCTCCTGGAGTTGAACTACCAGGTGCTGGGGCTGGAGGAGGACCCCGGACATACCCTCACCGTGTATCCCGCCACCCCTGGCAGCCCCTCCGAGGAAGCCCTCAAGCTCCTCGCGTCCTGGGCGGTCACCGAGAACATCGCCGACACCGCGCAAGGCCACGTGCGGGCCTGACCGGCCAGTACACCTCACCAGGAAAGTGGGTACCGCCCCGTGCATGATCTCCGTTCTGACCCCTTCGTAACCGAGGGGCTCGAGTTGCTCACCCGCGAGGCCTTTGGACCTGCCGGGTTTGCCCGCGGCGCGCGGGAGGTGGTGCAGGTCCCGGTCCACCGGGGATCGAGTACATTGGGCCACGGTTACCTCCGCCCGGCTGGCGGCGGCCCGCTCCGCGATCTTGAGGACCGGAAGGAAGAGTTCTCCTACGAGGGATTGATCGTATGGCTGGATGAACACCGGAGCCGCGCCTACGAGCCCGGCTGCGGCACCTGGACCACGGCGGAAGTGCACGTGTACCCGGACCGCGCCGGAACCCTCAAACTTTTTGATGAGGAAATTCTCAAGAAACTGGACGACGGCCGCTGGTACCCCGGTGCGGAGCCGGCCAATGCCGCGCTCTGGGCCCGGCAACTCCTCGCCTACCCCCGGACAGCGGACCGGATCCCCGGCTGGATGTGGGACATCTTTAGTGCGGAAGCCGTGGAGCCGCCGCTTTACCACCCCGGCTCCGGATCGGTCGACTGGAACAACAGGCGCTACCCGGTGGCCGACTGGGGAACGGACTTCTCCGCCACGGCCACCGTCATCGATCCGGGCAGGGAACCGAATCTGCTCACCCGCATCGGCAACACCCTGTTCGGGCGCGGCAAGGGGCCCGGAGCCGCATCCTGAGGGCCGGTCCAGTCCCGTGAACGCCGGTTGCGGTTCCTCCTCCGGATCTGGACCGTGTTCCGGAAGGATGCACTGACGGGCGTCCCCACGGCGGATTCCCTAGACTGGCAGGTGGACGAATTACGTCGGCACGAGGGAAGGACCCCAACGCATGAGTGGAGTAGTCGTAGTAGGTGTGGATGCCAGCGCATCGGCACGGAAGGCAGCCGAAGTTGCCCTGGGCCTGGCGGAATCGCTGGGAGCATCCCTGCATGTGGTGACAGCATTTGAAACCGAGAGCGCCGAAACGTTCGGCGTGGGCTCGGACAAGGTCCGGATCTCCAACGCGGACAGCTCGGAGCTCGTGGCCAAATCCCTGGTTGGGTCACGTCCGGGGGTGGAAGTCACCCACTTCGCTGCCCGCGGCAAGCCCGCCGACTCCCTGATCAAGGAAGCCATCCGCCTGGACGCCCGGCTGATCGTGGTGGGCAACCGCCGCATGCGCGGCATCGGCCGGCTCTTGGGCAGCGTCGCCAACAGCGTGGCGCACAACGCCCCGTGCGATGTCTACATCGCCAACACCTACGACGACTGACCCTCCCCCGCGAGCAGGAGAGCGGACGACGGCGGACTGATCCGGCGTCGTCCGCTCTCCCGTGCCGGGACCAGGGACTAAGCCCCGTACTCTTCGTCGGTGACGTGATCGAGCCAGGTGACCACCTGGCCGTCCGCGTCGGCTTCCTGCATGGCGATGTGCGCCATGAACCGCTCCGGGGTGGCGCCGTGCCAGTGTTCCTCGCCGGGCTCGATGTAGACCACGTCGCCCGGACGGATCTCCTGGACCGTTCCGCCGCGCCGGGCCACCAGCCCGATGCCGTCCGTGACGTAGAGGGTCTGGCCCTTGGGATGGTGGTGCCAGGCGGTGCGGGCGCCCGGCGCGAACCTGACGTGGGCACACCCAATGGCCGACTCCCCATCGGGGTTCCGGATCCCGTCGATCTGCACTGTCCCGGTGAACCAGTCCTTGGGCCCCGCGCCGGTCCGGCCGCCGCTCTTGGTGAACTTCATGGTCTCCTCCTGTTGATTCGGTTAACTGGAAATCTGTTGGTCACGCCGACCGGCGAGTGGCCCGGGCTGTCACGAACGCCAGGACGCCGGCGGCCAAGAGAACCGCTGCGCTCGCAAGGAAGGTGCCGCCGTAACCGGCGGAGTCGAACAGCACACCGCCCAACGTTGAGCCGATGGCGATCGAGGTCTGTACCACGGCCACCATCAGGCCGCCGCCGCCCTCGGCATCGTGCGGCATGGCCTCGGCGATCCAGCTCCACCAGCCCACCGGCGCGGCCGTGGACAGCAGGCCCCACAGGCCCAGGAGAACCACCACGGCGGCAATCCAGCTCCCGGCCGGAACGAGCAGTGCCGCAATGACGGCCATGAGCGCGGGAAGGATGGCGAGCGTACGGTAGAGCCCTTTGCTCAGGAACCGGCCGATCAGCATGGTGCCCGCGAATCCTGCCACGCCTATCACCAGCAGGACCAGGGACACCGTGGCCGCATCAACACGAGTCACCCGTTCCAGGAACGGGCGGATGTAGGTGAACAGGACGAACTGACCCATGAAGAAGGAACCACAGGCGGCCATGCCCCAGGCCACCGTCCGGTTCCTGAACGCGGCGAAGATGGCCAGCACGCTGCCGGACTCCCGCGGCTTGTCCACCGTCATGGACGGGAGGGCAATCCACTGCCACACCAAGGCCACCGCGGCCAGCGGAACCAGGCAAAAGAAGGCTGCGCGCCAGCCCACGACGGCGCCCAGGTAGCTTCCCAGCGGAGCGGCCAGGACCGTGGCAAGCGCGTTGCCGCCATTGAAGATGGCCAAGGCGCGGGCCACCTGGTGGGCCGGCACCAGCCGCATGGCGCTGGCGGCGGACAGGGACCAGAATCCCCCGATCACCACGCCGATCAGCGCCCGGCCCACCATGAAGAGCAGGTAGCCCGGCGCCATGGCCACCAGGGCGCCGGAGACCGCCATCAGCGCCGTGAGTCCGAGCAGGAGCGTCTTACGGTTCAGGCTGCCTGCCAGCGTGGACACGGACAGGCTGGTCAGGACCGCGAACAGGCCGGAGATTGCGATGCCCTGCCCCACCATTCCCTCGGAGACCCGGAGCTCGGCGGCCATGGGCGTGAGGAGGCTGACGGGCATGAATTCGGAAGCGATCAGGGCGAAGACGCACAGCGACATCGCAAAGACGCCTCCCCAGTGTGCCGGGTGATGCTCACGGCCGCGGGTTTCCTGCGGCCGGCTGGTGCTGCTGGCAGTTGTTTCGTGGGGCATGCTGTCCATCAAAGCGCGGTCCCGGCGCCGTAGCGAGGGCCCTGATGAAACGGGTCTTGGCAGACCCCCCTTACCGCGGCAGCGCTGCCGACGGAACGTGCCGGAGTTGTCCGTTGTCCATTTCCGGCGGCCGCGGCTTGTAAACCCAGGCCACCAGCACCACGGAGATGAGCATCAGCAGGAACCAGGCCACGAGTTTCTCCAGGCCCACCGGGTGCCAGCCGCCGACCTGGCTGGGGTAGAGCCAGGCCCCGGACCAGGTGGCGATATTCTCGGCGATCCAGATGAACAGGGCCACCAGCAGGAACGAAACCACCAAGGGCATCCGGAATTCCCGGCGGAAGACGCGGAAGTGCATCACGCAGCGGCCGTAGACAATGACGACGGCGGCCAGCAGCACCCAGCGCAGGTCCCAGATGTAGTGGTGGGTGAAGAAGTTGGCGTAAATGGCGCCGCCCAGGATGGCGGTGATCCAGCGCCGCGGGTAGGCAGCGAACCTGAGGTCGAAGAGCCGGTAGACGCGGACCATGTACGAGCCCACCGCGGCGTACATGAAGCCGCTGAAGAGCGGCACCGCGCCGACCCGGAGAAAGCCCTCTGCGTCGTAGGACCAGGAGCCCATGTCCGTCTTGAACAGTTCCATGACCGTGCCCACCAGGTGGAACAGCACGATCACGCGCAGTTCCTTCAGGGTTTCCAGTTTGAACACGACCATCAGCACCTGGATGACCACCGCGGCGAGGGTCAGGAGATCGTTCCGCGCCAGCGCTGCCGTGTCCGGATACCACAGCTTGGCCGCCAGGAGCACGGCCAGCAGCGCGGCTCCGAAAATGCAGGCCCAGCCTTGTTTGAGGCCAAAGACAACGAATTCGGTGAGCCGTGCCTTGGCGCCACGGCCGGGGGCGGTGGCGAGGAACCGGCGGGCGTAATCATCGATCCGCTGCTCGACGGAGGTGGAACTACGCACCGGTTCCCTGGCGCTCGCGGGACCGGCCATTCCTTTGCAGGTCCTTCTCGAGCTCGCCCAGGCAGTAGTCCTTGAACCAGTGCCTGATGCGCCGCGGCAGAACGGGGTAGGCCACGGCGAGGATCCGCCAGGTGCGGTCGTACCGGCGCTGGTGGCGGTCGCTCCAGGGAAGGCCGAAATCCTTCCGCACCTGGTCGGGGAGGAGCCCGGCGGTGAGGAACCTGGCGGCCGGCATGATGGCGCGGTACCAGAGGGCCGCATGCTCCGGGAACAGCAGGCCGCGTCCCACACGGACGCCTTCGTCCTCGGCATGGAGGGAGGACAGCTGTTCCTCCCAATATCGGGCGAAAGCCGCCCGGTCCTTCGGCCACATGTCCGGTGGAAGCTGCAGTGCGGTGCCGATGCGTGCGTAGTCCTGGTACATGGCGTCGGCAGCATCGTCGGCGAGCGGGCCCTGGATCTTCTCGATAATGGTCAGCGCGGTGTCGTAGAGCGTTGCCGCCACCCAGAGCTGCAGCGAGGGATCGTAGGCGTTGTAGCCGGCAGAGGATTCATCCGGAGTGCGGCGGACCGGCACATGCGCCTGGTTGACCCTCCGGCGGACCTCCGTGACCTGTCCCTCGGTTCCATAAACGATGCCGTAGACGTAGGTGAGCGTGCCTTTGAGCCGGTTCACGGGGCGCTGGGTGAAAGTGCTGTGTGCGGCTACTCCGCGGCCGATGGCGGGATTGGCAAGCTGCAGCAGGATGGCCCGGCCGGCCCCGGCAAGCAGGATGCCCTCTGCACCGTAGTCCACCTGTTTCCGCACCATGTAAAAGAGGGTACCGGAGGGGCACTGCGGCGGGAGGGGCCTTGTGCCCGATTGTGCGGGCAGGCTCCGGCCCGCATCGTCGGGCTAGCGGTGGACCGGCCGCAGTGAGGTGATCATCCGCCGGATGTCCGCGTATTCGGCTGTGTCCCGGTAGGCGCGTGCGCGCTCGAGGTAGGGCAGCGACGGGTCGCCGGGGGTTGCGTTGTTGGCGGGGTCGTAGGAAGCCCCGAACATGGCGGCGTTCGGCGGCCACCGGAAGAACTGGAAGATGGGGCAGGCATCGGCGCCGGCCGGCACCGGGCCGGAGGTGATGCCGTAGCCGGCCGCCGGGGTATTGGGCGGCCCCGGGGTTGCGGTGTTCCCGCGCGTCTCGAAAAGGAACTGCGGCACCACCCCGCCCTGGACCAGTGCCGGAAGGTCAGCGCTGTCCAGGACGCTGTACGGGTACCGCTCGGTGCAGGTGGATCCGGTGGCCATGTTGGTCCGAAGCGTTGCCATCACTTTTCCGGCCTGGTTCCTTACCTCGGCGAACGCCCCACCGCCCTCGGCCAGTTCGCCCGCAGGGTCCTTGACCTGCCAGGCGGCGGGGAGGTCAAACGCCATGGTGCCGTCCGTCGTCGTGAACGTGGTCCACGCTGCCGGCGCCGTGGTGGCCGCGCCGGTGCCAGGCCCAACCGGCGGAGAACTGTTCGACGGCGGAGGCGCGGACGGCGTGCCCGTCACCGCAGCGGAGGTGCTGCCGGGACTGGAAACCGACGGGGCGGGTGGTGGGTTTGCCGGCTGCGGCGCACATCCTGCAAGGGCAAGGGCGGCCGCAGCAAGCACTGCCGGTAACTTGCGCACCACAACCTCCTGGGGCCTGACGCTGACCCTTTCAGTGTGGCGCGGCGGGCCCCGGCGGAGGAGGGTCCTTTGGCCTGCCCCTCCCCCGCCGGGAAGCCGGCTTAGCGCTCCAGCAGCGACACGTCCCGGACGGCGCCCTTGTCCGCCGAGGTGGCCATGGCGGCGTAGGCGCGCAGGGCCGCGGACACCTGGCGGTCCCGGTCCTTGGGCTTGTACCCGCCGTTGACCAGCAGCTTCTCCCGGCGGTCGGCCAGCAATTCATCGCTGACTTCCAGTTGCAGGGACCGCTGGCTGATATTGATGCTGATGATGTCGCCGTCTTCAACCAGCGCGATCGTTCCGCCGGAGGCAGCCTCCGGGGAGATGTGGCCGATGGACAGGCCCGAGGTGCCGCCGGAGAAGCGGCCGTCCGTGATCAGGGCGCACTTCTTGCCCAGGCCGCGGCCCTTGAGGAAGGACGTGGGGTAGAGCATTTCCTGCATTCCCGGACCGCCCTTGGGGCCTTCGTAGCGGATGACCACCACGTCGCCTTCCTTGATCTGCTTGTTCAGGATCTTCTCCACGGCCTCGTCCTGGGATTCGCAGACCACGGCGGGGCCGGAGAAGGTCCAGATGGACTCATCCACACCGGCGGTCTTCACCACGGCACCGTCCACTGCGACGTTGCCGCGCAGCACGGCCAGGCCGCCGTCCTTGGAGTAAGCGTGCTCCACGGAGCGGATGCAGCCACCCTCCGCGTCGGTGTCCAGCGAGGTCCACTCGTTCGACTGGGAGAACGCGGTGGAGGAGCGGACGCCCCCGGGGGCCGCGTGCCAGAGCGCTTTGGCTTCTTCGGTGGCCTTGCCGCCGCGGACGTCCCAGTCATCCAGCCAGCCGTCCAGGTCATTGGAGTGCACGGAGTGGACGTCCTTGTGCAGGAGGCCTCCGCGGTTCAGCTCGCCCAGCAGGGCCGGGATGCCGCCTGCGCGGTGCACGTCCTCCATGTAGTAGGTCTTGTCCTTGGCGACGTTCGGGGCCACCTTGGCCAGGCAGGGAACCTGGCGGGACTTGGCGTCCATCTCGGCCAGGCCGTAGTCCACGCCGGCCTCCTGGGCTGCGGCCAGCAGGTGCAGGATGGTGTTGGTGGAGCCGCCCATGGAAATGTCCAGGGCCATGGCGTTGTCGAAGGCCTTCGCGGTGGCGATGGAGCGGGGCAGCACGGAGTCGTCGTCGCCGTCGTAATACCGCTTCACCAGCTCGACGACGGTGGCGCCGGCCTTCTCGTACAGCGCCTTGCGGGCGGTGTGCGTGGCCAGCACGGAGCCGTTGCCCGGCAGGGACAGGCCGATGGCCTCGGTGAGGCAGTTCATGGAGTTGGCGGTGAACATGCCGGAGCAGGAACCGCAGGTGGGGCACGCGTTCTCTTCGATGAGGTTGATGTCGGCATCGGAGATGGACTCGTCCACGGCGTCGGCAATCGCGTTCACCAGGTCCAGGGAACGGACGGAGCCGTCGGTCAGGGTAACGCGGCCGGCCTCCATGGGGCCGCCGGAGACGAAGACCACGGGGATGTTCAGACGCAGTGCTGCCATGAGCATGCCGGGGGTGATCTTGTCGCAGTTGGAGATGCACACCAGGGCGTCGGCGCAGTGGGCGTTGACCATGTATTCCACGGAGTCGGCGATGAGGTCGCGGGACGGCAGCGAGTACAGCATGCCGCTGTGGCCCATGGCGATGCCGTCATCCACGGCAATGGTGTTGAACTCGCGCGGCACGGCGCCGGCGGCGAGGATCGCGTCGGAGACGATCCTGCCCACGGGCGCGAGGTGGGTGTGGCCGGGAACGAACTCGGTGAAGGAGTTGGCCACGGCGATGATCGGCTTGCCGATATCGGAATTGGCGACGCCGGAAGCGCGCAGCAGTGCGCGGGCGCCGGCCATGTTGCGGCCGTGGGTGACTGTTTTAGAGCGGAGTGCAGGCATGCTTACCATCCTCTTGCCTTGGCGACGCGGACGGAAGACAGCGCTGCTACTAGTAGTGGGAGTACCAGAGTAATAGTATTTTCCGGTGAGTGATCCCGGACGCCGAAAAGAACTTGGCCTGTTCCTGCGGGCCCGGCGCGACCAGGCGCTGCGCGCCGACTACGGCCTGCCGCCGATTGGCCGGGCGCGGGACCGCGGGCTGCGCCGCGAGGAGGTGGCGTTCCTGTCCGGGGTCAGCGTCACCTGGTACACCTGGCTTGAGCAGGGACGGGACATCAGTCCGTCCCGGCAGGTCCTGGAAGCCGTGAGCCGTGCCCTGCATCTGTCGGGGACGGGCCTGGGCTACGTGCTGTCCCTTGGCGGGTATGCGTCCGCAGCCCCTGCTGGCCCGGCCGCGGATACCGCCCCGCCCCATATCCAGCGGCTGATGGATGCGCTGGATCCCAATCCGTCCTTTGCGCTGTTTCCGGACTGGCGGGTGGCCGGCTGGAACAAGGCGTATGCGGCGCTGTACCCCAACATCGCCACGGTGGCGCCGGCGGACCGCAACCTGCTGTGGCTGGTGTTCACCGATCCCTACGTGCGGGACCTGCTGCCGGACTGGGAGACCACCAGCAAGAGGTTCCTTGCCGAGTTCCGGGCGGAAACCGGGCAGCGGCTGGGTGACCCGGACATCCAGTACCAGGTGGAGCGACTCAAGGAAGCAAGCCCCGAATTCCGGCAGGGCTGGGACCTTTACGACATCCTGGGGTTTGAATCCCGCGAGCGCCTGTTCCACCACCCGGCGGTGGGAGTGCTGCAACTGGAGCACCACCAGGTGTCCCCCTCCGACCGTCCGGACCTGCACATCGTGGTGTACACCCCGGCCCCTGGCAGTGATGCGGCGGAACAGATGAAGTCGCTGATGGCGGCGAAGGGCTAAGCGGCGTCAGTGCCGGCGCCGGTGCCCAGATAAGCCAGGGACGCGACCGCCTGGGCCTGGGTGGCCACTCGCAGGGTGGGGTCCACGGCCGGCAGGAAGAACGGCGAGTGGTTGGCCGGGATATCCGTGTCCACAGTCCCCGCTTCAACGGCGCGGCGGTAAACGTCCCGGGGTACTGAGCCGACCACCCAGTACACGTACGGGATCCCGAAAGCGTCCGGGACGCGGCTGAAATCCTCTGACGCCGTCTGCGGGGCGGTGCGGTAGACGGCATCCGCCCCGAAGGACCTGGTGAAGGCTGCGGTGACCCTGGCGTTGGCATCGGGATCGTTGCTGGTCAGCGGGTATTGGTCGTAGTACTGGAACTCCGGCTCCTGCGGGGAACCTGCGGCGGCGCACTCGCCCCGCACGATCCTCTCGATGGCGGCAATCATCTGGCTGCGGGTGGCAATGCTGTAGGTCCGCAGGTTGAGCAGCAGCTCGGCCCGGTCCGGAATGATGTTGGCTGTTGCTCCGGCGTTCACCGAGCCAACGGTCAGCACCGCGAACTCCCCCGGCGTCGTTTCCCGGGACACTACGGTTTGCAGCCGGAGGACGATCGAGGCTGCCAGGACCACCGGATCGACCGACTTGTGCGGCATGGAACCGTGGGCGCCCCGGCCGTGGACGGTGATCCGGATCGAGTCACCGGCTGACAGCACCGGGCCGGCAGTGGTGCCGATGGTGTCTGCCTCGGTGGGCATGACGTGCTGGGCCAGCGCAATGTCCGGCCGTGGGATTCCGGCGGCCAGGCCGTCGTCGAGCATTGCCTGGGATCCCGCCGCCGTTTCCTCGGCCGGCTGGAACAGGGCAATATAGGTGCCCTGCCAGGCGTCCCGGTGTTCGGCGAGGTATTTTGCCGCGCCGAGCAGTGCCACCACGTGCATGTCGTGCGCGCAGGCGTGCATCACGCCCGGGATGGTGGAGGCGTAGCCTGCCCCTGTGGCCTCGGTGACGGGAAGGGCATCCATGTCCGCCCGCGCCAGCACGCAAGGACCGGCGCCGTTGGCAAGAACGCCAACGACGCCGGTTCCGCCGAAGTGCCGGACGTCAAAGCCCCAGCCGGCCAGGTTGTCCGCTGCCGCGGCGGACGTTTCGTGTTCGGCAAGCCCCAGCTCCGGGTTCCGGTGGAGCTGTTCGTAGAGCGGGACCTGCCAGGCCAACTCCTGCCCGATGCCGTCCTGAAGGCTGTCCATGGGGTCCATGCGGGCGCTCCTTCCGGCCAACGTTGGGCCGGCGGCGCCGGCCCCATCAGCCCAACTTTAGGCCAGCACCCCCTGCCGCACCACGGCCGGCTCAAACTGCGCACCCGCGCCCGGGAATACCGGCACGTCAATCCGCGCGTGGGTGTGGACCTCGGACACCGTGGACTTGGTGTGGCGCGCAATCTGCTCCATCGTGGTGACCCACATGCCGTCCATGCCCTTCACCCGCTCGATCAGTTGCTCCAGCGCAACGGCCTTGGAAGGGCGGCCGGAGATGAACGGGTGGTTGGTCAGGACGAAGCAGCTGCCCTGGGAGTAGTGGGCCTCGGCCTCGAGCGTCCACATTTCCAGGACCTTGGCCGGGCTCTCGATCACACCGCTGCCGGTCACTCCGGGGTAAAACGCGTACTGTTCCCAGTCGTCCAGGGTCCAGTCCACGGGGATCTCCACGATGTCCCGGGGATCGTCGGCGGCGACGGCGAAGCGGTAGGGGGCGTCGCCGTCGAGCAGGCTGGAATCGTAGAGGAAGCCGCGGTCCGCAAGGAGGCCCGGGGAGTGCCAGTTCAGCTCCCACCACGGCGCCCGGTAGCCCACCGGCCGTACTCCGGCCACCTTGGCCAGGGCCTCCAGCCCGCGGTCGAGGTAGGACGCTTCGGTGGCGGCGTCGATGCCCTGCATGGGTTCGTGGAGGTAGCCGTGGTGCGCCACCTCGTGCCCGCCGTCGACGATCCGCCGGACCACGTCCGGGTATGACTCGGCCGTGAAGCCGGGGATGAAGAAGGTGGCTGTGATGTCCTGGCGCTCAAGGATTTGCAGGAGCCGCGGTACGGCGACTTTGGGCCCGTAGGACTGGTGGGTCATCAGCGACATGCGCCGGGTGCTGGCGGGGTCGTGGGCGATGGTGCAGGACTCGGCGTCCACATCGAAGGTGAAGGAGGCTGCAGCTGTGGCGCCGTCGGGCCAGGTGATCGGGTGCAGGGCATCCGCGATGGCGGGCTGGTTCACGGGAAATCCTTTCTGGCGGGCGCAAAGCGCCCGCCAGGTTTGTGGAGGGGAAGCTGTGCCGCTTAGCGGGCGGGAAGGGCAGGGGCGGTGTCCGCTTCCTTGCCTTCTGCTCCGGGGGCGGTATCAACGGTGGCGGACCGGGGCGCCAGCGCCAGGTAGCGGACGTGCTGCCGCGGGCCCAGGATGGCGTACACCCCGGCGCTGGTCAGTCCGCCGGCCAGCCAGGACAGGTCCCAGCCGCCCAGGGCGACGGCGATGGGGCCCTGCATGATGGGGATCAGGCCGTACATGAACAGCCAGGTGGCGAAGATGCCGGCCGCCAGGGAGACGACCCCGGCCCAGTTGACGCCGGGCAGCCGCTTGGTTCCGACCGCGTCGAACAGCCGCTCGGGCTCTCCGGGCCAGCGCTTCTCCAGCCAGAAGTAATGCACCAGCATGATGCCGCCCCAGGCTGCCACCCAGGCCACCAGGCCGATCAGCCAGGCGTCCAGCACCGCGGCGAAGTCCTCCTGGAAGATGAAGAAGACGACGGCGGCGAGCGAGAAGACGCCGACGAACAGGTTGAGTTTGCGGCGGCTGATGGAGATGTCCAGGGCTTGGGTGGCCACCGAGAAGGTGTAGATGTTCAGGATGTTGGTGGCGATGGGGCCGTGGAGCACCATCAGCAGTACAGGGAGCGCCATGGCGCCGAAGTTCAGGACGATCAGCTTGCCGGGATCGATCTCCCCGCTGTTGGTGGCAAGGCTGGCGCCCAGGACGCCGAGCCAGACCACCGGGATGAACTGGCCCAGCACCGAGGCGAGGTAGACCTTCTTCTTGGGGACGGTGGTGCTAACGAACCGGGAGTAGTCGGCGGCGTAGGTGAACCAGGTGATGCCCCAGCCGATGCCGATGGCGGTCATGACGGCACTCATGGCCGCAATCCGTTCGGAGCCTTCCAGGATGTGCCCGGCAGGTCCGGCGTAGCCCCAGTTGATGTCCATGCCGAACCAGGCGACGGCTGACATGACGGCCAGGATGAGGATGGTGGGTGGGACGGTCCATTTTTCGAAAGCCGCGATGGCTTTGTAGCCGAACCAGGCGATGGCCACCTGGAGGCCCATGATGAGGGTGGCGACGCCGATCTTCCAGGCGTAGTTGGGGGCTTCCGGGTCAACCCAGCCGAGCGTTCCGAAGAGTGCCATGACCAGGTCCAGGATGATCCAGGTGTTCACTGCGCACCAGCCGATGACCAGCAGGGCCTGGATGGCGGCCGGCAGGTAGTTGCCGCGGCGGCCGAAGGCGGCCCGGGCCAGGACCATGCCCGTGGCCCCGGTCTTTTGGCCCAGGAGGACGAAGCAGCCAAAGAGGAGCATGCCGATCAGGTTGCCCAGGACCAGGACGGTGATGGTGTCCGCCAGTCCGAGTCCCAGCTGGATGCCGAGTGCCCCCAGCACCCAGTTGATCGGGGCCAGGTTGGCGCCCGCCCAGATCCAGAACTGGCCGGATACCTTGCGTGTGCGTGCTGATTCGGGGATGGGCTGGAGCCAGGCTTCGTGGTCCACGGCGTTGTGGTCCTGGCCGGCCTGGGCAGCATGCCCGTGCGTTGCTGGTGAAAGCTTTTCTTGCATGGGGGCCTCCGTGAGGTGGATAAGTACTCAAAGGCTATGTGGCCCCCATCACAAGCAACAAGATACAATCTGTCGAACAGATTCCCCTACTACGTTACGGAATGTCGTGTCTGTGTTTCTTGGTGAAATACTCGCCCATCCCGCCCTCGCCGCCGCCGATCCGCTTGTCCATCCGCGCGGCGTAGTGGCGGATGCGCAGCCGGTCCGCTGGGTCCACTCCAGCGAAGTCCTGGACATCGCTCCCCTGCTCCGCGGCGGCGAGCTGCTGCTCTGCGGCGGGATCACCCTGGCCACGGCCACCCCCGCCAAACGCGAAGACTACGTCCGTGAACTCGCCCAGCGTGGCATTGCGGCGCTGGCCATCGAAACGGGCGGAGCCCTGCCCGAAATCCCCGCCGACATGTTGCAAAAAGCCGAGGAATACGGCCTTCCGGTGGTGGAGCTGCGCAAGGTGGTGCCTTTTGTGGGCGTCATGCAGGCCATCAACTCCATGCTGGTCAGCGAGTCCGTGGGGCACCTGCAGCAGGCCGACGCCGCCACACGCGCCATGGCAGCGGAGCTGGCCCACGGGGCTTCGCTGGACAAGATCCTGGGCGTGCTGGCGGGCATCACGGGTTCCGCCGTGCAGCTCACTTCCCCGTGGGGAGTGACCATGGGCAGCGCCGTCCCCGAGGGGTGGAGCAGCGGGGTGGACGCGGAGGCCGGGGACGGACCAGCGGACGACGACGACGCCGGGCCAGGCCCCCACGCCCCCCGTGGCGGACATGGCGGCGGGGACGGGCGGCCGGGCGGGACGGCGGTCACCGTGGACATTCCCGTACGCGGCGTCCTGATGGGCCGGCTTGAGGTGCGGGTGCCGGCCGCCGCGGACGTGGCATTGGCGCAGGTGGCCGGGGAACGCTCCGTGGACATCCTCGGGCTGGCACTGCTGCAGCATACTCCCCCCGGGCTGCACGCCCTGGCCGGCGCGGAACTGATGCGGGCCGTGCTGAATGCAGCCCCGGAGTGGCGGCTTGAGCAGCTGGCCCCCGGTGCGGGCTTCCCCACGGATTCCCCGGCGGTGGTGGCTGCAATCCACGCGGCGTCACCGCAGGAGGTGCGCGGCGCCGTCGAAACCTTCCTGAGCTCACGGCGGATTCCCTGTGCCGCATACCTGGATGACGCCGAGCTGGTGGTGATGATCGGCCTGCCCTGCACCGATACCGCCGGGGAGCGGCGGCAACTGCTGGAAGCGCTGAAGGGCCTGGCGGGGGACCCCGATGCCGTGATTGCCGTGGGGCCCCTGGCGGGCGGGGTGGCGGATGCTTCCTGGTCGCTGGCGGAGGCGCGGCGGGCCTTGGAAGTGCGCCAGATCCGCCGGCGGAACGCGTCGGCGCGCCGGCAGTATCCGGCCCGCGGCCTGGTGGTGGTGGATGCGGAGGACGCCGCCGTCGAAAGCCTGTCCCTGACCTGCCTGGATGCTTCGGCGCGGGAGGCGTTCGTGCACCGGCAGTTGCGGGCGGTCCTGGAGCATGACGCGCAGCGGCAGTCCCAGCTGCTGGAGACTTTGCAGGTGTGGCTGGACTCGGGCTGCAATACCGCGCAATCGGCGCGCGAACTGCATTTGGAACGGCAGTCCATGCACCACCGGCTGCAGCGGATATTCGAGCTGTGCGGTGGCGATCCCCGCGGGACGGGGCGGCTGGCCGCGTTGCACCTCGCTGCCCGGATGGCGGGGCTGCCCTAGGAATTCCCCCGCCTGCATCCCGGCCGGCGGGATTTTCCCGGGAACCCCGGAATCCGGGTCCCGCGTCAGCTATCGTGTCAGGGTGCATGCCGGCAGGCGTGCCCACTTTTTTGGGGGAAAACATGTCATCACCAGCGGAACCTGCGCGCCCGGAAACAGAACGCCAGGAAACAGAACGTCCGGACGCTGCGAAACCGGAACCCGAACGCCCGCAGACTGCGCGCCCGGAACCTGCGCATCCCGGGCTTGCGGATCCGGACGCCCCGGCGGAACCCGTCTCGCGGCGACCCGCCTACGGCCAGATCCGGGAGTACCCGGGCGCGCCGCTGGGTCAGCCGCGCAGCCAGCCCCGGCCTGCCAGGAAGCGGTCAGGCGGACTGATGGCCGGCGCCCTCGCCGCGGCGGCGATCGTCCTTGCCATCCAGGCCTATGCTGCAGGGGGACAACCCGCCGGATGGCCGCTTGCCGCCCCTGCCCACGGCAATCTTCCGGGCCTCCCCGCACCGCAGGGGCCGGCAGCGGCGGCCGCTCCTGCCGCTTCTCCGGGCCCTGGCGTCCGTGACGACGCGGCGCCCGCACCAACCGTGACGCCGGCACCTGCCTCCCATGCCAAAACCAGTCCGACACCGGGGCGGGAATCAAAGCCGGCACCGCTCGGCACACCGGCGCCCCTCCCGGCCCACGTGGACTCATACGCGTTCCTCGGCGTGAAGGAAGTGGAACAGGCCCTGGTGGCGTACGACCCCTGCCGGCCCATCCATTACGTCATGCGGGCGGCCAATGCCCCGGACGGCGGCCAAGAGATGGTCACCGCAGGCTTCGCCGAACTCTCCCGGGTCACCGGCCTGCAGTTCGTCAACGACGGCGGTACCTTGGAGGCACCGTCCAACGAGCGGCCCATGTACCAGCCGGACAGCTACGGCGACCGCTGGGCGCCCGTCCTGGTGGTCTGGTCCACCGTGGAGGAGAGCCCGTCCCTCCGGCAGGTTGAGGAAGGGGGCGGGACCAGGGATGCTTTCGGCTACGCAGGCAGCTGGGCAGCCACGCCCGGCACCAAGGACCCGTACGTTTATGTCACCGGCCAGGTGGTCCTGAACGCCCCTCTTTTGTCAGAGCATGCCGCAGTTGAGGGACCGGCCCTGCAACCTGCAGTCATCGCCCATGAATTGGCCCACCTGGTGGGGCTGGAACACGTTGATGATCCCACCCAGCTGATGTACCCCGAAGCCGGCTACGGGGTCTACGCCTATGCCGGCGGGGACCTCACAGGTCTGGCAGCCCTGGGCCGGGGCTCCTGCTCACCGGGCCTGTAAGCCAAGGCCGAGGCGGCTGGCAGCTGGAAGGGCGCCCCTCAACGCCGGACTTCATACCTCGTTAGGACCACGCCGTCGGGAAACTCCCGGGTCTCTACCAGCCTCAGCTGCACCCAATGGTCCAGGGCCGTAAAGAAGGGCGTGCCACCACCCACCAGGACCGGGTGGGTGACCATGACGTACTCATCGATCAGCCCTGCCCGCATGGCCGTCGCGGCGAGGGTGGCGCCGCCGACATCCATGGCGCCGCCGCCTTCCGCCTTGAGCCGCGCGATCTCCGGAACCGCGTCGCCGGTGACCAGTCGGGTATTCCAGTTGACCGCGCGGGTCTTCGAGGAGAACACCACCTTCGGCATGTCCCGCCAGCGGCGGGCGAACTCGATCTGCGCCGGCGTGGCACCGGGCTCCTGGTCCGCGGTGGGCCAGTGGGGGCTCATCGTCTCCCACAGCTTGCGTCCATACAGGGACAGGCCCGTTGCCGCCACCCGGTCGGACCACCATTGGAACAGTTCATCGCTCGGCACGCTCCAGCCGAGGTCTCCGCCGGGCGCGGCGATATAGCCGTCCAGGCTCACGTTCATGGCGAAGGCCAGTTTGCGCATGGCGCCAGTCTCCCGCGCGCCGGTGTTGGTTGTACAGACCGGCCGGCGTCAGCTTGCGGGCCGCCCGCCCAAACGGGTGGTCACCTTGGCAGCGGCGGCAACGCACGCATCGCCCAGGCTCTCGAACTGCTCCTTGGACACCCGGAACCGTGGCGCCGGAATCAGGACGGCGGCCACCACATCGCCGCGGTGGTCGCGGACCGGGGCTGCCACGCCCACTTCGTCCATGGACGATTCACCGTAGTTGCCCGCCCAACCCCGCCGAACAACATCCTGGAGCCGGGCTTCGTAAGCCGCCAGCCCGGCGTCGTCCAGCCCTGGAAAGGTGATGGTTCCGCTCCGCAGCAGCTCCCGCACCCGCTCGGCCGGAAGGGTGGAGAGGAACACCTGGACGGAGGCGCTCATGGCGTCCCGGTACCGGGCGCCCAGCGGCGTGGTGTGCTTGATCTGGTGGTGGCTGGCGATCTGTTCCACGCACATGGCTTCGTCGCCGCTCCAGATCATGAGCGCACTGGTTTCGCCGGTCTGCTCGGCCAGTTGCCGGAGCACCGGGTACGCGACGCGGCGCTCCTCCATTTCGGCCAGCAGCGGCCCGGCGACGGCAATGAGGCCCAGGCCCAGCCGGAACCGTTTGGTTTCGGGGTCCCGCTCCACCAGGTTTTCCTGCTCGAAAGTGGCCAGGATCCGGGAGACGCTGCTCTTGTGCATGCCCACCCGGTTGGCGATTTCCGTGACGCCCAGCAGGGGTTCGTCGGCGGTGAAGGTACGCAGGACGGCGATGGCATTGACGACGACGGAGGCGCCTTTCGCGTCCGTCGCGCCGTTGCTTCCGGCGCTGGTGGCTGTGCCGTTGGTGTCGGGAGTTGCTGCAGGAGTCATGGTGGACACCATCTTTCCCTATCGTCGGGTAGACGCCGAAAGCGGCACCGTGGTCCACGGCGCCGCCCCGGCTGTTCAGTTGCTTATGCCTCCACTGCTTATGCCTCGACGATGTTGTGCTCGGGGCCGAACGGGAACTTGGTGATGTTCTCCACCGTGTTGTCCTCGCCGATGACCAGGATGTCGTGCTCGCGGTAGCCGCCGGCACCCGGCTGGCCGTCCGCCACGGTGATCATGGGCTCCATGGAGACCACCATGCCGGGTTCCAGGACGGTGTCGATGTCCTCGCGCAGTTCCAGGCCGGCTTCGCGGCCGTAGTAGTGGCTGAGGACGCCGAAGGAGTGGCCGTAGCCGAAGGTTCGGTTGGCCAGCAGGCCGTGGCTGATGTAGATCTCGTTGAGCTCGGCGGCGATGTCCTTGCAGACGGCGCCGGGCTTGATGAGCTCCAGGCCGCGCTTGTGGACCTCGACGTTGATGTTCCACAGTTCCAGGGAGCGCTCGTCCGGCTGGCCCAGGAAGAGGGTGCGCTCCAGGGCGGTGTAGTAGCCGGAGGTCATGGGGAAGCAGTTGAGTGAGAGGATGTCGCCCTGCTGCAGCTTGCGGGTGGTGGCCCAGTTGTGGGCGCCGTCCGTGTTGATGCCGGACTGGAACCACACCCAGGTGTCGCGGACTTCGCGGTGCGGGAACGTCCGGGCGATCTCGTGCACCATGGCCTCGGTGCCGATCAGGGCGACCTCGTATTCGGTGATGCCTTCGCGGATAGCGTTGCGGATGGCCTCGCCGCCCAGGTCGCCGATCCGGGCTCCGTGCTTGATGACCTCGATTTCCTCGGCGGACTTGATCATGCGCTGGCGCATGGCGTCCTGGGACACGTCCAGGAGCGTGGCGCCGGGGAACGCTGCGGCGATCTTCTCGCGGGTCAGGCCCGGGAGGAAGTCGTCCTCGACGCCGATCCGGGACGCCTTGACACCGCGCTGGCGCAGGGCCTCCTGCAGGCCGAAGTAGAAGTTGTCCCGCCGCCAGTCGGTGTAGACGATGTTTTCGCCGTAGGAGGTGCGCCACGGCATGCCGGCATCGATGTTGGCGGTGACGGTGACGGAGTCGTCGGCGGTGACCACCAGGGCGTAGTTGCGGCCGAACGTGGTGTACAGGAAGTCGGAGTAGTACTTGATGCCGTGATAGCTGGTGAGGATGACGGCGTCCAGGCTCTTGGCGGCCATGATCTGGCGGAGGCCGCCCAGGCGGCGCTCGAATTCCGCGTCGGAGAACGTGAGCTTGCCCTTGGTGCCGTTGTGCAGGACCTTGAGGCGCTCCAGTTCGGCGATGGAGGAGGCGGTGTCAGCGGTGATGGTCACGGGTGTGCCTTTCTAATGGGTGCCGGCTGCTGTTGTGCGGCCGGTGTTGGTGTGCGTAACGAGGGTGGTCTAAGGACCTCTTGGTCAGAGGTGCTTGAGCGGCTTGCGCGAGGTTTCGGCGGCGAAGAGGACCGCGGCGAGCGACACGGCGGACGCGGCCACGAGGTACCAGCCGGGGGCAAGCTTGCTTTGGGTCATGCCGATCAGCAGGGTGGCCATGAATGGCGCGGTCCCGCCGAAGAGCGCGTTGGAGAGGTTGAAGCTGACGGCGAAGCCGCTGTACCGGACCTTGGTGGGGAACAGTTCGGCCAGGAAGCTGGGCAGCGTGCCGTCGTTGAGGGTGAGCATGCCGCCCAGCAGGATCTGGACCAGGACAATCACCAGGAAGTTGCCGGTGTCCAGCAGCATGAACGCCGGGACGGTAAGGAGCATGAACAGCACCGAGGCGGTGATCAGCATCCGCTTGCGGCCGAACCGGTCCGAGGCCATGCCGGTCAGGAAGATGAAGCCGATGTAGCTGGCCAGGGCGATGGTGGTGGCCAGGAACGATTCGGTGGGGCCGAAGCCCAGTTCCTCGGAGAGGTAGGTGGGCATGTAGCTGAGAATGACGTAGAAGCCGACGGCGTTGAGCAGGACCGCCCCGCAGGCGATGATGAGCTGCTTCCGGTAGGTCCGGAACATATCCAGCGCCGGCGCCTTAGGGGCGGATTCTTCCTGTTCCGCCAGGGCGCGGAAGGCGGGAGTGTCTTCCAGCTTGGTGCGGATGTACCGGCCGATCAGCCCCATGGGGGCGGCCAGGAGGAACGGCAGCCGCCAGCCCCACTCGTGCAGTTGCCCGGTGCTGAGCACAGAGCTGAGGAGTGCCGCGATCAGCGAGCCCAGGAGCAGGCCCGCGGCCGTGCTGGCAGGCACGACGGCGGCGTAGAGTCCGCGGCGGTTGGCCGGCGCGTATTCCACCAGGAAGGCTGAAGCACCGGCGTACTCCCCCGCCGCAGAGAAGCCCTGGACCACGCGGACCAGCAGCAGCAGGAGCGGGGCCAGCATGCCGATGGTTCCGTAGCCGGGGATGAGGGCGATACAGAAGGTGGAGACGGACATGATGACGATCGAGAGGGAGAGCGCCTTGCGCCGGCCCAGCTTGTCGCCGATATGGCCCCAGAAGAAGCCGCCCAGGGGTCGGACGAAGAACGAGATGGCAAAGACGGCAAAGGTGGCCAGCAGCGCGGTCTGCCGGTCCGCTTCCGGGAAGAAGACTGAGGAGATGACTGCGGCCAGGTAGCCGTACACCGCGTAATCGAACCATTCGACGAAGTTGCCGATGAAGCTGGCGATAACCACCCGGCGTCGTACGTCCTTGCTGGCCACTGCACTGTCCGCGCCCTGGCCTGCCATGGCGGGGCCGTTGGCGTCAGCGGCAACGGATCCTGCCCCGGCGGAGTTGGAATTGGTACTCATGGAACCACCATCAAGAGTCTGTGTTGCATTGATTGCAACGTGGTTGTTTCAAGATAGGCCGTGACGCGCACCACAGTCAAGAGTTTTTCTCCGCCTTGGAATCATATTTATTCCGCGCTTCAGAGGTGGGCTGACCGATCGCGACCTTACCGGACCTGAAGCACATACGTTGCACTCAAAGCAACATGGTTGTTACGAACGTGAAACATGGGGCTTAACGCAACAATGGCCGCCAAGCGGGAAGGCTTGGCGGCCATTGCGAACTGCAGGAGGAAGGGAGCTGGAACCCCGGGGTTACCGGACCGGCTGGGGCTCGGCCTGGATCACCGGGTGGTCCCGACCCAGGTTCCCCAGGGCGGCGGCGCCCTGCGGTGACCCCAGTTCATGGAAGAACTCCACGTTGGCACGGACGTAGTCCGCCCATTCGTCCGGCACGTCATCCGAATAGTAGATGGCCTCCACCGGGCATACCGGATCGCACGCACCGCAGTCCACGCATTCGGACGGATGGATGTAGAGCGACCGGTCACCCTCGTAGATGCAGTCCACGGGGCATTCCTGGATGCACGCCTTGTCCTTCACATCGACGCAGGGCTGCGCGATCACATACGTCATGGGACTACACGCCCGTGTAGACGGTCTTGCCCCAGGTGAAGAACTCCAGTGCGGACCTGCCCTGCTCGCGGAAGGTGTTGGTGGAGGAATCCTTGACACCGCCGAACGGCACGTTCAGGTCCAGCCCGGCGGTGGGCCTGTTGACCTTGATGACCCCGGCCTGGGCCCTGGCCGCGAAGTCGGTGGCCAGGGCCAGGGAGTCCGTGCAGATGCCAGCGGTGAGGCCGTAGCGGGAATCGTTGATCGCGTCCAGGCCTGCCTCGTAGCCGGACACTTCAAGCACTGCCACCACAGGGCCGAAGATCTCTTCCGTCACGGCCGGATCGTCGAAGTCCAGGCCGGTGAGTACGGCGGCAGGAAAGAACAGCGCCTCGGAGGAATCGCCATCGTACTTTCCGTGCAGCAGCGTGGCACCGCGCTCCACGGCGCCGCGCACCGCCGCCTGGTCCTGTTCGAACTGCTGGGGGCTCACCACGGCCCCCATCGCGGAGTCCAGGCCGTCCCCGGGGGTGTACTTTGCGGCCTCGGCCACCAGGGCGTCCAGGAATG
Organism: Pseudarthrobacter sp. fls2-241-R2A-127; assembly: GCF_030209355.1. Taxonomy (GTDB): domain Bacteria; phylum Actinomycetota; class Actinomycetes; order Actinomycetales; family Micrococcaceae; genus Arthrobacter. The sequence goes on from NZ_JARVSF010000006.1 coordinate 83,861, forward strand.
CGGCCCGGATGCCGGGCGTCACGTACACCCGCGACGTTGCCGTGCAGGCCTGGCCGGTGAGGCCGAACGCGCCGGCGGCCACCACCTGGGCTGCCTTGCCCGGGTCCGCGTCGTCGAGGACCAGGACGCCGTTCTTGCCGCCCATCTCGAGCTGGACGCGGGCGCGCCGGCCGTTGAGGATCTCCTGCAATCCCAGTCCCACGTTGGTGGAACCGGTGAAGGACAGCCCGGCGATGCGCGGATCGCGGGCCAGTGCGTCGCCCACCACCCGGCCTTTGCCGTGCACCACGTTGAACACGCCCGCCGGCAGTCCGGCGTCCTGCAGGGCGCGGGCCAGGTGGGTGGCGGAGAGCGGCGTGAGTTCGGCGGGCTTGATCACCACGGCGTTGCCGCTGATCAGCGCGGGCGCCGTTTTCCAGGCCGGGATGGCGATGGGGAAATTCCAGGGGGTGATCAGGCCAACCACGCCCAGCGGCTCGCGCCGGGTGGTGATGGTGGTGTCCGGCAGCCCGCTGGGCAGCACCTCGCCGGTGGCGGCCCAGCCCAGTGAGCCGAAGAAGCGCAACACGTCCGAGGCACGCTTCACCTCGCCCTTGGCTTCGGCCAGGGTCTTGCCTTCCTCCCGGACAAGGTCCTCGGCGATCACGGACTGCCGTTCGATCAGCAGGTTGCCTGCGGCGATCAGGATGGCGCCCTTGGAGGGTGCCGGCAGGGCCGCCCAGGCCGGCTGCGCGGCGGCAGCTGCCGTGATGGCGGCATCAACGTCTTCCGCGGTGCCGCTGGGTGAGAGGGCAGCAAGTTCAGCCGGCCGTGCGGGGTTGGCGCGGCGGGTTTCCGCTGCTCCCAGCCACTGCCCGTTGATGAGGTGCCGGGCGGTGATGTGTGCAGTGGTGCTGGGATCCTGTGCGGTGGTGTTGGGATCCAGGGCGGTGGAGGTCATGGCATTCCTTTGGGAGGTTGGGGCTAGAGGCTGCGGATAAGTCCGCCGTCGCACCGCAGTGCCACGCCGGTGATGTACGACGCCGGGGCGCTGCAGAGGAAGGCGGCAGCCGCACCGAATTCGGCGGGCTCGCCATAGCGGCGGGCGGGGATGGTTTTGCGGGATTCCAGCCGGATGTCCTCCAGCGTGGTCCCGCGCCGCTTTGCCGCTGCCTGGTCCAGTTCGGCGACGCGGTCCGTGGCGATCCTGCCGGGCAGGAGCAGGTTTACCGTGACCCCGTCCAGGGCTACCTCGGCGGCCAGCGTTTTGAGGTAGCCGGCCAGGGCGGCGCGGCCAATATTGGAGACGGCCAGGTTGGGCAGCGGTGCGGCGACGCCGCTGGAGCCGAGGGCAAGGATCCGCCCCCACCGCCGTTCCCGCATGGCCGGAAGGGTTCGCGACACCAGGGCGTGGTGCGGCTTGACCAGGAGGTCGAAGGCCGCGGCGATGTCCTCGCTGCCCAGGGTCGCGGCGGCTCCGGGCTTCGGGCCGGGGCCGTTGAGGACCAGGATGTCGATTGGCCCCAGGCCGGCTTCGGCCTGCGCTACAGCGGCCTCGACGCCTTCAGTGCCGGTAAGGTCAGCCTCAACGGCGATGGCGGCAAAGCCCGGCAGGGCACCAAAAGCATCCTCCAACTCCTCCACGATCTCCTTGGCCCGGACGCCGCGGCGCCCCACGATGGCCACCTTGGCACCTTCCGCGGCGAGCGCGCGGGCCACGGCGAGTCCCAGTCCGCCCGTGGAGGCGGCCACCAGTGCCGTCTTGCCGGCGATTCCCAGGTCCATCAGTTCCTCCCGGCAGGGGCGAGGGTGCGGTTGGAGTCCAGGGCGATCGCGGCTTCGCGGAGATGGACCTCCATGGCGTGCCGCAGGCTTTCCGGGAAGCCGGCAGCCGGCGCACGGACCCCCGGGTCCTTGATCCAGCCCCGCTCCCGGAGGCATTCCTTGCGGATGGCCAGGGCCACCTTGGCCTGCTGCTCGAAGTTGATCAGCGGAAGGTAGGGCACCAGCTGCCCGGCGGCAGCCGCATACCCTTGCTCCTGCCAGGCGCGGACGCACGCGATCAGGGCCTCAGGGTAGGAAAAACCGGTCATGGCCCCGGCAGCGCCTGCCAGGAGCTCGTCCAGCAGCCCCTGGCCACCGAGTCCGCCAAATACCGAGACCCCGGTACCGGCGTGAAGCTCGGCGATGGCCACGCTGGTGGGCGGCGCCTCAGCCTTGATGGCGATGACGCAGGGGCTTGCCGCGACCACGGCGACCAGTGCCGCGGTGGAGATGGCGACGCCACTGGCCAACGGGTAGTCCTGCAGCACCACCTTGGCTCCGGTGGCGCGGTGGATGGCGTCCAGGTGGGCGCTGACCACCTCGGGCTTGGGCGAGTTGGCCTGCACCATCACAGCGGCCAGCCGCGGCCCGGCAACGTCCTGCGCGGCGCGGATTTCCTCGATCGCGGGCCGCGTGGCCAGGGCTGTAACACCCACCACCAGGGGCAGGTCCGTGCATTCGACGGCGATTTCCAGGACCTGGCGGCGCTCCTCCGGCGTCAGCGCGGCCGCCTCACCGAAGACGCCCAGGACGGTCAGGCCGGTGGCACCGATGGCTTCGTAGCGCTCCACGAGGTCTGAGAGGCTGTCCAGGTCCACGTCCAGCGTGCTGCCCTGGAACGGTGTGGCAACAACGCCCCACACGCCCGGCGTCAATGACTCCCGCATCGGGTTCTCCCTTGGTTTGTTGTTCATCTGAGGGCTGTTCCTACTTTCCGGGCCAGGCCGGTTTCCGCTTTTCCTGGAAGGCGCGGACGCCTTCGGCGGAGTCTTCGCTGTCCAGGGCTGCCATCAGGGCCGGCAGCCGCAGGCCGCGTGCCTCCGCGGCTGTGAGGTGCCCGGTCCGGGTCACCATCTGCTTGACGGCCCGCACCGAGGTGGGGGCGCAGGCCAGGACCTGGTCCACCCAGCGCTGCACGGCGGCGTCGAGCTCTCCCGCCGGCACCACCTCGTTGACAAGGCCCATGGCCTGCATCTCGGCTGCGTCCGCCTTCCGGCCGGTGAGCAGCATGCCCATCGCCTGGGTGTGTGGGATCCGGCGCACCAGCTGGTGGATGCCGCCGTCGAGCGCCAACCGCCCGACTCGCGGCTCCGTCAAGCCGAACTTTGCGCTGTCCGCTGCCACCACGATGTCCGCGCCCAGGACAATTTCCATGCCCCCGCCCAATGCGTAGCCGTTCACCTTGGCAATCACGGGGATATCCAGCGTGGTCCGCAGGCTCAGTCCGCCGAAACCGTTGGGGTCCAGGCCGGCCCAGTATTCCAGGCCCGTCTTGTCCACGGCGGACGCGGACATGTCCGCGCCCACGCAGAACGCCCGGGGGCCGGCGCCGGTGATGACCACTGCGCGGACGTCCGGATCAGCCTCGAGCTGCTCCCAGATGGCGTTGAGCCTGGCCTGGGCCGTGCCGTCCACGGCGTTGAGAACGTGTTGCCGGTCGATGGTGACGGTTGCGACGCCGTCGGTGATCCTCAGGGTGACCTCGTCAACCCGCTCCGCCACGACCGTCACCGGAGCACCCCGAGTTCCTGCAGGCGCTTGATGGTGGCCTCGTCGAAGCCGTTTTCCAGCAGGACCTCCACGTTGTGCTCGCCCAGTCGCGGGGCCACGCGGCGGACGCTCGGCGGAGTGGCGGAGAGCCGGATGGGGGCGTTCAGCATCTTCACCGTGCCCACGCCGGGATGTTCCGCTTCAACGATCATGCCGTTGGCCTCGGTCTGGGCGTCGGCGAGGGCCTGTTCCAGGGTATGGACGGGGGCGTTCAGCAGCCCTTGTTCCTCCAGCTTGCCGGTCCAGTAGTCGGTGGTGTTGGCGGCGAACCGTTCCCGGAAGATGGCCTGCAGTGCCGGCTTGTTCTTGAACTGTTGCTCCAGCGTGGCGAACCCGGGGCGTTCGGTGAGGTCCTCGTCCAGGCCCAGGGCCTCGGAGATGCGGGCCAGCGGGTCCGGGGTGAAGCCGCCCACCATGCATACCGCGCCGTCGGTGGTTTCGAAGACCCCGCTCAGCGGCATGGCGCCCCAGTTGACCTCGTAGCCGCGGTTGAGCTGCATGCATGCCTCCTGCATCTGCAGGTGCAGCATGGAGTCGTACATGGTCACCTCCACCTTTTGGCCGGTGCCGGTGGTTTCCCGGGTGCGCAGGGCCAGCATGATGCCCTGCATCAGGTGCATGCCGGTGATGTAGTCGCAGAGGGTGGTGGGGTAGATGGCCGGCTTCTGGTCATCGGATTCGCGGCGCCACATCACGCCGGAGTAGGCCTGCGCGATCGCGTCCTGGCCGCCCTTGTGCGAGTACGGCCCCACCGGACCGAAGCCGGTGCCGGAGGCCCAGATGATGCCCGGGTTTTCCGCCTTGAGCTCCTCGTAGCCGAAGCCCATCCGTTCCATGACGCCGGAGCGGAAGTTGCTGACCACCACGTCCGCGTCGGCCATGATGGCGTGCAGGACGTTGCGGCCTTCCTCCGTGCGGGTGTCAATGGAGACGCTTCGCTTGTTCCGGTTGATGGACAGGAAGATCGGGTTGTCCTGGCCGTCCTTGTCAGGAAAGGAGTTGCGGGAGATGTCCCCGGCGCCGGGGCGTTCCACCTTGATGATGTCCGCGCCGTAGTCGCCCAGCAGCTGGGTGCAGGACGGACCCATGAACACCTGGGTGAAGTCCACTATCTTGATGCCGTCCAGCGGCAGCGGGGTTGGCGGGGTGGCCGCCGCGGCGCGTGCCGCCGTCGTCGTACGTTCCTCCACCCGCTCTACCGTTGCGGCGCTCATGCCAGGACCGCTGCTTCAGCGTCAAGGGTGGCGTTCGACGACGGGACGTCGCCGGGGTCCGCGCCGTGCCGGCGCATGCCCTGCTGGATGTCCGCTGCCGCGACATCGCGGACCAGGACGCCGGACTGGACGGCGAGCGCGGCGGCGACGCCGACGGCCTGGCCCATGGCCATGCACGGCGGAATTTCGCGGGACATCTTCTGGGCCTCGGGGGTGGCGGAGTAGTGGCGGCCCGCCACCAGCAGCTGGTCCACTTCCCTGGGCAGCAGCGAGCGGTAGGGGTAGTAGTAGTCCCGGCCGCGGGCCACGCTGTCCTGGAAGTGCCGGCGGGAGGTGACGTCCTCCTTGGTCATGACGTATTCGCCCTGCAGCAGGCGGGTCTGGCGGACGCCCATCTGGGAGGCGACGTCCAGCATGTAGCACTTTTCGAAGCCGGGGAGGTTGGCGCGGACGTAGTCCACGGCCTCGGAGATCTTGTCGCGGGCAGCGAATTCAGCGGCGGTCATGTCTGCCGGGTCCACGCCGTCGTACCCGGTCATGTGCGGGGCGTTGCACCAGACCACGCCCTCGATGGGCGTCTTGAGCCACCACAGTTCCCAGGCGCCGCCGAGCAGCCGCTTGATCTTGCGGTTGATGGCGCGGGCTTCCTTGGGGTTGGCCTGTTCGAAGGCCTCGGCGGCCGCGGTGTCCACGTTGCCCAGCCGGAACACCAGGGTGGTGAGGTAGTTGTCCTTGGCGTAGGCGGCGCCGGCGCGGGAGGCGACGTCGATGTCTCCGGTGGTGTCGATGACCACGTCCGCGGTGAAGGCCTGGGGTCCAAGCTTGGTCTCGCAGACCACGCCCTTGATCACGCCGTTGTCCACGATGGGGCGGGAGAACCAGGAGTGCAGCCGAAGGTCCACGCCTGCTTCGCGGACGAGGTCGTTGGAGACCCGCTTCCAGCCGTCGGGATCGAACGCTGCGGCGTAGCAGATGGGCTTGGGGGTGGTGTGGGAGTGGAAGTCGAAGGTGCCGTAGCGGCCCCACTTGTTCCAGAGTTCCTCGGAGGTTCGGCGGTCTTCGGCCGGCGGGACGATGGCCAGGCCCAGTTTCTGCAGCCGCTCCACGTATTCGGAGACGATGCCGGTGACCGTGATGTCCTGGCCGTTGATCATGTCGTCCAGCACCAGCACCATGCCGCCGGAGGCCAGGCCGCCCAGGGAGGAGTAGCGCTCCAGGAGCGTGACCTTGGCACCGGCACGAGCGGCGGTGACGGCGGCTGCGACGCCGGCGGGGCCACCGCCTACCACCAGGACGTCGGAGCGGGAGATCACGGGGGCGGTGAGGTCCGCCGTGGTGGTACTCAGCTCCAGGGACCCAATTTTGGGCGCACTGAAGGAAGCCGTGTTGTTCATGGGGTAAGTCCTTACTTTCCGACGAAGATGCCGTTGGAGCGGCGGGCGGCGAGGTAGAAAACGATGCTGAGGATGGAGAGGACGGCCACGTAGACCGGGAAGACCCAGGTGAGGTTCACGGACTGCAGCCATACCAGCAGGTAGGAGGCGGTTCCGCCGAAGATGGCGACGCCGATGCCGTACCCGAGTGCCACGCCGGTGCCGCGGATGTTCTTGGGCATCAGGGACGAGCTGACCACGTTGTAGAGGGTCATGTTCAGGACCAGCACGATGGAGCCGCCCAGCAGGACTGCCGCGAATCCGCCGATTCCGGGCTGAACATACAGGAGCATCAGGAAGACGGACGGGATGGCCAGGACGCGGGTCACCAGGAACCAGCGGGACATCGACTTGCCGTCGGCGAACTTGCCAATGAGCCAGCTGCCCAGCACCAGGATGGCGCCCAGGGCGGTGGTCAGCGCGAAGACGGCCGTGGGGTCTTCCTTGAAGCCGCTGCGTGCGGCGCTGGGCAGGCCCACGTTCCAGGCGTAGTTGTAGGCCTGGGCGGCGCCCACCACGAACACGATGGCCAGGACGGAGAGCCAGTGCTTTCCGACGCCGGACCATACGGACTTTGCCGTGGTGGAGGCCATTTCCTCCGCCTTCAGGGTTTCGGGCAGGGAACGGCGCAGGTAGAGCACCACGAACCCGAATACGGCACCGATGATGAACGGGACGCGCCAGCCCCATTCCCCCATGGCCGCGCCGCCGATCAGCAGGCTGCAGACGAAGCTGACCAGGGAGGCGAGCAGGATGCCGATGTTGACGTAGAAAGACATGATGCCGGCCACGTAGCCTTCGCGGCCTTCCGGGGCGAGTTCCACCGCGTGGGACGTGGAGAGCGGCGCTTCGATACCGGTGGAGATGCCCTGCAGGACGCGGCAGGCCACCAGGATGATCCCGGACCAGGCCCCGATGGTGGCGTAGCTGGGCGTGATGGCGATGACCAGGGTGGTGCCGGCCATCAGCATGATGGACAGCAGCATCACGCGGCGGCGGCCGATGCGGTCCGCGAGCGTGCCCAGCAGGATCCCGCCCAGCGGACGGAAGGCGAATCCGACGGCGAACACGGCCAAGGCGTTCAGGGTGGCCGAGAGCGGCTCGTCGTTGGGGAAGAAGTTCGGGCCGATGAAGGCTGACAGGAGGCCGAAGACCATCCAGTCGTACCATTCCAGGGCGTTGCCCAGGCCAAGGCCCAGGAGTCCCTTGCGGACTTCGGGCGTGAACTTTTCGCGGTTGCGGGGGGATGAGGTGGTGGAACGGGGTGACGGGACGGCATTGTCCGTCGCTTGGATGTCGAGCATGGAAGTGTCCTTACGCTGGCGCCGGGAAGGGCGCAGGAGGGTATGACGCAGCGGCGCCTGTTGGAGGAGGCGCATGCTGCGAAGGTGGCAAGGATTGTCCGGGGCCACTGCGGGTCCGGGCAGTTAAGGGTGCGCGTCGGCGCCGGCGGGGGCCGGGACGCCTACCACTTGTGTGGTGCGTTCACCCAGATGGCTACGCATACCTCTTCGTAGCTGTTCTTGTACCAGTGCGGGGTTTCTGCCGGGTAGGTGATGGAGTCGCCCTTTTCCAGGCTGTAGCAGACGCCGTCCAAGTAGACGTCCTTGCGGCCCGAGATGATGTAGCAGAACTCTTCCCCGCTGTGGGTAAAGGGTGTTGCGCTGGTGTCGTGCCCTGGGGGCGTGCTGATCCATTGCGCTTCGATGGTGCCGTCGCGGTCCGGGGTGAGCAGTTCGTGGACTGCTTCGCCCACGGATTCGCGGGTGACGTTGTTCAGGTTGCGCCGTGCAGACCTGCGCACGACGGGGGATTTGGATTGTTCCTGGCCGATGAAGAACCTTCCCACGGGAATGTCCAGTCCATGGGCCAGCTGGGCAAGGGTTGTGAAGGACGGGTTGGCCATGCCGCGTTCGATCTGGCTGACGATCGCCTGGCTGAGTCCGGTGATCTCCGAGAGCTTGGCGAGGGTCATGCCCTTCTCCTTGCGCATGGACCGCACCTTGTTTCCAACCGTTGCCAGCAGTTCGCTGGTGGCTGGAGGTGCGGTGGTGCTACTCTCGGTGGTCATCGATTGTCTTTCACTGGGTGAGCTAACTCACATAACTATAGTGAAGATTTAGACCCAGTCAACGCTTTTTCTTAATTATGTTGAATATCGCCCCTAAGCCGCGCCCAGGACGGGCCCAAAGGCACAGGTGGAAGCGGCTGCACGGATCCATACTCGTGCCATGGACCACACAGCACGAAGACCGGACCGGATCCTCCTCGCACTGGTGGGCGTCGTGGCCTTGCTGGTGGTGGTTGCCCTGGCGGTGGTGTTCACCCGCGGCCAGCCGGCCCCGCTGGACCAGGCCAGCCCCGCAGGAGTGGTCCAGCGCTACAGCACGGCAGTGATCGACGGCGATATTCCGGCCGCGGAGACATTCCTGACGGCCGGCGCCCGGAGCAGGTGCTACGGCTCCTCCTCCGGCGAACCCCGCCCGGCCCGCATCGTGTTGATTTCGACGACGGAGCGCACCGATTCGGCCACCGTGCGGGTCTCGATCGTCCAGTCCCCCCAACGCGGCCCGTTCGGTCCGTCCGAGTACGAGATGGAGGACGCCTTCTCGCTGCTGAAGGTGAATGGACAATGGATGATCGACCAGGTGCCGTACCCCTTGATGGCCTGCACGGCAGTTCCGGCGAAGCCATGAGCGCCCCGGCCGGCACCGTTGCCCCTGCCCCAAGCGGCGGCCTGGCCACCCTCCGCCGCCTGATCATGTACGGCCTGCTCTTTGCCTTGGTGGTCATTGCCGCCACAGGCCTGGGCGGCTTGCTTGAGCGGCTCTTCCGGACGGCGTCCATCCTGGTTTCGGGCGATGTGGCCGGACTGGCCCTCTCCCTCGCCTTCACCCTGATCGGCGGCCCGCTGGCGCTGCTGCTGTGGTGGTTTGTGTGGCGGCGCCTTGAGGACGAGGCCGAGCGCACCGCGGCGGGCTGGGGCCTCTACCTGACCGGCATGTATGCCGTCTCGCTGATCATCGCCACCACGTCCCTGCTGGACCTTGCCTCCTCCTTCATCGGTGCGCAGGGCAGCCAGTGGCCGGCCCCGCTGGCCAACGGACTGGTCTGGGCGGCCATCTGGGTGTGGCACCGGTGGATGTGGAAGCACCCCCGCAAGCCGTCGTCGCACCTCGAAGACGTGCGGGCCGTCGTCGGCTTCGTCTTTGGCCTGCTGCTCGGCGCCGGCGCGGCGATTGCGGCGTTGAGCGCGCTGCTGGACATTGCCATCCGCGGCTTCACGGCAGCGGCGTCCTTGGAGCCCTGGTGGTTCGATGTCCTCCGGTCAGTGCTGTGGGCGGCCGGCGGAGCGTTCGTATGGTGGTGGCACTGGTTCCACGAGGGCGGCCGGCGGTTCCGGACCGGCCTGGTGGACGTCACCATCATCGCTGTCGGCATCTTCGTTGCCGGCATCACCGCCCTGGGTGGCATGGGCGTGGCCCTGTTCGTGCTGCTGCGGCTGGCCTTTGACCGGACCGACCCCTTGACGGCCCTGCTGGAGCCGCTGGCCCCGGCCCTCTCCGCTGCCGTCATCGGAGCCGTAATCTGGCGCTACCACCGCACCGCATCCGTCCAGCGTTCCACCCAAACCCGGCGTGCCAGCCTCCTGGTGACCTCGGCCGTTGCCCTGGCGTCAGCAGCCTCCGGAGTGGGCGTGGTGGTCAACGCACTGCTCGCTGCCGCCGTCTCTCCGCTGGCGGGCGGCGCCACCCGAACGCTGCTCCTTGGCGGCATCAGTTCACTGGCAGTGGGCGGGCCGGTCTGGTGGCTGGCGTGGAAGCCGCGCCACCAGCCGCAGCAGGCGGACCAGATCCCGCCCGGGCGGCGGGTGTACCTGGTGGCGTTCTTCGGCGTGAGTGCCGTCGTTGCACTGATCACGCTGCTGGTGATCGGTTACCGGCTCTTCGAGTTCCTGCTTAGTGACGTGACGGCCGGGAGCGTCCTGGACCGGATCCGCGCACCCCTGGGCCTCCTGGTGGCAGCCGGGCTCGTGGCGGGCTACCACTTTGCGTTGTGGCGGCATGACCGGACACTGCTCGCCGCCGCGGCCCCGGCGCGCAAACGGGTGATCGAGCACATCACCCTGGTCAGCGGCTATCCGGCGGCCGCCGTGGACCCCGAGGCCCTCGCCCGCGGCATCGCGGCCGCCGCCAGGGGCGCCAAGGTGACCACCTGGCTGCGGGCGGACGACGGCGGTCCCGGCCCCACGCCGTCGTCCGCCCTTCCGCCCTCCCTGGAGGAGCTCACGGTGGAGGCGGCGGCAGTGCTGGACAGCGTGGCGGCGCGGCACGTCCTGGTGCTGGCCGGCCCCGCCGGAAGGATGGAAATCATCCCGCTGGCGGGACCGGGCGGCGCTATGGTCGCCGGAGGCACCGTACCCGGCCGGGCCCTACGGCCCTAGCGTTGCCCGGCGCCCCAAGCCTAGGTTGGTTCCGGCAGAGGAGCCCGGAATTGGCTGCTCGCGGAAAGAGGCAAGGTGGCGCGATGCCGGCAGGGACCAGCCGCCGTTGGCTCGGATGCATGATGGCCGCCGTACTGGCCCTGGCGGCGTGTTCGTCCGGGGCAAGCGGGCCGTCGGGAAGCAGCACGCCAAACAGTTCGCAGCCTGCGCCGCCGCAGTCCACGGGGCCCGTCACCGAGTCGTCAGCAACGCCCTCCCGGCCGTTCACGGATGCCGAACTCGCTGCAATCATCAACGGGGCAGGCCAGAACCGCAACCTTCCATTTCCGGCAGCCCAGGATTCAACACGCCTGCGCAGCGGTGCCACGGGAGGCTCGCTTCCCAAGACGACCATGGAAGCGACGCCCGGTGAGTGCCTGGCGCTGATTCCCCCGGATCCCATTACCCGGTGGGCAGACAAGAGCATCAATTTTGCCGAGGGCGCCATGCCGCCCTCGGCCGGCCAATCCGGTCCCACCACGACCATCATGGTGGTGCTGAGGAGCGCTGAGAAAGACGCCATCGCCACTGCGGATTTCGGCTACCAGGATGATCTCGGGTCCCGCTGCGGCCAGTTCGACCTGGCCTACACGGAGTCCGGGCGCACCTCGACTTATGCTGTCCAGCTGCTGGCCGCTCCCGTGGTGGGTGAGAAGCAGAACGCTTTCATGCAGGTCACCAAGCCCAAGGGCCCTGGAGACTTCGGCTCGGTCGGCTTGCGCGTCCTGAGCGGAACCTTGTCCATCAGCCTGAGCCTCGCGGTCGCGAACCTCAACTCGGAACCTGACGCCAAGCCTGCCCTTGATGCCATGGCCGCCCTGGCGAAGGAACTTCTGGACCAGGCGCTGAAAGGCACTCCGGCGGTGTCGGCACCTCCGGCAAACTCAATGACGCCGGCCCAGCTGGTGGACCTGTTCAAAGGCATCACCGGCCCCAACGGGGAGCCCGTGAGCCTGCCGCAGGCGACGGTCCTGGGCGGGTCCCCAGGATTTACGCCCAGTGCCACGTCCCCGGCAACCGGCTCCCCTTGCACCATCAGCGACGAGTCCTACAGAGCTGCGCTGGCTGGTTCGGTTGCCGGGCAAGGCCAAATCCAAGGGGGCGGCAAGCTCGACTCCACGGACTTCACGGTCATCAGCATGCCCTCGTCCCAAACGCCGCCGTATCCCTTCGACGACCGCGCGGCGCAGCTCGGGGGCTGCACAAGCGTCCAGGAAAGCCTGCCCGGAGGTGGCAGCCGGACGTGGGCTCTTGTCATCCCGTTGAACCTTAGCGTCTCCGCAGATTCGAGCTACGCCGTCGCGTACCAGCTTTCCGACGGCACTGGTGAATGGCACGTCCAGGCCGGCGCCCGCAGGGGCACTTTGTCGATCGAGGCAGCCAGCATGACCCCCTCGCAGTCCGGAACACAGGCTGAAGCGGAGACTCTTGCCGCCTTCTTTGGCTCTGTTTTCTCGCACGCCGGGAGGTGAGCTTCGGACGCCGCTTCACTCCCGCAGCAGCAGCGATCCTCAAGATTTGCGAAGTTTATCCCGCTGGTGGATTAACCCTCTTCCCACGGCATTCGCGGGCTCCTAATGTGAGCACACAGGCTTGTCGAGGGGGACATGTGAAAAGCTCAGCCGAAGATCCTCAAGGCACCACAAACCGGGACGGGCAGCAGGTTTCCGCGCCGGCCGAAGTGGACGTGGAGCGCACGGTCGCCGAGTGGTCATCCGATTTCCTCCTCACGCTGCACAGCCAGGTCCGGTTCACCCGCGCCGACTGGCCCTGACCTCCAGGCCTTCCACACCCGCCGTTCCACTCCGGACATTCGCGCGCATTAAATCCGCGTTAAGATTCACGGCCCCGCCATTAAGGATCTGTTAGGGCAGCCTCCCAGCGCCAAAGCGGGAGATTCACTGGAAGCAGGCCCCGTTTCCGGGGCACCAGTGAAAGGAACCTGATGGCCGACGTGGCTGTAATTGGAATCTTCGCGGCCTGCATGGGATTCGTCATGTGGATCGGTCACCTCCTGACCGCCGCGGCACGCCAGGACAAGGCGGAGGACGGGCAGTGAACGCGGACGCAATCATGTGGCTGATCCTGCTGCTGGCAGGGCTGGGCCTGTTCGGCTACCTGCTGGCCGCCCTGATCAACCCCGGGAAGTGGTGAACGGCCGGTGGTCTTTAACACTCCCTCCTTCCTCATCCAGGTGGCGGCCCTGGTGGTTGCCCTTGCCGCCGTCCACAAGCCGCTGGGCCTCTACCTTGCGCGGGTCTTCGAAGGCACCGCATCGAGCAGGCCTGAGCGGCTGTTCTACCGCCTCACCGGAGTGGACGCCGGCAGCGAACAGACCTGGCCCGCATACTTGCGCAGCGTCCTGGTGTTCTCCGCCGTCTCGATTTTGGCGGTGTTCGCCCTGCAACGGGCACAAGGCCTGTTTCCCGGCGGCCCGGCGCTGCCCGGGGTGGATCCCTGGGTGGCCATGAACACCGCCATTTCCTTCGTGACCAACACGAACTGGCAGGCCTACAACCCCGAATCCACCGTGGGCGTCGCCGTCCAGATGCTGCTGCTCGCCGTGCAGAACTTCCTCTCCGCGGCCGTGGGCATTGTGGTGGCGGTGGCCCTCATCCGCGGTATTGCCCGCACCAGGACGGACATGCTGGGGAACTTCTGGGTGGACCTGGCCCGGACCTCCTTCCGGGTCCTGCTCCCACTGGCCACCCTCGCCGCCCTGGTCATGGTCCTCGGCGGGGTGGTGCAGAACTTCGCACCCACGGACGTCACCAACAGCGCTGCCGGAGTCTCACAGGTGATCCCGGGCGGCCCGGTGGCGTCGCAGGAGGCCATCAAAGTACTGGGCACCAACGGTGGCGGCTACTTCAACGCCAACTCGGCCCACCCCTTCGAGAACCCGAGCGCACTGGTCAGCCTCTTCCAGGTCTTCCTGATCCTGCTGATCCCGTCAGCGCTGCCCTATGCCTTCGGCAGGATGGTGGGCGACCAGAAGCAGGGCCACACGGTAGCAGCCGTCATGGCTACCCTGTGGCTGGCATCGACGGCGCTGACCGGCTGGGCGATGGCAACCGCGCAGGGAACAGCGACGGCGGCCGCCGGCGGGCTGGGCGAAGGGTTCGAGAGCCGGTTCGGCCCGGCGCCAAGTGCGATCTTCGCCGCCTCCACCACCCTCACATCGACCGGTGCGGCGAACGTTGCGCACGATTCCCTGCCGCCGCTGGCCGGCGGGGTGGCCATGGTCAACATGATGCTCGGTGAAGTGGCCCCCGGCGGCACCGGCTCGGGGCTCTACGGATTACTCATCCTGTCCATCATCTCCGTGTTCATCGGCGGCCTCATGGTGGGCCGCACCCCCGAATACCTGGGCAAGAAAATCGGGCCCACCCAGATGAAGCTTGCTGCCCTTTACATCCTGGTGACACCGCTGCTGGTGCTCACCCTGGCCGGGATCACCGTCCTGCTCCCTGATGCCATGGCCAACGCTCCGGCCACCGGACCGCACCAGTTCAGCGAAGTCCTGTACGCCTTCACCTCCGGCGCCAACAACAACGGTTCAGCCTTTGGCGGCATCACCACCTCCGGCCCTTACCTCTCGTCGACAATGGACGTTGCCATGCTGCTGGGCCGGTTCCTGCCGATCGTCCTGGTACTCGCCCTGGCCGGTTCCCTCGCCCGGCAGGCCAAAATCCCCGCGTCCACCGGCACCGTCCCCACCCACGGCGCACTGTTTGGCACGCTGCTGCTGGGCGTAACCGTCATCCTGACCGCCCTGAGCTACTTCCCCGCCCTGGCCCTGGGCCCCCTCGCAGAAGGACTCCTGAAATGACCCGGTCCAGTACGGACACCGCCCCCGGAGCGGAAACCCAAACCTTCGCCGACGGCAACCCCCTCGGCACCCCGGGCGCCCACAAACACCACACCAAGACGCCCGCAAAACTCACGCCCGCCGTGGCGGCGGCCCTGCCGCTCGCCGTCCGCAAGCTGGCCCCGGGCCAGATGATCCACTCGCCGGTCATGTTCACCGTCCTGGTGGGGGCCGCCCTCTGCACGGGAATCTCCGTGTTCCGGCCGTCCGTCTTCGGGATCGCCGTCACCGCGTGGCTCTGGCTCACCGTCCTGTTCGGAACCCTCTCCGAGGCCATCGCCGAAGGCCGCGGCAAGGCCCAGGCTGACAGCCTCCGCGCCGGCCGCAAGGGAGTCCAGGCCCGGCTCAGGCTGCCGGACGGAACCACCAAGGAAGTACCGGGTACGGAACTGCGCCTGAATGACGTGGTGGTGTGCGAGGCGGGCGATGTGATCCCCTCCGACGGCGAGATCATCGAAGGCGTGGCCAGTGTGGATGAATCAACCATCACCGGTGAATCCGCGCCGGTGATCCGGGAATCGGGCGGGGACCGTTCCTCGGTCACCGGCGGCACCCGGGTGCTTTCGGACCGGATCGTGGTCCGGATCACGGCAGAGCCCGGCCAGACGTTCATCGACAGGATGATCCAGCTCGTGGAGGGCGCGGTACGGCAGAAGACACCCAATGAGATCGCGCTGCACGTGCTGCTGGTGTCGCTGACCATCGTCTTCCTGGTGGTCACCATGGCCCTGGCGCCGTTCGCGGCCCTTGCCGGCGCGGCGCCGTCGCCCATTGTCCTGGTGGCACTGCTGGTGTGCCTGATCCCCACCACCATTGGCGCGCTGGTGCCTGCCATCGGCATCGCGGGCATGGACCGCCTGGTCCAGCACAACGTGCTGGCCACGTCCGGACGTGCGGTGGAGACCGCCGGGGACATCACGTCACTGCTGCTGGACAAGACCGGAACCATTACGTTCGGCAACCGCCGCGCCGTCCACTTCCACCCGGCTGAGGGCGTGGACCGGGCCGAGCTGATTGAAGCGGCGCGGCTCTCCAGCCTGGCGGATGAGACCCCGGAAGGGCGTTCCGTTGTGGACCTGGCAGCCGAGCACGGCGTGCGGGGCCCGGACCTGGCGGAGTTGGAACAGGGCGCGGAGCCACTGACCGTGGTCCCGTTTTCTGCCACCACCCGCATGAGCGGCCTGGACCTTGGCGGCCGGATGATCCGGAAGGGCGCAGCATCGACGGTGGGGCGTTTCGCGGCCGATCTGGGCGGCCGCACGCCTGAGGAGGTGGAACGCCAGGTACGGGACATCTCCTCGCAGGGCGGCACTCCCCTGCTGGTTGCCACGGCCGGCGCCGCCGGCGCCCGGGTGCTGGGCACCATCCACCTGGCCGATGTGGTGAAGCCGGGCATGCAGGCCCGGTTCGCCGAACTGCGCAAAATGGGGATCCGGACCGTCATGATCACCGGCGACAATCCCGTCACCGCCAAGGCGATCGCCGCGGAAGCCGGCGTGGACGACTACCTGGCCGAAGCCACCCCGGAGGACAAGCTTGCGGTGATCAAGAAAGAGCAGGCAGCGGGACGGCTGGTGGCGATGACAGGGGACGGCACCAATGATGCCCCTGCGCTGGCGGCGGCGGACGTGGGCGTGGCCATGAACTCCGGCACCCCGGCCGCCAAGGAAGCCGCGAATATGGTGGACCTCGATTCGGACCCCACCAAGCTGATCAACATCGTGGGGATCGGCAAGCAACTGCTGATCACCCGAGGTGCGCTCACCACGTTCTCGGTGGCCAACGACGTCGCCAAGTACTTCGCGATCGTCCCGGCACTGTTCACGGCGACGTTCCCCGGGCTTGGGCTGTTGAACATCATGGGCCTGGCCACACCGTCATCAGCCATCCTGTCGGCCGTGATCTTCAACGCGTTGATCATCATCGCCCTGGTGCCGCTGGCGTTGCGCGGGGTCAAGTACCGCGCCATTTCGGCCAGCCAGGCCTTGGGCCGGAACTTGTTGGTGTACGGACTCGGCGGCCTCATTGCGCCGTTCATCGGCATCAAGATCATCGACCTGCTCATCTCCCTCATCCCCGGCATCGGCTAGGAACCCCATGAACGCGCTCACCGGTTATCTCCGACAGTCAGGAACGGCCATCCGTTTCCTGTTCCTCGCCACCCTGGTGCTTGGCCTTGCCTACCCGGCCGCCGTTTTCGGCATCGGGCAGCTGATTGCCCCGTACCAGGTCAACGGCTCCATCATCCGGGACAGTGCCGGCGCCCCGGCGGCGTCGGCACTGATCGCCCAGGTGAAGAACGACGGCGGCACGCAGGATCCCGCCTGGTTCCACGCACGTCCCTCCGCGGTGGGCTGGGACCCGGCATCGTCGTCGGCCTCCAACCTGGGCCCCAACGATCCCAAACTGACGGATGCGGTCAACGCCAACCGGGCCGCCGTGGCAGGGGCGGAGGGCGTGCAGCCGTCCGAC
Organism: Pseudarthrobacter sp. fls2-241-R2A-127; assembly: GCF_030209355.1. Lineage (GTDB taxonomy): Bacteria > Actinomycetota > Actinomycetes > Actinomycetales > Micrococcaceae > Arthrobacter. The sequence continues at coordinate 100,904 of NZ_JARVSF010000006.1, forward strand.
GTTCCCGCGGACGCCGTCACCGCCAGCGCATCCGGGCTGGATCCCGGCATCTCCCCCGCCTACGCCCGTCTCCAGATTCCGCGTGTTGCCGCCGCCCACCAGCTGGCTCCCGACGTGGTCCAGGCACTGGTGGACAAGAACACCAGCAGCGGGCTCGAGGCGTTCCTGGGCCAGCCGACCGTCAACGTCACGGCCCTCAACCTGGACGTGGCAGCGGCCGGATCACCGCGGTCCTGAGCGTCGTGGTTGAAGTGGAAGAATAACGGCATGGCACGTGGAACGCTGCGGATCTTCCTCGGGGCGGCGCCCGGGGTCGGCAAGACCTACGAGATGCTGGAGGAAGCCCACCGGCTGGCCAACCGGGGCGAGGACGTGGTCATCGCGTTCGCCCTGGACCACGGCCGCGCCGAAACCCGCGCCCTGATGGCGGGCTTGGAAACCGTCCCGCCCCGGCGCCTCCCCTACCGCGGCACCGAGTTCGAGGAAATGGACCTCGATGGCGTCCTCCACCGTGCACCCGCCACCGCCGTGGTGGACGAATACGCCCACTCGAACGTCCCGGGAAGCCGGCACGCCAAACGCTGGGAGGACGTTGACGAGCTCCTTAACGCGGGCATCAATGTGCTGTCCACGGTCAACATCCAGCACCTCGCCTCGCTGGGGGACGTGGTGGGGACCATCACGGAGGTCCGGCAGGCCGAGACGGTACCCGACGAGGTGGTGCGCCGCGCAGACCAAATCCACCTGGTGGACATCTCCCCCGAGCTGCTGCGCCAGCGCCTGGGCGAGGGAAAGATCTACGCGCCGGACAAGGTGGACGCTGCCCTGGCCAATTATTTCCGGCTGGGTAACCTGACGGCGTTGCGGGAGCTGGCCTTGCTGTGGCTCGCGGACAGGGTTGATGAGGGCCTGGCCAGGTACCGGGCTGAAAACGACATCCATGCCACGTGGCCGGCACGGGAGCGGGTGGTCATCGGCCTGACCGGCGGCCCGGAGGGCGAGATCCTGATCCGGCGCGGGGCCAGGATCCTGAACCGGGTCAACGGCGGGGACCTGCTGGCAGTCCATGTCCGTGCGGCGGACGGGGTGGTCCACGAGTCCCCGCAGTCCCTGGAGGCGCAGCGCCGGCTGATCCAGGACCTGGGCGGCAGCTATCACATCGTGGCCGGCGAGGATCCGGCCGCGGCGCTGCTTGATTTTGCGCGCAGCGTCAACGCCACCCAGATCGTGGTGGGCATTTCCCGGCGGGGTAAGTTCGCCGGCACGCTGGGCGGGCTTCTGGGCGGTGGCATCGGCACGCGCGTTGTCCGGGATTCCGGAGACATCGACGTGCACATGGTGTCCCACCCACTGGGCGGCCGGGGTGCCGGCCCACGGCGCGAGCGGGACCTGGGCCGCATCCGCGTCACGGTGGGCTTCATCCTTGCCGCGATGCTGCCGGTGGTCCTGCAATTCCTGCTGGCACTGAACCCGGACCCCGGCGTTGCCACCGCAATCCTGGTGCAGTTGACCGGCTCGGTCACGGTAGCGCTGGTGGGCGGGCTGTGGCCGGCGGTGCTCGCGGCATTGTGGAGCAGCCTGCTGGTCAACTACTTCTCGACGCCGCCCGTGGGCACCCTGACTATCAGCGATCCCCAGAACTTCTTCTCCCTGCTGGTTTTCGTGGGGGTTTCCGCCGCTGTCGCCGTGGTGGTGGACCTCTCCGCGCGGCGCTCCAAGGAGGCCTCCCGCGCCCGGGCCGAGGCCACCACGCTTTCCGACCTCACCCGTGGAGCCGTCAAGTCCGAGGACAGCGTGAAGGATCTGCTCCGGCAGGCCCTGGACGTCTTCAGCGTGCGCGGAGCAGCTGTGTACAGCAGCGGCCCGGAGGGCAATGAGCGGACGACGGCGGGCTGGCGGCTGGTTGCCAGTGCCGGCGAGGTCCCGGGGCTGGCCGAGTCCGGAACCCGGGATTTTGGCAGCGCGGGTTCCGGCGGGGATGCCGGCACGGAAACGACGGAGAATATCGACCCGGCCACGCGGCTGGTGTTGTTCGGCCGTGCCCTTCCCGCCGGTGACCGGAGGCTGCTGGCGGCGTTCGGCGTGCACCTGGCTGCCCAGTTGGAGCGCCAGCAGTTGGCGGACAGCCGCCGTGAAGTGTTGCGCCTGGCGGAGGGCAACACCATGCGGACCTCCATCCTGCGGGCGGTGTCCCACGACCTGCGCACTCCGCTGGCAGGGATCAAGCTCTCGGTGGGGATGCTGCTGCAAAAGGACCGCCACTACGCCCCGGAGCAGGAGCACGAACTGTTGCAGGCCATCGACGAGTGTTCGGACCGGCTGGACCTGCTGGTGGGGAACCTGCTGGACATGTCCCGGCTCAGCTCCCCGGGGGCCGAGCCGCTCCTGCGCCCGTTGCGCTGGTCCGAGGTCATTCCTGCGGCCCTCCGTTCCGTCCCGGCGGGCCGGGTGCGGGTAGAACTGCCGCCCAACATGCCTGAGATCGAGGCGGACGCCGGGATGCTGGAGCGGGTGATCGCCAATGTGGTGGAGAATGCCGTCAAGTACGCGCCGGGTTCGGATATTGCCGTGGTGGGCAGTGCCGGCGGGCTTAGCAACACTACCCTGAAGGGGCAACCGGCCGGGGAGCTCAGCATCATCGACCACGGCCAAGGCGTCCCGGCAGAAAGAGTGGTGGAAATGTTCCGTCCGTTCCAGCGGCTGGATGACATTCCGCAGACCACCGGCGTGGGCTTGGGGCTGGCCGTGGCCAAGGGATTTACCGAGGCGATGGGCGGCACACTGACTGCGGAACAGACCCCGGGCGGAGGACTGACCATGGTGATACGGCTGCCGCTTTCCACCGGATTTCCAGACGACGGGCCGCATGGACAGGCACCGGTAGTGCCCCAGTCGTTCCTGGCCCGCCGGACCCACCAGGCTCCGCTTCAGGCGTGGAAGGCGGATCAGCAGTGACCGGCGTCCTGGTAGTGGACGACGATCCGCACCTGCTGCGGATCCTGAAGCTTGCCCTCGAAACCAGCGGCTACACGGTGGCCACTGCCGTGGACGGCAGGTCTGCCCTGTTGGCCGCCACCCAGAATCCGTTGGCCCTGGTGATCCTGGACCTTGGGCTGCCGGACATCGACGGCGTCACCGTGATCAAGGAACTGCGGGAATGGAGCCGTGTCCCGGTCCTGGTGCTCTCGGCCCGGCATACCTCGGAGGACAAGGTTGAAGCCCTGGATGCCGGCGCGGACGACTACCTGACCAAGCCGTTCGGACCGGATGAACTGCTGGCCCGGCTGCGGGCGCTGCTGCGCCGGTCCGCGGACCTGCAGGCACCGGAGCCGGTGGTGGTCACGGAGAACTTCACGGTGGACCTGGCCAAGCACCGGGTGAGCCGGGAGGGAGCGGATGTCCGGCTGACGCCCATTGAGTGGAAGATCCTGGAGATCCTGGTGCGGAACCCGGAAAAGTTGATCACCCACCGGCAGCTCTTGACCGATGTGTGGGGTCCGGCTTATGCCAAGGACTCAAACTACCTGCGCGTCTTTATGGCACAGCTGCGCCGAAAACTCGAGCCGGACACCGGAAACCCCCGCCACCTGCTGACCGAGGCGGGGATCGGCTACCGGTTCCAGCCCTGAACCGGAGCGGACTGCGGCGGGTGGGGACCGCCGTCGTCCGCTCACCCAAGACGTCACGAGACCTCGGCGAGCAGCCCGTCAATCCGAGCCAGCAGGCCTGGCCAGCCGTTCCCCATGCCTTCGATCGCGTGGCGGCCCATGGGGGTATCGAGACGGAAGCCGGCATGCTCGAAGTGGAGGATGGTGCCGCCGTCAACGGGTTCCAGGCGCCAGGTGATTGTGGTGTCCAGCTGGCCTTCGGCGAAGAGAAAGCTGATGGACGTGCCCGGGTCCACGGCGAGTACCTCGCACTGCTGCTGGCCCCAGGAGTCCATGTCCATGGTGAAGCGGTGGCCCACTACGGGTGCGATGTTGCCCGGCGCCCACCACCGTGCCAGCAGTTCGGGCATGGTGAGCGCGGCCCAGACCGCCCTGGCGGGATGCGGGAAGCGGCGTTCGAGCCGGATGGCGTTATCGGTCATGACGGTTTCTCCTTGTCCAGAAGGTCGGCCAGTGCATCCAGCCGCTGGTTCCAGTAGTGCTCAAAGTTCTTCACCCAGCCGCCGATCTCGGCGAGGGCGGCAGGCTGGAGGTGGTACACCCTGTTCCTGCCCTGGCGTTCTTCCCGGACCAGGCCTGCCTCGCGGAGGACTGCCAAGTGCTCGGATGCCGCCGGGCGGCTGAGGTCCAGCAGCCCCGTGAGTTCACCCGCCGTTCGGGGCCCTTGCCGGAGCTCGTCGAGGATGACGCGCCGCGCCGGGTTGGACACGGCGGCAAAAACATCAGGAAGCACGCGAAGAGTATATGTCGGACATTTCCGACATATCAATCGTGTTGCCGCCGCAGCTCCGTACCATCAACTAGGCTCTCCCCTGGGCCCGGAACCACGGATCTCAAGGCGTCCAGGCCCAACACACACAGGGGGAACATTCATGCGGGGAACCAGAACGTCATCCGGAGAATCCACCGGTACACCCCGCCGCTGGCACCCCGTCGCGCTGGCCGCCCTGCTGCCATTCGGCCTCGCAGCGTGCACGTCTCCGGCGTCCTCCACCGCGGCCGATTCCGCACCATCCACGCCCTCGGCCAGCGCCTCCCCCGGCGGCGAGACCATACGCGATTCGTTTGGTAACGCGGACTTCTACACCACCACAGCGGGCGACACCCTTGTTTCAGTGGCAACGGCACACAAGATCTCAGAGGGGAAGTTGCTGCAATTCAACGGTCTGCAGCCGGGTGCCGACCTTAGTCCCGGCACCCGACTCCGGCTGATTCCTGCCGAGCCCTTGCCGGGAGCAAACGGCCCGGCCAGCGTTGACGCAGCCGGCATTCCAACCAGCTACACGGTTGGGCCCGGCGACACCCTTGGTGGTATCACCTACCGGTTCAACCTCACTGAAGAACAACTGGCGGAGGCGAACAAGGTCCCTTTCGCCTATGAAAAGGGCGCCAACTACTTCATCCAGGCGGGAAAGGTGCTTCAACTGCAGAAGAACGCGGTGGACAGCAGGGCCGGCTCAGGAGAATCGGTCAACAACTCCTTTGGCCAAACGATCTACTACACCACGGTGGACGGGGATTCGTTCGACGCCCTTGGCTACAATTTCCGCTCCACCACGGCACAAATCCTGCTGTACAACCCGTCACTGCCAGCGGATCAGTCCCTCCCTGCGGGAACCCGGCTCCGGCTTATACCGGGCGAGCTGAAGATCGACGGCGCGCAGGGCACTTTCACCACCGATTCCCGGGGTATCCCGCAGACCTACACCACCGCGCCGGGCGACACCGAGCAGCAGGTGTCCTTCCGGTTCGGCGTGACTCAGCTCAGATCGGCCAACCGTCCCAGCCAAGGCACCGGCGGAGCCTGGTATGCCTTCTCGGACCTGCCTGCCGGGGAACTCGCTCCTGGCCAAACCATCAGCCTGGCCCTGGACAAGCCCATCAACAACCCGGAGCGCTGACGGCTACGTGCCCGGTTGTGCCCTACTCTTGAGTAACCATTGAGAGGACCCCCACTTTGGCATGCGACGGCTGCACCACATCTTCCCGGCTGGATTTCGACTTCAGCATGGCTTTCCAGCCGATCTATGACGCTGCGGCCGGTCGGGTGTGGGGGTATGAGGCGCTGGTCAGGGGCATGGCGGGCGAAGGTGCCTACGACGTCCTGGGGAGGGTCTTGCCGGAGCAGAAGTACCGCTTCGACCAGGATTGCCGCGTCAAGGCGATTGAACTGGCGGCACGCCTGTTTCCGGCCGGCATGGACCTGATGCTGTCCATCAATTTCATGCCGAACGCGGTCTACGAACCGGCCGCTTGCCTCCGCGCCACGCTGCTTGCGGCCGGGCGGGCCAATTTCCCGTTGTCCTCGATCATGTTCGAGTTCACGGAGAACGAAGAAGTCACGGACACGGCCCACCTGACCAACATCATCACCGAATACCGCAAGCACGGTTTCACCACGGCGATCGACGATTTCGGGGCCGGCCATGCAGGGCTGGGGCTCCTGGTCGACTTCCAGCCGGACCTGATCAAGATAGACATGAAGCTCATCCGCGGCATCGACGCCAGCCCCGCGCGGCAGGCAGTGGTGGCCGGCATCGTGGCCATTGCCAGTAACCTCAACATCTCCGTCCTCGCCGAAGGCATCGAAACGGAGGCGGAATACCTGGTCCTGCGGGCAACCGGCGTCCGCCTGTTCCAAGGCTATTGGTTCGCCAAACCGGCGTTCGAGCAACTTCCCGCTGTCCGTATCCCGGTTGCCACCGCGGACAAGCAGGGCCTCGCGGCTTTCCCCGGTTAGCGGGGCCCTGAACCGTTCCGCCGGCCGGCCACCAGTCCGGCCCAGAATGCGAGTACCAGCAGGCCAACCATTGCGAGCGCCAGGCCCGCCTGGGTGCCTTGCGTAATGAACGCAGCGCCGTTGGCGGTGAAAGGCTGGCTGCTCAACGCCGCGTAGGCAAACCAGCCGGTGAAGTCGCGGTTCAGGTACGCGACCAGGCAGCCGGCCAGCACTGCTGCTAGGCCCAGGAAAGGCACGACGGCGGCAGGCACTTTGGCACGTTTGGACGGTTGGTTTTCCCCAGGTGTGGTGTTTTCCCCCATGCAGGCGAGTCTAGCCGGGCGGCACCGGCCCGGTTTAGGCTGGGCGGATGCTGACCATCGGCACCATCGTCCTCGGCGTCAACGACGTTGCCGCCGCCACCACGTTCTGGCACGGCGCCCTCGGCTATGTCCCCCGCGAACCCGGCAACGAAACCTGGGTGACCCTTGCCCCGCCGTCGGGCCCCGGCGCGCACCTGTCCCTCATGCTGAGCGAAACCCGGGTCCAGGCCTACCCGCGGATCCACCTTGACCTGTACGCGGACGATCAGTCGGCGGAGGTGGAACGCCTGGTCTCCCTTGGCGCCAAACGCGTGGACTGGGACCTGTACCCGGAGGACCCGGATTTCGTGGTGCTGGAGGACCCGGACGGTAACCGGTTCTGCGTCATCGACAAGGGCCCGGCGTAGCTCCGGCCGCTGCCAGGCATAGCGCAGGCGGCCCGACAGGCTAGGAGTTCCTGGCAGGGCCGCCCGGCAGCACGGTCAGCGGTGGTTCTTCCGCTGCTTTATGACGTGGAGTTCGCTGCTTTCGGTTTTCGCCCTCTTGTCGGCCCGCTTTTCAAGGATCGACTTGCCGACCTTCTTGGCGGCTCCACCTTTTGATTTTCCAGACACTGGGACCACGCCTCTCTGTTGCGTTAACGGCCACCCTACGCTCTTTTACCCTTTTAGCCAGCCCCCTGTAATGCCCTGTGCGCTGCCCCTGTTCCGTGCCGACGACGGCGGGTTCCCGGCCGCCGTCGGCACCTCCCGGAGGGCTTCAGTTCCAGAAGCCCGCAAGCCGCCCGGCAAGGGACTTGCCCTGGGTGTAGCCGGTCCGGGCGGCTGCCGGGCGCAGCGACAGATCCATGGCGTTGGCCCCGAACATGTGCTCAGAGCCGGTGTCCGGGATGAGGGTTTCCACCACGCTGCCGCCGGCCCGCAGCTCGTTGACCTGCGCTGCGAGCTGCATGTCCCACTCCAGCGGCATCCGTGTCCTGCCGCCGAAGGGTGACAGGACCAGGACCCGCCCGCACCCGGCAGCCAAGTCGGCGTTCTCGTTGCGCCGGTAGCCGCCGTCGATATAGCGGTTGCTTCCGATTCCGTAGGCGAACCCGCTGGCGCAGCTGGCGGCGACGGCGTCCACCAGGTCCACGCCGCTGTGCCGGCTGAACACCACGGGCTCGCCGGTACCGGCATCCACCGCGGTGATCAGCAGCTCATGTTGCGGCCAGTCCGCTGCCGGCAGCCGGGCGGCGACGGTGGCGCGCCACCGCTCCGAGGCATCAAAGCCGTCCGCAAGGTCCAGGGCCGCAGCCCCCATCCTGCGGCGCATGTCGGCTGCATCCTTTGCCGCGGCAATGATCCTGCCGGTCCGTTCCAGCTGGTCAGAGACGGGCCGGACGGCAGCTTGTCCATTTGCCGTGCCGCGTTGCGGCGGAAGGGGTGAATCGAGGATGGCGGCATAGAGTCCGGCGGGCGTGGCGCCGGATATCTGGGCAGCTGCCGTGGAACCGGCGGACGTTCCGATCACCCGGCCCGCCCGGGTGACGTCCACCCCGGCATCGGCGAGGCCTGCGAGGACGCCGATCAGCCAGGCGTTGCCTGTTGATCCGCCGCCACCGAGGACCAGTGCCCGGCCGGGAGGCTCAGCCTGGGAGGCATATTGATTGGAGGAAGGTGTTGTGTTCATGGGAGTCGCCTTTCGCGAATTGCCTGTTCGGCGCTCCCGGTGGCGGCTGGTTCAGCCGCGCGATCGTGTACTGCGGGGAGCACCCATTGCGGATACTGCATTCATGGGTCTCACCTCCTGCTGACGGATCACGATCACCGGAATGTTCGCACACTTCCCAGGCGGCAGGCAACAGGTAAGTTTGAGGCGATGATTTCCATAGACCGGGACAGCCCCACGCGCGAGGACGTCCGCCGGCTCCTCGACGAACACCTGGCTGACATGTTCGCCACCTCGCCGGCCGAAAGCGTCCACGCCTTGGACCACTCTGCACTGTCCGCGCCGTCCATCACCTTCTGGACAGCCCGCGAGGAGGGTGTCCTGTTGGGCTGTGGGGCACTCAAAATCCTGGATTCCGCACCCGGAACACCCCTGCAGGGAGAGATCAAGTCCATGCGCACCACGGCGACGGCGCGGGGACGCGGGGTGGCCGCCCTCATGCTCGGGCACATCCTCGACGACGCACGGGCCCGAAATATGGAACGCGTCTGCCTGGAGACCGGAACCGAGGACTATTTCGCCCCTGCGCGGCGGCTCTATGCCCGCCACGGTTTCACCGAATGCGCACCGTTTGCCGGCTACGTGCTGGATCCCAACAGCGTCTTCATGGAGCTCAGGCTGTAGGGGCTGCGCTGCCGCGCACACAAGGAAGCGGACGACGACGGGTGGGCCCCCGGCGTCGTCCGCTTTCCTTTAGGTGCTACTCGCTGTAAGGGACCTTCTCCCAGCTCAGGACGTTGGCGCCCTTGGTGCTGTTGCCCGAGACAGTGACGCGGAGGTAGTCGACCGCGTTGTTGGCGCCGTCCACGGTGATGCGCTGCAGGTTGCTGGTGCCTGCCGTGCCGTAGACGCCAAGCCAGGGCGAACCGGCGGCGAGCGGGTTGTTGTTGGCGAAGACGTGGCTGTCGCCGTTGACCAGGTAGACCGGAGCGTCGAAGTGGTTCGTTTCGTCCACGATCGCCTGCACGATCTCCCGGAAGCCGGACATGGTGTTGGGATCGGCGGTCGCGTCGGCGAGCAGCGCTGGATCAAACATGTCCGCCTGCTGCATGAGCACCACGGCGCGGTCATTATTGCGCTTGGCATCGGCGAAGGTCTGGTGGATCTGGGCCAGGACGGCATCCGTGCGGTGTTCCACCTCGGCGAACTGCTCCGGCGTGGGAGCAGTCTTGCCCAAACCGGTCCACGGCAGGAGCGAGTTGTTGCTGCCCTGGACGTTCAGGACGGAGAAGGCCACCCGGTTCTTGGTGAAGCGGACGTCCTCGGGCAGCCCCAGGTTTTCCTGGCTCTTGACGGGCATGGTGGCGCCGAGCGTCTTGCCGGGTTCGTTGAAGAACACCTCCCTGATCTTGTCCAGGCGTTCCAGGGGGTTGTAGGCGCCGTTGTTGGTCCGGTGGCAGTCCACCCATTCGTTGTCGCCGGGGGTGTACACCAGCGGGTGGGTGAAGGTGTCGAACTGGGACCGGATGTAGGAGAAGTACTCGTTGGAGCAGACGGACGAGCCGTTCTTGATATCACCCACGTGTGCTACAAACTTCAGGCCCTGATCGGCGTTGAGGTCCTGGATGTGCGACGGGAACTTGGCGATCTCTGCGGCGCCGTAGGGAATGTCGCCAATGACCCCGAAGGTGAAGGCCTGGTTGCTGTCAGTCGTGGTGTCGGCTGCCTGGGCTGGAGCTGCGGCGGCTCCGGCAAGGGTGGCGAGGACGGCAAGCGTGGCGAGGGTGGATCTTACGAACACAAGAAGCTCCTTGGACGGTGGGCCTTCCGCCCTGCGTATCGCGAGCCGCCGGGCAGGGGGTGCCTGCCCAGACTGCGGGATCCGGGCCAACGGTGGAGGACTTCCCGGTAGCCCCTTGGTGAACGCGAAAGGACGGGGAGAGGGACGGAACGGCCCACCCTCGACCGCCTACTTTCCAGCAGGCACCCCCGCGCGTACTGTCCGGTCCTGTGCCTGCTTGGGCCGCCGTCGTTTCCTCCGCCGTCGCTGGCCGCGGACCACGAAGGGAGGGCGGGGCGCACCGAGCCGGGCGCCGGTCCAGTACCGTCCGCCGATCAGGATGCCGGCAAGGACACCGAAAAGCCACGAATGCGGAAGGGCGATCTGGTCTGTAGCTCCGCCGATGAAGCCAAACACAAAGAAGCCAACGGGTATGCCCAGGAGCAGCCAGCCCCTGACCTGGACGGGCGGCGGAAAGCGGAAGAGGGCCCACCCGGCAGCGATTGAGCCCGCAAACACGGCAACGGCAGCGGCTGTCGGCGAAAGCAGCATCACTTGCGCTGCACCGAAACCCAGCAGCAGGAGCGCACAAAGTCCGTTGATGATGGCCAGCCGGCGGCCGCCGCTGAAACTTCCATCAGCTTCAGGGGCGCGGCGCTGGGGCTGCCTGAATTCCGATCCGGCACTCGTTCCGGACCACGTGTGACCACCAGCAATGCCGCCGATCAAGAAGCCTATGAACCACGGGCCTGCCGCCGGAATGGGCAATCTGCCGGCGACGTCGAGCGAGATCAGCGCGTAAAAGATTGGGAGGTGTGCCCAGCCCATCACGGTAAATGCGCGGGCCGACAGTGAGACCACGCGATACAACAGTGCCCCGTAGGCCACCGCCGCGATCAGGAATGGTGCTGCCTCCACGACTCTGCCTCGGGTCAGCCATGCGAAGACCCCCAGCATTAGTGCGATCACGGCTCCGTAGAAAAGCCGCCCGCCTGTCGCGTCAAACCTCTTCAAAATATCCTTTGCCCCCATGGGTCAAGGCTAAGTGACCGCACGGCCGGGCATTCCCTGCTCCTTACTCATGGCCCGGTTGCAGGGGCCCTCGGGACCCACGGTCAAAACAGCGCGGCGTGACTCCCGTGCGTCGCCGCGTGGCTCCCGCGCGTCACTGCGTGGCTCCCGTGGGTCGCTGTGGCTCCCGTGCGTCGCTGCGTTGCTCCCGTGCATACTGGCGTGACTCCCGTGCGCCGCTGCCGTGCGTACTGGGAACTAGGCAGCGAGATACTCGGCAAGCGCACGCTCCAGAATGCTGAATTCACCGGTAGTGCGGTCCGGTGGCACGAGCGATACCCCTGGCCCGATTCCCGGCGGCCACTGCGGCCTCTGCCAGTCCGGTTCTTCGGCCGGGTAATGGCGCCCGGTGGGAGAAGTCCACCCGGGAGGTTCGTCCATGGTTGCCGGGTCAGGTCTCCAAAGGGATCGGTGCTTGAGCCGGTGGTGTTTGGGGCACACGTGTCCCAAGTTGCTGACTCCGGTATTTCCCCCGTGGTGCCAGGCGGTGAGGTGGTCGTTTTCATTGTCCTGCGTGTGGTTGCTGCACCCCGGGAAGGTGCAGGTGGCGTCGCGCATCTTCAACCACCGCTTCATGGGTTCCGTGAGCCGGTAGCTGGTGCGGCTGATCTCGAGCGGCGCGCCGTCCCGCGGGTCCACCAGCACGCGGTAGAACGAGCCGGAGCCTTCAGCGACCAGCCTGCGTGCCATCGACGCCGGGATGGGGCCGTAATTATCGAGTTCGGCGGGCTGATCCGTGGCGCCGAGGAGCGCCAGGACAGGAACCGTGACCAGCACGTCCGCCTTGGCGTACGGCGCGGCTCCGGCGCGCTGCCCCGACGTGCCCAGCAGCAGCCCGGCGGCTACATCCGCCCTGAGCTGGGTAAGGGTCCGCGGCTCGTCCGGTCCCTGCAGTCCACGGGCCAGCGCCGAGGCCTTGTTCCAGACCGCGCATGCCGTGTCCGCAGGCATGTACAGCGAGATCCACGCCATGCCGTTGCGGTCCGGCGAGTACTCCACCCGCCGGTCCTGGACCGACTTCTCATGCCTGGCCTCAAGGGATTCGGGGTGGTGGCGCTCCCGCCAGGCACGGACCTTCCGCCGGAAGCGGGCCGGTGCCAGCTCACCCGCCGCGGCGCCCCTGGCCGCGTCCGGCGCCTCCGGATCCAGGAAGTGAGCCTCCAGCGCAGCGGCAGCCGCATGGTCGAGGCCCGTGGTTTCATCGACAATGATCCTGGCGTGCTGCCACGAGATCTTCCCTGCCTGCAACGCATCAAGGGCAGCCGGCAGGCAAGTGGTCAGGGCGTGGGCCTCCCCGAGCAACGCTGCAGCGGCCCGTTCCCCGACGGTCAGCACACACGCGATTTCAGCCACTAGGCTCATTTCTCGCGCCGACGACTCATAGGCACTTTCCGCCGGCCCTTCCAGCGCGGTTGCCGCCTCCGAATACTCGGACAGCAGCCGCACTTTGAGGGCCGCAGTGGCGGCTTCGATCCGGGCCACTGCGCTCAAGCCGCTCAGGCAGGATTCCGCAAGTTCACCCAGCGGATCCTGGCCCTCGGCACCACCGGCGTCCGGAGCATGAAAACGGCCAAGCTCACCGGCCATCTCCTCCACCAGCCCGGCCAGGGACGTGGCGGCAGCGGCCAGCCCGGCCCTGCTTCCCGTCTCCAAAGCCGCTCTGATATCCATAACCAAAGCTTCCCAGGAGGGTCTGACAGTTGAGATCAAGACCGTGCATTTCCTCTCCATCGCCACCGTGATGCTGACGCTGGTCGCCCTGTTCCGGCCAAGGACATCCCGCTGCTGAAAAACATCGGCTGGAAGATCATCCCGGTGGGGCTGGTTGCCATCACGGCCTCGTTCCTGCTGGCCACGGTCATTGCGGAGTTCGCGCTGGGGTTGTGGCACTGAGGTAGGTTGCGGGCCTCCTTGTTGGGTGGCTTGGGCGGAGCGGACGACGGCGGGTGGGCACCCGGCGTCATCCGTGTCTTTCTGTGCGAAGAAGCTAGTTGCTGCCGGACGTTGCTGGCACACTGGGCCAATGAATGAGGCGCTTCCACCCACACGGCGGCCCGGCATCCGCTCGGCCATGTTCGTGGACTTCGACAACGTTTTCACCGGCCTGCAGGCCATCGACCCGCTGGCGGCCAAGCGCTTCGCAGAGGATCCCAAGCACTGGGCGGATGCCCTGTCCGCCGGTGGTTCCGGTGAGGGGACCCGGCGCTTCCTGATCCGCAACTGCTACCTGAACCCGATGGTGTATTCGAAATACCGCCCGTACTGGACGCGTGCCGGGTTCCGGGTGATCGACTGCCCGTCGCTGACGCAGCGTGGAAAGAGCAGCACGGACATCAACTTGGTGCTGGATGCCATGGATGCCCTGTCCGGAAGCGTGGGCATCGAGGAGTTCTTTATCGCCTCAGCGGACGCGGACTTTACTTCGCTGATTCAGCGGTTCCGGGCCGCGGACCGGATGACCACCGTCATCGCCGCCGGGGCTGTGGCCTTCGCCTATCGAGAGATGGCGGACCATGTAGTGGAATCCCACGACTTCGTTTCCATTCTGACCGGTTCCACTTCCGAGCCGGTGCGCGCCCTGGCGCCCGCGAACCAGCGCGAGGTTGCCGGCCCCGCCAAAGCGAAAACCAAGACCGTTCCGCCGGGGGTCCGCGAGGTGCTGGAGTTTGTCCGCACCGCACCGGGGCCTGTGGTGGGAGCGATGGTGGCGCACCGGGCCCTCGCTGCGGACCCGTCCCTCAAGACGGACTGGGGCGGCTACGGGAAGTTCGGAACGTGGGTCTCGCAGATCGGCAACGACCTGGAGTACTCGGCACTGCAGGGTGGCTGGGTATGGGATGCCAAGCGGTTTTCCAGCGAGGATCTCCCGGCTCCGGTCGAAACCCAGCCGGGAGTTGAAGAGCAGGTTGCCCGGGTCACGGACATACCGGCGCTCTCAGCAGCCCAGTTCCGGCAGATCTTCCAGGCCATGGCGGCGCGGCTGCGGGAGCATCCAGCCAATCGAACCGAGCTGTCGCGCCAAGTCCGTGACGACTGTGTCAGCGCGGGCGAGCCGGTGTCCAGGAACGCGGTGAGCTTTGTGCTGCAAGGGCTCGGGTACGCCAACTTCCAGCTCACCGACGAGGCCACGGCGTCAGAACTGGCGGCGGCCTGGACACGCTACGTGGAGGAACTGTGCCGGGTTGCCCTGCTGGAGTTCGACGCCGGTGAACAGCTGGCGGTGCGGCGCTGGGCCAGTGGCGGGCTGCTGGACCAGTAGCAGCGGGACCTTCGGCAGGTGGCAGCGGTCCCTCAGGTGGTGGGACGGCGTGGTACCGCAGCGGCCGCCCACTGGGCGTCGCTGATCCCAAACCCTTGCGACTCAAGTGTGAGGACGCCTTTGTCAAACCTCCGCCACCGGCGCCGCGAACTGGGCCTCGTACAACCGCGCGTACGCCCCGCCCGCGGCCAGCAGTGAAGCGTGGTTCCCCTGCTCCACGATCTGCCCGGCCTCCATCACCAGGATGAGGTCGGCGTCGCGGATCGTGGACAGGCGGTGCGCGATCACAAAGGACGTCCGGTCGGACCGCAAAGCACTCATGGCCTTCTGCACCAGCACCTCCGTCCGGGTGTCCACCGAGGACGTCGCCTCGTCCAGGATCAACACCGACGGCGACGCCAGGAACGCCCGGGCAATGGTCAGCAGCTGCTTCTCGCCCGCGGACACGTTCGCGCCCTCGTCATCCAGCACCGTGTCGTACCCCTCCGGCAGCGAGTGCACGAACCGGTCCACATAGGTTGCCCGGGCCGCCTCCAGCACCTCATCTGAAGAAGCACTGGGCCGCCCGTACGCGATGTTGTCCCGAATGGTCCCGCCGAACAGCCACGTATCCTGGAGCACCATCCCCATCCGCGAGCGCAGATCGTCCCGGGTCATGGTGGTGATGTCCACGCCATCCAGCGTGATCCGCCCGGCGTCCAACTCGTAGAACCGCATCATCAGGTTCACCAGCGTCGTCTTGCCCGCACCGGTCGGCCCCACAATGGCCACCGTCTGCCCCGGCTCCGCCACCAGGGACAACCCGGAAATCAGCGGCTTGTCCGGCGAGTAGGAGAAGGACACCTCCTCAAACACCAGCCGCCCCCGGGCAGCACCGTCCGGACTTTGCAGTGAAGCACCCACGGGATCCGCGGACTGCTCGTCCGTATCCAGCAACTCAAAGACCCGCTCCGCCGAGGCCACGCCAGACTGCAACAGGTTCGCCATGGACCCCAGCTGCGCCAGCGGCTGCGTGAACTGCCGCGAGTACTGAATGAACGCCTGCACATCCCCCAGCTGCATCGCCCCGGACGCCACCTGCAGGCCGCCCACCACGGCGATCCCCACGTACACCAGGTTCCCGATAAACGTCATGGCCGGCATGATCAGCCCGGAAATGAACTGCGCCCCGAAGCTCGCCTCATACAACTCGGCGTTCTTCTGCCGGAACCGCTCCCCCACCTCGCGCTGCCGGCCGAACACCTTCACCAGCGCATGCCCGGTGTAGGTTTCCTCGATCTGCCCGTTCAGCTCGCCCGTGTTCTTCCACTGCTGCACGAACATCTTCTGCGAGCGCTTGGCAATCACCGCGGTAATGCCGAGGGTCAGCGGGATGGTCACCAACGCGATCAGCGCCAGCGTGGGCGAGAGGATGAACATCATCACCAGCACGCCCACCACGGACAGCACCGATGTCACCGCCTGGCTGATGGACTGCTGCAGGCTCTGCGAAATGTTGTCCACATCGTTCGTTACCCGGCTCAGCAGCTCACCGCGCTGGATCGAGTCGAAATACCGCAGCGGCAGCCGGTTGATCTTCGCCTCGATCTGCTCCCGCAGCCCGAACACCGTCCGCTGCACCACGCCGTTGAGCACATACGCCTGTCCCCACATGAACGCCGACGCCAGCACATACAGCACCAGCGCCCACGTCAGCACGCTCCCCAGCGCCGCGAAGTCGATCCCCGCGCCGGGCGTCAGCGTCATGGCGCTGAGCATGTCCGCCTTCTGGTTCTCCCCCGCCGTCCGCAGCTGCGCAATGAGCTGGGCCTGCGTTACGCCCGGCGGCAGCTGCTTGGACACCACGCCGGAGAAGATCAGGTTGGTGCCCTCACCCAGCAGCCGCGGCCCAATCACCTGCAGCACCACGCCCGCCACCGCCATGAACAGCACCAGCACCAGCCACAGCCGTTCCGGCCGCAGCGTGGCCAGCAGCCGCTTGGCGGAGCCGCTGAAATTCATCGCCTTCTCCGCCGGCACATTCATCCCGGCGAACGGTCCACCCCGTCCGGGGCCGCCCGCCGGACGCGGGATGCGTACGACGGCGTCCTGGCCGCCTTTGCCGCCACCTGCGGTTCCAGCGGGCGCACCTGCGCCCGGGCCGGCTCCGGCGGGGCGGGTTCCTGCGCGGTGCGTGCTCATACCGTTTCCTCCGCTGCCAGCTGGGACGAGACAATCTCGCGGTACGTCTCCGATGTCTCCAGCAACCCGTGGTGCGTGCCGTGCGCAACGATCCTGCCGTCGTCGAGCACCAAAATCTGGTCCGCCTCCACAATGCTGGACACGCGCTGGGCGATGATCACCATGGTGGCCCCGGCTGTGCTGCTCTTGAGTGCCTGGCGCAGCCGGGCGTCCGTGCCGGTGTCCAGCGACGAGAACGAATCGTCAAAGATGTAGAGCTCGGGCCGCTTTACCAAGGCCCGGGCTATGGCCAGCCGCTGCCGCTGCCCGCCGGAGACGTTGGTGCCGCCCTGGGAGATGGGCGCGTCCAGGCCCTCCTCCATCTGCTCCACGAAATCCTTGGCCTGGGCGATCTCCAGCGCGGTCCACAGCTCATCCTCTGTGGCGTCCGGGTTGCCGTACAGCAGGTTGCTGCGTACCGTCCCGGAGAACAGGTAGGGCTTCTGCGGCACCAGGCCGATGTGCCCCCACAGCAGGTCCGGGTCCAGGTCCCTGACATCCACGCCGTCCATCAGCACCGCCCCGGAGGTGACGTCGAAGAGCCGCGGCATCAGGTTCACCAGCGTGGTCTTGCCCGAGCCCGTGCTGCCGATGATTGCCGTCACCTCGCCGGCGCGGGCGGTGAAACTGATCCCGGACAGGACGGGCTGGTCGGCACCCGGGTAGGCGAATCCGACGTCGCGCATTTCCAGCTCGCCGCGCCGCGGCTTGCCGGCGAACGCCGCGCCGGTGACCGGGTTCTCCGGCGGCAGCACGCTGGACCTGGTGCCCAGCACCTCACCGATGCGGTCCGCGGACACCGACGCGCGCGGGATCATCACCGCCATGAACGTGGCCATCATGACGGACATCAGGATCTGCATCAGGTAGCTCAGGAACGCGATCAGCGTGCCCACCTGCATGGACCCGTCCTCGATCCGGAACGAACCGAACCAGATCACCGCCACGCTGGAAATGTTCAGGACCAGCATCACCGTGGGAAACATGAGCGCCATCAAACGGCCGGCGCGCAAGGCAACCTCCGTGACGTCCCTGTTGGCGCCGGCGAACCGCTCAGTCTCCATGTCCTCGCGCACGAACGCCCGCACCACCCGGATGCCGGTGAGCTGCTCGCGCAGCACCCGGTTCACGGTGTCGATCCGGGCCTGCATCTTGCGGAACAGCGGCACCATCCGGGTGACAATGAGCCCGACGGCGATCAGCAGCACCGGGACACACACGGCAATGAGCCAGGACAGCTGGGCGTCCTGCCGGATGGCCATGATCACCCCGCCAATGCTGAGCATGGGCGCGGCCACCATCAGCGTGGCGGACATCAGCACCAGTTGCTGGACCTGCTGGACATCGTTGGTGGAGCGGGTGATGAGGCTGGGGGCCCCGAACCTGGTGACCTCCTGCTCGGAGAACTCCCCCACCCGCTCGAAGATGGCGCCGCGCAGGTCCCGACCAAGCCCCATCGCCGCCTTGGCGCCGAAGTACACCGCGATGACGGCACACACGATCTGGGCCAGCGTGATCAGCAGCATGAAGCTGCCGGTGGACAGGATGTACCCGGTATCGCCCCGGGCCACGCCCTGGTCAATGATGTCCGCGTTCAGCGTTGGCAGGTACAGCGACGCGATGGACTGCGCCAGCTGGAAAACCACGACGGCGGCCAGCAGCGGCCGGTGCGGCCTGAGGTATTCAACGAGTAGCTTCCAGAGCATGCGCGGCTCCAACCTGACGGTGTGTCCACAAACGTGGTGCGAAGGTCAGTGTACGTCCGGAGACTGGGGTTTGACCGTGCGTGTTTGCCGGAAAACTGCGGGTTCTCTCACGGCGTACGGCAGGCCTTACGAACAGCTCTGGCTGCCGGGCGTGGAGGGGGACCGGCGAGAGACCTTCGCCTTACCGGTCAGGGCACCATATGCCGCGATCAGGCGCGGTACCACCACATAGACCGCCAGCGGCACCACCAGTGCAGTGAGAAGCAGCGCTCGAAGCACCGGGTGCCACGCTTCCATGACGGGCCCAAGGACCAGCATCCCGGTCGACACCAAGGGAAAGATTGCCGTCCACGTGATGAGAGCCCGTACATGGATGGAAGGAGGCGGCGGGGCGACCGTCGGTGCAGCAGCAGGATCAGCTTTAGGTTTGCAGTTTGCATCCATGATCACGAGATTCTCCGTTCGCATATTGCTGTTGGTCCTGGCCAGGTTGGAGGCCTACCCGGTAACAGGCCACCTAGGCGAGGCTCTCCGGAACCTCCCGTGTGGCCAGGCACGGGAGGTTCCGGAGTTCACTGGTAGTCGGTGAAAGTCACCGTCTACTGCATGGTGTTTGATCGCGCATCGCCCATCCCCGCCACGGTTCTAGCTGTCTCCGCCAGGGCAAGCCATTCCCGCCGCTCCTCCTTTTGGCCGAACGGAACGTCAAAGGTTGGTGTGACGGAGAACGACCAGTAGTCGTGCTGGATGATTCGGACCCCTGCCCCGCCCAACAGGCCCGCCTCGAGTTCCGCAATTTCGATGGCGCTCGCCAATTCACGTTTCTGGGTGTGCGGTTCGTCCGAGTCAACCGCCAGCGATACGTCTGTCTCCTTGAAAAGGGCCATTTGTCTGATCCGCCGTTGCCTGCAACCGGTGTGCCCGCCGCCGCTAACCGAGTTCGCGGGTGGTCTTGCGGCCCGTTTCCGGTCCAGCCAGAGCCGCGATAGCACCAAGGATGCCCACGGCCACGCACATCCACACTGCCGGCTGCCAGGAGCTTGGACCGGCGCCGAGCGCCTGGGCGATGGTCGGCGCAAAACCTGCAGCCACCAATCCGAGCATGAGCCCCACAGCCATGCCGGTGTACCGCACCTTCGACGGAAACTGCTCGGCGTAATAGGCGGCACCGACGCCGATGGCCATGCTGTAGAAGACGCTGATACCCAGGACCGCGGCGACCAGCAGGAGCATGACATTGCCCGAGTCGATAGCGTTGAAGAGGACGAACAGTGTGGAACTGGCACCCACTGCACCGATGATGTAGACGGGGCGTCGTCCGAAACGGTCCGCCCAAATGCCCACAACGGGTGCCATAACCGCGGCACCAATGTTTCCCACGGACACTGCTACCAGCATGGTGACGCTGGAGACGCCTTGGTTCTGGGTGACATAAGCCAGCGTGAACACGTTGAAAATGGTGCCCACGACGTTTATGCAACTGCAGATAAGAACGCGGAGCGTGGCTTTCCAGTGGTAGCGCAGAAGCGTAACGATGGGCAGCGCATCTGTTTTGCCTCCCTCGCGTACTTCTTTGAAGACTTCCGGTTCCTCAAGATTGCGCCGCAGAAGGTAGGCGATGACGGTCAGAACACCACTGATAAGGAACGGGATGCGCCATCCCCAAGAAACAAGCTGTTCCTGGGGCAATGCGGCAATTGGCAGGAAAACCAGCGTGCCCAACGACATGCCCAGTTGCATGCCGCTCATTGAGAAGGCGGTGTAGAACGCCCGTTTGCCGTCCGGGGCGTGTTCTACAGTCAGGCTGCTGGATCCTGGTACCTCTCCGCCTGCCGATATGCCCTGGAGGAGCCGGAGAAGAACCAAGAGAATCGGGGCCGCTAGACCGACAGTTCCGTACGAAGGGAGGATGCCAATGAAGAAGGTGGCGCACCCCATAAACCCTATGGAGAGCATAAGAGCGGTCCTGCGGCCCAGGCGGTCGCCGATGTGCCCCCAAAAAATGGCGCCGAACGGACGGGCGACGTAGGCGACACCGAAGGTTGCGACGGACACCAAGGCACCCGCTCCGCCCGCCATGTCGGAGAAGAATACTTTTCCGAATACAAGGGCCGCGGCAGTGCCATAGATGATGAAGTCGTAGTATTCCAAGGCGCTGCCGAAGAATCCGGAAATAGCAGCTCGACGCACCCTCCGGGCTTTTGTTTGCCCTTCGACGTCTGCAATGGTGGTTGACATTCTGGCTCCTGTGATTTGAGTGAGGCGACGGGTTAGAGAGTGATCGGGTTCAACCGGATGGTTTGCGGGCCGATTGAGGAGTCGAAGGCAACCGCATACAGTCCGTCCGGTCCTCCGTTGTAGGTGATGTCGACGCCGAGTTCCTTTACGCTGGCGACGTCGCCCAGCCACCTTTGAAGGTCGGATTCGGTGCCGCCGATTTCGATCGAGGTGACCCCGGCGCCCTTGACGTCGCCGGTCCCTTCCTGGATGGGTTCCAGGCTCGAGTGTCTGCTCAGGTCGGGGACGTAGTACATGTTTGGCTTCCCCAGGCGCCAGGAGTTCCAGAAGTCTGGAGCATGGGGAACGGGAGGCTTGTCCGCGGAGGGGACCATGGGGACTTTTCCGCCGGAGATTCCCTCCATGGGTGTGATGCCGCGGATCTTGGCGAACTCGAGGATTTCGTCCATGGAGTCGCTGCGAAGGCAGAGACCGGCGAAGCAGTCCCCGGCCTGTGTTTGACGCTCCAATTCCAAGGCCATAGGTGCGCGGTCGGTGATCATTCGGTGGTCAACGATGCTTTCTACTTCGAGGTAGACATGGTTTCCCAGTGAAATGATCTTTTGTCCGAGTCCCAGGCCCGGGAAGTACCCGCCGTCGGACGAACCGATGCCTGTTTCGCGGCTTAGTTCCACGGTGGTGCGGTACAGGTTGTCGGTCCAGACAGCGATGTGATCGAGTGTGATCACCATTGGCTCCTTGATTGAAGGTTTTTGGAGTTTCTTTTTCAGTGGGTCCTGAATCAGGACCGTGACGCTGCAGGCTGGAATTGCCTGCCGAAAGCCCGGGCATACTGGTCCGGATATCCCATTGCGTCACCCAGCTGTTCAGCCGCCTGCCGGGCCCAGCTGGGGTTGCGCAAGAGTTCGCGGCCAACAAACACGGCATCTGCTTGGCCGGCAGCCACCAGGCCAGCTGCCTGGTCGGCTTCCGTGATGAGTCCCACGGCTGCTGTAGGGATGGAGGCTTCCTTGCGGATCTGCTCTGCGAACACCGCTTGATAACTTGGCCCTACGGGAATCTTCGCGTCCGGGACCAGGCCTCCGGTGGAGACATCGAACAGGTCGACTCCGTGTTCCTTCAACGTCTTTGCAAGCAGGACCGACTCGCTGCTGGTCCACCCGCGGCGTTCGTCGTCGGCGTCTCCCGCCAGCCAGTCAGTCGCTGATACCCGGAAGAACAACGGCTTATCAACGGGCCACTCCTGACGCACAGCATCAACGACTTCCACCGCGAATCTCATCCGGTTTGCCAGGGATCCGCCGTACTCATCGGTGCGGTGGTTGGAAGCCGGCGACAGAAACTGGTGAATCAGGTAGCCATGGGCCCCATGGAGTTCCAGCACATCAAAGCCCGCCAGGTTGGCCAGCCGGGCGCTGTGGGCAAACTGCCGGACAAGAGCATGAATTTCCGCACGGGTCAGTTCCTTCGGGGCCGCCAGGCCGCCAAAAGGGACAGCGCTGGGCGCCACGCGCTGCCACATGCCATCTTCAGTACTTTCGCGTTCCCAGGGCCGGCCGGTGGCTGCCTTGCGGCCGGCGTGGACCAGTTGGATACCGGCCGCGGTCTTGTGGTCGTGCAGGAACTTGATGATTCTGCGGTGAGACGTAGCCTGTCGGTCATTCCACAAGCCCAGATCAAAGCGGCTGCTTCGCCCCTCCGGGCTGATGGCGGTTGCTTCGACCATGGCCAAACCCACCCCTCCCAGTGCCCGGGCCGCGAAGTGCTGAAAGTGCCAATCGGTGGCTGCACCGGTGTCGGGTCCGGACGGGGTGGAGGAGAACTGCATCATCGGCGACATCCAGATGCGGTTCCGTATCGTCAGTCCTCGAAGGGTGAGGGGCTGCAGGAGCTGGTTCATCGTGGCTCCATGACGTTTGCAGCGATGCCCAGGAATGCCTCACCGTTGCGCTGGAGTGACGCCCGGTCCAGTCCGTTCTTGTCCACGAAGCCGGGCAGGTCGGCTTCTGCCATGTCGAACGGGTAGTCCGTCCCGCAGAGGATCCTGTCTTCCCCTGCGTGTGTTGCCAGCAGGTCCAGTGCTTTCCCGTCATGGGTGACCGTGTCGAAGTACGCCGAACGGAAAAGATCACGTGGATCCGTGGAACTGCCGGCGCGGACATCGGCCCGCGCCCGCCAGGCGTGCGACCAGCGGCCCAGAAGCGCGGGCGCGCATCCGCCCCCGTGGACGAAGCAGATCCGAAGATCAGGCAGCTCTTCCAGGACGCCCCCAAGAATTCCTGATGCAACCGCTGTTGCTGTCTCCACCGGGTTCCCAATGAGGTTGGCAAGGTAGTAGGAGGTCCATTCAGGGCGTGGCAACTGCATCGGGTGGACCAGCACTGCCAGGTGATGTTCAGCGGCAGAGCGCAGGACGGCCCGAAGCACACCGGTGTCCAACGACTCTCCCCTGAGAACAGGCGGGATGGCCACACCCGCGAGGACGCCCGCCGCAGCAATTGAGCGAATCTGTCGCTGCGCAGCCGCAGCGTCATCAAGCCGGGTCAGGCCGAGGCCGGCGAGACGGCCCGAGGAATCAGCCACCACTTTTGAAAGGCTTGAGTTGTACTCATTGATGTAGTCCTCGGACGGCGAGTTCACTGCGAAGGCAAACGGCGGTGGCGACAAGGCCCGCACCGCGATGCCATGGGCATTCATGTCGGCAATGATTGCGTTGACATCGCTCATGGCCTCGGTCCTGATCGAGAGCGGCAGGTCCCCAAGGAACAACTCGCCGTCCTGGTCCCGCATGCCTCCAAATGGTGAGCCCGACGGAAGGTGGAACAAGCCTGCCGGAAGCCAGTGTGCGTGAACGTCGATCAAATCAGCGTTCATGACGCACCCAACGGCAGCGGCTCGTTGACGGAGTCGAGATGTTCGACGGTGGTGAAAACCAGGTCGGTATGACCGATGTTCTCGATGTCGTGGAGCAGGTACTCCCCTGCACCGAAGTGGAAGTGCCTGGTCTCGCCGGCAGAATACGAGACGTCGCGCGTCGTGCCGTCATGTGTATGCTGCCGGCTGCTGCCGGCGTTGACTGCGGTCCAAAAGTAATCGAGGACATGGCGATGGGTGTGCCAGCGCTCGCCCGGGGCGAGCCGGATTTCCCAGACCCTGACGCGGTCGTTTTGGCTGAGCAGTTTGGACCCTACCTCGCCGTCGAAGGCGTGCGTCTCGAATTCCTTCCGGAGTTCCTCCGACCAGCCGTCGAAGTCTTCTCCTACGAGGGTTCCTGCAAGGGGAAGGTCGCTGAGGAAGCTGTTGGTGCTCATCGTGAGTCCTTTCGTTGGTTTGTTGTGCTTAGCGGCCGGGTCCGTAAAGGCCAAAACGAAGGTCCTTGTCGCCCGGGGTCCAGGTGTTCGTGAATTGGGACCGTTCGCCCATGGCCTTGACACGGGCGAGCAGGTTGCTGCTTAGCTCGAGCTGGCCCGGCTCCCATTTCTCCAACGCTTCGGCAACATTGCCTGCCGCTGCCGTCAATGCGTCGCTGAGGGCCCAGGCGTCGGCTGCGGCTTTCGCGGTGCCGGCAGCTGCGTGGGGTCGTGCAGCGCAGGCAGCGTCGCCAATAAGTGCGACACGGCCGTTGGCCATCTTCGATGCCCTCGAGTCCCAGACAACCTGGATGAACGGGGCCTTCGTGGAGGTGACCAATTCGGCTGCGGCCGGGGCGAGGATCCGGGAGGCCGTCAGGCGCATCTCATCCACGTAGCGGTCCTGGACCTGGTTTGGGTGTATGGAGACCTTGCCCGGGAAGCCCTGCTTGTTGATGAGCATTTCATCGAGTTCGGGACCTTCTGGAACGTTGCGGTACCAGACGTAGTTCATCAGCCGTTGACCCCTGCCAAGACCCCTCTCGCTGGGGATGGGATACATGGTGATCTGGGAGTGGGGAACAACGTTGTACGTGACGGCGTCGTTCAGGAGGCTGGCAGTTTCCTCCGACAGGTCTGCCTCGTCGACCGTCCCGCGCCACCCGATGTAGCCGGAATATTCGAGGGTGACGTCCGGATCAATTCTTGACCGGTTTGCGGAGGTGATTCCATCGGCGATGACCACGAGTGCGGCCTTCTCCTGGCGTCCGCTCACAAACCGTACCGTGACGGAGTCCTCGTCCTGGTCAAAACCGCAGGCAAACTCCCCCAGGTGGTAATGGTCCCGTCCGAAGTCGGCGAGCAAGGCACGGTAGAACGTGCCCCAGGATGTGTGGGACCACGTGCGGGCTTCCCGGTCGATGATGTGGTTTTGTGCATCCAGGTACTGGACCCAGCTCGTGGTGGTGCTGACGTCCTCGGGCCGCTGGGAACTCCGTTCCTGGAACCATCTCAGGGTGTCCGGCTGCAAAACGATGCCCCCGCCGCGGCCATCGAGGTCCGTGGGTGTGCGTTCGTAGATGTCGACGTCGAATCCGAGGTCGCGGAGCAGCAATGCGGCCGTTAGCCCGCCGATCGATCCTCCGATAACGAGTGCGCGCGATCCTTCATAGGCGCTCATGACGAGATTCCTTTCACTGGTGTGTGCTCTTGGGGGACGCCGGCGGTGGCGTCCGTGGGTAGCTCCGCGTCACGGGTTTCCGGGGCGAAGTACAGGCCGATAAGGGCGATAATTCCTGTGGCGGCCAGGACAGCCGTGGCCATTCCGAGGTTGCCGCCGAACCATGAGGATGCGATGACGCCCGCCACGAGCGGGCCTGCCGCGGTGACGTAACGGCCGATGCTGTTTGCCAAGGCAATTCCACTGGCCCGCATGCTCGGTGCGAACATTTCCGGCCCGTAGACGAAGTTCCCGGACAAGGCGCCGAACAGGCCGAACCCCACAATGGGAATGACGGCCAAGTAGGTGGTGTACGAGTGTTCAAAGGGGAAAAGGTAAGCCACGCTGGCCCCGGATATGACGAAGCTGACCAGGAATGCCTTCTTCCGTCCGATGGCATCGGCGATGAAGCCCCAGGACGCGTAGCCGAGGATTCCACCGGCATTGAACAACATGGAGGAGATGGCAACCCGGTGGTTCGCTTCCTGTGCTGGAAGTGATTCCGCCAGTGTCATATCCCGGATGATCTGCGGGTACCACGTGGAGACACTCCAAAATGCGAGCAAGGCCCCCGTGGCCAACGCTGTACAGATCAGAGTTGCCCGCAGATGAGGTGGCGAAAGCAGCCTGCGGAGAACGAACTGGTCCTCTTGGCGGCGGGAACTTTGTCCTTTGCGCTGTTTGCGCCGTGCGATGACGTCGGTGATCTCCTCCGGCTCCGGAACGTACCTGCGAAGGAACCAGACCAGGAACGCGGGAACAACGGCGAGGACCAACATGAAACGCCAGCCGTTTTCGCTCAGCAGGCCATAGGCAAGCGCTGCCATGAAGAACCCTGCTGCATAGCCGGACATCATGACCCCGCATGCCCGGGCACGGTACCTGTTGCGCCAAACCTCGGCAACAAGCGCTGCGCCAACGGGGGCTTCAACCCCCGACCCCAGGCCGGCAATGAAACGCAGGACGCCCAGTTGCCACCACGTGTCTGCGAACGCTGCGGCTGCCGTGAAGACTGCGTAGGTGAGGATGCCGATCGACAGGACGCGGACCCGGCCGAAATAGTCGGCCAATACGCCGAAGAGGATCCCGCCGGTGGCCCATCCTGCCAGGAAGAGGGCCACAGTGAGGCCTCCGAAGAAGCCGATCTGCGCCGAATTAACCACCACTCCCGAGTGCGGCAACAGGTCAGACATTGCCGGGCCCAGAACGAGGGCATAGAGACTGCCCGCGAAGCCATCGAGCGCCCACCCCATAGTGGTGCCGAAAAGTACGAGCCATTGCACCCTTGTTATTTGCTGCCGCCAGCCAGGGGTTACCGAATTCTGTTTGTTCTGAATCACGTGCGCTGTCCTTTCAGGATCCCTGTCCAGTCAGTTCAGGCGCCCGGGAGTGTCGGACCCATACCAGTCGACGTCGGAGTCTGCTGTCCGGACAACGATGGTCTTGATCCAGGTGAAATCATCGAAGGACTCTGTCCCTGCGTCTTTGCCCGCCCCGGATTCCTTGATCCCGCCCCACGGCAGTGACGGCTCAAGCCGGTGGTGGTCGTTGACCCACACCATTCCTGATTCGATGGCGGCAGCCACCCTGTGCCCGCGGGCGAGGTCATGGGTCCATACGGCGGCACCGAGGCCAAAGCGGTTGTCGTTAGCCATCTCAATGGCCTCCGCCTCGGTGTCGAATGGCACGACGACGGCCACAGGCCCGAAAATCTCCTCCCGGGCGACACGCATGCTGTTCGTTGCGTCAGCAAAGACCGTGGGCTGGAGGAAATACCCGTCCCGGAGGTCATCGGGCAGTTCGGGAACACTGCCTCCGGCCGCGAGGCGGGCACCCTCCTCCTGGCCGATCGCAATGTAGTCAAGGACCTTCCGACGCTGCGAGTCACTGATCATCGGGCCCATCTGGGTTTCCGGGTTTGCCGGATCGCCGATCCTGATTGCGTTCGCGCGGGAGGCCAGGGCCTCCACGAACTCGTCGTATCGATTCCTCTGCACTAGGAAACGGGCCCCAGCCACACAGGACTGCCCCGAGGCAACAAAGGCAGCAAAGGCAGCGCCTTCAGCCGCAGCGACGGGATCGTAGTCACCGAATACGATCACCGGGGTCTTACCACCCAGTTCTGCAGTGATCCGGGCAAACCGCGATGCTGTTGCGACGGCTGCGGAGCGGCCGGCCTCAGTACCCCCGGTCAGCGTGATCTTGGCGATGTCAGGGTGTTCAACGAGTCCGATGCCCGCTTCGCGCCCTCCCGTAACGACGTTGATGACTCCCTCCGGTATGCCGGCCTTGGTGACGATCCGGGCAATGGCCAGGGTGGTCAGCGGGGTCAGTTCAGATGGTTTGATCACAACGGTGTTCCCTGTGGCCAAAGCAGCAGACAGGCTCCGTGCCAAAATCAGCGCCGGATGGTTGAACGGCGTGATGATTCCACAGACCCCAAGCGGGCTGCGCTTTTGGTATGTCAGGTAAGGACCGTCGCTGGGCAGGACGGCGTCCCGCTGTGCGGCGAGAAGAGCCGCGTTGTAGCGGAACCACTCGGGTACACGCGACAACTGGGCACGGGTCTCCGTAATCGGGCGGCCATTGTTTTGTGTCTCCAGCGTGAAGAGAGATTCGCTCGCTGCTTCCAGCGCGTCTGCAGCCTTCAGCAGAACCTTTGCGCGTTCGGTCCGGCTCATCCGGGGCCACGGGCCTGACTCAAAAGCCGCACGTGCGGCGGCAACAGCTCTGTCCACATCAACGCGGACGCCGTCCGGGACTGTGGCCAGCGGCCGTCCGGTCGCGGGGTTGGAGATCGTCAGGAATGCTCCGCTTTCGGCGGAAACATCCTTTCCATCGATAAACATCAACTGTTCCAGCATGGGTGCCTCATTTCTTGTCGCCCGTCTGCTTTGACGGCCCTGAAAGGATTCTTTTTCAGTATGCGATTCGACCGGCTTCCCGGATATGTTTGAGGAAACATAATTTTCGAGGAAAGATGTTCCGCTGGACACTATGAGTTATTACACTCATTAGGGTGACGAGCTACAGCAACAGGCAAGGCGGAGGATCTGTCGAGGTCCACCGCTGGCTGGACAGCGTGAGAGCTATTACCCAGACGGTGGCGACCGCCCAACCGCTCCCGCAAGTGCTCGAACTGATTGCCCACACTGCCGCGACCCTCATGAGATATGAATTTTGCGGCGTTCTGTTGCCGGACTCGTCCGGGAGCAGGCTCATGATTGAGGGATCGAGTGGACTTTCACGCGAGTACATCGACCAAGTGAACGCAGACCACCCGGTTTTGTTGCGCCAGGGTACGGCTCCCGAGGCCCCTTCAAGCAAGGCATTCCGGACCGGAAAGCCTGTCGCCATTGCGGACATCCAGGCAGAGCCACAATTTGCTCCCTGGGGTGGCGTCGCCCGCGAGCAGGGATACCGGTCCATGATCTCCGTACCCCTGTTGGAATCGGGTCAACGAGCTATTGGCACCCTGAACTGCTACCGCAGGGGAACACACGATTTTGGCCAGCAGGAGATCGCGCTTCTATCGGTACTGGCAGACCACGCGGCCATAGCTCTCACCACTTCCCGCCTGCGTTCGGATGAAGCCCGCCGAATGGACGAATTGGTCCGGCTTAACGGAGAGCTGCATACACAACGGGATCTTCTTGAAAAGTCCGAAGAGATCCACCAGAAGCTGACTGACATCGCGTTGCGGGGTGGCGGTGTACGCGGGATTGCTGTCGCCCTGTCGAATTTGATTTCACGCGCTGTTCTGATCGAAGACGCCCAGGGGGCGGTGATCGGACAGTCGGGCCTTGATGCAGGGCTTTTCGACGAAAAGACCAGAGCCGGCGACAGGGACGATCCGTCCCCGGCTTTCGAGGTCTTCCCGGTGATCCTGAACGATAGTGAAGTCGCAAGGATCTGGACTGTGACCGGCTCGCAAACGCTGGCTCCGATCGAGACCCGCGCCATCGAACATGCCACAGTGGTGACATCACTCGAACTTCTTCGGGTGCGAACGGCCGAAGAAGCCCAGTGGCGACTGCAGGGTGAAGTCCTGAGTGACCTCTTGGTCGGCGAACCTTCCGCCATGGATTCGATTCATGCCCGGGCCGAACGCCTGGGCCACGACCTCAGGGTAAAGCACACCCTGATAGGGGTTTCCCTGGCGGAAGTGGCACAGGCTGACGTCAACTTATGCCTTCAGCAGGCTCTCCGGCGGATCAATGCGTGGGCATCGACGCTGAAACCGCGGCCTTTGTGCACCATTCATCACGATCGGATCGTTGTGCTCATCCCCTCGCCGTCCGGCCCCTTGCACGAGCAATCCATAACCGAGAAAATCCGAAGAATGGCCGTCTCGCGCGGTCCCAAGGCCACTGCCACGGCTGTGTCGCGAGGTCCTGTCAACGAGTTGAACATGTACGCACGGGTGTACCGTTCCGTGGCGGGAGCCCTGAACATGCTCGCCCTGGCCGGGCGGACCGATGCATCAGTGACGCTCGACGAGCTCGGGCTGGTAGGCCTGCTGCTCCAGCTGGATGACTCCAGCCAGCTGCTCCGATACGCAGATCAGGCGCTGGGTCCCGTACGCAGGCACGACGAGGCCCGGGGAACCGAACTGCTCAAGACGCTGCGAACGTACTTTGCTTCCGGACAACTGAATGCGGAAACCGCACGCCTTCTTCAGGTTCACCCCAACACAGTGGCGCAGCGGCTTCGCCGCATACAAACCTTAACGAACAGGGACCTGAACCGCCCGGACCATGCAATGGACCTGGCCGCCGCCCTCGCCATCGGCGACGTCGCCGACTCAAAGTTCGTAGCGGCGAATGACCCAGCCGGCGTGCCACCGCTGGCTGCCGGCTAGCTCCAGGAACGGCGCCCACGCCCATTGCCCGTCGGGTGAGCCGGAGCGGCCCCGATCGAGTCAGGGAATCAGGCGATCCGCGCGGTAGCGGTCGAACAGCGCGGTGAACGCATCCAGCGTCCGCCGGTACCCCGTAAAGCCGGCGTCCCTGCTCTTGCCCATATCGGTCACCACTTCGATGCCGCGGCCCAGGTCGCCGTCGGTGTGCCACCAGCTCGCAACGCGGGCCAAGTCCGGTTCGCGCAGGTCGTTCCCCGCGGCGATCCGCCGCCACTGGTCCTCCCGGCCTGCCATGGACTGCTCAAGCGGACGGGGCTGCCCCTGGTAGCCCTCCCACTCCACACCGAAGTAGGCGGCGAGCTTGGGCCACATCCACCGCCAGCGGAACACATCGCCGTTGACGATGTTGAAGGCCTCGTTGGCGCCCGCTGGAGTGGTTGAAGCCCAGAGCATGTGCTCGGCAAGCAGGCCGGCATCAGTCATGTCGGTCAGCCCGTTCCACTGCGTTTCAGACCCCGGGAACACAAACGGCTCCCCGCTGTCCCGGCACAAGGTGGCCTGTGCCGCCAGCGTGAGGCCCATGTTCATGGCATTGCCCACGGCGTGCCCAATCACAGTGTGCGCGCGGTGCACGGACCACGTGAATCCCTGCTCTCCCGCCGCGGCCCACAGCTCATCTTCCTGGGCGTAGTAGAAGTTCCGCACCGGAAGCCGCGGTTCCTCCTCATGGAACGGCGTGTCCGGCATTTCCCCGGCGGCGTACGCCTCGAACGGCCCGAGGTAATGCTTGAGGCCGGTCATCAAGGCAACGTGCGCCACGTCCTTGCCGCGCAGTGCCGCCAGCAAATCCCGCAGCATGCCGGCGTTGACGGCGATGTTCTCTTCCTCGGTGTCCTGCCGCGACCAGGCCGTGAAGAAGACATGGGAGGGGTTCTCCGGAGCAAGCACGGCGGCGAGCGATTCCGCCGAGGTCAGGTCCGCGGAGAGCCACCTGACGCCGGCCCGTTCGGCTCCGGGCCGGCGGGACAAGGCGAGAACTTCCCAGCCTTCGCCGACCAGGGTATCCACCAGGGCGGACCCTGCGATGCCGGTGGCCCCTACGACCAACGCCGTCCGTCCGTTTCCCGCTGCTGTTCCTGCTCCGTTGGTCATAATGCTCCTTCTGGTAGGTGCTTGGTTGCATCCGCGCGTCAGCACGGCCTCACGCGTTGGCGGAGGCCCGCGCGCTGCATCGCGGCGGGACGTCGGACCGGCAAGGGCCCTCTAGCGACAAGTCGAGGGCATGGGCGGATATTCCGCCGCAGCCAACAGCCGTTCCGCAAGCATCACGCCATGAGCATCCTGCGAGGGCGGTGACATGCGGTGTTTCACCGATGGCGTAGGAGGGTCTTTCCCTGTCACCGGTCCATGGTCAAATGGGAGGGTTGCACCGGCTGCCCGAGTCCAACCGCGGCCTCGGCCCAACGGAAGGTAGAAGCACATGACCGAACCCCAAGACCATCCCCAGGTCCCCGCTCCCGGGAGTGAACAGGGCCTGGACCAGAAGGGTGAGGGCGGGTGCCCGGTGGCCCATGGAAGCGCCACGGCCCAGGGCAGCGAAAGTGAAAATCCGGCCATCGACACCCCCACGCCCAAGGGAAACCGGCCGCGGACCAACCAGGACTGGTGGCCCAACCAGCTGGACCTCTCCGTTCTCCACACCCACGGCCAGGCCAGCAACCCGCTGGGGCCGTCCTTCAGCTACCGCAAGGAATTCGAAAAGCTCGACGTCGAGGCCCTGAAGCGGGACATCACCGACGTCCTGACCACCTCGCAGGACTGGTGGCCGGCGGACTTCGGCCACTATGGCGGCCTGATGATCCGCATGAGCTGGCACGCCGCCGGTACCTACCGCCTCCACGACGGCCGCGGCGGCGCCGGCGACGGCAGCCAGCGTTTCGCTCCGCTGAACAGCTGGCCG
This sequence comes from Pseudarthrobacter sp. fls2-241-R2A-127, assembly GCF_030209355.1. Taxonomy (GTDB): domain Bacteria; phylum Actinomycetota; class Actinomycetes; order Actinomycetales; family Micrococcaceae; genus Arthrobacter. Next base: position 132,928 of record NZ_JARVSF010000006.1, read on the forward strand.
GACAACGCCAACCTGGACAAGGCGCGCCGCCTGCTGTGGCCGGTCAAGCAAAAGTACGGGCAGAAGCTCTCCTGGGCCGACCTGCTGGTCCTCGCGGGCAACGTGGCCCTGGAATCGATGGGCTTCAAGACGTTCGGCTTCGCCTTTGGCCGCGAGGACGTATGGGAGCCGGAACAGATCATCTGGGGGCCCGAGGACGCCTGGCTCGGGGACGAGCGGTACACCGGTGAAGGCACCATGGCGGACAACGTGGGCTCCACCGAGATGGGCCTGATCTATGTCAACCCTGAAGGCCCCAAGGGCAACCCGGACCCGGTGGCGGCGGCCGCGTTCATCCGCGAGACGTTCAAGCGGATGGCGATGAACGACGAAGAGACCTTCGCGCTGATCGCCGGCGGCCACACGTTCGGAAAGACCCACGGCGCCGGCCCCGCCGATGCCCACGTGGGCCCTGAACCGGAGGCTGCCAACCTGGAGTCACAGGGCCTGGGCTGGCTCAGCACCTACGGGAGCGGCAAGGGCGGCGACACCATCACGTCCGGCCTCGAAGTCACCTGGACGGACAAGCCCACGCAATGGAGCAACCGCTTCCTCGAGATCCTCTTCGAATACGAGTGGGAACTGGTCAAGAGCCCCGGCGGCGCCCACCAATGGGTTGCCAAAGACGCCCCGGAGATCATCCCGGATGCGCATGATCCGGCCAGGAAGCACCGGCCCACCATGCTCACCACCGACCTGTCGCTGCGGTTCGACCCGGCGTACGAGAAGATCGGCCGCCGGTTCCTTCAGAACCCGGACGAGTTCGCCCTCGCGTTCGCCAAGGCCTGGTACAAGCTGCTGCACCGCGACATGGGCCCCGTGGGTCCGCACATGCTGGGCCCGTGGGTGCCGGAGGCGCAGCTGTGGCAGGATCCCGTTCCCGTCGTCGACCATGAACTGATCGGTGAGCAGGACATTGCCCAGCTCAAGGCCAAGCTCCTCGACTCCGGCCTGACCATCCCGCAGCTGGCCGGCACGGCCTGGGCCTCGGCCGCAACGTTCCGGAAGACCGACAAGCGCGGCGGAGCCAACGGTGCCCGGATCCGGCTGGAGCCGCAGCGCAGTTGGGAAGCTCACGAACCCGAGCAGCTGGACGCCGTACTCCCGGTTCTTGAGCGGGTGCAGGAGGAGTTCAACGCGGCACAGTCCGGCGGCAAGAAGGTTTCGCTCGCTGACCTGATCGTGCTGGGTGGCGCGGCAGCCGTGGAAAAAGCAGCAGCCGACGGCGGGTTCCCCGTCACGGTGCCGTTCCGTCCAGGCCGGACGGACGCGGCACAGGAGCAGACCGACGTCGAATCCTTCCAGTACCTGCAGCCGCGGGCCGACGGGTTCCGCAACTACCTGCGCCCCGGCCTGAAGCTCCAGCCGGAAACGCTCCTGCTGGACAGGGCCTACATGCTGGACCTCTCTGCACCGGAAATGACGGCACTGGTGGGCGGCATGCGTGCACTGGGCACCAACGTGGGCGGCTCAAGCCACGGCGTGCTGACGGACAGGCCACAGAAGCTGACCAACGACTTCTTCGTCAACCTGCTCTCGCCCGGCACCAAGTGGAAGGCATCCGAGTCCGAGGAGAACGCTTACGAGATCACCGATGTGGCCACCGGTGAGCTGAAGTGGACCGCCACCGCGGTGGACCTGGTCTTCGGCTCCAACTCGCAGTTGCGGGCCCTGGCCGAGGTCTACGCGAGCGAAGACGCCGGGGAGAAGTTCGTCAACGACTTCGTTGCAGCCTGGGCAAAGGTCATGGAGCTGGACCGCTTCGACCTGAACTGATTGGACCGCGTTCCGGGCCGGCTGCGCGCGCAGCCGGCCCGGAACAATGGCCGGTTCTTTGGGCGGCTCCGGGGTCAGGACCAGAACTCCGAGGACTTTGCGGAATCCTCCTGGAACTCGCTGACCTCTGTGACTTTCCCGTCCTTCACGGTGAAGACCAGGACGCCGTCCTGCTTCAATGACTTCCCGTCGCGTTGCGCTTCCGCGGTCTGCAGGCCAATGGTGTGGTGTTCACCTGCAATCACGTCCCGCAGCTCAACTTTGACTGTTCCGCCTGACCGGGAAAACAGTTCGCCGAAATAGCCCAATACTTCCTGCAGGCCATGCTTGTCGCCCGCGAGGTCGCTGCTGCCGCCAACCCGGTAGACGGCATCAGGGGCGAACAGCCCCTTGAGGGTTTCCACGTCGCCTGCGTTGAAGGCTTCGTAACCGCGCCGCACCAGTGCCGCGTCTTCTTCAATTCCCATCTCGAACCCTTTCCGTCATCTTTCTCGGGGGTCCCAGCGCTTAATTTTAAATTTCCGTGCATTCCGTTGTCCATGGTGAATGCGGACGCAAGCGAACGGCGCCGGAGGGGCGGCAGGGTCTGCCAGAATTGCCCAGTGATTACTGAACACGCCCTCCTTCCGGTCCTGCCGGGCCGGGAAGCCGAATTTGAGGCTGCTTTCGGCCAGGCCAGGGCGATCATTGCCTCCATGCCGGGTTTCCGCACGTTATCGCTTTCCCGCTCCATGGAGCCACCGGGCACGTACCTGCTCCTCGTCGAATGGGAGACCCTGGAAGACCACACCGTTGGCTTCCGCGAATCCCCCGAGTACCAGCAATGGCGCCGGCTGCTGCACCACTTCTACCAGCCATTTCCGGTCGTGGAACACTTCGTGGCAGTGTCCACGGCAGCACAGTGAAGAACGTTTAATTGGGGCAGCCCCCGCGCGAGTCTCGCTCCAGCGCGGGGGCTTCCAGCGCTTCCTGCCGGGGAACTGACGTGGAAGCACTTAAGAAGTACCGGCCGGCAGCCGCAGTCGACGCTGGTCACGCCCCGCTTTAGCCAATCTTGAGCCAACCTTGAGCGGCACCCCGGCAAGGACCCACGGCGCCGCACGGCCGGCGTCGTCCGTTCGCGGTCCTGCTAGCTGCCGGGGGCTGCTGCCCGCTGCTGCCTCAGGATGTAGCGCTGCAGCTTTCCGGACGGCGTCTTGGGCAGGTCCTGCACGAAGTGGATACGGCGCGGATAGGCGTGTGCGGCGAACTGCGTCTTGACTGTGGCCTGGAGTTCGGCCACCAGGGCATCGCTGCCGGTGAACCCGTCAGCCAGGACAACGTAGGCTTCCAGGACTTCTCCGCGCAGTTCGTCCGGAGCGCCCACCACGGCACTTTCTGCCACTGCCGGATGCGTGGACAGGACGCTTTCCACCTCAAACGGACCAATCCGGTACCCGGCCATGATGATCACGTCATCGTCCCGCGAGGAGAAGAAATAGAAGCCGTCCCGGTCCACCATGCCGGCGTCCCCCGTAAGGTACCAACGCCCGTCCTGGCTGAACCTTTCGGCGGTCTTCGCCGGTGCATCCTGATACCCCTTGAACCACATCATGGGGCTCTCCGCCACGTTGACGGCAACGCGGCCCAGTTCACCCGGCGCGGCCGGCTCGTCGGCGTTGTCCTTGAGGACCGCGCAACTCCAACCGGGCAGCGGCCGGCCCATGGAACCGGGCCGAAGCTCCGTCCTCACGTCGTCATGCCAGGCGTTGATGATCATCATCCCGTGCTCGGTCTGTCCGTAGTGGTCCCGCACTGGAACGCCCAGCACCTCCCGGGCCCAGCTGATCACCTCGGGGGTCAGGGGCTCGCCTGCGGACGATGCACGGCGAAGGTGGAAAGGGCCCGCTGCGGCGTCGGTTTTCGCGCGCATGGTGCGGTACACCGTGGGAGCAGCGGCGAAGTTGGTGACGGAGAACGCCTCCAGCACTTTGAAGCTGAGTTCCGGGGAGAACCCGGGGCGCAGCAGGAGGTTCCGCCGTCCTGCCGCCAGAGGGCCGAGGATCCCGTAGTACAGGCCGTACGCCCAGCCGGGGTCTGCCGCGTTCCAGAAGACGTCCTCAGCACTGACGTCAAGGCCCAGTTCGACGTACTGGCGGAAAGCCGCCAACGCACGGACCGGTACCGGGACACCCTTGGGAACGCCCGTGGTCCCGGACGTAAAGATCAGCACCAGGGCGCCGTCACCTCCCACCGCCTCGGCCGGGATCCCTGCCTGCTGCCGGGCCAGGAGAGGCGCGAGCGCCAAGTCCGGCTGGGCGGCTTCCTCACCGGCAACCACGACGGCGGCCCCGGTTTCCTGGATCTTTGCCCGCTGGTCCGCATCGGTGATCACCGCCTTGGCGCCGGAGGCGGTGAGGCGCAGTTCGATGGCAGGCCAGGCGAACGCCGTGAACAGCGGCACGTGCACGGCGCCGCGCCGCCAGATGGCCAGGAGCATGACCACCAGGTCTGCAGATTTTCCCATCAGGGTGGCCACGGCGTCTCCAGGCCCGATCCCCAGTTCCGCCAGGGCCGCGGCTCCCCGTTCCGACCGCTCCCGCAACTGGCCATACGTGATGTCCTCCGCGGACAGGTCGGCCGCGACCACCGTGAAGGCAACGCCGCCTGGATCGTGGCTGTCGCACAGGAGCTCGGCCGCGCAGGCATCGGCCGCACCGTATGTGGCAAGAAGGGCATCAACGGGTGGAACCGGACGGGACATTCGTTCTCCTTTGAACAACAGCACCTTGAAGCACCGGCATTTGTAAGACGGTGGAATCAACCTACTCCACTGAGATCGCCGTCACATGCTGTGCCCTGCTGTCATGCGCCGACAGGTCAGCCCCTGGCGCCGGGCGGCCGGATGATCCGCCGCTGGGTGGCGGCAGCGATTGCGGCAGTGCGGTTATCCACGCCGAGCTTGCCGTAGATGTGCACCAGGTGCGTCTTCACCGTGGCCTCCGAGATGAAGACCTGCCTGGCGATAGCACGGTTGGACAGGCCGGTGGCCAACAGTTCCAGCAACTGGACTTCCCGCGGTGTCAGCGACGTTCCCGGGTTGCTGATCCGGTCCATCAGCAGAGCGGCCGCCCGCGGTGCCAGGGCAGTGCCGCCCGCCGCGGCCTGCAGGACCGCCTGACGCAGCTGTTCCGGCGGGGCGTCCTTCAACATGTACCCGCTGGCGCCGGCTTCGACGGCTGCCAGGATATCCGCATCGGTGTCGTAGGTGGTGAGGATAAGCACCGGCGGAGCTGGTTGAAGCTTCCGGATCTCGGCGGTGGCCGTGACGCCGTCCATCCCGTCCCCCATTTGCAGGTCCATGAGCACCACATCCGGCACCTCGCCCAGCGCCGTCAGCCGTGCGAGTTCGTGCAGAGCGGCCCTGCCGTCGGAAGCTTCGGCGGCAATGGCAATGCCCTCAAAGCCGGTCAGCATGGCCCGCAGGCCGGCGCGCACCACCGGGTGGTCATCCACCAACAGGACCCGTACTTCGCTCACTTTTCCTCCAGGGGCAGCCGGATGGCCACCACTGTCCCCTCACCCGGGGCGGACTCCACCGCCAGGGAGCCGTTCAACGCCGCAACGCGCTCCCGCAGCGAGCGCAGCCCGAACCCGCTGCCGTCCGCCGAGTCCGCCGCACCTGCCGCAGCCGCCGGGTCAAAGCCCGTGCCGTCGTCGTACACGTCCATGGTTACCTCGGTGTCCAGGAAGGCAAGGGTGACGACGGCGTTCGCGGCCCGGGCGTGGTCGCGGACGTTGGCGAGGCTCGCCTGCGCCGCCCGCAGCAGGGCCACGCGCACGGGCTGGGGCAGATCCTGCGGCCCGCCGTCCACCTCCAGCCGGCACCGCAGCGCAAGCCCCGCGGCGGCGGCGCCGGTCTCCGTAGTCCCGCACAGCCGGCGCAAGGCCTCCACCAGCGTGGTCCCCTCAAGGTGGGGCGAGGACAACCCGCGCACAAAGCTGCGGGCCTCGGCGAGGTTGTCCGCCGCGGTCTGCTGCACCAGCGCCAGCCGGGCGGCTGCCGTCGGTGTGTCACTGTCCGCCAGCGACTGCTCGGCGGCCCGCCCCAGGAGCACGATGCTGGAGAGCCCCTGCGCCAGGGTGTCGTGGATTTCCCGGGCCAGCCGCTCCCGCTCCGCCAGCACCCCGGACTGGTGCTGGGAGCGGGAGAGTTCCTCCCGGGTGCGGCGCAGCTCATCCGCCGCGCGCCGCTGGTTTTCGGCTTCCCGGTAGAGGGCCGCGTAGGCGAGGCCGGTGATCACGGCGAAGATGGCACCCAGGACGGGTCCGACGACGGCGGCCGCGTGCGGGGCCGGGGCTCCGCTCGCGGCCCACTGGGAGGCGATCACCGCCACGGTCATCAGGCTGATAGTCAGCAGCGCCGCGCGCCGCGGCAGCAGGTGCAGGTGCAGGAAGAAGATGGGGAAGGCCAGCCAGGCGAAGTCGGCGCTGCCGGCCAGCAGTGCCGCCCACAGGGCCGTGACGAGGCCCAGCCACAGCAGGCCGTAGCGGCGGGGGTTGAAGCCGATCCGGGCTTCCGCGTGCCGCTTTTCCAGGACGGTCCCCGCCAGGTAGATGGCGGCGAGGACGACGGCGGCGCCCGCCCAGACCCAGCGCAGCGGCCCACCGGCCGTCAGCATCCGCAGCAGTCCGACGGCCAGCAGCACGGCAAACCCTGCGTGCAAGGTGACGCGCAGGACCGTCAGGATGGCGGCCGAGGATGCATTTTCCAAAGCTTCCAGTGGCCCCCTGGCCGGTGCGGCGCCGGTTTTCTCCGGGGACGGCGGCAGGGGCGTGGCAGGCATTTCATCAGCTTATGCCGGGACCGCAGGCAGCGGATCAACCGAAAGGTTGACTGCGGCCTCAACCGTTCCATTCCTGCCAATCAACCGTCCCCGCGATGCCGCCGCGCACTGCCGCCGGGAGAGTGGAAGGACCAAGAGAATCCACCCCTGCTGAGAGAAGAAACAACGTGTTCCTGGCAATCCGCGATATCCGCTTCGCCAAAGGCCGGTTCGCCATGATGGGCGGCGTCGTAGCCCTGATCACCCTGCTGCTGGTCATGCTGTCCGGCCTGACGGCGGGCCTCGCCGAGCAATCCACATCTGCCATCGGCAAGCTCGGTGCCTCCGCCGCGAAGCCGGTGGATGCCATCGCGTTCGGCGCCCCCGGAGCCGGCACACCCAAGGCGTCCTATACGGAAAGCTCCGTGACGGCCGGCCAGGTGGACCGGTGGAAGAACCAACCCGGCGTCCAGTCCGCCGAGCCGCTGGGGATCACCCAGACCCGGGCGCTGGCTGCCGGCGGCGCAGGCACGGCGAACGTCGCCGTTTTCGGCGTCCCGGCGGGCAGCCTGCTGGCGCCGGTTGAGGTCTCCGCCGGGACGGCGGTGCTGGGCTCTTCGACTGCGGAAGCGCTGTCCGTTGGCCAAGGGGACAAAGTGTCTGTGGGCGGCGTGGAACTGGGCGTCGCCGCCGTGGTGCCGGACCAGTGGTACGCGCACACCAGCGTGGTGTGGACGGCGCTGCCGGCGTGGGCAAAGGTGGCGCACGTGTCCGACCGGGACCAGCTGGCCACCGTCGTAGCCGTCACCTACACGGACAGGGCCACGGTGGATGGGGCTGCGGCCAACGCGGCGGCCCGGACGGTCAGCGAATCCCGGGCCGGATCATTCCAGGCGCTGGGCTCCTTCAAGAGCGAAAACGGGTCCTTGACCCTGATGCAGGCCTTCCTGTACGGGATCTCCTCGCTGGTGATCGTGGCCTTCCTGACGGTCTGGACCATCCAGCGGACCCGCGACATCGCCGTGCTGAAAGCCATGGGCGCCCCGGGCTCCTACATCCTCCGCGATGCCATGACCCAGGCGGCCATCGTCCTCGTGGCAGGGGCCGCCGCCGGCGGAGCAGTGGGCGTTGCCGCCGGGTTCTTCGCCGCCAAGGTGGCCCCGTTCCAACTGAACGCGGCCACCACGGTGCTTCCCGTCGTCGGGATCATTGCCCTGGGCCTGGCCGGCGCCGCACTCGCCGTCCGCCGCGTCACCAAGGTCGATGCGCTCCTGGCGCTCGGCGGCAACTAACCCATCCCCCTCCTGAAAGGAACCCCCAATGTCCCCCTCCGCTCCACTGAGCCTGGTCAACGTCACCCTCGAATACCCCGACGGCGGCGGGACCACCACCGCCCTGGACCAGGTCAACCTGACCGCCACGGCCGGGCAGCTGGTCTCGCTGGTGGGCCCCTCCGGCTCCGGCAAGTCCAGCCTCCTTGCCACCGCTGCCACCCTGGTCCGCCCCACCCGCGGGCAGGTCATCATTGACGGCACGGACACGGACGGCCTCAAGGACCGGGAACTCACCGCCCTGCGCCGGGAGAAGGTGGGCATCATCTTCCAACAGCCCAACCTGCTGGCATCACTCACGGCCGCCGAGCAGCTCATCATCAGCGACCACCTGCGGGGCAGGTCCGCCAAGGCGGCCCGGGCAAAGGCTGCGGAACTGCTGGACGTCGTCGGGCTCGGTGGCAGCGCCCGAAAACTGCCGCACCAGCTCTCCGGTGGCCAGCGCCAGCGGGTGAACATTGCCCGGGCACTCATGGGCAATCCAAAAGTGCTGCTGGTGGACGAGCCGACCGCCGCCCTGGACCACGAACGCAGCGCCTCGATCATCGGGCTGCTGCGCCAGGTGACCACCGAGTTCGGGGTTGCCACCGTGATGGTAACCCACGACACCGAGTTCGTCCCGCTGACGGACCTGGTGGCCACCATGCGTGACGGCAGGCTCACAACGCCCGTGCTGGCGGAAGCCTGAACCCAGGCCTCAACGCGGGTGGCCCCGGCGGGATCACCGCCGGGGCCATCCACGTCAATGCTGCACTTTGGGCAGCCGGGCTAGCCCTTCGGGGTCACCTGGAGCCGGTCGAACGAGACCTGCTTGCCGTCCTTGTCCAGCACCACCACGTCATCGCGGCCGTTTTGCACGCCGGCGGGCAGGATGAATTCCACCGTGTTGTCCGTGGTGGGGAAGATCCAGCCGATCCGGTCGCTGCGCTTGTTCAGGTAGACGTAATACCACTGGCCGTAGTCGAGTCCGGCGAGGACCACTTTTTGGCCGTTGCGGTACTTGTCCGCGGTGCCGAGGTCGAACGGTGCAACCTGCCCATCCAGGTCCTGCACCGCAAGCGCGGGGACCAGGTCCGGCTGCACAGGCTGCACAGCCAATTGGATGGCACCGCCGGTCACCGAGACGGACACGCCTTTGGCACCGTTGTTTGCCGTGGCCGCGAACCTGACCGGTTCAAGCTTCCCGGCCGCGACGTCCGCAGCGGTCAGGCTGTGCGTGCGGGTGGCGGCCAGGGTGGCGCCCGCCGCCAGGTGTGGTGCCGCGATGCCGGCATCCGGCGCATCCACAGCGTCCAGCGATACGTTTCCTGCGTTGCCCAGGGTGTAGGTGTAGGTGACGGTGTCGCCGACAGAGGCGTATCGGTCACCATCCACGTCCGTCCATTCTGCCGCGACGGTACCGTCAAGCCGGGCATCACGGACCTTGAGGTCCACTTCCCCGCCGTTCACGGCATAGGTCCGCGTGGTCTGGCCGGCCGCACTGACGTCCCATGCGGTATCCGGGACAAAGAACCCTTGGTCCGCTTCGGCTGCCGTCACAGTGTGCCGGGGCGTCGCACAGGTGTAGGCCTGTCCCGCAGGGAGGACGCTGTAGCGGCAGTTGCCCGGCCCCTCGGGAAGGAATGGGCTGAAGTTGCCGGCGGTGGGGACCACTTTTTCCACCAGCGGGCTGCTGTTGGTGACATCAAATTTGTAGGGGAACGCCTCGCCTGCAGTGTACGGCTGGGTGGTGAGGTCGCGGCCGGCGTCGTTGCGGCTGCCTGCGATGCCGGCGGACACCAGCCCGTCCCGCAGCGGCACCGCGGCCCCGCTGTTAGCAACGGTCTTGGTGAGCGTCGGCGTCGCGCTGGCCGTGATGCTGAACGTTGCCTCGGGGACGAAGTAGCCGCGGTCGATGTCCTGCGCAGTCAGCGTGTGCTTGGCCGTGGTGCAGTTGTAGGAGGCGCCGGCGGCCAGGTTGTTGTACCGGCAGTTGGGGGCCGACGGCGGCAGGAACCCGGCATCGAAGTTCCCCGAGACCGGCACCGAGTTGGCCGTCACGTTCGCCGTGCTTTTGACGGTGAAGGTGTACCCCAGCACGTCGCCGGCTTTGTAGGGGTTGGCGGCCACGTCCCGGGCGGGTGCGGTTCCCGTGATGGTGAGGCCCACCTGCGGCGCCACCGGCACGGTGGCGGTGAACGTGAACTGCGAGACCCGGCCGTCCGCCGTCGTAAGCGCCGCGTTGAGGCTCTGCGGCCCGCTGGCCGTGGCCGCCGCTGTCAGGGAGACGTTGACGGTAACTGAGGCGCCGGGGGCGACGTCGGGCACGGGCACCGTGGTGGCGGACCAGCCGGCGGGGGTGTAGACGGTGGCGGTGGCTCCTGACAGGGTGGCGGGTTCCTGGTTGGTGACCGTGACCGCCACCTGCTGGGTGGCACCGGGTGCCGTGGTGACGGCGGGGACGGACAGGGGTGCGCAGGCGTAGTTGAGCCAGGCGTCGTCGAAGGTGGAGAACTGCATGTTGTCCGTGTAGTTCCCCTCGTAAAGGACGCCGAACCTGCCATCCTCCAGCCGGGTCACGGTGGAGTAGGCGGAGAACCCGGGACGGATGGTGCGCACCCCGGGCCAGGTTGCGCCGTCGTCGCACGAGACCCGGGCGGAGACGTTCTCGCGCGCGGTCTTGGAGTTTGCGTTGGTGAAGACCAGTTTCCTGGCGTCCGCCGAGCCCTGGGCGGCGTTGGGGAACATGCGGGCGATGGAACCGTTGTTGGCCGGATCCGGCAGCTCCGTGTCCTGGGTGACGGGACCGTAGGTGGCCCCCGCCGTCGCTGGAAACCGCAACCTTCCGGTAGCCCTGGTTGGCGTTGTCCCTTGAGTTCAGCAGGACCCTGCCGTCGGAGAGCTCAACGGTCTTGTTCTCATCCATCCGGTCGCCCAGGTTGGCGCCCTTGTGCCAGGTGGCACCGTGATCGTCCGAGTAGACGCTGTACGCCTGGATCTTGTTCGTGCCATCGGCCTGACGGACGTCACCGGCGTACTGCTGGATCAGCCGGCCCTTGTACTGGCCGTACTTGAGCTGGATGCCTTCGCCGGAGGAAGCGAAGTTGGACCTTACATCACCCGCAGCCGGGTTGGTGGTGCTGGTGCCCGGCTTGGTGACGTTGGTGATGAGTCGAGGCCGGCCCCACGTGAGGCCGCCGTCGGAGGATTCGATCACGGCGGAGGAGATGACGTTGCGGTCCGCGTCATCATTGCCGAACTGGCTGCCGCCAAAGCCTTGGTCCTTGGAGTAGACGAAGAACGCGAAGACCTTGCCTGCCTCCGCGTCGTAGACGTAGGAGGGATCGCTGTAGCCGTATTTCGTCGCACTGGCGTCAGCCACGTGGCCTGCGGCAATCACCTGCACCGGCCCCCACGTGCGCCCGCCGTCGGTGCTGCGCCGCTGGACGATCGAGTTGGGGTTGGGTGCGTCCGCGGAGCTCCCCGGCCGCCCGTCCCAGGCTGCCAGGACCACACCGTTGCCGAGGTAGGTCAGCGCCGGGATGCGGTAGAAGAAGTTGTCCGCGGTGCGGTCTGCCCCCAGGTTGACCTCCTGGAAGTTTCCGGGCGGGTTGGTTGGGCTGTTGGAAGGAATGGGCGCGGCCTGCGCCGCAACGCCTCCGGCAAGCAGTGCCAGGGCAAGGGCAGCTGCTCCGGCGGTTCTGCACAGTGTCAGGGGTGTGCTGTGTCTCTGGGAATGTGGCAAAGGGACTGACCTTTCTGGATGCCGCGGCAGTGCGGCTCTCGGCAGGGCGTCACCGTCGGGGACCATCAAAACATTGTTCCCACTACGTACAACGTCCTACCAATGTAATGTGCCGGCTGTCACAAAGCCAGAGGCGGCTATGCTGTAGATGTGACATCCCATCTCCTGCCTGCCATCCCCGCCGCGCGCCCCGCCGTCGAGCATGTCCTGGCGGCCCGTGGCCGCGGCGGCTACCGGCAGTACCGCATCCCCGCCCTCGCCGTGACCGCCAAAGGGACACTGCTCGCGGACTACGACGGCCGGCCCAACCTGGACGACCTGCCAAATCCCATTGATCTGCTCATCCGACGCAGCACGGACAGCGGGCGCACCTGGAGCGGCCAGGAGGTGGTGCGAACCGGCACCGGGCTGGAAGGATTCGGGGACCCCAGCCTGCTGATTGACGCCGAGACCGGACGGATCTTCCTCTTCCACGCCGCCGGAACCCACGCCGGCTTCTTCGAGGCCACAGCGGGAAGGGACCACCACGACCACCAGGTCCAGCATTGCGATGTCAGCATGTCGGACGACGACGGCCTCACCTGGCAGCACCGGCGCATTACGGCAGACCTCAAGGCAAGCAGCGGGCGGGAGATCACGGGGATCTTCGCCGCGGCCGGGCAGGGGATCCAGATCCACTGCGGCCCGTACCGGGGGCGGCTGGTGCAGCAGTATGTGGTGTTGAGTGGGGGCAGGATCATGGCAGCCTCGGCCTACAGCGACGACCATGGCGATACCTGGCGACTCGGCCAACTGATCGAGGGGACAGCCGACGGCGGAGCCCCCAACGAGAACAAGGTGGCCGCGCTCAGCGATGGCAGGCTGCTCCTGCACAGCCGGGCCACGCCGCGCCGCCTTGCGGCCGTCTCCGACGACGGAGGCCACAGCTGGAGCACGCCCGTTCCGGTCGCGGACCTTCCCGATCCCAGCGACAACGGTTCACTGGCCCGCTTCGACGGGCTGCCGTCCGTCACCGGCCTGGCCGCGCCGGCCACGGATTCCTGGCTGCTGGCCACCAACAACCAGGACCCCAACCTGCGCCGCAACACCATCCTGAGCCTGTCGCCCGACGACGGCACCACCTGGCCTGCCAAACTCATGCTGTGCCCGGGCAGCTCGGCGTACTCCACCGCCACCCGCCTGCCGGACGGCAACATTGGCGTGCTGTACGAACGCCAGGGCTACCGGGAGATTGTTTTTGCCTCGGTACCGTCCGGCCAGCTCACCGGCCAGCTTTCGTCACCGGATGAAGCGGGGCCTGACGCCGGTCTGCCGCCCTCGGAGCCGGGCCTGGTCTTCGACATGGAGTTGCGGTCCATCACCCCCGGACTTCCCGCCGTATGGCAGAACGCCGGCGAGTTCCATGTAATGGCGTCCGGCGGAGACGGCTGGGGCGCCGAGTCCTGGAAGGAGATCGGCCACGCCTACTCCCCGGACCAGGCCCAGGTCCTGGGCACCCGGGAGGCGCAGGACCTGAACTACGGACCGGTCATTCCCGGGTACAAGCCCGGGGACATTCTGGCATTCACCGGCAGGGCCCGGAATGACGGCAGCCACACCCTCCGGAACGTACGCCTGCACGGGCCCGGGGCTGGGGAGTTTCCGGCAACCGACCTGCTGCCGGGCCAGGAGGTCCTCTACTTCACTCCCACCTGGACAGTGACGGCGGAGGACACGAAACAAGCAGTCTTCGAGATTGCCTTCTCGGTGGAAGCCGAGGCTGGTTCCGGCCGGCAGCAGTCAAGCCGGACCTTCCGCTGTGATGTGGCGACGGGAGCCATCACCGCAGCCGACAGCGCCGGGCCCTGAGCCGCTACTCCCCTACCAGGACCGACATCTGCCGAATGCGCTCCACACGTTCGGACGGCGACAGCTCCTGCGGCCCAAGCCCGATCTTGAATCCAATGATGGGGAGCGGCCCTGCCGTCGCCAGACACCGGTCGATTTCGCGGCGGTTCAGCACGGAACTGGGTGGCGCCCCTTCCACTTCCACGGCAGGGAGGTGCGCATCGATCCATGCATAGCCAAAGCCGGTTTCCTCCGCCGAGCAGCCGGAAAAGACCAAACCTTCAAGGACGCCTGCGTCACGGCCGAGGGCCAGGTGCTCAACGGCGGTATTTGGATTTCCCGATTCAATGACCGAGCGCGCCCAGTTGACCGTCACGCCCATCCGCTCCCAGCCCTGGGCCCTGAGCGAAACAGCGATGTCCACCTCCTCCGCGAACGCCAGGAAGCCCTTCTCCGGGCTGGCGCCCGGACGTGGGGCGTCGCAGTGTTCGATCAGCACCCGGGTTGAGCCCCATTCCCACTCCAGGAGCTCCTTCAGGGATTCCTCGAACCAGTGGGCGGAGGCGCCACCGGTGGGCGCGGAGTGCAGTTCAACGGCTTCCACCACATGCCCGGCATCCCGCAGCCGGAGGACATAGTCCCGGACACCCGACGTGAAGTCGAGGGCTTCGCGGCGCCCCGCCGCGTCGGCGGAGGCCAGCCCAAAGGCCCTATTGGTGACAAGCCGCTGGGTGGTCCCGGGAATGGCGGTGACCACGGCGGACCAGCCCTCCGGCGCTCCTGCCGGCCAGCCGGTACCGCCGTAAGGGCCATAGGGAAGCTCGAGTCCGCGGATCGGGGATATGGCGGAAAGGCCCCGGTAGAACTGCTCCCGCAGCTCGACGGGCTGGGCGGGATAGGCACCGACTATCAGTGACAAGGAATCTCCATTCGCGAAGGGTCTGGCAGCACGCCAGAAGGAAATGCAGAAAACATTAGTCCACTTGACGCTGGCTGTGATGGGACTTACAGTTTCCCATACGAGCTAGGACATCCTACATCCGATAAACATCTCCTGAACGGTGAGGCCAATGAACAACATCAAGAACCTGCCGCTGGTCAATGACGCCAGCCGCCGGAACTTCCTCAATCTCGGCGGGGCCATGGGCCTGGCCGCAGCCTTCGCCAGCTCCCTGGCCGCGTGCGGTGGACCCGCCGCCACCACCAGCAGCTCCACCACCAACACCTCGCCGATCAATAAGGACCTCACTATCGAGGCCGGCATCTCCTACGCACTCTCCACCGGCTTCGATCCCATTTCCTCCTCCGGCGCCACTCCAATGGCCGCCAACCTCCACGTCTTCGAGGGCCTGGTAGAGCTCCACCCGGCAACCCGGGAGCCCTACAACGCGCTGGCTGCTTCCGATCCCAAGATGGTGAACCCCACCACCTACCAGGTGGCCATCCGCGAGGGCGCAACGTTCCACGACGGCACCCCGGTCACCCCCGAGGACGTGGTATTCTCCTTCACCCGGGTCATGGATCCCGCGAACAAGTCCCTGTTCTCGCAGTTCATCCCGTTCATCCAGGACGTCAAGGCGCTCGATGCCAAGACCGTGGAATTCAGCCTGAAGTACGCGTTCCCCGGTTTCGGGCCGCGCATCTCCGTGGTGAAGGTGGTGCCCAAGGCCCTCACCAACTTCCCGGCCGGTTCAGATCAGCTGAAGTCCTTCGATGCAAAGCCCGTCGGCACCGGTCCATACAAGCTGATCTCCGCCGTCAAGGACGACAAGATCATCTTCGAGGCCAACCAGGCGTACAACGGACCCATGGCCGCCCTCGCCAAGGGCATGACCTGGCTGCTGCTCTCCGACGCCGCCGCGCGCGTCACCGCCATGCAGTCCGGCCGCGTGCAGGCCATCGAGGACGTCCCCTACCTGGACATGGAAGGGCTTAAGTCCGCTGCCACCGTTGAGTCCGTGCAGTCTTTCGGCCTGCTGTTCCTGATGTTCAACTGCTCCGCCGCGCCGTTCGACAACAAGCTGGTCCGGCAGGCCCTGCACTACGGCCTGGACAAGGACTCCATCATTAAGAAGGCACTGTTCGGCAACGCCAAGCCGGCCAGTTCCTACTTCCAGGAGGGCCACCCGGACTACGTCAAGGCCAAGAACGTCTACACCTACGATCCGAACAAGGCCGCAGACCTCCTCAAGCAGGCCGGGGTCTCCAGCCTCGAGTTCGAGCTCTTCACCACGGACACGGCGTGGGTCAAGGATGTGGCGCCTTTGATGCTGGAGTCCTGGAACAAGATTCCAGGAGTCAAGGTGACCCTCAAGAACCTGCAGTCCGGTGCCTTGTATACGGACCGCGTCGGCAAGGGCGACTACAAGGTGGTCGCCGCACCCGGCGATCCCTCCGTCTTCGGCAACGACGCGGACCTCCTGCTGAGCTGGTTCTACGCCGGCGACACCTGGATGAAGAACCGCGCCTTCTGGGGTTCCACCCCTGAACGCGCCCAACTGGTGGACCTCATGGCCAAGGCCGGCCAGTCGTCCAAGGATGACGCCAAGAAGCTCACCGGGCAGATCGTGGACCTGGTCTCCGAAGAGGTTCCCCTCTACCCGCTCTTCCACCGCCAGCTTCCCAGCGCCTGGGATGCCAAAAAGCTCAGCGGCTTCAAGCCCCTACCCACCACCGGAGTTTCCTTCGTTGGTGTGGGCCGCACCGCCTAGCCCAAACCGGAGACTACATTGACCACGATATTGCGCCTTCTGGGCCGGAGGCTGGCAGCCCTGCCGCTGATGGTCCTGGGCATCACCCTTCTGGTGTTCCTCGTCCTGCAGGCAGCCCCCGGCGACCAGGCGAGCAGCGCACTGGGCGAAGGGGCCAGCGAGGAAGCGAAAGAGCAGTACCGCCAGGCCAACGGCCTGAACGATCCGCTGCTGCTGCAGTACTTCCGCTTCCTCGGCAAGCTCCTCCAGTTCGACCTGGGGGTCACTACTCCCCCGGCGAAATCCGTGGCAAGCATGATCGGCTCAGCCTTCCCCCTGACGCTGCAGCTGACGTTCCTGGGCGTCATCATCGCCGTCGTGGTCTCGCTGGTCTTCGGCATCATCGGCGCCCTGTACCGGGACAAATGGCAGGACCAGCTGGTCCGTGTCTTCTCCATCGCCGCGGTGGCAACGCCGTCGTTCTGGCTGGGCATCCTGCTGATCCAGTGGTTCGCCCTGGGCCCGGCGCCGCTGTTCCCCTCCGGCGGCATTGCCACCCCGGAATCCGGCTTTGGCGGGTGGCTCAACTCCATGGCCCTGCCCGCCCTTGCCTTGGGCATCCCGGTCTCAGCGTCCCTCATCAGGGTGGTCCGCACCTCCATGGTGGAGGAGCTGGACCGGGACTATGTTCGCACCGCCATCGGCAACGGCGTCCCATACCGGGAAGTGGTCTCCAGGAACGTGCTCCGCAACGCCCTGGTCACTCCGGTCACCGTGCTGGGACTGCGGATCGGCTACCTGCTGGGCGGCGCCGTCGTCATTGAAATGATCTTTGCGCTGCCCGGCATGGGCCAGCTGATCCTCAATGGCATCACCAACCTGGACGTGAACCTGGTGCAGGGCGTGGTGCTGACCATCTCGGTCACCTTCGTCCTGGTGAATATCGCCGTGGACCTCCTTTACCTGCTCATCAACCCCCGAATCAGGACCGTGTGACCCATGCGCAGCAAACTCGCTGAACGTCTGAGCGCCCCCGGACTCCGCTTCAAGGCCCTCCCCTGGGGCTCCCGGCTGGCCCTCGCCTTCCTGGTGGTGATCTCCGCCGCGGCCGTCTTCGCGCCTGTCTTGGCACCGCATGACCCCTTGGAAACCTTCACGCCGGCCACTCCCCCCGGCGCCGAGCATTTCTTCGGCACCGACCGGCTGGGCCGCGACATCTTCTCCCGCCTGCTCTACGGTTCCCAATCCTCGCTGATGATCGGACTGGGCGCCGTAGCGCTGGCAGTCCTGGCCGGCGCCCTGCTGGGCTCACTCGCCGCGACGTCCAGCAAGGCCGTGAACGAGCTGCTCATGCGCCTCATGGACATCCTGATGGCCTTCCCGGGCATCGCCCTCGCCGCGGTGCTGTTGGCGGCCTTCGGCAACTCGGTTCCCACCATCATCATTGCCATCGCCATCATCTACACCCCGCAACTGGCGCGGGTCGTCCGCGCCAACGTGCTCTCCCAATATGGCGAGGACTATGTCCGGGCGGAACGGGTCATCGGAGCGGGCCGGTTCTACATCCTGGCCAAGCACATCGTGCGCAACACCGCCGCCCCCGTCTTGGTGTTCGCAACGGTGATGGTGGCCGATGCCATCATCCTGGAAGCATCGCTGTCCTTCCTGGGCGCCGGCGTGCAGGATCCCGCCCCCTCCTGGGGCAACGTCATCTCCTACGGCCGCAACCTCGTTTTGTCCGGCGGTTGGTGGGCCACCACCTTCGCCGGCCTCACCATCCTCCTCACCGTCCTGGCGCTGAACATCCTCGCTGAGGGGCTCACCGACGCCATGGTCAATCCCCGGCTGCGGCGCGCGCCGGCGGTGCAGGACGACGACGGCGCTGCGGCGTCGGTGGCAGGCGCGGCTGTCGCCGTGGTGGACACGGAGGTGGCCACCTCGGTTGCCCAGCCGTCAGTCGTGGAACAGCACGAGCTCGACGGCGTCCGCGCCGCGCCTGCCGCGAATGCCGGCGAGCGCGACCTGGCCTCTTCCGCCCTGCTGACCGATCACCGGGTGGCTGCGGCCAACCCGCACGCCCTGCTGGACCGCGAACTGGAACTACTCGCCGCCGTCGAGGCCACCCGCACGGACCGGCTCCCGCAGGTCCCGGCGGACGCCCGCACCATCCTGGAGGTCAGTAACCTGTCCATCCGTTTTCCCAGCCGGTTCGGTGACACGGCCATCGTGGACAACGTCTCCTTCACCGTCCGCGAAGGCGAAACCATGGGCCTTGTGGGCGAATCGGGCTGCGGCAAGTCCATCACCTCGCTGGCCATCATGGGTTTGCTTCCCAAAACCGCCAAGATCACCGGTTCCATCCGGTTCGACGGCAAGGAACTTCTGGACCCGGCTGCCAGCCACAGCAACGCCAGGGCGTACCAGGGCCTGCGCGGCGAGCAGATCGCCATGGTCTACCAGGATGCGCTCAGCTCGTTGAACCCGTCCATGAAGATCAAGGACCAGATGACGCAGTTGACGCGCCGCGGCGGACGGAAGACGCCAACCGAGCTGCTGGAAATGGTGAAGCTGGATCCGGTCCGGACCCTTGCCAGCTATCCGCACGAGCTCTCGGGCGGCCAGCGCCAGCGTGTCCTGATCGCCATGGCGCTCTCCCGCTCACCCAAGATCGTGGTGGCGGACGAGCCGACCACCGCCCTGGACGTCACGGTCCAGAAGCAGGTAGTGGACCTGCTCAACGAACTGCGGGAACAGCTGGGTTTCGCCATGGTCTTCGTCAGCCACGATCTCGCCCTGGTGGCATCCCTGGCGCACCGGATCACGGTGATGTACGCGGGCCAGGTGGTTGAATCGGCCCGGGCCTCGGAGCTGCTGCAGAACCCGAAACACGAATACACCCGGGGCCTGCTGGGGCCGTACTCTCCATCGAAGCCGACGCCGTCCGGCTCCACCAGATCCCGGGGACCGTACCGTCGCCGCAGGATTTCGCCCCCGGTGACCGGTTCGCGCCGCGGTCCCTGCGCGCTGACGCCGATCCCAACCAGCGGCTGGTCCTTACCGCAGTGGGCGGCGGGGCGGACCACTACTGGGCCAGCCACCTCAAGGAGGATGCCAAGTGAGCGAATCCACCGGCAAGCCGGTCATCGAACTCAAGGACGTAAAAGTCCACCACCGGGCCAGGACTGGCGGCCTGTTCCGGCCAAACATCGTCAAGGCGGTCAACGGCGTGGACTTCACCATCAGCCGCGGCGAAACCGTGGGCATCGTGGGTGAATCCGGCTGCGGCAAATCCACCCTCGCCTCCGTCCTGGTCGGCCTGCAGGTGCCAACGTCCGGCCAGGTGCTGTTCCACGGCAGGCCCGCCATCAAACGCAACGCTGCCATGCGCAAGGAGTTCGGCCGCGCCGTATCGGTGGTCTTCCAGGACCCCGCCACGGCACTGAACCCGCGCATGACCATCCAGGACATCCTCACGGACCCGCTCCAGGTGCATGGGATCGGCAACGCCGCTTCCCGCACTGCCAAGGTCAAGGAACTCCTTGCGCTGGTGGGCCTGCCCGCCTCCGCAGCGGAAGTCACGCCGTCGCAGGTTTCCGGCGGCCAGCGCCAGCGCGTGGCCATCGCCCGCGCCCTTGCGCTGGACCCGGACATCATCGTTGCCGATGAACCCACCTCGGCGCTGGACGTTTCCGTCCGCGCCCAGGTCCTGAACCTGCTCTCGGACCTGAAGACCCAGCTGAACCTGGGCATGGTGTTCATCTCCCACGACATCCAGACCGTCCGCTACGTTTCCGACCGCATCTGCGTCATGTACTTCGGCGAGATCGTGGAGGAAGGTCCGGCGGCCCAGGTGTTCGACACTCCCCGGAACGACTACACCCGCAAACTCCTCGGTGCCGCACCCAGTTTGCTGCACACCTGACATTTTTATCCCCACCTCTTACAACCACGCATTGGAGTTTTCCGTGTCTTCCCAGTTCTCGGGCGTCATCCCCCCTGTCGTCACCCCCCGCCACACAGATGGCAGCATCGATACTGCCTCGCTGCAGAACCTCACCAAGCACCTGCTCGACGGCGGGGTGTCCGGGCTTTTCGTCCTGGGCTCCTCAGCGGAGGTGCCCTACATGACCAACGCCGAGCGTGCACAGGTGGTCAGCACCATCGCCGAGGCCAACGCCGGCTCCGTGCCGCTGGTCGTGGGCGCCAACGAACAGACCACCAACCGCGTCATCGAGGAAGCCAAGCGGGTGGTGGACCTGGGCGCGGATGCCATCGTGGTCACCTCCATGTACTACGCCATCGGCAACGCTGACGAAACCGAAACGCACTTCCGGAGCATCCATTCAGCCGTTGACGCCCCGGTCTTCGCCTACGACGTCCCCGTCCGCACCCACTTCAAGCTGCCCACCGACCTTCTCGTCCGGCTGGGCCGCGACGGCGTCATCGCCGGCGTCAAGGACTCCTCCGGGGACGATGTCGCCTTCCGCCAGCTCCTGCTCGCAGCCCGTGACATCGACAACTTCGACATCTTCACAGGACACGAAGTGGTGGTGGACGGTGCCCTGCTCGGCGGCGCCCAAGGCGTTGTGCCGGGCCTGGGCAACGTGGATCCGCGCGGCTACCGCAACCTGGTGGACGCTGCAGCTTCCGGCGACTGGGCAAAAGCCGCCGCCGAACAAGACCGCCTGGCCGACCTCTTCGAGATCGTCTATACCCCCAATGGACGCGTTTCCGGCGGGGCGGCCGGGTTGGGTGCCTTCAAGACGGCGCTGCAGATCATGGGCGTCATCGAATCCAACACCATGAGCGCGCCCATGCAGGCACTGAACGAAGAAGAGACCACCGCGATCAAGGTCATCCTCGAACGCAACGGCCTGGTGTAGAGCCCCGGTGATGTACTCCGTCGGTGTTGATCTTGGGGGCACCAAGACTGCTGCGGGAATTGTTTCCTCCGCTGGCGAGGTCTTGTTCCCGGAGACCATCCCCACGTTGAATCGCGACGGCGGCCCCGTCATCCTCGATGCCACTGCCGGCCTGGTCAGGCGGCTGATCGGACGGGCCGCCGCAGCCGGAATTGCCGTCGGACACGTCGGTATCGGTTCCGCAGGGGTCATCGACGCCGCGCGCGGCGTGGTGGTTGCCGCCACGGACGCCATCCGCGGCTGGGCCGGGACGGAGCTGACCGCAGGCCTGGCCGCCCGGCTTGACCTCCCGGCGTCGTCCATCCGGGCGGTCAACGACGTGCACGCCCACGCCCTCGGCGAAGCCTGGACCGGTGCCGCCGCGGGAACCACCAGTTCGCTGCTGGTGGCGTTCGGCACCGGCGTGGGCGGCAGCTTCGTGGTGGACGGCCGCCCGGTCCTCGGACACCGCCACGCCGGAGGCCACGTGGGCCACTTCGCCTCACCGCACGCCTACCACGGGGGCGCCGCCCTCGCATGCGTCTGCGGCGGTGCCGGGCATGTGGAGGCCATCGCGTCCGGCCCGGCACTCCTGGAGGCATACCTCCGCCTGGGTGGAACGGCTCCAGCCAGCGATGCCCGCGCGGTATTCGCCTTAGCTGCGGCCGGTGATGCCGCCGCGGCCAAGGCAATCCTCGCCGCCGCCACCGCTGCCGGCCAGGCGGTGGGCGGGCTGGCCAACATCCTGGACCCCGAAATCGTGGTGGTCTCTGGTGGTTTGTCCGATGCCGGGCCGTCATGGTGGGAGCCCATGCGGGTGGCACTCGAAGCCGAATTGCTGCCCGCCCTGGCAGGCCTTCCGGTGGTCCCCGCTGCCCTGGGCAACGCCGCCGCCATGGTGGGCGCCGCCCGCCTGGCCATCACGCCCCTCCACACCAGCCAAGGAAGCACGCCATGATCCTCTCCCCCGACGCCCTCAAATCCCTGCGCGGCCGGCTCATCGTGTCCTGCCAGGCGTATCCGGGCGAACCCATGCGGGACCCCCGCACCACCGCGCAGGTAGCTGCCTCGGCCGTGATCGGCGGAGCGGCGGCGGTCCGCGTGCAGGGCGTGGCTGATATCCAGCACACCCGCTCCGCCGTCGAGGTTCCGGTCATTGGGCTCTGGAAGGACGGGCATGACGGTGTGTTCATCACCCCCACGCTCCGCCACGCCCTGGCAGTGGCGAACGCCGGCGCCCACGTGGTGGCGATCGACGGGACGCGCCGCGAGCGCCCGGACGGGCTTTCCCTGGCGCAGACCGTGGCGGGAATCCACGCCGAATCGCATGCCCTGGTGATGGCGGACTGCGGCTCGCTTCAGGACGCTGCTGCGGCGGTGGAAGCCGGGGCGGACCTGGTGGGAACCACCCTTGCCGGCTACAGCGGCGAGCGCCCCAAAACGTCCGGCCCGGATCTGGACCTGCTGGCAGAGATTGCGGCGGCCGGGTTTGATGTTCCGCTGATTGCCGAGGGCCGGATCCACACCCCTTCCCAGGCCCGCCAGGCCCTCGACGCCGGTGCCTTCGCGGTGGTGGTGGGCACGGCAATAACCCATCCCGCCACCATCACCGGCTGGTTCGCGGACGCGCTGACGCAGCCCGGCCAACAGGACTCACCCGAGGTTCTGCGCGCAGCCCTGTGATCCGCCAGGACGTCGATTCAAGCTCTTTTCATTGAACTTCGAACGTGGTGGTCAGCCTGGCCCGTCCGATCGCGTGGGTGAAAAGCTGGAAACCGAGGTAGGCGGGGCTTGCATCCGCAGGAATGTCGAGTTGTTCCACATCCACTGCGTGAACCACAACGTGGTAGTGGTGGGGACCGTGTCCTTCCGGAGGGGCCGCACCCACGAAGCCCCGGAAGCCGGCATCGTTCAACAGCTGCACCGCACCGTCGGGCAGGCCGTCCTCGGCTGCGCCTGAAGGAAGCGACGTAGTGGACGCTGGCAGGTTGAAGGCCGCCCAATGCCAGAATCCGCTGCCGGTGGGAGCGTCCGGGTCAAGGACAGTCACGGCGAAGCTCTTGGTCTCCGGCGGGAACCCTTCCCAGGAAAGTTGCGGAGACCTGTCTTCTCCGCCGTCGATTCCCATTTTCCCACTCGCCTGGGCTGCGGGAAACGGCTGCCCGTCCTGGATGTCGGTGCTGTGCAGGGAAAATTCGGGAAGCTGGGGAAGGGCGGCGTATGGATCGTGGGACATCTGTGAAGGACCTTTCCTTACGACTGGATTGGACGTGCCGGCACAACGCGGTGGGAAAGGGTTGTGCCTGGTGCACACTCTAACGCCGGGTGCCGCGGATAAGTTCGATGGCGCCGGACTGATTGGTTCGGGCCGCAGAAGCGCCGGTGAAGTGCGGCGGCGTGGCCGGCAACGGGGCCCCGCCCTGCGGATGGACCAGCAGGTTCCGGTGCAGCGTCACCCAGCCCTCCTGTTCCATCCGGCGGTGGTCGAACTGGTCGGGCACGAACAGGACGTCACTGCCGTCCACATCGGGAAGGTCCACCAGCGGGTCCCTGCCATCCCCGACCGCATGGCACGCTTCCCCGTAGGACAACCTGTCATCCCACGCAGCCTTGAGTACCAGGCAGGCCACTCCGGACGTCTTGCCGGGTGCGGCGTAGTAGGTCACCGATTCATAAGAGGCAAGGAACCGCGATTCGCCAATCCTCGCCTCGCCTTCCTCGTCCTGGATGGCCAGGACGGCATCCTGCTTAGTCAGCTGCCGCGCCAGCACGTCCACGGTGCCGGGAACAGGCATGAAGAACTGGACGTAAACGAACCCGAGGACCGCGCATGTGCCCACGCCGACGGCGGCGGATAGAGCGATGATGAGCTTCCAGAACAGTGTGAGGGGCGGCCCCGCCACCCGGCCTGCCCGACCGTGCGCCGATCCCCCGTCAGGTTGGCGCTGATGGCCGGTCCCGGACGCGTCCGGGTAGTCAATGGTGTTCAAGCGCTGCCCCCTCAGGCTGGTGATCTCCCTGCACGCTACACCGTGCCGGCGGAGTCACCGGCGCATTGCCGGGCATGTCAGTTCAGGCAGGCACTAAACGCCGACGGCGGTGTCCTCCACCCGCACGGCCACCACTCCGCCGGGACGCAGGTTCGCGGCGGCCGCTTCATCGGCCACGACCGTGACATGCGGGTGGCGCTGCAGGACCGAGGCAGGGCAGTCCGCCGTGAGGCATCCCTGCAATGCCGCCGCCAGGATGTCCGCCTTGTCCGCCCCATGGGCAACGAGGAGCAGGTGCCTGGCTTCCATGATGGTCCCCAGCCCCTGGGTGATGCATTGGGCGGGGACGTCCTCCGGCGAGGCAAAGTACCGGGCGTTGGCCTCCCTGGTCCGGTCCGCGAGGTTCTCCACACGGGTCCGGGAGTCCAGGGCGGAACCGGGTTCGTTGAAGGCGATGTGGCCGTTGTGGCCGATACCCAGGAGCTGCACGTCGATGCCCCCGGCCCGGCTGATGGCCGCGTCGTAGTCGGCGGCCGCCTGCTGGGGGTCAAGAGCGCCGCCGTCGGGCACTGAAACCCTGGCCGGATCAAGGCCCAGCCGTTCGGTCACCTCGCGCCGGACCACTTCCGCGTAGCTTTGGGGGTGGCCGGAGGGCAGCCCGACGTACTCGTCCAAGGCGAAGGCGCGCACTCCGGACATGTCCAGCCGGTGCCTGGCGAGGGCCGCGTAAACGGGAAGCGGCGATCCGCCCGTCGCCACGCCAAGGACCGCGTCCGGCTTGGAACGAACGACGGCGGCGAGGATCCCTGCCGCGACCGTACCGGTAGCAGCAGCATCGGGGACAACAAAGATTTCCAAGGCGGGGACTTTCTGGTGGAAGAGAGCGAGGGAGCGGCAGGGCATGCGGCAGCAGGGCCGGGCGGTGTGCGCCGGCCGTGCCGTGGGAAGAATGGCGGGCCCGGGTACGCCTAGGCTGAGGCGACATCCTTGAGCTTTTGGCGGATCCCGTCAAAGTGGCGCTGCAGGCGTTCGGCGGCGAGGGCCTTGTCCCTGTTGGCCACGGCCTCGTAGATATCCCAGTGGATCCGTGCCTGTTCCTCCAGGTTGACCGGCCCCGAGCCCAGCGCTTCATGGATCTGGCGGTAGACCTGCCAGAACACATCCATGAGGTTGATGAGGAGTTCGTTGTTCAGCGGGGCATAGAGCTTCCGGTGGAACTCAGCGTCAAGCTCGGCCAGCGGTTCCCCTTGGGCTGCGGCGGCCTGCATGGCCTCCATGGATGACCGCAGGTCCGCCAGGTGCTCCTCCGTCAGCAGGTCGATGGCTGAACCAATCAATCCGGATTCAAGGGCCTGCCGCACATCGATGAGCTCCATCGCTTCTTCGCCCTTGTGCCGGAGCGACAGCCTGCCGCGGAAGGTCAGCCCGGAAACCAGGGCGCTGAAGTTGTTGGGTGCCACGAACATGCCGAAACCATGGCGGATTTCGATGACGCCTAGGGCCTGGAGGACCTTAAGTGACTCACGGACGGTGTTCCGCCCAACGCCCAGCTCTGCGGACAGTTCGCTCTCGGTGGGCAGCGCATCCCCAACATCCAGGCCGCGGTCCAGGATGAGTTCCATGATCCTGGTCTGGAGGGCATGGGACCGGATTTGTGCACTGAACCTTGCGGGCGGTACCGCTGCGGATGCTACTGTCACGTCATCTCCTTCGACCGCACCGGGCGGCGGCCTCTCGTCTGTGACTCAGTGTACAGGAGATGGGACGTCCTTCATCTTATTTTGACTTCCGGATTTGGCAGCCCGCATCACACACCGCTTTCATTGTTGCGCCGCGCACAGAATTGATCCGATCTTGAGGCAAATCTTGCGCCCCCTAGACATTTCGGGTCCACGCTGGAGGTATCAGACAAACCCAGCTTGGGGAGCAGGAAGTCATGGGAACCAAGACAGCATTGGACAACGAAGTCACCACAGTGGGAGGCGTGCTGACCGATCTTCAGCCGCTGGACTTCCACACACTGGGGCTGGCCGGTTGCATCGACCGGCTCACGGCGCCGCTTCGCCAGCACGGAACCGCGGTCCACTGGGATACTCCACACTGGGGCATCGAGATCCCGGCGGACTGCGCCTCCCTGCTGTACCAGTCGGCCCGGGAAGCGCTGAGCAACGCCTTTAAATTCTCCGGCGCATCCACGGTGACCGTTCAGCTGCTGGCCGTTGACCACGGGATCCGCCTGGTGGTGGCCGACGACGGCACGGGCTTTGACCGCGAAGCCGCCACGTGCGGGCGCCACAACGGATACGGGTTGCGGCTCATGGCGGTGGCCGTCCAGGAGGCCGGCGGGGCAGCGGAGATCACCTCCGCGCCGGGCGGCGGCACCAGCGTGACAGTGACCCTGCCGCTGGACTAACAGGCCCGGATGGCCGCCGTCGCTGGGACGGCGGCCATCCTTATGCCCGCGGCGGGGCGTCAGCGTAGGTTCTTGGCGCTGTCAGGTTCAAAGTCACCGCCGTGTCCCCTGCGCATCGGCGGTGGCTTCGTCCTTTAAGGCTGAGGCCGTTGTACCGCCTGGCGAATACCCCTTGCGCCCCGCCCCGCCGTCTACTACGTTGTAGTCCTGATCGAGAAAGCGCTTTCCCGCATCCTGGCGGGACCCCTATGCGCTGCAATCACCAGTGGAATCGGATGACATGACGGACAGCACCCTCATCAGGTGGATCGATGGCCAGGCCCCGGCAGAAATCAGTGGCGGAACAACGTGGGGCATGCCGTTCGCCCGCGGTTCGGTACCCGGCGCGGAAGCGCTTTCGGTGGCAGACGCCGCCGGCACTCCCGTCCCCAGCCAGGCGTGGCCATTGGCCACCTGGCCGGACGGCTCCTTGAAATGGGCGGGGATCGCCCTCCCGGCAACAGACGCGCCATCGGGCACCTACCAGGTGACGGCCGACGACGGCACGCCCGAGGCGGCCGGCCGGAGAGCGCCGGGTGGCGCGGCCGTCACGGTCACCGAAGAGGCCGACGCCCTGACAGTTGATACCGGGGTACTGCGGATGGTCATCAACCGCCGGGGATCAACCCTGTTCAGCAGCCTTTCCCGTGACGGCCGGCCTGTTGCCCGCGACGCCCGGCTGGTCAGCCTGCTGCAGGACGGCGTTCCCGAAGGTTCCGGAACCGCGGGCCGGGAGGCCTTCACCGGCGAGGTGACCGCCGTCGTGCTTGAACAAACCGGGCCAGTGCGCGCGGTGGTGCGGCTGGAAGGGGTCCACCACCCCGATCTGCCGGACAGCACCCACCGCGGATGGCTGCCCTTTGTGGTGCGCTTGTATTTCCACGCCAATGCCCGCAGCGTGCGCATGGTCCACTCGTTCATCTGGGACGGGGACCCGGAGCAGGACTTCCTGGCCGGACTGGGGGTCCGGTTCAGCGTGCCGCTCCAGGCCGAACTGCATGACCGGCATGTCCGGATCGCCGGGGCCGACGGCGGGTTCCTCACCGAGGCCGTGCGTGGCCTGACCGGCCTGCGCCGGGACCCTGGCGCTGACGTCCGGGACGCCCAGATCGCAGGACGGGCCACTCCCCCGGCAGAGGACTGGAACCCCGAGGTCTCCGGCCGCCTCCACCTCATCCCCGCTTGGGGCGACTACACGCTTACCCAGCTCAGCGCGGACGGATTCGAACTGCGCAAGCGGACCGCACCCGGCCACGGCTGGGTGGGAATCTCCGGCGGCACCCGCTCAGCGGGCTTCTGCTCCCTGAGCGACACCCGCTGCGGCCTGGGCGTGGGGATCAAGGACTTCTGGCAGTCCCACCCCGGCCAGCTGGACATTCGCGGCGCCGCAAGCGGTGAGGGAACCCTGACGGCCTGGCTGTTTTCCCCGGAAGCCCGGCCCATGGATCTCCGGTACTACCACGACGGGCTGGGCCAGGACACGTTCGAGGAGCAGCTCGAGGGACTCGAGATTACATACGAGGACTACGAGCCGGGCTTCGGCAACCCTGCGGGCATTGCCCGCACCCACGAGCTGACCCTGTTTGCCTATGACGCCACCCCTTCCACCGAAAGCCTCGCGGCCGACGCCGCGGCCGCCTCCGCCCCGTCATTGCTGCAGGCCACCCCGCAATACCTGCACTCGGTGGGTGTCTTTGGCGACTGGGACCCCGTGGACCGGAGCACTCCGGCGCGTGCCCGGCTGGAGGACCAGCTGGACTTCCTCTTCGACTTCTACGCCGGCCAGGTGGAGCAGCGCCGCTGGTACGGGTTCTGGAACTACGGCGACGTGATGCACACGTATGACTTCGACCGGCACGTGTGGCGCTATGACGTTGGCGGCTACGCGTGGGACAACTCCGAACTCTCCCCCGACCTGTGGCTGTGGTACTCCTACCTGCGATCGGGCCGGGCAGACATTTTCCGCTTCGCCGAGGCCATGACCCGGCATACCGGAGAGGTGGACGTGTACCACCTGGGGCCGTGGAAGGGCCTGGGTTCCCGGCACAACGTCCAGCACTGGGGCTGCAGCGCCAAGCAGCTCCGGATCAGCACCCCCGCCTACCGCCGGTTCTACTACTACCTCACCGCAGATGAGCGCACCGGCGACCTGCTGAGCGAACTGGTGGACAGCGACCGGAACTTCCTGGGCCTGGATCCGGTGCGCAAGGTGCGCCCGGATGCTGCCACCTACCGTCCCAACCGCGGGGCGCTGGGCGTGGGGCTTGGGACTGACTGGGGCTCCCTGGCCGCCACCTGGCTCACCGACTGGGAACGCACCGGCAACCCGTGGTCCCGGGACCGACTGCTGGGCACCATGGCGGACATTGGTGCGCTGAAGTACGGCTTCCTCACCGGCGAAGCCCTATACGACCTGGACAAGGGCAGGTTCGACACCGGCCGCGAACAGATCCAGGTCTCCCACCTCAGTGCCGTCTTCGGACTGGTGGAGATCTGCAGCGAACTGGTGGACCTGGTGCCGGATGCGGATTTCGAGCGGGCGTGGCTGCAGTACTGCAAGCTGTTCCTGGCAACCAAAGAGGAGCAAGTGGAAGCAGTGGGCCAGCCGCTCGAGGGCATCTACCTCACGCAGGCGCACAGCCGGCTGACCGCCTATGCGGCGGCAAGGTTGCAGGACCCAGGCCTCGCAGCCAGGGCCTGGGACAGTTTCACCGAGGGCGGCGAACACCTCAACCACGGATCCGCCTTCACCCTCCAACGGATCGAACCGCCCCACGTGCTGCTGCCCGTGGACGAGGCACCCACGGTCTCTACCAATGACACGGCGCAGTTCGGCCTGGCGGTCATCCAGAACCTGGCCCTGATCGGAGAGCACCTGCACTGAGGCACCGGCATTGAGGCACCTGCCCTTTCGCTGACGACGGCGGCACCCGGCTCCTGTTTTTCACCAGGGCCGGGTGCCGCCGTCGTATTTTCCGTTCCAGGTGGGTACGGGAAGGGGGTAGCAAGGTTCGCGGGCAGAAAGTAAAATACTAAGCATGCTGATGATCTTCCATTGGCATCCGGTAACAGAGCGAAGGAGACGTTATGAGCACGAAGGTGGAAAAACGCATTCTGGTGAACGTACCGGTGAGCACGGCTTACAACCAGTGGACACAGTTCGAGGAATTCCCGCACTTCATGGGCGGGGTCAAGAGCGTGACCCAGCTCAGCGACGACCGGATGGAATGGGTGGCCGATATTGGTGGAGTGCGCAGGCAGTGGGAGGCCAGGATCCTGGAGCAGATCCCGGACCGGCGCGTTGCCTGGGCAGCGACCGATGGAGCCACCAACGCCGGTGCCGTGGAATTCGAGGATGTGGGCGGCGGCCAGACCTCGCTGCAGCTCACGCTCGAATATGAACCCGAAGGCCTGATCGAGAAGGTGGGCGACAAGCTCAACGTCGTGGACCGCCAGGCGGAGTCGGACCTGAAGAAGTTCAAGGAATTCATCGAAGACGAGGGCTACGCCAGCGGGGCATGGCGGGGATCGGTCAACGCCGGCTCCGCGGTGGGGACACCCGGCGTCGAGCATGCCGGCTCCTCGCTGGGCGACTCAGGCAAGGCCGGCATCTCGGGCAAGGTGGCCGCAGGTGCGGCCATCGCTGCAGCGGCGGGCGCGGCAGCCGCTATGGCAGCCGGCAGCTCCAGGGATGAGGCTGCAGCCCGCGACGCGTCCGCTGCCAGCGATGTCCCTGCGGTTCCGGCCGAGCCTGTTGCCTCCGTGGAGCCCCTGACCACGGGCGCCACGGCGGGTGCCGCCGAAACCGGCACGGGCGCCCAGGCCGGGGGCACGATGGCGGGCGCCGACCGGTCGGGTACGGTCGCCGATCTTGGCGATGACAGGATTGGGCATGCCTTCGACCAGACCAACGGCCTGGTGGACACCAGCGGCGAATCCGACGACACGGTGGAAGGCGAAAACCTCAGCGCCGGCGAACGGCGCTCGGAGGACCGCACGGACGACGGCGGCCTGCCCCCGGTGGGCGGCAACCTCGGCGGCCACTGATCCGGCCCCGCCACCAGGCACCGCAAGCAAGCGCCGCCCGCCGTCCCCCAAGGCGGGCGGCGCTTGGCCGTCCGGAGCCGCTATTTGGCCTTGCCCGCGTAGTAGACCGCCGGCATGGCCGGGGCCTGCATACCCTCACCGAGGAAGAAACTCGGGTGCGGGGGCTGGTTGTAACCCACGGTTTCGCGCGCCACGCCGGTCCGGTACATGGGATCGTGCATCAGGGTGCGGAGCCGGACCCCGGTGGGTGAGGTGCTGGTGTAAATCCGCAACTCGGTGCTGTCAGCGGACGGGAACACCAGCTCTTCCCGCCAGTCACCCAGGAGGTCCGCCTGCAGCGACGGGTTGCCCTTGGTGTAGTTGTTGGTGCGGGCTCCGGTGGCGGTCAGCAGCCGGTCGCTGGACTCGGTTTCCCAATTCCACTTGGAAATCGTGGGCACGCCATAGCCGGCCTCGGCATCGAAATCGTGGTCCACGATCTCGCGCAGCAGGTCGCCGTCCCACCACGCCATGAAGTTGGCGGCAGGAATCTTGTCGGAAATCCGCTCGCCCTTGGCGGACATCAGGTAGCCGACGGTGGAGTTCCACGCTGCGTCGCCACCCACCGCCCAGCTCTCCGAACCCGGGAAACGGGGGTCGATGTCGCCGGTGGCGCCGCGGCCGGTGTCCTTGAAGGCCGGGATGCTCCACAGGACCTCACCGGTGGCGGCATCACGGAATGTGGCACCGCGGTTTCCACTCGACCGCATGTCCTCGTGCACGGCAAAGGTCTCCAGTCCGGGCCGGGAGGGATCAAGGTCGCCGGTGTGGATGGCGTCGCCATGGCCAAGCTTGGTGTTGTACAGCGGCTTGCCGTCGTGGTCGATGGTCATGGAGCCAAAGACGAACTCATCCTTGCCGTCCTGGTCCACGTCCGCCACGGACAGGTTGTGGTTGCCCTGGCCCTTGTATTCGGCTCCGGCAGCGTCGGAATCGAACTTCCAGCGCTTGACCAGCTTGCCGTTCACCAGGTCATAGGTGACCAGGACGGTGCGGGTGTAGTAGCCGCGACTGAACATCATGGACGGATGCTCGCCGTCCAGGTATGCCACCGCACTGAGGAACCGGTCCACGCGGTTGCCGTAACCGTCTCCCCAGGCAGTGACGGTGCCGCGCGGCGGGTCGTAGGGAACGGTGTCCATGATGGTGCCGGCGGCGCCGTTGAAAACTGTGAGGAATTCGGGCCCGGACAGGACATAGCCAGCGCTGTTGCGGTAGTCCGCCGCGGGGTCGCCAATGACGGTCCCCGCCGCGTCCGTTGTGCCGTCGGCGGTCTTGAAGGCAACTTCGGCCTTGCCGTCGCCGTCGAAGTCGTAGGCGAGCATCTGGGTGTAGTGGGCCCCGGCGCGGATGTTGCGGCCCAGGTCGATGCGCCAGAGCTTGGTGCCGTCCATCTTGTAGGCGTCCACGTAGACGTTCCCGGTGTACCCGGACTGCGAGTTGTCCTTCGCATTGGAGGGATTCCACAGTTGGACGATCTCGTAGGCGCCGTCGCCATCCAGGTCCGCCACGCTCGAGTCGTTGGCACTGTAGGTGTAGGACTGCCCCGCCGGGGTCACGCCGTCGGCCGGTTTGTCCAGCTTGATGGGCAGGTAATTTTGGGCCAGCGGACTGAACCCGGCGCTGAGCTTGTCCTGCCCGTCGCCATTGCCCACGGTCTTGATGACGTAGGTCGAGTCCGCTTTTCCTGCGGGGTCCACGTAGGTGGTGGTGTTGCGTACGGGTTGATCGGTGATCTGGACGCCGTCGCGGATGACGTGGAATCCCACGCTGTCCTTGTCCAGGCCCAGCATCCGCCAGCCCAGGGAGACACCCTGGTCCGTCAGGACGGCAACCGGGGCCCGGTCCAGGTTCTCCACCTGCCGCTTCGCGTCCTGCCCTGCCGATGCGGCGGGGACTGCCGGGCTTGCCGGCGTACCTGGAGTTCCTGGAATTGCCGGCGCGGCGGGGTCCGCAGCAGCGAGGGGAACGCCGGTGAAGGCAATCGCCGCGACGGCCAGGGTCGCGGCTGCCGCTGCCCTTCGCGTCCTGCCCGTCCGGGACATCCGTGAACACATTGAGGGGTTTGCCAAAAGAACATCTCCTTTGATGCGGCGGCAGCATGATGTGCCGCCCAGCCATTTTTGGAACGTTTCATTCACAGCAGGCAAGTCCCCCCTCGCGAGTGATTTCAAGGAGGATTGCTGCGAGGAAACGCTTTCTGCCCTTAACGTCTATCAGCGCCTGACAATTTCAGTCAAGGCTTTGACTGAACATAAATGGGAGAAATTGTTCTTTTGAGTGCCTTTTCGTTCAGATGCGTCAAGCCCCTTGCGCCCGTTTCGCGGCCTTCCGCCGGGGGCCCGGGGGGTGCCCGGCCGCCGCACCACCGGCGGGCGTCGGGTGCGCACCACCGGCGGGCGTCGGGTGCGCACCACCGGCCGGCGTCGGGTGCGCACCACCGGCCGGCGTCGGGTGCGGCTATTTGATGCCGCGAAGTTTCACCCCGGCTGCCAGGGCTGCGAGGCTGATGAGCGCGATGATGGCAAGGTAGTAGCCGGGCGCCACCGCCTGGCCGGTCTGCTGCACCAGGTACGCGGCGATCATGGGCGTGAAGCCACCAAACGCAACCACCGCAGTGTTGTAGCTGAAGGAAAGGCCGGTTGCCCGGCTCCGGGGATCAAAAGAATCGGACATCACCGATGGCAGGGCCCCAAAGTAGGCCGCCTTGAGCAGGCCGAGGATGGTCATGACCAACGCCAGCACCAGGAAGGACCGGGCACTGATCACCCACAGGAACAGCGGGACGACGGCGATGAGCAGCACGATCACGGTGGGCACCATGATGGCCAGCCGGCCGAAACGGTCTGAGAGGTGCCCCACCACGGGTGTTCCAAAAGTCAGGATGACGCCGGTAATGATCAGCGAGGTGAAGGAGATGCCGGGTTCAAGCCCCAACTCCTTGATGGCGAACGTCGGCATGTACTGCAGGATGAAGTTCAGGACGGTGGACACGGCCAGCGCCCCGCCGGCGATCATCATCCCGGTCTTCTGGGTGGCAAACACCTGGCGGATCGG
This sequence comes from Pseudarthrobacter sp. fls2-241-R2A-127, assembly GCF_030209355.1. Classification (GTDB taxonomy): domain Bacteria; phylum Actinomycetota; class Actinomycetes; order Actinomycetales; family Micrococcaceae; genus Arthrobacter. Next base: position 166,606 of record NZ_JARVSF010000006.1, read on the forward strand.
CGAGTGCTGCCCATCCCCGGGCTCCGTGGACACCGGAACCTCCTTCATCTCCTTCCGGATCAGGAAGCCGGCCGGACCCACCAGCAGCCCGAACAGGAACGGGATGCGCCAACCCCACTCGGTCATTTGGGCGTCGGTCAGCACGGTTGTCAGGACGGCCACGAAGATCGCCGCGATCAGGCTGCCAAGTCCTTGGCTGGCGAACTGGAAGCTGCCCAGGAACCCTTTGCGCTTGCCGTTCTGCGCAATGAGGTACGCGGTGGCGGCACCAAATTCTCCCCCGGCCGAGAAGCCTTGGATGAGCCGGGCCAGGACGATCCCCACCGGCGCCAGGATGCCGATGGTGCCGTAGCTGGGCATGAACGCCAGGAGCGCGGTGCCCAGCACCATCAGCCGGATGGTGACGGTCAGCCCCTTCTTCAGCCCGTGCCGGTCCGCGAAAGAGCCCAGCACCAGTCCGCCCAGCGGCCTGATGAGGTAGGAGACGCCGAACACGGCGAACGCCTGGATGAGTTCGACGGCGGGATCATGGCTTGGGAAGAAGTTCCGCCCAATGTAGATCGCCAGGAGCGCGTAGATGGCGATGTCGAACCACTCGAGCGCGTTGCCGATGGTGGCCGCGATGATTCCACGGGTGGCGGATTGCGTGCCCTCCGCCTGGTCCCGGGCCGGACCGGGCTGGTTCTTCTGCTGCGGAATGGTCATGGAGACTCCAGGGTTTCAGGAAACAGACTTGGCGGAAACGGCGGCGCCGCCCGCTGGACTGCCCGCCGGGCTGGGGGCGTTGGCAAGGTCGAAGAACAGGCCTGCAGCAATCTGCAGGCCCTCCCGGGCAACGGACTTGAGCAGGTGCTCGTCGGGCGCATGCTGCTGGCAGCCGGGGTGGGAGTGCGGGACCCACAGCGTGGGCAACCCAAGGACGTCCGCGAAGACGAAGCTGGGCAGTGAACCGCCGATGTTTGGCAGCAGGACCGGAGCGCGCCCGGTGGTTTTCCCCAGCGATGCCAAGGCCCAGGCAACCCAGGGGCTGTCCGGGTCCAGCCGGCTGGCGGCAAAGGAACTGCCTGCCCGGACCTCCACCATGCCGAATCCGGCGGCGTCGAGATGGCGCCGGACGGCGGCTTCCAGGTTTGCGGTGTCAGTACCGGGGACGAACCGGAGCTGCAGCGTGGCGCGGGCCGAGCCGGGGATCGCGTTGACAGGCTTGGCCGGGTTGCCCGCGCCAAGGGCCAGGACCTCCAGGGTGTTCCAGGCGTACAGCCGTTCAGCCGGGCTCAGGGAACGGTCGCCCCAGGTTGGGTCCGACGCCGGGTCGCCCGGATTGGGGATTACGTCGATGAGTTCCAGCGCGGCAGCCACGGAGTCAGGGATTCCAGCCGGCAGCAGTTCGGGCAGCTTGATGATGCCGTGTCCGTCCACCAGGGAGGCCACCGCGGCGGCCACGGTGGTGGCCGGGTTGCGCAGGAGGCCGCCCCAGTTCCCCGAGTGGTAGGAACTGCTGCGGAGGTCCGCCTCGAGGTGGAACGTCACACCGCCTCGGGCGCCCAGGAACACGGTGGGGCTGCCGGCCGCAAGGCGCGGCCCGTCGGAACCGATGAAGACGTCCGCCCGCAGCGCCTCCCGGTGTTCGCGTGCGAAATCGACGAGGTCCGGAGATCCAATCTCCTCGGCCCCTTCCAGTAGGAACACCAGGTTGAAGCCCAGGCTTCCACGCTGGTCCAGCAGCAGGCGAAGCGCCACGATGTTGATCCAGTGCTGGCCTTTGTTGTCGGCCGAGCCCCGGCCGTACCAGCGGTCCCCCTCATCACTCAACACCCAGGGCCCGCGGCCGTTGGTCCAGGCCTCCGCCTGCCCGTCCACCACGTCTGCGTGCCCGTAGCAGAGCACGGTTGGCAGCGCCGGGTCCTCCTGCCGGGTGGCCAGGAGGAAGGAATTGTTCCCGCCCCGCCAGGAGTCATACCGCTCCACCGAGCACCCAAGGTTTGCCAGTGCCGGTTCAACCATCTCGTCGAGGTATGACTTCAGCGCAACCCGACCCTCCGTCGTCGAACTTTCGGACGGGTAGGAGACGATCCTCCCAAGGTCTGCCTGGAAGCTGCCGGAGTCCGCATAATCTCCTGCTGCCGCCATGAGTTGCTCGCGCTGCTGCATAAATCTTCACCCTCTGCCGTTGGAACGTGAGTTCCAAATTAGGACGGGGAATCCGAAACAACCAGTATCATTTTGTCGATGAGCCTTGACTTGAATGCAAACCTTGCGGCCGGCAAGGCGCCGCGGTGAACATGCTCACGCCCGCACTGCTGTATTTCGACGCGGTGGCCCAGGACGGCACGCTCACCCAGGCCGCGGACAGGCTGCACGTCTCGGCATCCGCCATCAGCCGGCAGATCAACAAGCTGGAAACATCGCTGGGCACACCGCTGTTCAACCGGCACTCCCGGGGTGTGGAGCTAACCGAGGCCGGCCGCCTCCTGCTCGCCTACGTCCGCAGGGCCGAAGCCGAGGGGGCAGCTGTGCGCGAAGAATTGCTGGTGTCCATGCAAAGGAAGACCCGCACGCTGCGGGTGGCCTGCGCCGAAGGCTTCGCCCGGGTCTGGGTCCCGGCCGCGATCGCGAACTTCAGCCGGCAGCATGACGACGTCGAATTCCACCTCGACGTGGTTGGCTCCTCGGAGGGAACCCGGCGGGTGGCCGAAGGCGAGGCGGATGTTGCCGCGGTTTTCTCGTTGGGGCCGCAGTCCAGGGTGACCGTGGAACATTCCATGCCAACCCCGGTTGCATACGCACTGGTGGCGCCGGACCATCCGCTGGCGGCCCAGCGCACCGCCACCCTGCAGGACCTGTGCCGGTACAAGCTTGCGGTGACCGCGCCAGGCGCCAGCCAGCGGGAACTCTTCGATCTTGCCATGCAGATCGAGGGCCTCACGCCCACCATTACGCTGCAAAGCGACCACATCAATCCGGTGATCCAGTTTGCCCGGGCCGGGGTGGGCGTTTCGCTGGTGGGTGGCCTGTCACTGGACCGGCGGGACAAGGAGGACCTGGTGACCGTGACCCTGGAGCACCCGGTCCTGCGGCAACGCCAGGGCCAGATCCAGACCATGACCGGCCGCACCCAGCCGGCCATCCTGACCGCATTCGTGGACGCGCTCATCGACGCCCTGGACCAGCTCGCCTGACGGCGGCCCGCCTATTTCCGGGCGGCCGCCTGCAGCAGGGGCAGCGTCCGGGTGGGCATGACTTCCACCAGGGACATCGCCGTGCTGGTGCGGACGACGCCGTCAATCGCCAGCATCGCGTTGGTGATCCGGTGCAGGTCGGCCGGGTCCTTCGCGGCCACTTTGGCGAGCAGGTCGGCGTCCCCGGTGGTGGCATGCATTTCGATGATTTCCGGAATGGTCTGCAGCGCCGCCACGGCCTCGTCGCTGGAGGACTGGCTGATGGAAATCGAGATGAAGGCAACCAGCGGCAGCCCCAGGGCCGCAGTACGTACCCGCTGGCTGAAGGGAGCCAGGCTGCCGTCGTTCACCAGCCGCCGCAGCCTGGCATGCACGGTATTACGGGCCACGCCCAACGTACGGGACAGGGAGAGGACGGTGGCCTGGGGGTCCTGGTCGAGTGTGAGGAGGATCTCGGCGTCCAGGGCATCGATGTTGTGCATAGTGAGCATTTTGCCACTTTCATGGCACAAATTCTCCGGATCTGTCCTGCAAGTGACGGCTGTGTTGCGCAGAAGCCCCGCACTGCCCCACCATGCTGTCCATGACCAGCACCCTTCCCGAAGCGGCCGCGCCGGAACTCCGCGCCGCCGTCGCCCAGCTCCCGGCCTACGTGGCAGGCAAGGGCGCGCAGACGGACCTGACCGCCGCACTTGCCGCCAACGAGAGCCACTTCGCTCCCCTGCCTTCGGTAGTGGAGGCGATCTCCGCTGAGGCGGCCCGGATCCACCGGTACCCCGGCATGGGGGCACCGGAGGCCCGGGAAGCCATCGCCCGGCATTTCGGCGTCACACCCGAAGAAATCGCTGCCGGGCCGGGAAGTTCCGGCGTGCTGCAGCAGATCATTTCGGCCGTCTGCGGACATGACGATGAAGTGGTGTTCGCGTGGCGGTCCTTTGAGGCCTACCCCATCCTGGTGGCGGTGGCCGGTGCCGTGTCGGTGCCCGTGCCGCTGCTGGCCAGCGAGCAGCACGACCTGGACGCCATGGCGGCGGCCATCACGGAGCGCACGCGGCTGGTGATCCTCTGCTCGCCCAACAACCCCACCGGCGTGTCCATCAGCCCCGAAGCGCTGGAGGGGTTCCTCCGCTCGGTGCCCCCGCGCGTGCTGGTGGTGCTGGACGAGGCGTACATCGAGTTCCAGCGCGGACCCGGCGTGGACTCCCTGGGCTTCTACCGCCGGCACCCCAACCTCTGCATCCTGCGCACGTTCTCCAAAGCCTACGGCCTGGCCGGGCTGCGGATCGGCTATGCGATTGCCCGGCCGGAGATCGCCGAAGGCCTACGGCGGACCGCGGTCCCGTTCGGCGTGAACAGGATGGCGCAGGCCGCCGCGGTGGCCTCCCTCGCGGCCGGGGACGAGATCCACGAACGGACCGAGGCCGTGGCCATCGAACGCAACCGGGTCATCAGTGCCCTCCGCGGCCACGGCTGGGACGTACCGGACAGCCAGGCGAACTTCTATTGGCTCCGTGCGACCGACGAGCTTCGCGAACAGCTCCTCGCCGCCCTGGGTGAGGCCGACATCCTGGCCCGCGGGTACGCCGCGGACGGCGTCCGGATCACCCTGGCGGACCCCGCGACCAACGACAGGGTGCTCGCCGTCCTTGCCAACCGCGGGCGGTTCCTGCCCCAGTCGGGCGCGGCCCAGTGAGCGCCCCGGCAGAAACCCCCGCCCATGCGCCCAGCGCCGGTGGACCAAGGCACCAGGAAGATCCGACGACGGCGCGCCCCGGGCCGGCGCCGGCCATCCGCCATTCCGTGGTTGAGGACGTCCTGGGCATCCTCACCGGCACCTTCGCGGCGTCGCTGGGGTTGTTCCTGCTCAAGTCGAGCGGAGCGGTGACCGGCGGAACCGCCGGCCTGGCGCTGCTGTTCAGCTACACCGTGCCGTTGCCGTTCGGCGTCATCTTCTTTGCAGTCAACCTGCCGTTCTTCGCCCTGGCAGTCTGGAAAAAGGGCTGGGGTTTTGCCCTTCGCACCGGAGCCGCCATCGCACTGGTCTCGGTACTGGCCGGTGTGCACCCTGCCGCGTTCGGATCCCTGCTTCTGGACCCCCTGTACGGCGTGCTGGGCGGAAACCTGCTCGCCGGTGTCGGCCTGCTGATCCTGTTCCGGCACAAATCCAGCCTGGGCGGCTTCAACATCCTGGCGCTGCTCCTGCAGGAGAAGCTCGCGTGGCGGGCCGGGTATGTCCAAATGGTTTTGGACGTGGCAATCGTCCTGGCATCGCTCGTCCTCGTCCCGCCGCTGATGGTGGTGCTGTCCGCGGCGGGCGCCACGCTGTTGAACCTGGTCCTGGCCCTGAACCACCGGCCCGGCCGCTACCTGGGGATGTAAGGGGAAAATGTCCCGCTGGAGGGCCCGCCCCGGGTTTCGGAACTGTTATATTCTGTTCACTTGAATTTCCGGGCCAGGGGGGGAGCCGGGATACAGCACGTCGAACGGCCCCACTGTGACTTCCAACAGCATCTCTTCAGCACCTGCGACAGCGGACGATCTCGGCCCCGCGTACCTCGATTGCCCCACCGGGCTAGTGGAACATTTCTTCTCGGACGGCATCTTCCGCTGGTCTGACGATTTGTACCGCATCTACGGCTACGAGCGTGGCGACGTCATCCCGTCGATGGAGATGGCCCTCGCCCACATCGAACCTGATGACAGGCCCAAGGTACAGGCGTTCTGGGAGCGCGTGGCCGCGTCCGGCGGACCGTCATCCATTTACGTCTCCATCCGGGACCGAAAGGACCGGCAGCACAAGCTGCTCTTTTCCGGCGACTTCATCATGGAAGACGGCACGCCGGTCGGCGTCTGGGGCGTCGTGGTGGACCTGACCCAATCCATCCATTCAGACCGGCGTCAGCTGGCCACGGAGGCCGTCGCCGCTTCAGCGCGCAACCGGGCGGTCATTGAACAGGCGAAGGGCATCCTGATGGGCCGCACGGGCGTCAGCGCGGACGAGGCCTATGAGCTGATGAGCCAGCAAAGCCAGACCCAGAACAAGAAGGTCTATGCGATTGCGCATGAGATCGTGAAACGTGCCACGCGGCAGTCCACAGAACTGACCGCGCCGGCCGGCCCATGAAATATCCCGGGACGGCCCGGTGTTGCCGCCGGTATGACAACAATCGGAATCATCGGTGCAGGACATATTGGCAGCCAGGTTGCACGCAAGGCCGTGGAGCTGGGTTATGACGTGGTGATCAGCAACTCCCGCGGGCCCGAAACCCTCCAGGAACTGGTGGCCGAGCTCGGCCCGAAGGCCCGCGCGGCGACGCCGGCCGAAGCGGCAGCCGCGGGCGACTTTGCCGTGGTTACGGTGCCGTTGAAGAACTACAAGGACATTCCGGCCGAGCCACTGGCCGGCAAGATTGTCATCGACACGAACAACTACTACTGGGAGCGGGACGGCAGGATTCCGGCCCTGGACAACGGCGAAACCACCACCTCGGGGATGCTGCAGGAACATCTTCCGCAGTCAAAGGTGGCCAAGGGCTTCAACCACATCATGGCCAAGGACATCACCACTGACGGGGCGCCTGCGGGCACGGAGAACCGCCGTGCCCTGGCCACCGCCAGCGACTCCCCGGAGGCCGCCGAACTGGTCACCCGCCTCTACGACGAGTTCGGTTTCGACACCGTCAACGTTGGCCCGCTCTCGGAAAGCTGGCGCGTGGAGCGTGACCGCCCGGCGTACGTGAAGCGGCAGACGGCCGCTGAGTTGACGGACAACCTGGCCAAGGCGCCGCGGACTCTCTGACCAGGCAGCAAAGGGCTTTCACCACACCACTGGCCGGCAGGTCGTCCTGCCGGCCAGTGGTGTGTCCGGTGGCGGCCGCAGGGTCCTCGATGAGGACCCTGCCGGGCCGAAAGGGACGAGGGCGGCGGCAATGAAAGCCGCCGCGAAGGCAAGCGGGTACCTAATCTGCTTACAATCGAAACCTCTGACCACTACCGAGGGACCCATGAAGAAATTCGCCACAGCCCTGTTTGCCGCCGGCCTCGTTGCCTCCGCCACGGCCTGCTCCGCCCCGCACCAACTGACCACCGCTGAAACCTGTGAGCGGATCCAGGCTGTTGTGTCGAACCCCGCCAACAATGCCGGCAAGACGGGCATGAACAACCTCGCCAACCAGATCCGCCCCATCCACGCCGTTGCGTCGGACGACCTCAAGCCCGCCCTCGCCTCGATCCTTGCGTACACGGATGAGCAGGCCAAGGAGAACCCGGACAAGGACAAGCTCGCCGATCTCCAGTCCGGCTACCAGGAAGCCGGCAGCACTTACAGCAAGCTCTGCGGCCAGGCCGGCGGCCAGTAGTCAGCTGCCGCAGCCCGGGCGTCCAGTTCGTCCGGGCTGCGTCAGAGCGTGGCCGGGTCCGTATTGGCGCCGCAGAGGATGACGACCACCCGTTCGTCCCCTGCGGGTACGTATGCTCCGGCGGCCAACGCAGCGTAGGCCGCTGCCGCGCCGTGCTCCACCACCATCCTGTAGTCGTTCCAGAGTGCCGAGCGCGCGGCAATGATGTCCGCGTCGCTGACCAGGACGCTTTCGACGCCGCAGCGGACCGCCACGGAATAGCCGATGTCACCGATCCGGCGGGCACCCAGGGAGTCCGCCGCGACGCCGGACACCGCCACATCCACCGGCCCACCCGCTGCCAGGGCAGCGTGCAAGGTGGGTGCGGTTGCCGGTTCCACGGCCACCACCTTGGCGTGGCCTTCGACGGCGGCGGCCACGCCCGCCATCAGCCCGCCGCCACCCACAGCTACCAGGACGGTATCCACGTCCGGCACCTGCTCCAGCAGTTCGGTGCCCACGGTCCCGGCACCGGCGGCGATTTCCGGCTGGTCGTAGGCGTGGCAGTAGACGGCGCCGGTTTCTTCCGCATGTGCCACCGCGGCCTCGTAGGCTGCAGCATATTCGGCCCCGCCCTGGACCACCGTGGCGCCGATGGCCATCAGTTTGGCCACTTTGACGGCGGGCGCGGCTTCAGGAACAAACACCGTAGCGGGCACGCCAAGCTGACTGGCTGCATACGCGTTAGCCAGCCCGGCGTTCCCGCCTGACGCCACCACTATGCCCACGCCGGCCCGCAGTTCCCCGCGCTCCTTGGCGGCGAGGATGCGGTTCAGCCCGCCCCGGGCCTTGAACGTGCCCGTGTGCTGCATGAATTCGCATTTGAACCATACGGAGCCGGGGTAGGCATTTGTGTCCGCCGCCATGACGGGCGTCCTGCGGATGAGGCCTGCCGTGCGGCGCGCGGCCTGGTCAATATCGGCGCGGTTTATCATCTCAGACTTCGTCGTCCCAGGTGCCCGGGTCATTCAGCGCCTCTTCCGGCGCGCCTTCCCGGGACGCTTCTTCGCCGCCCACGTAGGATGCGGGCACGGTTCCAGCTGCCTGGGCCTGCTGTTCCTCACGGATGTTCGCTGCGCCGGGCTGTTCCGGATGCTGTCCCGACTGGGGCGCCTGCGGGGCCAGTTCCTTCGCCGTGTCGGGGTCCCCCGGCCCCCGGAGGTCTGCATTGTTCTGGGGGTCATCGCTGGAACCCGTCATGGTCCTGCCTTTCACCTGGGACTGTTTGTCCGGGCGGGGAAGCGCCTGCCCGGCCTCCAGCCTATGGGCTTTACCGCACCGGGCCAGGAAAACCACGGGCAGTTTTGCCTTCCGGCGCCCCGGAAACCCCCGAGGGCGCACGCGCACACTTCCACCCGGCGTCGTATCCTGCTTGGACGGTGGCCGGCGTGGCCATCCCGGGCGCACTTGCCCTCGTTCTCCGCGGCATGTTCAACCAGGCGGCCGCCCGAGCCCGGAGCCGACCATGACCGTCGTGCAGATCATTCCGCTGGCAGTCCTCGTGGCGATGTTCGTCATCGCCACAAGGTGGCCCCTCAACATCGGCGTGATGGCGCTGGTAGCCTCCTTCGGCGTCGGCTACTTCATGCTGGGGATGTCCGACCAGCAGATCCTGGCAGAGTTTCCCGCCAGCATTGTGCTGACCATCATCGGCGTAACCTACTTCTTCAGCATGGCGCAGCGGAACGGCACCATCGGCATCCTGGTCAAGGCCTGCGTGCGAATGGTCCGCGGAAGGACGCTGCTGCTGCCTTGGGTATTCTTCCTGGCCGCTGCGGCCCTGACCTCGCTGGGCACGTTTTCCCCTGCCGCGATCGCGCTGCTGGCTCCCGCGGCCCTTGGGTTCGCGTACGAATCCCGGCTGCACCCCGTGGCCATGGGTGCGTTCATTATCAACGGCGCCCACGCCGGCGGTTTCTCCCCGCTCTCGGTGGCCGGGGTGTTGGTCCATGACATCGCCTTGCGGAACCATTTCCCCATCTCCCAGGGCGGCCTGTTCGCCGCGAGCTTCGCCCTGAACCTGATCCTCTCGGCGCTGACCCTCCTCCTGTTCGCCCTCACCGGCAGGCTCCGGGACGGCGCGGGCGGCCAGCACACGGACGTCGATATGCCGTCCACCGAACGGCCCCATGGCGAGCAGATCCTGACGCTGGCCCTGATCGCCGCGATGCTCGTGTGCACCCTCGGTTTCCATCTGCCGATCGGGTTCGTGGCCCTCTCCGCCGGCCTTTTGCTTGCCTTCGTCAACATCAAGGAACACAGGACCTTCATTGGCGGCATCTCCTGGTCCACGGTCCTGCTGGTGGCCGGCATGATCACCTACGTCTCCCTGCTGCAGCACGTAGGCGTGATCGACACCCTGGCCATGCAGGCCCTGGCCCTGGGTGCTCCGCTGCTGATCGCACTGGTCCTCTGCTACGTCATCGGCGTTGGCTCGGCCTTCGCTTCCTCCACCGCGCTGCTGACAGCGTTCATCCCGATGGCCGGCCCCCTGCTCGCCACGAGCTCGCTCAGCGCCTCCGGAACTGTGGCCGCGCTGTCGGTCGCAGCCACCGTCGTCGACGTCTCCCCTTTCTCCACGGACGGCGCCCTGGTGGTGGCCAATGCCCGCGAGGACGACAGGCAACGGGTTTACCGGCAGCTGATGTTCTATGCAGGCGGCGTGGTGCTGGTGGCTCCGGCGTTGGCTTGGGCACTGCTGGTAGCTACCGGCATCATGTAGCGGCGGTCACAAAGCGTGATTAGGGTTCCACAATGTGGAAATCAGTTTTCCTCTTGCGGAATAAGTGTGATGAGGATTACTTTGGAAACAGCCCCGCAAACGGGTTGTTCCCAATTGATAGGCAAAGGTCAATGAAGATCCCAAACCCTGAGGCACTGAAGGCGAGTTCGGTGCCCGCGAAGAGGAAGCCACTGTACAAGTCGCTCTTCTTCCAGATTCTGATCGCCGTCGTGGCAGGTGTACTCATCGGGCATTTCTGGCCCGACCTCGGTTCCCAACTGAGGCCGCTTGGAGATGGCTTCATCAAACTCATCAAGATGATCATCGCGCCGCTGATCTTCCTGGTGATTGTTACCGGAATTTCAGCCGTAGGCGACGTCAAGGCGGTTGGAAGGGTTGGGGTCAAGGCCCTGCTCTACTTCACGGCAGCCACGCTGTTCGCCCTGGTCTTTGGACTGATCATCGGAAACATCGTCCAGCCGGGCGCCGGCCTGAACATCGACCCCTCAACACTGTCCCAGGCGGACCTGGACGCAAAGACCGGCACAGCGCCACCCAAGGATGCTGCTTCCTTCATCCTCGACATCATTCCGGCCAGCGTCATCGGCGCATTTGCCAGCAACAGCCTCCTGCAGGTCCTGTTCTTCTCCGTCTTCTTCGGCGCTGCAATCGTCGTCATCGGACGCGAGAAGTGCCTGCCGGTCATCAACGTCATGGAAACGGTCCTGGAACTGATCTTCAAGATCATGGCCTGGATCATGAAGGTGGCACCGCTTGGCGCGTTCGGGGCCATGGCGTTCATCATCGGCCAGTACGGGCTGGATACCCTGAGCACCTACGCGGTCCTGATCGCTGCCTGCTACGGCGCCGCGGTGATCTTCATCGGCCTGCTCTTCGTGGTGGCCTGGAGTTTTGCCCGGGTGCCGCTCTGGCAGTTCCTGAAGTACACCCGGGAGGAGTTCCTGCTGGCCCTGGGCACGGCATCCACCGAAGCGGTGATGCCCCGGATCATGACCAAACTGACCAATGCCGGCTGCTCCCGGGCCACCACCGGTCTGGTGGTCCCCACGGGCTACTCCTTCAACCTGGACGGCGCAGCCATCTACCTCTCCATCTCGCTGCTGTTCCTGGCGCAGGCTTTCGGCCACCACCTTGACCTGGGCCAGCAGCTGGCAGCCCTCGGCGTGCTGCTGCTGACCTCCAAGGGCATGGCAGGGGTCCCGGGATCGTCGTTCCTGGCCTTGTCGGCCACGGCCGCAGCGCTCGGCATCTTCCCGGTGGCCGGCGTCGCGCTCCTCCTGGGCGCAGACCGGCTCATGGACTCGATGCGGGTGGTGGTCAACCTGCTGGGCAACTGCGTGGCCACCTTCGTGGTGTCCAAGTGGGAGGGGCAGTTCGACCACAGCGTCATGGTGCGGGCCTTCAAGGGGGAAATTACCAACCACGACTCCGCCATCCTGCTCGGAAAAGAAGAGGACTTCGAAGGCCAGGAGCTGCAGCGCCTGACCGAAGGCCAGGATCCTTCGCCGAAGTTCCGCGGGGCACCCACCCGCGATGTCATTCCGGAGCTCCCGACAGACGGGAGTGCCCGCGTAGGGTTCGGCAGCAAGACGCAGTAGGCAGCCCGCGCGGCAAGCAGGTGCAATGAGGGCGGCCCAGGACAGAAATGTCCTGGGCCGCCCCTCGTTTTGGCTTTCGCCGGCATGGCGCGGCTGCCGTCCGCCCGCCGCTGCCACATGGTTACCCGGACAGCTTCTTATGGAATAATCCGAAGAAGTGGTCCTAACCGGACCGCTCCAGACTAAGGAGGGGCTGGATGTCCGCCACACCAGGCACCACGGCGCAGGCGGCCAACGCGCCCATCAACAACTCACAGATCCCCAAGCATGAGCAGCTCCGGCTCATCATCCTCAAACTCGCCAAGGAGGAGCTGGAGCCCGGCGCCCGGCTTCCCAGCGAGCGGACGCTCATGGACTCCTACGGCGTCAGCCGGATCACCGTGCGCGCCGCGATCGGCCGCCTGGTCAACGAAGGGCACCTGGTGCGGGTCCCGGCCAAGGGGACGTTCGTGGCGGACTCCCCCGTCCAGTCCACCCTGCACCTTGCCTCGTTCACGCAGGAGATGGAGGCGATGGGCCACGTCCCCAGCACGGTGGTCCTGGTGGCCGAACAAGTGGCAGCCCCCGACGAAACGGCAACCGCGCTCAGCCTCACTCCCGGCGCGGAGGCATTCCACCTGAAACGGCTCCGTCTGGCGGACGGCAGGCCGGTCAGCGTGGATGATGCCTGGTACAACCCCCAGCATGCGCCCGGGCTGTTGGGGATCGATCTCACCGGTTCCGTCTACAAGGCACTCGCTGCGCAGTTCGGCCACCAGATCGACCGGGCCCGCCAAAGCGTCCGGTCCGAGGGCGCCCCGGCCGACGTCGGGGCGCTCCTCGGCACGGGAACCGGAGCTCCGGTGCTTGCGTTTGACCGCGTGTCCTATTCGGGCACCCTGGCCATCGAGCATTCACGCTCGTGGTACCGGTCGGACCGCTACTCCCTCACCATGGAAGTCCGCCTGTAAAGCAGCTCAGCCGAGCGTAAACAGCAGTTCGCCGGCGCCCACGGTGCCGGCCTGCACAAGGGTGGCAGTGTCCGGTTTGGTATCCAGCACGACGACGGGGCTCACCATTGAGTAGCCCGCGGCCAGGGCCGCGGTGGGATCCACGTGCATGACCCGCTCGCCGGCCTGGACCACGTCCCCTTGGGCCACCAGCACCTTGAAGCCTTCGCCCTTGAGCTTGACGGTATCGATGCCCACATGCGTCAGGACGCCACGGCCCGATGCTTCAACCACCACGAAGGCGTGCGGCAGCATCTTGACCACTTTCCCCGCAACGGGGGACACGACGTCGAACGCCACCCCGGCGGGCGGCTCCACTGCCGCGCCGGAACCCACCATCTGACCTGCGAAGACAGGGTCCGGAACATCCGCGAGCGGAACTACCGACCCGCCGATCGGGGCGTTAACGGGCAAGGACGGCGCCACTAGAGGAGGTCCTCGATGTCTTCGGCGAGCGTGTCCGCTTCGGGGCCAACAATGACCTGCACGGCGGTGCCGGCGGTCAGGACGCCGTGGGCTCCCGCAGCCTTGAGCGAGGCCTCGCTGACCAGCGAGGAGTCCTTCACCTCGGTGCGCAGCCGCGTGATGCACGCTTCCACTTCCACGATGTTGCCGGCTCCGCCCAGGCCTTCGATGATCTTTTCTGCTTTGGACATGGCTGCCCTTTCTGACGGTGCCCGTACGGAGCACATCTTCCAACACCTGGGCCGGCGGCCCCGGTACGACCAATGATGGCTTCATTTGCCACGGGCGGCCCGTCCTGGAGGGAATTTTCCTTCCTTGACACCGGACCGTGGGATGAATCACACTGAACTGGTCATAACCAGACAGTACCGGCTGGAACCCATTCTTCACAAGCCCCCATCCGAACCCCGCAGAGGTGCAACCATGTCAACATCCGAGACCACCGCCCTGGCTCCAGAGAAGAAGCCAAACAGGGCCTTCGCCACCCTTCAGCGGCTGGGCCGCTGCCTGATGCTCCCCATCGCCGTGCTTCCTGCCGCGGGCATCCTGCTGCGCATCGGCCAGGCCGACCTGCTCGGCGCCATCCCCGGTTTCGAGGGCGGCGCGTCCGTCATCTCAGCCGCAGGCAACGCCGTCTTCACGTGGCTGCCGCTCATCTTCGCCGTCGGCATCGCCGTCGGCTGGGCCAAGAAGGCCGACGGTTCCACCGCACTCGCGGCCGTGGTGGGCTACATGGTGATCGACGGTGTCTTCAAGGCGATGTCCCCCTTGGTCCTGGACGGACAACTGGACCCTGCCGGAAAGCCGGCCATGATCAACTACGGCGTCCTCGCCGGAATCGTGGTGGGCCTGCTGTCCGCCGTCCTGTGGCAGCGGTTCTACCGCACCAAACTGCCTGACTTCCTCGGCTTCTTCAGCGGCCGCCGCCTGGTTCCCATCCTGACCTCCGTCACCAGCCTGGTGGCCGGCGTCGTCCTGGCCCTGCTGTACCCGCTCTTCAATGCAGGCCTCACCGCCGTGGGACAGGCCGTGGCAGGCAACGCGGTGCTAGGCGGCGGAATCTACGGCTTCGCCAACCGCATGCTCATCCCCGCCGGCCTCCACCACATCCTGAACTCCGGCGTCTGGTTCCTGATCGGCGATTACACGGACGCATCCGGCCACCTGGTCCGGGGCGACCTCAACCGCTTCTTCGCCGGCGACCCCACCGCGGGTACCTTCATGACCGGTTTCTTCCCCATCATGATGTTCGGCCTGCCCGCCGCGGCCTTGGCCATCTGGCGCCACGCCAAACCCTCCCAGAAGAAGATCGTGGGCGGCATCATGCTCTCCACCGCGCTCACGGCATTCTTCACCGGCATCACCGAACCGCTCGAGTACTCGTTCATGTTCGTCGCGTTCCCGCTCTACGTCGTCCACGCCGCCCTGACCGGAACGTCCATGGCCCTGGTGAACGCACTGGGCATCCACGACGGCTTCACGTTCTCAGCCGGCCTGATCGACTTCGTCCTCAACTTCGGCAAAGCACAGAACGCGTGGATGCTGATCCCGATGGGCCTGGGCTACGCGGCCATCTACTACTTCCTGTTCTCATTCGTCATCAAGCGCTGGAACCTGCGCACCCCGGGCCGCGAGGACGACGAGGTAACCGTGGAAACCGAAGCCGCGAAATAGACCGCCCACCAACAGCAACCTCCACCCGAAAGCATCACACCGCATGGAAATCATCATTCTGCCCACCCCTGACGACGTAGCCCGCATGGCCGCGGATGCCATCGAGGAACAGGTCCGCCGCGGGCCGTCCGTCCTTGGCCTGGCCACGGGCTCCACTCCCCTGGGCACGTACCGGGAACTCATCGACCGGCACCGCAACGGCGGCCTGAGTTTCGCCGAAGCCCAGGCCTTCCTGCTGGACGAGTACGTGGGCTTGCCTGCAAGGCATCCGCAGTCCTACCACTCGGTCATCCGGGACGAATTCACGGCCAGCGTGGACTTCGGCGCCGGCGCGGTCCACGGGCTGGACGGGATGGCCCCGGATCCGGAGGCGGAGGCCGCCGCCTACGAGGCCCGGATTGCGGCCGCCGGCGGTGTGGACATCCAGATCCTGGGCATCGGGACGGACGGCCACGTGGGATTCAATGAGCCCATGTCCTCGCTCGCCTCACGCACCCGGATCAAGACGCTCACCCGGCAAACCCGCCAGGACAACGCCCGCTTCTTTGACGCACCGGAGGACGTGCCCGACCATGTGTTGACCCAGGGCCTGGGCACCATCCGGGAGGCCCGGCACCTGCTGCTGCTGGCTATGGGCGAGGCCAAGGCAGAGGCCGTAGCGGCCGCCGTCGAAGGTCCCGTCGCGGCGGCATGCCCGGCATCGGCCCTCCAGCTGCACCCGCACGTGTCGGTACTGGTGGACGAGGCCGCGGCCTCACGGCTCGCCCACCGTGAGTACTACCAAGACACCTTCGGCCGGAAGCCGGCATGGCAGGGACTCTGAGCCCCAGGCGCGTGCCCGAGGCCCGGACCGTGCCGCAGCTCGAGCTCGCGGTGGAGAATGCCGACGGCGTCCGGCTGGCCGCCGCCGTGGGCGCGGCCCGCGTTGAACTGTGCGCCGCCCTGGCCGAAACAGAGGGCATCACGCCGAGCATCGGCACCATCGGGCAGGCGTGCGGCCTGGGCCTTCCCGTGCATGTCCTGGTGCGTCCCCGGCCGGGCGACTTCATGTATGGTCCGGACGAGCTCGATGTCATTGAGCGCGATACCACCGCGGCTTTGGCAGCCGGAGCCGCGGGCGTGGTGGTTGGTGTCCTGTCCGCCGACGGCAGCCCGGATATCCCGGCGCTCCGCCGCATCGTGGCGGCAGCGCGGGCCGTGAAACCGGATGCCGAAATCACCTTCCACCGCGCGTTCGACGCAGCCTTGGCGGCCGGCGTCGACCCGGCGGGGGCGCTCTCCCGGCTGGAGCACGCCGGAGTGGACCGCGTCCTCACCAGTGGGGGCAGTCCCGACTGCGCCACGGGGTTGGAGATGCTGGGCAGGATCGTGCAGCAGGGACGCCGGAGCGCGCCCTCGGTCCAGATCATGGCCGGCGGGGGCGTCACCCTGGCGCTGGTACCGTCGCTCCTTGAAGCGGGAGTCCATGCCGTGCACACTTCGGCCCGACCCCGGCACGGCGGCGCTGCGGGCGGCGGAGACCGGTCCGGCATCGCGGACCCCGCGCTGGCCGAACGCATTGCTGCCGCAGTGGGCGCCGATGCTTCCGACGAACGAAGGACTCTCAAAGATGGGCAATGAAGTTGTTCTTCGCGGCCGGTTGGTCACCGCCTCGCTGGATATTGCGGACGGGGTGGTGGCGGCCGACGGCGGCCTGGTCACCTTCGCGGGGCCGGCGCAGGGTTTCCCCGGGGTACTTCCGCCGGAGGCACCCGCCGGCCGGGTCCTGGTGCCCGGCCTGGTGGACGTGCACTGCCATGGGGCCTTCGGTTCGGATTTCTCCGAGGGCGATGCCGGTGGCGCCGAGCGGGCGGCACGCTACCTGCACGGGCGTGGAACCACCACCTTGGTGGCAAGCCTGGTGACCGGGAAGCCCGCGGACCTGGTCCGCAACCTTGGAATGTTGCGGGAACTGGTTGGCCTGGGACTGATCGCGGGCTCGCACCTGGAGGGTCCTTTCCTCTCGGGCCACCAGTGCGGCGCCCACGATCCCGGCCTGCTCCTGGAACCAGATCCTGCTTTGGTGGCCCGCATGCTGGCCTCGGCGGGTTCAACGCTGGCCTCCATGACGCTGGCGGCCGAGCTTCCCGGCGCCTCCGAACTTTCCGGCAGGCTGGCGGCCTTGGGCATCATCCCGTCGCTCGGCCACACCGCCGCGGACCACGCGACGGCGGCAGCCTTCCTGGCGCACGCGGCGGCGGCTTTGGGCTCGTCCGGCAACCCGGCCGGGAGGAGCCGCCCGACCGTGACCCACCTGTTCAACGCCATGCCTCCACTGCACCACCGCTCGCCCGGGCCGGTATCGGCGAGCCTCAGCGCGGCCAAGGCCGGGCAGGCAGTGGTGGAGCTGATCGCTGACGGCGTGCACCTGGCCCCGGAAACCGTGAAGTTGGTGTTTGACCTCGTGGGGCCGGAGAACATCACGCTGGTGACCGATTCGATGGCCGCCACCGGGCTGGCGGACGGACAGTACATGCTGGGATCCCTCGCCGTGACGGTTGCCGGCGGCGTAGCCCGGGTCGATGCCACGGGCGCTATTGCCGGGGGTACCAGCACGTTGCTGGACGTTGTCCGCTGCTGCGTGGCTGCCGGAGTTCCATTGCGTGATGCCGTCACCTCAGCCACGGCCGTCCCTGCATCCCTGCTGGGCCTCTCGGCGCAGGCAGGTGACCTGCGCGCCGGGATGCAGGCCGACGTCGTGGTCCTCGACCACGACCTGGCCCTGACGGCAGTGCTGCGAAGGGGTGAATGGGTCAGCGCACCCGGCTGAGGATTGGCCGCCGGCTGGTGACCTCCGCCTTGCAGTGGCCTTAGACAGCGCCGGGCGCCCCGGCGGCGCGGCGGCGAAACGCGGTCCGCTGCCTCGGTTCCTTCGCAGCCAGGGACCGCAACCGGGGAACGATTCCGAAAGCCAGCGGCTGCCCGTGGCCGGGCGCCAGCAGGCGTGGCCCCAGTTCAGCAAGCCGCGTGACGGAGTCTTTGGCCAGTTCCATGTTCCATGTGGTGTACCAGGGCGGCCCGGACAGATCGGGCAGTCCCAGCAGGAGCCCGCGGAAGGAGTTCAGGTTCACTGTGGCGACTGCGTCGCCGGTGATGAGCACGCCGTCGCCGGCGCGCCAGTAGGAAACATGCCCGGCGGTATGGCCCGGCGTGGGCACTACCACCCAGCCAGGCAGGCCCGGCACCTCGCCGCTGCGGGGAAGGGACCGCACGAGGTCCGAAATGTCACCCGCCACCTCAACCCTGCGACGCGCACGGGCCGGGAGCGACCACATCAGCGGGGCCGTGATCCACCGGTCCAGCGGCATGGACCGCGCGGGGACGTACCTGCCGGCCGCCATGGGCAACTCGGCCCGGTGGGCGTACACCGGCACCTCCCACGCGCGGGCCAACGCACCAGCGGCGCCGGAGTGGTCGGGATGGATATGGGTCAGGAGGATCGCGTCAGGTTTCGCCCCGCGCCCAACGACCCGCTCAACCGCCATGCGGGCTGGTTCCGCGCTGCCACCCCAGCCGCAGTCGACCAGCACCCAGGACGGACCGGACCGGACAAGGTAGAAGTTCGAAGCAACCGGGCCGCTGCCGGAGGTGAGGAGCAGGAGGCCGGAAGCGATCTCCCGAGGTTCAGAAACGCGCATTGTCCGGTCACACCCCCGCGTGCTGGATCAACCAGCGCAGCCGCCCAGGGACGCTGCGGCGCTGCCTCATGGTTGCACTCCGCCGGCACCCGCCATGAGCCCAGTCTTTCGTCGTTCCGCACCGCGCAGTAGGGCCGAATGGCCTTGCCGCGCCGGCCACGGCAACTGCCCGGTCAGTCGGCTCCCGGCAGGCAGACCTCCACAATGCCGCCGTTGGTCCGGGTTTCGAAGACCGGCTGGCGGGCGGTGGCCGGCCCGGCTTTGACCTCGCCGGTCCGCAGCGAAAAGGCGCTCCGGTGCCACGGGCAGACGACGCACGGGTCCCCGCCGTCGTCCTTGATCTTGCCCTCATGAAGTGGTCCGGACAGGTGGCTGCAGACGTCGGACAGAACGTTGACGGTGTTACCCTCGCGGTGGACCAGAAGCGGGATCCCGGCCACGTCGCGCTTGTGGAGGCCGCCTTCGGGCAGGTCGGCCAGGGGCGCCAGGGGATGCCAGCCGGACGGGAACCGGTGTGGGATTTCCTCGCTGTGGTTCACACCGGCGGCCTGCCGGTAGGTGAGATGGCCGCCCAGGAAGCCGCCGGCACTCGCCGTGGCCAGCCCCAAGTACGCCAGTACCTTGCCGCTGCCCTGGCTGCCCCTCGCCCGCTGGACCAGCGAGGCAAGGTAGAGGCCCGTAGCTGTCACGTTGGCCGCCGCATGCACCAGCCCCACCCGCTGCTGCTGCGGGTGCAGTTGCGACCAGTCGGTGAACCCGGCCAGGGCGGACGGGACCACGCTTGCGGCCCCCACTCCGATCAGGAGCGTGGCGGCCTTCCCACCTCCGGGAACTGCATCAAGCACGCCGGCCGAAAGCCAGGCACCGATAGGCACCTGGACAGCGAGGGGGTGGACCGGGTGGCCGATGGGGACACCGTGCAGGGCATCGCGGGCCCAGCGGGCCGGAATGGCCTTCTTCACGGCTTTCCGGACGCTCTTGGCCAGGGGATCAAGCCAGTCGGCATCCTCGAGGCGGGTGACAATTTCCAGCGCTGGCAGCGGTTTCATGTGGCCTCCTTACCCCGATTACCGTAGCCCACTCACGCTGGACCGGTACCCAAAAAACCGGAACTGTTTTGCCCCGGCTTTGCCGGCAGTGCACGGAGGGCCGGCCCTACTGCAGCGGCGAGCCCAGCACCGTAAAACGGTGGCCGCTCATTTGCCCGGAAAGCAACGGCATGGCTTCGGCGATCGCAGCGCGTGTGCTCTCCAGCTGCAGCGAGGCCTGGTGCGCCTCCGCGGATTCCCAGAGTTCCGAAACGAACACCGTGTCCGGAACGTCGTCATTGATCCCCACCTCGTAGAGCAGGCAGCCGGCCTCCCGCATCCCGGGCTTGGGCCGGAGCAGGATTGCCACGAGGGCATCGCGCCGGCCGGGTTTGGTTCCGAGCATTCCCACGTTGGCAAAAGTCATAGGGACAGTGTGCATCATGGGCCGGACAACAGTCCCGGGGACGGCCAGCCAGGCCGGGTCAACAGCGCGGCCGCAACAACGGAACGGCTGGAGCGGCGGCCCGGGCGGCCGACGGCACCTACCGGACTGAGGCCGGCGCAGCGGGTGCCGGCTGCCCTGCTGGCGTGCCCGGGTGCGTGATGTCAACGCCGGTTCCCGCCCCGTCGCCCGGCAGCACCGTGGCAACGCCCGGCTGTCCCGCCACTGCCGGCGTCGTGCCGTCACCAGCGGAGTCCGTCACGCCGTCCTCGCCGGCGAACGCCCGCAGCATGGCCTCGCGATCGAACTGGCCCTCCCACTTGGCCACCACGAACGTGGCCACGCAGTTCCCCAGCAGGTTCACCACAACACGCATGGAGTCCATCAGGCGGTCGGCGCCGAGGAGGAGCGCGACGCCGGCTACCGGGAAGATCCCCAGCGCCCCCGCCGTGGCGGACAGGGCAAGGAAGGCAGAGCCAGGAACTCCTGCCATGCCCTTGGATGTCAGCATCAGGATGCCCAAGGCCGCGAGCTGCTGGCCCAGGTCAAGGTGGTAGCCGAAGGCCTGGGCCAGGAACAGCAGCGAGATGGAGAGGTAGATGGCGGCGCCGTCCAGGTTGAACGAGTAGCCGGTGGGCACCACCAGGCCGGTGGTGGCGCGGGAGCAGCCGGCGCTGGTCAACTTGGCCATGATCCGCGGCAGGACGGACTCTGTGGACGCCGTGCCCAGCGCCAGCAGAAATTCCTCCCTGGTGTACTTGATGAACTGCCACAACGGCACCCGGGGGTAAACCCATGCCACCACGAAGAGGAGCCCGATGAACACCACTGCGGCGGCGTAGCAGGCGGCGATCAGCACCGCGTAGGTCCCGAGGGAGTCGAGGCCGTACTGGCCGATGATGAAGGCCATGGCGCCAAACGCTCCAACCGGCGCCGCACGCATTACCCAGCCCATGATCTTGAAGAACAGTTCCAGCACGGTTTCCATCAGGGTGATTACCGGCAGGCAGCGTTCACGTCCGACGACGACAATCGCCGCGCCGAAGAAGACAGCGAAACAGAGGACCTGGAGGAGGTTGTTGCTGGCGAAGGCACCAACGACACTGGTGGGGATGATGCCGAGCAGGAAGGCGCCCGCGTCCTTGGGCGGGGCGGTGGAGGTTTTGGCGTTGAGGGCGTCCTGGGACAGGGTGGCGGGATCGATGTTGAGGCCGGCACCCGGTTGCACCAGGTTGGCGACGATAAGCCCGAAGACCAGGGCGAACAGCGTAGCGCCGGTGAAGTAGGCCAAGGCCTTGACGCCCACCCGGCCCACGGCCTTGACGTCGCTGACCGCGGCGATCCCTGTGACGATCACCAGGAATATCAGCGGGGCAATGATCATCTTGATCAGCTGGATGAAGCCGTCCCCGAGCGGGCGGAGCCCTGCGCCGAGGTCCGGCCAGAAGTGGCCTACGAGGACACCCGCCACCACCGCCGCGAGGATCTGGACGAAAAGCGATGTGTACAGCGGCTTCCTGCGTGCATCGTGGGCCGGCGGCCGCGGCGTGGCGGTGATCTTCATGCTGTGTGCCTGTTCGTTGGGAAAGACACCGTACGGGAGCGGTATCTGCGTCGGAGGGCGGCGCCAGGAACGCCGCAGGGTCATCCCAAAGGTAGGGAGCCCATGTTTCCGGAAAGATAAATCCGTAATGCGGAAGTATTAAGTATTTATTCCATACGCTGTACGGTTGATGCGGCTCCAGCCCACCAGCCCGGGCTGCGCCGGCAAACACGCTCCATCGGCAAACAAAGGGACCCAATGGAAGACCCCGCGCAGGGCAAGACCGGACCAACGCAGGACACCGGACCCTCTGTCACGGACCCAACCTCCCGGCGCCCCGGCCGGAGCATCCGCACGCCCGCGGGCCGGGGGCCGGGCGCGGAAGCCGGCCTCGCCGTCCTGTTGGGCATCGCCGCTGCACTCGTGGGGCTCGCCCCCTGGCTGCTCACCGGGGCCCGGCTTCCGCTGCAAAATCTATGGGCCTACGACGCCCTTCCGCCGGACATGCCCATCACGTTCCTGCCTCTGAGCCAATACCGGGGAACCACCATTGTGGCGTTGTTGACGGTGGGCGCAGCGGCCGCGGGAGTGGCCCTGCGCGCTTGGAAACCTGCCCGCCGCGGCGTCACCACCGCCGGCGCCCTGTGTGGCGTGCTGCTGGTCCATGTCGCCGCCACGGTCCAATCGTTCAGCGCGCTCAACGACGGATTGGCACCCGGATCCAGCTCAGCCCTGTATTTCGCCGGCCTGCTCGGCGGCACCATCGCCGCGATAGCTGCCGGCGCCCTGGCGCTCCTGATGCTCGCAGCAAGGTCCCGCGTCGTGGCCACCCTGGGCGTCGGCTGCATGGCTGTACCGGTCGCGTCCTGGCTTGCCGCCGCCGCCACATTCATGGCAGGCGCAGACGCCGTCCCCGTCTCGATCAGCATGGCCTGGCGCTGGCTTCCGGCAGTCCTGATTGGCCTCGCCCTGGCGTGGTGTGGATTCAGGCCACTCGTCCGGCTCCTGGTGTGGGCGGCCGATGCGGCGTTGCTCTGGCTGGTTCCAGCGCTTTTCACCAGCGTGAATTACGTTCTGGGAACCCGCATCCACCTTGGCGACTTCCAGGAGATGGCCGTGCTGTCGCGCCAGATCCTGGCGGCCAGCCTGGGGTCGTCAGGCGGCGCCGGCCCCAACATCCTGGTGGCCGTGATCATTGGGACTGCGGGGGCATTGCTCCTCAGCGTCCGTGGGAGGAAGAAGATGCGGCAGGCAAACCTCGCGGACGACGACGGCCGCACCGCTTAGCACCACGCGCCTTACCCGGCAGCCCCCAGGTTCGCTTCGTGCACCACGGCGCCGCTCGCCGTCGTATCCTCCCTCAGCATCCAGCCCACCCGCTTGACCGTCCGCAGCATCACGGCGCTCTCGACGATCTCGATGCCGGGCACCTTCTGCTGCAGCGCCAACTCGGCGGACATGATGTCGGCCAGCGAGTGCAGCCACATGATGATCACGAGGTTGGTGGGTCCGGTGGTGGAGGCACTGAGCCTGACGTTGCTGATGGTGCGTATCCCCGCCGCAGCCGCCTCATGGCCGCCTGCCGGTACGTTGACGAACCACTGGCACGTCACCGGAAAAGACGAATACCGCTGGGCGATTTCGCAGCGGAAGGACAGGATGCCGCTTGCCAGCACTCGGTTCAGCTGGCGCTGGGTCGTTGCCGGGTGGCGGCCCAGCGCGCGGGCAATGTCCGCGGCCGTGGCGCGGCCGTCACGGGCCAGGAACGGCAGGAGGTCGAGGTGGCTCTCAGGAAGCCGGCTCGCGGACGGCGCCGGTTCGGACCCGGCTGGCGCTCCGATCGTCCGGAGGGCCGCCAGCTGCGAGCGGCTCAGGACGTTCAGGCGCCAGTCGTCGCCGCTGCTGTGCAGGCGCGTGCACAGGGCCACCTGGTACTTGGTCAGGCCTTCGATGGCCTTGAGCCTGGAGACGATCTTGTCGCTGAATTCCTCCAGCGAGCGGGTGATGACGGTCAGCATCAGGTCCCGGTTGCTGGCCGCCTCTTCCACTGTGACGATTTCCGGAATAGCGGCCAGCTGGGCCGTGACGCTTTCCCGCCGGGTCATCTCACAGTCCACGGCCACGTAGGCCAGGAGCATCTGCTTCGGATCTCCGGCCAGGTGGGCCGTCACCCACGACGCGCCGCTGGAGGTCAGCCGCTCCCATCGGGCAGCCAACGTGGTGGCGTGTACGCCGAGGACCTTGGCAGCATCGGCCCAGCCCAGCCGGGGGGCGGCCTGCAGGACCTGGATCAGGGCAAGATCGTCCTCACTCAGCTCCTCTGACATTTTCTCCCTTGCACGAATCCTGTTCGGAAACAGCCCTCCAAGCATAATTCCGGCGGTTTCGCCGAGTGTGAACCACGCCACTCCAGAATAGTCCACGAGCCCGGATGCCCATTGCCAAGGAGTGACACATGCCCATAACCGCTGATGCCAAGGACCTGCAGGAAGACCTCGTCCGCCTGCGCCACGACCTCCACCGCCGGCCGGAAATCGGACTCCAGCTTCCCCGCACCCAGGAGAAGGTCCTCCAGGCGCTGGACGGACTCCCCCTTGAGATCACGCTCGGCAAGGATACGACCTCGGTCACCGCAGTCCTTCGCGGCGGGCACCCGGGAGGGGAGTCCTCCGGCCCGCGGCCCGCAGTCCTCCTGCGCGCCGACATGGACGGGCTGCCCGTCCAGGAGAAGACCGGCGTCGACTTCACGTCACAAGCGGACGGGGCCATGCACGCCTGCGGCCACGACCTGCACACCTCCATGCTCGCGGGAGCCGCCACCCTCCTGGCCGAAAAGAGGCACCTGCTCGGCGGCGACGTCGTCCTAATGTTCCAGCCCGGAGAGGAAGGGTTCGACGGGGCAAGCCACATGATCCGCGAAGGTGTCCTGGACGCCGCCGGAACCAGAGTGCAGGCAGCCTACGGAATGCACGTGTTCTCCTCGCTGGAGCCGCACGGCACCTTCTGCACCAAGCCCGGCGTCATGCTCAGCGCCTCTGACGGGCTGGAGGTCACGGTACTCGGCGCCGGCGGCCACGGCTCCGCCCCGCATTCGGCGAAGGACCCGGTTACGGTCGCCGCGGAGATGGTAACTGCGCTTCAGGTGATGGTCACCCGGCAGTTCAACATGTTTGATCCCGTAGTCCTGTCCGTGGGCGTGCTCCACGCCGGAACCAAGCGCAATGTCATCCCCGAAACCGCCCGCATCGAGGCCACCATCCGGACCTTCTCGGAAACGTCGCGGCTGAAGATGATGGACACTGTGCCGCGCCTGCTCAATGGAATCGCCGCTGCGCACGGGGTGGAGGTGGCCGTCGACTACCTGCAGGAATACCCGCTCACCATCACCAGCGAGGATGAAACCCACACCGCCGAGAAGGTGATTACGGAACTGTTCGGCGAGCGCCGGCTCTCACGCTGGGCAACGCCCCTCAGCGGGTCCGAGGACTTCTCCAGGGTGCTGGCCGAGGTGCCCGGCACCTTCGTGGGCCTCAGTGCCGTTGCCCCGGGCGCGGACCCCGCCACCTCACCGTTCAACCACTCACCGTACGCAACGTTCGACGACGGCGTGCTGGCTGACGGGGCCGCGCTGTACGCGGAACTCGCCATGTCACGGCTGGGCGCCCTCGCCCCGGCCGCCTAGCCTCCGGCACACCGCCGCCTGCCGCCCCCAGACCCCAGACCCCACCGACCAGGAAGAACACCATGTCCGTCGCAGTAAGCAAGCCCCAGACTGGACGCATGTCCACCGCGAAAACCATCGTCGGCACCGGCATCGGCAACGCCGTTGAATGGTACGACTGGGCCATCTACGCCACGTTTACCCCCTTCATCGCCAGCCAGCTGTTCAGCAAGGAGGACCCGGCGTCGGCTGTTTTGTCCACGCTGGCGATCTTCGCCGTCGGCTTCGTGGCCCGGCCCTTCGGCGGTTTCCTGTTCGGCTGGATCGGCGACCGGGTGGGCCGGAAGACCTCCATGACGCTCGCCGTCGGCCTGGCTTCGCTGGGCAGCCTGATGATCGGCGTTGCGCCCACATTCGCCGGCGTCGGCGCCTTCGCGTCGCTGATGCTTCTGGCGGCCCGGCTGGTCCAAGGCCTTGCCCACGGCGGCGAGCTGCCGTCGTCGCAAACGTACCTGTCCGAAATGGCACCCAAGGAGCACCGCGGATTCTGGGCCACCCTGATCTACACCTCCGGCACGGTGGGCATCCTGTTCGGCACCCTGCTGGGGGCTGTCCTGAACATGGCACTGAGCACAGAGGCGATGAACGCCTGGGGTTGGAGGGTCCCATTCCTGATCGGCGCGGCGATGGGCCTCTACGCGCTGATCATGCGGTCGCGCCTGCACGAAACCGAAGCATTTGAGGGCGAGGCAGTCACTGCCAAGCGTGCAGCGATCTGGCCGCAGATTGTCCGCTACCGCAAGCAGGCCCTGCAGGTGATCGGCCTGACCGTTGGCCTCACGGTGATCTACTACATCTGGGGTGTGGTGGCGCCAAGCTACGCCACCACCGCCCTGAAGATCGACCGCGGCGAAGCTCTCTGGGCCGGTGTGATCGCCAATATCGTGTTCATCGCCGCACTGCCGGTCTGGGGCAAGCTCTCAGACCGGATCGGCCGCAAGAAGGTCCTCTGGGCCGGGGCCATTGGGTCCGCCGTCTTGCATTTCCCCATGACCTGGCTGCTGAAGGACTCCGCCTGGCAGTTGGCGGTAAGCATGTCAGTGATGCTGATCTTCGTGGCGGCGAGCGCCGCAATCGTCCCCGCGGTCTACGCCGAACTGTTCCCGACGTCCATCCGCACCGTGGGCGTGGGCGTCCCCTACTCCATCTGCGTGGCGGTCTTCGGCGGCACCGCTCCCTACCTGCAGCAGTGGCTGGGTTCCTCCCTCGGGGCGCCACAGGTGTTCAACATCTATGCGGTTCTCCTGCTGGTGATCAGTGCCGCCTTCGTGTTCACCATTCCTGAGACCAAGGGCAAGGACCTGACCCACTAGGGCCTCCAGGAGTTTCTGCCGACATCCTTTACCCCCATCAATAGTTGTCACTATGATGAACAAGTCTTGATGGAGTCGGATGAACAAACCGCGCACCGCCACCACCAAAGTGGTTACGGAGATTAACCGGACCGCCATCCTCGATGCGCTGCGCCTCCAAGGACCCTTGTCGCGCGCCAGCATCGGCCGGCATACCGGCCTAAGCCCGGCCACGGTGGAACGCCTGTGCTCGGCGCTGGTCGAAGCAGGCCTCATTGTCGTCGACGGTTATGAGCGCTCCTCCGGCGGACGGCCCTCGATCCTATACCGCTACTCCGGGGAAAGCCGCGTGGTGGGTGCCATTGATGTCTCCGAACGCCAGGTCCGCGGCCGGCTCGTGAATTTCGACGGCAAAGTCATCACCGAGGAAGTCATACGGTTCGACTTCGGCGCCCCGGACGCCGCTCCGGACGTGCGGCTCGCCGGAACCCTGGAGATCGCAGACAGGCTGGTGGCCGCCTCGAAACGGATCTCCAAGCCCTGCGCCGGGCTGGGCGTAGCCGTACCCGGGCTCGTGCACGGCAAAGAGGGCCGGGTGGCCAAGACCATTGAACTCGGCTGGAACGACGTAGCACTGGGAGCCATCATCCAGTCCCGGACCGGCCTGCCCGTACTGATAGAGAACGACGCCAACGCCATCGGCTTTGGCGAGTGGTCCCAAGGGGCGGGACAGGGAGCGCACAGCATGGTGGCTTACGTTCTTGGCGTCGGGGTGGGCGCCGGGATCGTCCACGACGGCGCACTGCTGCGCGGAGCGCGCTCCGCCGCCGGGGAGATCGGCTTCCTGGTCACCGAGCGGGCACACCTGGCACGGCCCTACGCAACGCAGGGCGACCTCGAATCGCGGGTGTTGGGGATTGCCCGGCAGTTCGCTTCAGACCACGGGGCCAGCGAAGAGGACGCGTTTGCGGCGCTGTTTGATGCTGCGGCGGCTGGAAAACCGGAGGCAGCCGGTCCGGCCAGCGAAGTGCTGGACTACATCGGGCTGGCCTGCATAGCCCTCTGCACCGTCATCGATCCCGAGATGATCGTCCTCGCCGGACACCTCTCGAATAAGCCCGACTTCGTTGTGGAGGAGATCCGGAAAAGGATCGTCGGACGCATCGCCTATCCTCCGGGAATCACGGAGGGGCACCTCGGCGGCGACGCAGCCCTGGTAGGCGTTGCACAGCTGACGATCGCCCGGGCCAGATCAGCCACCTACCTCAGCTGACCCGCTCCGGACTGCCATGCTGACCTTGTACAGGCGCGCCACTTTCAGGACCCGCCAGAGCCTCAGCCAGCGCTACGGCCCCCGCCACCGGGGGTTCCCGAAGAACCACAAGGTCCACGCCTGGGCTGAACTCCGCTATCTTCCGGCGTATGAGTGCTTCATACGCCGGCTGGTTCACGATCACGCCACCGGCAGCCACCACCACCTGGCCCGCCGCACCGCGATCCAGCAGATGACGGACTCCACGCGCAAGCCTGGTGCCGGCCCGGTCCACGATTGCCCCGGCCGCCTGGGAGCCGGCATCGGCGGCAGCAAAAATCAACGGTGCGTGGGCGCCCCACTCGGCGGGACCTGCCTGGTCCAATGCCGCAGCAGCCAACTCGGGCGCATCGGCTGCGGCAAAGGCATCCAGCACAACTCCATAGAGCACGTCCTCCGCAAGCTTGCCGCTGTCGCCCGCAGCGAGCGTGGCACGGAGCGCCGAAGAAACCAGTGCCGAGGAACTGCCCTGGTCCCCGAGGGGCCAGCCGTGTCCATCCACCGTGATACGGGTCCCGTCCGACGTCGTCCCGCATATGACGGCACCCGTGCCCACGATCATCTGGATGCTCTCGGAGTAATGCATGGCATGGCCCAACAGCTGGGCATCATTGACGACGACGACCCGCCCAGGCAACAATCCGGACATCACCCGCGATGCCGCCTCAATCTGCCTGCCTGTATCGCAGCCGTGCATTCCGAGGACAGCCACGGATCCGGGCAGGGGGGCGCAGGCAGCCTCCAGCGTTTCCGCCAGCCGGCGGAAATTTCCGGGGTCGGAAAACAGGTCCCCCACACGCCAGGCCCCGGACGGAACTACCATCTCGGCTCCCAATGCCCCGCGCGGTCCCACGGTACGGACATGGGTCTTGGTTCCGCCTACATCAACGCCGATGATGCGTGCCGGTGGCCGGGTGCAGTTTTTTATCACGTTGACATAAAAGCATCGCATTGAACGGATTGCAAGCATTGCCCACAGATGGCCCCTGCCCGGAAATGCGGGGTCAAAACGCATTGTTTTCCGCAAAGTCGACGTGTGCTGGTTCACACCAAGGACCAAAAATGTATTGACTCGCTAACTATTGTATTGATATGAAAGTAAACACGTTCCGACGAAGAAGCGACCCTAACGCTCTCGGAGGGCCATAATCCACGAAAGGTGTTCCGTGAAAAAAACAGCACGCGTATCCGTAGCGCTGCTCGGGGCGGGAGCGTTGATCGCCTCCTTCACCGCCTGCTCCGGCGGCTCCTCCGACAGCAAGGCCTCCGCTCCCCTTCAGTTTGTCCTCTCAGGCGATGGCACCCAAGGTGGCGGATACCAGAAGATGGCAGACCTGTACAAGGAAAAGACGGGAATCACCGTCGAAATTGTTGACGTACCCAGCAACGATCTCACCACCCGGCTGCGTAACAGCGCCCAGGCGGGCGAGCTTCCGGCCTTGGCTGCGGCCGGCAACGTCGATCCCCTGTGGAAGGATCAGCTGGTTGACCTGAGCTCCGTGGCCAAGGCCCAGAAGATCCTGCCGCTGCTGTCGGTCAAGGATCCGTCGGACGACAAAGTCAAGGCCCTCCCCACCAGCCTTACCTCGGTAGGCATGTTCATCAACAAATCACTCTTCGACAAGGCAGGCGTCACCTACCCCACTGATGCCAGCCAGAGCTGGACCTGGGACGAATTTGTCGCCAAGTCGGAGAAGGTCCGGCAGGCTACCGGCGCACAGTACGGCATGGTGATGGACCCGTCCGCGCACCGTTTGCGTTCGTTCCTATACGAATTCGGCAGCAAGGGCGTCGAGGACAACAACGGTTCCTTTACGGCCAACGACCAGACGAAGACCGCCCTTGAGTACTTCAAGAAACTCAACGACAACGGTTTCATGCCCAAGGCCGTATGGACCGCAGGCGAGGACGCGAGCGCTACGTTCAAGAGCGGCCAGGTTGTGTCCTACTACTCCGGAGTCTGGCAGATCGCCGATTTCCAGAAGAACATCACCAATTTCGAGTGGGCATCCGTTCCCACCCCCCAGCAGCCCGTGAAGGCGACCAACTACGGTGCGGCGTCATGGATTGTGGCCTTCAACGGCACCGGGCAGGAAAAGGAGGCCCAGGCCTTCATTGACTGGCTCTATCAGCCCCAGCAGTACACCCAGTACTGCGAGATCAGCGGCTGCTTGCCCGCAGTCTCCGGCCTCGACGTCAAATACCCCAAGAACCAGGACGCGTTCGCCCTTTACAACGCTGAGATCGCGGCCTCCCCCGACGTCTCTTCAGTTCAGACGGTGGATCAGCTCAAGGGTGGCTACAGCGGCAAATTCCTGCCCTCAGAGCCGCTCAAGGACGAAACCATCAAATATCTCAATGGCCAGCAGAATGTTGACCAGACGGTGACGAAGATCCTCGCCACCACCAAGGATGCACTGGGCAACTAAGCTCCGTGGGGGTTGCGCGGCCCTTCTGGTCCGCGCAACCCCGCAATCGAACCACCAGGAGAGCAGCAATGACCGTTCCGCCCCTTGAAGTCCGCCCGGCCGCGGACACCAAGCACGCCACCGGCAAAGGCCCGGCCTCCCTGCCGGCTCCCCGGCCCCGCCGCCGCCCGCGCTACTTCTTCAGCACCTTCGCGCTGACCGCCGGCGTCGTGGTCCTGTTCCTGCTCTTCTTCATCTGGCCCGGGGCGCTGGGCGTCATGTACTCCTTCACCTCATACCGGGGGTTTGGTGACCTGAAGTTCATCGGCCTGGACAACTACGCCGCACTTGCCAGCGACCCCGCGTTCTACGCAGCCGTCGGCCGCACCCTGGTCTACGCCGTCTTCTCGGTGCCGCTCTCGTGCGCCTTGTCGCTGGTGATGGCCGTGGCACTGGTCAACGCGCGCGCCCGGGGCAAGATCGGTGCGCGCATCATCTTCTTCCTTCCCTGGCTTGTCTCTCCGATCGTCACGGGGGTTATCTGGCGGTGGATGTTCGGTGAAAGCTTCGGGTTCGTCAACTTCATCATCACCTCGCTGGGCGGCGGGGCCCTGCCGTGGTCCTCGAACGCGGACTTGTCGCTGTTTGTGGTGATCCTGGCCTCCGCGTGGGCCGGCGCAGCATTCAACATGCTTCTCTTCATCGCCGCCTTGAACAACGTTCCGAAGTCCCACTACGAAGCCGCCGAACTGGACGGGGCCAACGCCTGGCAGCGGTTCGTATCCATCACCCTTCCCGGAATCGCTCCCACCACCCTGCTTGTGGTGCTGCTGTCAACGCTGGGTCACATGAAGGAATTCGCCATGATCCAAGCGCTCAACAACGGTGGACCGGGAACGGAAAACCAGCTGATCGTGCAGTACATCTACCAGACCGGTTTCGCCCAGTCGAAAGTCGGTTACGCCAGCGCTGCTTCCATGGTCCTGCTGCTCATCCTCATGGTTATCGCAGCAGCACAACTCATCATCAGCAAGAGGAGCCGGGCATGGTAACCACCACAACATCGCCGACGTCGAGGCGGCCCCAGGGCAGCGCCGCCGTTGTGCAGCGCCGCCGGTCAGGCGAGTTTCGCAAATCCATCGCTCCCACGGCGATGCTCTGGTCCATCGCCATCCTCACGCTTTTCCCCCTGCTGTGGTTCCTGCTGAGCTCGTTCAAGACCGGCGGTGACCTGTTCACCTACCCGCTCTCGCTCCTGCCGAGGGAATGGAGCCTCGATGGTTACGCACGCGCCCTGGAACGTGTCGACTTCGTCAGGTATTTCACCAACACCTTCGTCGTGGCAGCCCTGACCACGGCCCTGACCGTCTTCTTTTGCGCTACTACCGGCTATGCCCTGGCAAAGTACAAAAGCCCTTGGCTGAGCGTCTTGGCGCTGTGCATCCTCTCCACCACCATGCTTCCCGGCGAAGTCATCCTCAGCCCCATGTTCTCCGTCATCAAGAACCTTGGACTGTACAACTCCCTGGGCGGGATCGTCCTGCCGTCTATCCTTACCCCCACCGGCGTCTTCATGTTCCGCCAGTTCTTCATCACCGTTCCGGACGAACTGCTGGACTCGGCAAGGATCGACGGCGCCAGGGAGCTGACTATTTTCTTCCGCATCATGCTACCCATTGCCAAGCCGATCGTGCTGACCCTGGCCATCATCTCGTTCCAGTGGCGCTGGAACGACTACATTTTTCCGCTCATCGTCCTGAACAACCCGAAGAATTTCACCCTGCAAATTGCCTTGCGCCAGCTGATCGGTGCCCAGAACATTGACTGGGCCATCCTGCTTGCGGCATCGGTACTGTCAATAATCCCGCTGGTGGTCATCTACCTGGTCTTCCAGAAATACATCACCGGCTCCGACGTCGACGCAGGACTCAAGGACTGATGGCGCACCGCGACAACGACAAGCTTGAGAGCCGGATCGACAGGTTCCTGCACGAGCGGCTGGCACCGGCCATAACGGCAACGTCTGCTCCCCTGCAGGCGGCCGCCTGGACCGCACCTGGCGAGCCCGTCGACTTCGCCACCGCCACCGGATCCGGCAACACCTTCGCTCCAGTGCTGCCCGGAACAGCCTGGGGGCCGGCCTGGGCCACCACATGGTTCCGGGTTTGTGGCCATGCTCCCGCCCGCCGCCCCCCGGCAGAGGCGGGGCGCTACCGGTTTGAGCTCTCCCTGGACCTTGGCTTCAACGGAGCCAAGCCTGGGTTCCAGTGCGAGGGCCTGGTCCGGGATGAGCACGGCCACGTCATCAAGGGACTGGAGCCCCGAAACCATCAAGTCCCCCTGCAGTGCGAGCCGGGCAGCGCCTTCACCGTCTGGGTAGAGGGAGCTGCGAACCCCGACCTGACCGGGGGAAACGACTTCGGCAGCCCGAATGCCTTCGCGCCCACCCCGTTCGGGGACCCCTTGACTGTGCCGGCGGTCCCCTTGTATCGGCTCGGGGATTTCCTTGCCGTGGAGGTGGACACCGAGGTTGAATCGCTGTTCCTGGAGGCGACAGTCCTGTTCGGGCTGCTCCGCGAGCTTCCGCCCGGGACACCCCGGCGCCAATTGCTCCTCGGCGGGCTTCAGGACGCCATCAATGCCATGGATCCCGGCAATGTTGCCGCGGGCGCAGTGGAGGCGAGGAAGATCCTGGCACCGCTGCTGGCGGCTCCCGCCGAACACTCCGCCCACCGCATCTTTGCCACCGGCCATGCCCACATCGATTCGGCATGGCTGTGGCCAACCCGGGAAACAGTTCGAAAGTGCGCCAGGACTTTCTCCAATGTCCTTGACCTCATGGACCGTGATCCGGAGCTGACGTTCACCTGCTCCTCGGCTCAGCAGTTCGCCTGGATGAAGCAGTACCATCCGGGGATCTTTGCCCGCATCGCCGAGCGCGTCGCGGAAGGGAGGTTTGTTCCGGTCGGCAACATGTGGGTCGAATCGGACGTCAACATGCCGTCCGGCGAGTCCTTGGTGCGGCAGTTCCAGCAGGGTGCGCGGTTCTTTGACACGGAGTTTGGCGCAATCAGCGACGTCGGCTGGCTCCCCGATTCTTTCGGCTACTCGGCTGCCCTCCCCCAGTTGCTGCGGAAATCGGGACTGCGCTGGTTCTTTACACAGAAGATGTGCTGGAACGAGACGAACTCGATGCCCCATCATTCCTTCCTGTGGGAGGGACTCGATGGGTCACGGATCTTCACTCACTTTCCGCCCACCAATACCTACAGCGGCGACATGCGTCCAACAGAACTGGCGCGCAGCGTCAGGAACTTCAAGGACCACGGGGACGCCAGCATGTCTCTGATGCCCTTCGGCTACGGTGACGGCGGGGGCGGGCCCACCCGCGAAATGATGCAACTCGGCCGGCTCCAGGAAAACCTTGAGGGGTCCCCACGGGTGCGATTCTCGTCCGCACACGACTTCTTCGCGGAGGCGGAGCAGGATTACCGCAATCCACCGATCTGGTCCGGAGAGATGTACCTCGAGTTCCACCGCGGGATCTACACCTCGCAGGCCCGAACCAAGAGTGGCAACCGCAGGAACGAGCGGCTGCTGGTCGAAGCGGAATACTGGGCCGCTGTGGCATGCATCCGCCATGGGCTGGCCTTCCCGTACGAGCGCTTCGACCGCCTCTGGCAGCAAGTCCTGCTTCTGCAGTTCCACGACATCCTTCCCGGGAGCGCCATCGCCTGGGTCCACCGCGAAGCGGAGGCCACCCACGCGGCGGTAAGCGAAGAACTGGACCAGGTCATAACGCAGTCCCTGGCCGCCATCGCCGGAGAGGGCCGGGAAGAATTCGTCTTCAATGCCTCCCCGGCAACGGCCGACGGCGTTCCCTCCAGGAGCGGGGCCCCCGCCGCCGTGCGCAAGCAGCAGCTGCTTGCCCGTGGACCGGAAGGGAACTTCATCCTCCGTAACGGCCTTGTTGAATTGACCGTGACCCCCGAAGGCCACATCAGCAGCCTCATCGACCTGGGCACTGGGCGAGACGTGATTCCCCGCGGCAGGCTGGCAAACATGCTGCAACTCCACCGGGACACTCCCAACCAATGGGATGCCTGGGACATCGATCTCTCCTACCGGGACACTGTGGTCGAAGTGTTCGACGGTTCCGCCGAGCCTGGCTCCGATGGCAAGGAGATCTTAGTCCGCCGCGAGTTCGGCAACAGTACAGTGCAGCAGCGCATTGGGCTCAGCGGCACGGAACCCGCAGTCCGGATCCAGACCTCCGTTGACTGGCACGAGAAGCAGAAGCTGCTCAAGCTGGCATTTCCGCTGGACGTCCACGCGGGCTTCTCCTCCTCGGAGACACAGTTTGGCCACGTGCAGCGCCCGGTCCACAACAACACGAGCTGGGAGCACGCCAAGTACGAGTTCTGTGCCCACCGCTGGCTGCACGTGGGCGAACCGGACTTCGGCGTAGCGGTGGCCAGCGACGCGGTTTACGGCTACGACGTCGAACGCGACATCCACGACGGAAGAGTCTCCACCACGGTGCGGCAATCGCTGCTCAGGGCTCCCACCTTCCCGGATCCCGAAGCGGACCAGGGCCACCACGACTTCCTCACCACCATTACCGTGGCCCCGGGCATTGGCGATGCCATCCGCGCAGGATATGCCGCCAACACCCATCGCCGCCCGGTGCGCGGTTCCAGGGGGGCCTCCGCTTTGGTGTCCGTTGACAATCCCGCCATTGTGGCAGAGACCGTTACCCTCGCCTCCGACCGAAGCGGAGACCTGGTGGTCCGGCTCTACGAAAGCCAGGGCCGCCGGGCGAAAGCTGCCCTGGCGGTATCGGCGGACATTGCCGGCGTCACTGAGGTGGACCTCCTGGACCGTCCGGCCTCCGGCGGCGGCGTCGTCCTGTCAGCTGAAGGATCAGTCATCCGCGTGGAGTTGCGTCCTTTCGAAGTCGCCTCGCTGAGGTTCAAGCTCACATCCACGGAGGAAAGCCAATGACTCACGCCGCCCACGGTGCGTACGCAGCGCGCCTCACCGAGGATGCCCGTGCTTCCGAGGCCAACTTCATCGGCCGCGCCGCTGCCCTGGACGGGTTGGGCCCACGTCCCACCATGCGGGCCATCACTTCGCTGGTTGCCATGGCCATCGCCGATGAGGCCGGAACACCGGGTTTGCCAGCGGAACAGGCGGCAGCCCGGCGCCGTGCAGCAGATGCCTACGCGCATCATCTCGCCGGCCAGCAAGACGGGAACGGACTTTTTTCCAGCAGCGGAAATCTCGCCTCCCCGCCGGATACCTCGTTCACCATCAACGATCTCTGCCATTGCCTGGAACTCCTCCAGATGTACCGCCCGTCCGGCTTCGACACCACCGAGTCAATACTGCGTCGCATCGCCCGCAAGGCCGCGCCGTCCCTGGTTTCGGGGGGCGTCCATACACCAAACCACCGCTGGGAGCTGGCGAGCGCCCTGGCCGCCTTGGCCAAGCATGCCCTCGACGGCCCGGAAGACTCTCCCATGGCGCAGGCATTGATCCGGCGCGCCGGGCAGTGGCTGAGCGAGGGCGTCGATATCGATGCCGATGGACAGTATTCGGAGCGCAGCGGGATCTACGCCGCTGAGGTAACCAATCCAAGCCTCATGGCCCTGGCCCGCGATCTCGGCCGGCCGGAACTCCTGGATTTTGTGCGCCGGAACCTGCATGCCCTGGCCGGGCTGGTGGAAGCCGACGGGGAAATCGAGAACGTGCACTCCCGCAGGCAGGACCAGAAGATTCCTTACGACGTCGAAAACCTGCTGACCCCGTACCGGGCACTCGCCATCCTCGATGGCAACGCCGAATTTTCGCGGCTGGCGGCCGAGATCGAGGGCAGGGACCTCCAGGAACCGGAACGCCACCTGGCCGAGCTCCTCCGCACTCCGGAGATTGGCGCGGAGCTGAACAACCCGGAGCCACGCCCGGCGGACGCCGTCCGCTATTATCCGGAGAGCCGCTTGCTGCGCATAACCCGGGGGGAACTCTCCGCCACGTTGTTCGCCGGCAGCGACTTTGCCGCAACAAACAGGATTGGATCGGGGCTCGCCAATTCCGCCACGTTGCTCCGCGCCCGCATTCCCGGCCTGGTCCTTCGATCCCTCAGGATCTCCCCGGCGTTCTTTTCCATGGGCAGCCTCCGCCCCCAGGACATCCGGCCTACCGGGTCTGGAGCCGTGCTGACGGAACACCGCACCTCCGGGTACTACGGCCATCTCGGCAGCGGAGTGCCACCCACCACGGCCGTTCCCGACGCGGAGGGCCGGTTCTTCGCCATCATGGCTTTTGACCAGCGCGAGCGAGTCCCGGTGACTCTGACCAGCACGGTGGCCGTCGATGTCAGCAACTCGCGGATTACCATCGATGCGGCTTTCGAGGGCCCCGTGGTGCCGTACACCCTGGAATTGGTGTGTGATGGCGTCCCCGAGGTCAGCGGCGCGGAAGCCGTTCCCGAAGGGTGGTGGCTGCGGGGTGGGAAAGCCTCGATCGCTTCAGCGGACGCGGGACTGCAGATCACGGTGGACCCCGTCCAAGACACCGCATCACCGCCCGTATTCGATGATGGCGAGATGTTCACTTACATGGGCGGAAACGACTCGATACCCGGAACGCGGCTGCTGATCAGCGGTTCGACGGGAACTCCCCAGCGTCTGGTCCTGGACTTCAAGCCCAGCCGCACACCCTAAGCAGCCACCGGAAGCACCATGAGATACCCGGCAGGCAATCCGCTGCTCCACCGCCGCGGCTCGCGGATCACGAACTGGGTGGCCAACTGCTCCGGAGTCAGCAATGCGTTCGGAGCAGGGGACGGCCCCCACTGCTGGCTCCCATAGGGATACAGGGGATCCAGGACGTGGATGCCGGTCACGGAGAAGTCGGCGAACTGCCGGGGATCGCCGAGGGACTCGAAGCCGCTCATCACCCACGCGTGACGGCCGCTCCACATGACCAGGCCCACCGGCCGCCCTGTTTCGGCGATGGCGCGGGACGCCGTGCGGAGCGCCTCGCCATAGTCGGGGATGCTGGCCACCCGGTAAGGCCCCATCCCCGATTCGGTGAGCACCTGCGCCCAGCCGAAAGGATTGGCGCCATTGAAGGAGTCGGACGAGCGGGCACGGGCCATCTCCCAGAGGTTGCTTTGCTGCGCCCTGTCAGCCCAGGTCCCTCCCCCCGTGCTGTCCAGGAGGTTGTGCGCCATCTGGATGCTCGCAGCCACGCACCAGTCGAAGGTGTACTGGGGGACGAAATCACCTTCCCGGTAGAGGTTGAGGGCGAACGGCTGTGGCGACGGGGCGGGAGCCGGCAGAGGTGCAGCCGCGGGCGGCGCTGCGGTGGTAAGCACCGGCGCGGGAGTCACGCTGCCGTCGGGCGCTGCAACCGGGCCGGCAGACACCGTTCCCGGTTGCGCAGCCGGTGACGCAGGTGCAGTAGCAACCTCCGGGAGGCCGGCCGTTGGCGTGCAGGCCGAGAGGAATCCGGCCAAGGCAACCACGCAGGCCAGAAGACGCAAACGGGCACCGGTCATGATCGTGTGACTCCATTCCGTTGGAGCAGGCTTGCCTCCTACCAGTGTCCTGCCCTGCGGCGCCCCTTGACTAGCCCACCCTGGAATCCCTACACTTTTCATAAAGCAGAATCTAAATTCCACAAAGCGGAAACGGTAAGGAAACCGGAAGCGCGGGAAGATAGATCAAAGCCCCTCCTCGGAAGGACCTACGATGACGTACACAGTGAACTGCTCCATCCTCCTCACGGAGCTGCCCCTGCTCGAGCGCCCCGCCGCCGCCAAGGCAGCCGGCTTCGACGCCGTCGAGTTCTGGTGGCCCTTCGAAACCTCCGTCCCGGCGGACAGCGAAATCACCAGGTTCGAGAACGCCATCACGGATGCCGGCGTCCAGCTCACCGGCCTGAACTTCAACGCCGGCAACATGCCCGGCGGCGACCGCGGGCTGGTCTCCTGGAAGGGACGCTGCTCCGAGTTCAAGGACAACATCGACGTCGTTGCCGGCATCGGCGAGCGACTGGGCTGCAAGGCCTTCAACGCCCTCTACGGCAACCGCCAGGATGACTTCACCCCTGAAGAGCAGGACGAACTCGCCGTCAAGAACCTGGCGGCGGCAGCCCAGGGGGTCGCCCGCATCGGCGGCACCGTCCTCCTGGAGCCCGTCAGCGGCGCACCGAAGTACCCGCTCCTCACCGCCGACGACGCACTCAAGGTCATCGCCCGCGTCAAGGAGGAAACCGGCGTCGAGAACGTCAAGCTCCTCGCCGATTTCTACCACCTGGCCGTCAACGGCGACGACGTCGAGTCCGTCATCGAAAACCATGCCAAGGACTTCGGCCACATCCAGATCGCCGACAACCCCGGCCGCGGCGCCCCCGGCACCGGGACCCTCCCCCTCGGCGAATGGATCGCCCGCAGCCGCGAACTCGGATACCAGGGCTACATCGGCCTCGAGTACAAGGAACCGCAGGAAACCGCCTTCAGCTGGGCCATCCGCGAACACGCCGCACGCTGACCACTGCCGCACACCGGCCAGACCATAAAGACTTCAGAAAGAGAACCATCATGAGCAACGTTGCAGTCATCGGACTCGGAATCATGGGCCTGCCCATGGCCATCAACCTGGTCAAGGCCGGCCACACCGTCACCGGCTTCAACCGCAGCCAGGACAAGATCGACAAACTCGTCTCCGAAGGCGGCACGGGCGCCTCGAGCATCGCCGACGCCGTGAAGGATGCCGACGTCGTCATCACCATGGTGCCTGACTCCCCCGACGTAGAGGGCGTCGTCAGCGGCAAGGACGGTGTCTTCGCCAACGCGAAGAAGGGCGCCCTGTGGATCGATGCCTCCAGCATCCGCCCGGACGTCGCGGTCCGCCTCTCCGCCGAAGCCAAGGAAGCGGGCATCCGCCCCCTCGACGCCCCGGTCTCCGGCGGCGAGCAGGGCGCCATCGACGCCGTCCTCTCCATCATGGTGGGCGGCGACAAGGCCGATTTCGACGACGCCCAGGACGTCCTGAACGCAGTGGGCAAGACCATCGTCCACGTGGGCCCCTCCGGCTCCGGCCAGACCGTCAAGGCAGCCAACCAGCTGATAGTCGCCGTCAACATTGAGGTCCTCGGCGAGGCCATCGCCTTCCTCGAGGCCTACGGCGTGGACACTGACGCCGCGCTCAAGGTCCTCGGCGGCGGCCTGGCCGGCTCCAAGGTCCTGGACCAGAAGGGCCAGAAGATGCTGGACCGCAACTTCGACCCCGGCTTCCGCCTGGCCCTGCACCACAAGGACCTGGGCATCGTTACCTCCGCCGCCCGCGAAGCCAACGTCGCCATCCCGCTCGGCGCCGTCGTCGCCCAGCTCGTCGCCGCCACCGTCAACCAGGGCGACGGCGCACTGGACCACTCCGGACTCTTCAAGCAGGTCCTGCAGCTCAGCGGCCGGAAGTAAGGCCAGGCGCACGGCGCCTAAGAAACACAGCAGGGGACCCCGCCGTCGTACCTCAACGACGGCGGTTCCCCCACCACACCCAAAAACAGACTTTCAAGCTTTCAAGGAGCACCCCATGAGCAAGATGCGTACCGTTGACGCAGCGGTAGCCATCCTGGAAAAGGAAGGCGCCATCGAGGCGTTCGGCCTGCCAGGCGCTGCCATCAACCCCTTCTACTCCGCCATGCGCGCCCACGGCGGCATCCGCCACACCCTGGCCCGCCACGTTGAAGGCGCCAGCCACATGGCCGACGGCTTCAGCCGCGCCAAGGACGGCAACATCGGCATCTGCATCGGAACCTCGGGCCCTGCCGGCACCGACATGATCACCGGCCTGTACGCCGCCTGGGCAGACTCCATCCCGATGCTCTGCATCACCGGCCAGGCCCCCGTGGCCAAGCTGCACAAGGAAGACTTCCAGGCCGTGGACATCGAGTCCATCGCCAAGCCCGTCACCAAGATGGCCATGACCATCCTGGAACCCGGCCAGGTTCCCGGCGCCTTCCAGAAGGCTTTCCAGCTGATGCGTTCCGGCCGGCCCGGCCCCGTGCTGCTGGACCTGCCCATCGACGTGCAAATGGCCGAGATCGAGTTCGACATCGACACCTACGAGCCGCTGCCCGTCGAAAAGCCCAAGGCCTCCCGCAAGCAGCTGGAAAAGGCCCTGGACATGCTTCTGGCTGCCAAGCACCCGCTGATCGTGGCCGGCGGCGGCATCATCAACGCCGGCGCCTCCGCGCAGCTGGTGGAACTGGCCGAGACCCTCAACGTTCCGGTGATCCCCACCCTGATGGGCTGGGGCACCATCCCCGACGACCACCAGCTGATGGCCGGCATGGTGGGCCTGCAGACCAGCCACCGCTACGGCAACGAGAACTACCTGCGGAGCGACTTCGTGATCGGCATCGGCAACCGCTGGGCCAACCGCCACACCGGCGGCCTGGAAACCTACACCGCCGGCCGGAAGTTCGTGCACATCGACATCGAGCCCACGCAGATCGGCCGCGTGTTCTCGCCGGACCTGGGCATCGCGTCCGACGCCGGCGCGGCGCTGGCAGGGCTGGTTGAGCTCGCCAAGGAACGGGCTGCTGCCGGGTCCCTGCCGGACTACAGCGACTGGGTTGCCGAGTGCCAGGACCGCAAGGCCTCCCTGCACCGCAAGACGCACTTCGAGAACATCCCCATCAAGCCGCAGCGCGTGTACGAGGAGATGAACAAGTCCTTCGGCCGCGACACCACCTACGT
The DNA here is from genome assembly GCF_030209355.1 of Pseudarthrobacter sp. fls2-241-R2A-127. Taxonomy (GTDB): domain Bacteria; phylum Actinomycetota; class Actinomycetes; order Actinomycetales; family Micrococcaceae; genus Arthrobacter. The sequence continues at coordinate 207,848 of NZ_JARVSF010000006.1, forward strand.
GTCCACCATCGGCCTGTCGCAGATCGCCGGCGCCCAGATGCTGCACGTCTTCGGACCGCGCAAGTGGATCAACGCCGGCCAGGCAGGCCCGCTGGGCTGGACCGCCCCGGCAGCGCTCGGCGTCGCCCGCTCCAACCCGGACCAGACCGTGGTGGCGCTCTCCGGCGACTACGACTTCCAGTTCATGATCGAGGAACTGGCCGTGGGCGCGCAGTTCAACCTGCCGTACATCCACGTGGTGGTGAACAACTCGTACCTGGGCCTGATCCGCCAGTCCCAGCGCGGCTTCAACATGGAACAGAACGTGTCCCTGGCGTTCGAGAACATCAACAGCTCGCACCTGTCCGAGGACACCCGCGGCTACGGCGTTGACCACCTCAAGGTGGCCGAAGGGCTGGGCTGCAAGGCCGTCCGCGTGGAGGATCCCAACGACCTCGCTGCCGCCTTCGACAAGGCCAAGGCGCTCATGGGCGAGTTCCAGGTTCCCGTGGTGGTGGAAGTGATCCTGGAAAAGGTCACCAACATCTCCATGGGCGTGGAAATCAACGCCGTGAACGAGTTCGAGGAACTGGCCGAGTCCGCCGCCGATGCTCCCACCGCCATCCTGGCCCTGCAGGCCTAACCATGCGCATCGTGATCGCTCCGGACAAATTCAAGGGATCGCTGTCCGCCCCGGAGGTGTGCAGCCACCTGGACAAGGGCCTGCAGCGCGGGGCCGGGGGCAACCTTGAGGTGGTCCGGATTCCGGTGGCCGACGGCGGCGAGGGCACCCTCGACGCCGCCGTCGGCTCCGGTTTCACCCGCCGCACGGCAACGGTCACCGGGCCCACCGGGCAGCCGGTGGAAGCGGACTTCGCGGTCCGCGGGCACGAGGCGGTCATCGAAATGGCCACCGCGTCCGGGCTCGCCTTGGTCCCGAATGTCCGGAAGGGCGGCCGTCCGGTGTCCGCGGACGCCTCCGCCGCCACCAGCATTGGCACCGGCCAGCTCATCCGGGCAGCCCTCGACGCCGGCTGCCGGCGGATCGTGCTGGGCGTTGGTGGCAGCGCGAATACCGACGGCGGTGCGGGGCTCCTGCAGGGGCTCGGCGCCAGGTTCCTCGACAGCCGCAACAACGAACTTCCCCCGGGCGGGGCTGCGCTGGCAAACCTGCACAGCATCGACTTCACCGATTTCGAGCCCCGCCTGGTGGACACCCGCTTTGTGCTGGCGTCCGACGTGGACAACCCGCTGCTGGGCGCGCAGGGCGCCGCAGCCGTGTTCGGTCCGCAAAAGGGCGCCACACAACAAGACGTCGGCATGCTCGACGCCGCCCTGGCCAGGTTTGTCGAAGTCCTGGCCAGGGAAATCGGATTCCGCGCCGTCAAGGCTGCCGAGGCTCCCGGAGCCGGGGCAGCCGGCGGCGTGGGCTACGCCGCCATTGCCGTGCTGGCCGCAACACGCCGGCCGGGCATCGACGTCGTCCTCGAATTCACGGGGCTGGCGGACCGCCTGGCCGGCGCCGACCTGGTGATCACGGGCGAGGGCAGCCTGGACGAACAAAGCCTGCTGGGCAAGACTCCCATGGGCGTCGCCCGGGCAGCCGCGGCCCAGGGTGTCCCGGTCGTCGCTGTCTGCGGACGGACCACCCTTGGTCCGGAGCGGGCGGCCGCCGCCGGATTCGAAGACATTTATGCTTTGACGGCGCTCGAATCAGATGTAAACAGGTGCATAGCAGAGGCAGGGCCGCTGCTCGAGCAGCTGGGCACCCAAATCAGTGCGGGACTGGCGGCCAACAGGCCTGCCGCCGCAAGTACCAAGGAGGACCTCCGTGTCTGAAGAACGTTTTGACCTCGTCATCCGGGGACGGCGCATCCTGACCACTGCCGGCATCGCCCCCCGCGAGGTGGGGGTGCGCAACGGCAAGATCGTTGCGATCGAGCCGCTGGGCAACGGCCTGGCCGGCACCGAAGTGATCGAACTCGCCGACGACGAGACCCTGCTTCCCGGCCTGGTGGACACCCACGTCCATGTCAACGAGCCCGGCCGCACCGAGTGGGAGGGCTTCGCCTCCGCCACCCGCGCTGCAGCGGCAGGCGGCGTCACCACCATCATCGACATGCCGCTGAACTCCGTCCCGCCCACCACCACGGTGGAGAACCTCAAGCTCAAGCGCGAGGTGGCCGAGGACCAGGCGTTCATCGACGTCGGATTCTGGGGCGGCGCCATCCCCGGCAACAAGGCCGATCTCCGCCCCCTGCACGACGAAGGCGTCTTCGGCTTCAAGTGCTTCCTCCTGCACTCCGGCGTGGATGAGTTCCCGCACCTGGACGCGGATGAAATGGAAGAGGACATGGCCGAGCTGAAGTCCTTCGACTCGCTCATGATCGTCCACGCCGAGGACTCGCACGCCATCGACCGCGCACCCCATCCGGGCGGGGACCACTACGAAACGTTCCTGGCCTCGCGTCCCCGGGGCGCCGAAAACAAGGCCATCGCGGAGGTCATCGAACGGGCCCGCTGGACCGGTGCCCGTGCGCACATCCTGCACCTGTCGTCCTCGGACGCGCTGCCCATGATCGCCTCCGCCAAGCGCGACGGCGTGAAGCTCACCGTGGAAACCTGCCCGCACTACCTCACCCTGATGGCGGAGGAAATCCCGGACGGCGCCACCGCGTACAAGTGCTGCCCGCCCATCCGCGAGGCCTCCAACCGCGAGTTGCTCTGGCAGGGCCTGCAGGACGGCACCATCGACTGCATCGTCTCGGACCACTCCCCCTCCACCCTTGACCTCAAGGACTTGGAAAACGGCGACTTCGCCGTCGCATGGGGCGGCGTCTCCTCGCTCCAGCTTGGCCTGTCCCTGATCTGGACCGAGGCACGCCACCGCGGCATCCCGCTGGAACAGGTCGTCTCCTGGATGGCGGAGAAGCCCGCCAACCTGGCCCGCCTTACCAACAAGGGACAGCTGGCGCTGGGCTACGACGCCGACTTCGCCGTCTTCGCCCCGGATGACGCCTTCGTGGTGGACGTCTCCAAGCTCAAGCACAAGAACCCCATCACCCCGTACGACGGCAAGGCCCTGTCCGGCGTGGTCCGCAAGACCTTCCTCCGCGGCGCCGTAGTGGACGGCCAGACCCCCACGGGCAGGCTGATCCGCCGCGGCGGCGTATAAGGGCCCGCCATGGCAGTGGAAGCCCATTACCCCCGGCCGGCGGCCGCGCACCAGATTCCGGCGAGGCGCGCCACCGCGCATGGCCTGGCCGTCTGGGTGGTTCCGACTGAAGGTACCAGCCCGGAACTCCTTCGCCACGCCGCCCGAATGGTCCTTGCCAAAGCCCTGCAGACTGCTCCGGAGGCGGAAGTCCTTTGGCCTGCCGCCGGAGCCCCCACGTCCGGGGTCTCCGCCAATGCGGAAGGAGCCGCAGCCGACTCCTCTCGCGTTCCTTCCACGGCGGAGGACCCCGGCGCAACCACGCCCGACGGCGGCACCCTGCTGCCGCCGTCGGCCGGCCCCGTCAGCCGGGTTGCCGTGGACCTCGCGGCCGATACCGTCCTGCTGGACGGCACGCCGGTAGCCCTGACGGGCGTCGAATACAAGGTGCTGCGCTACCTGGTAACGCACCTGTCCCGCACGGTGGGCCGGGAGGAACTGCAACAGTTCCTGGAGTCCCTCTCCTTTCCCGGGGCCACCGCGCGGTCCATCGACGTGTATGTAGGCAGGATCCGCAGGAAACTGGGCAATGCCCGCCATGCCGTGGCCACCGTCCGCGGCGGCGGCTACCAGTTCATTCCCGGTCCGCACGCAACCGTTCGGGGTCCGGCGGAATACTGCATATGACGCCGGAGTTGTATCACCAAGCGGCAAACCGCTTCACTGGATGTTTGGCCATCACTGACCAGTCTTACAAAGGAACGCCATGAGCCCCACCCTGACCACCAAGCTTCAGCCCGGTACGCCGGCTCCTGAGTTCACCCTCCAGGACGCCCAGGGCCGCGAGACCTCGTTGGCCGATTACCGTGGCAAGAACGTCATCGTGTACTTCTACCCGAAAGCCGCCACTCCCGGCTGCACCACCGAGGCCTGCGACTTCCGCGACAGCCTGTCCTCCCTGCAGGGCAAGGGCTACGAAGTAGTCGGCGTCTCCCCCGACGCCCAGGAGGCGCTGGCCGGTTTCACCGGTGATTTCTCCCTGACCTTCCCGCTGCTCTCGGACCCCGACCACGCAGTCGCCCTGGCTTACGGTGCCTGGGGCGAGAAGCTGGTCCACGGCGAAATCCACGAAGGGATTGTCCGCTCCACAGTTGTGGTGGACCCCGAAGGCAACGTCACCCTGGCCCAGTACCAGGTCCAGGCTGACGGGCACGTGGCCCGCCTGAAGGAAGCCCTCGGCATCTAGACCCGCCATCACTTCCTGCAGCATTCCCCCGGACGCCCCTGCACTTGATGCAAGGGCGTTCGGCGTTTCCGGGCAGGCAGGGCAGCGCGGCTATTTCCGGCGCCAGTACTTTCCCCAGTCAACTTCCATGGCCCACAGCGCCAGCAGCAGCGCATCCATGGTCATGAGTCCCGCCAAAAGGTACGCCCAGCCTGCCAACAAGCCCACTGCAATCTCCTGACTATCCCCAGCCAATCGATTGCTGCTAAGTCTGGCACCTACAGCGCCGCTAAGGAATGCCCACCGCCCGCAGTCTTTAAGAGATTTGCGAACCTGCTGTGTGCCTCGATCTCCACCTTGAGCCGCCGGGTCAGTTCCTCCACATGCCGGGACATTTCCTCCCCTACGGGGAGGCGGTCGCCGGGCCAGCTGGAAACTTCCCGGGATTCGGCAAGGGCCTGCTCCAGTTCCCGGGCCGCGGCCCGCACTTTACGTGAGTGGAAGTACAAGCGGAGCAGGGCCCTGGCCCTGCCCGCCCCTTTGTTTTTGATCTCTTCCATGGGCTTCCCCGCCTTCCGCAAGCTGGACAGCCTCCGGGCGGTCGTCGTCGAATCCTGGTTCCCGGAAGCTGCTGCCTGCTTTCGAGTGTGGGCGCGGTTCCTCAACGTCCCGGCAAGCAGGTGCCAAGATTTCCGCAAGATCTGCTGGGTGGCGGGCCCGCGCGCGGGCAGATACGGGCCGGAAAACGTCATGTCAGGCAAGTCACCGGAAACTGTGAAGCATAAGACATGCTGTGTGCGGCTTAATACGGTTAAGTAGAGCTATGGTCTCTCCCTCCGAATCCCGCCGTGCGGTGGTCATCGAAGATGACCCGGACATCCGCGGACTGCTGGTCCGTGTCCTGGCGAAGCAGGGCTTCGACGTCACCCACGCCGGTGCCGGCCTGCCCGGGGTGGAGGAAGTGCGCCGCCGCAAGCCCGACCTCGTGACCCTGGACCTTAACCTGCCCGACCTCGACGGGCTCGAAGTGTGCAAGCTCCTGCGGGAATTCTCGGACGCCTTCATCGTGATGCTCACTGCCAGGGCAGACGAACTGGACAAGCTGACGGGCCTGGACAACGGCGCCGATGAGTACATCAGCAAACCTTTCAGCCCGCGCGAATTGCAGTCCCGCATCAATGCACTGTTCCGGCGCCGTCCCTCGGCCGCCGCAGAATCCGCCGCCCGGGGCGAGCTGGAACGCGCCACCGAAGTGCAGCAGAGCCTGTTGCCCAAGGAGTCCATCCGGGTGGACGGTTACGACATAGCCGGCATCTTCCGCCCCTCCCGCAACGTGGGCGGCGACTTCTACGACTGGTACCAGACGCCGGAGGGCCTCCACCTGACGTTCGCCGATGCCATGGGCAAGGGCATGGGCGCGGCCCTGATCGCAGCCACGGTCCGTGCCGTCATGCGTTCCACCGGCCAGCGGCAAGACCTCGAGGCCGGATTCGCCTCCGCCAGCAAGGCGATTGCCACGGACCTGGACTCCTCCAACTCCTTCGTCACCCTGTTCCACGCCCGGCTGGACGCAGCCTCCGGCAAGGTCAGCTACGTTGACGCCGGGCACGGCCTGGCGCTGCACATCCACCCCGTCGGGCCGGCCGAACGCCTCCCCTCCGGCGGACCTCCGGTGGGTGCATGGCCGGGGACGCAGTGGCCGCATGCGGAACTGGAGCTCGCGCCCGGGGACACCCTGGTGGTGGTCAGCGACGGCGTCCTGGACGTCTTCGAATCGGTGGAGGCCTTCACCGATGCCGTCCAGGCGGCCACCCAGTCCGCCGGCTCGGCCCAGGAAGCCAGCACCGCCATCCTGGCGCTGGCACCGGCGGAAACCGCGGAGGATGACGTCACCGTCGTCGTGGTCCGCCGCCTGCCCGCAGAGGATGCAGCCGCATGACGCGTTTCTGGACCCGCCTGGTGGTGGTCCTCACCGTCCTGACGGGCCTGAACTACATCGCCTGGCGCTGGATGTCCTCGCTGAACTGGGACGCGTGGTGGATCGCGCTGCCGCTGGTGGCCGCAGAAACCTACAGCCTGATCGACGTCATGCTCTTCGGCATGACGGTGTGGAACCTGAAGATCCGCAAGGGCGCCCCCGAGCCACCCCAGGATGCCACCGTGGACGTCTTCATCACCACGTACAACGAGGACCTGGACATGGTCCTCACCACGGCCCTGGCGGCACAGAAGATCCGCCACCCGCACAGCACCTGGATCCTGGACGACGGCGCCAGGCCCGAACTCAAGGCGCTCTGCGAGCAGCACGGCCTGGGCTACGTCACCCGCAGCGAGGACTGGACCAAGGACCTCCCCCGCCATGCAAAAGCGGGAAACCTCAACAACGCGCTGATGGTCACCCACGGCGAGTTCCTGCTGATCCTGGACGCGGACCAAATCCCTGAGCCGGACATCCTGGAAAAGACCCTGGGATATTTCAATAACCGGCGGGTGGCCCTGGTCCAGACTCCCCAATACTTCAGCAATGTTCCCGTGTCAGACCCGTTGGGCAGCCAGGCGCCCCTGTTCTACGGCCCCATCCAGCAGGGCAAGGACGGCTGGAACGCTGCGTTCTTCTGCGGCTCCAACGCCATCCTCCGCCGCGAGGCACTGATGCAGCTGGGCTTGGTGGGATACGTCAAGGAAACCGAAAAGAGCATCCGGCGCGCCCTGGCCGCGTCCCGCGCAGCCATTCGGCAGGCCCGCAAGTCCACGGACATCGAGTCGGCCCTGGTGGCTGAGGTCCTCGACGAGGTGGAGGCCGCCACCCGGGACGCACAGCAGGAAGTGGACGCCGGCCAGCCCCTGGCCGAGGTCACCTACCGGGTCCGGCGCCGCGTGGACGCCGCGGTCCAAACCCTCGTCCAGGCCGACGTCGCAGCGCTGCAGGCCGACCTCGAAGAGATTGCGGCCATGGAGCTGGCACACGTGGGCGAGTCCGGCGTGCCGGTGGTGGCAGACGACGCCGTGGAGCGCATGTCCGCCCGCGACTGGTCGCCGCTGGGCGCGCTGGAGTCAGTCCAGGCAGTGCTGGATGCCCTGACCGTGGAACGCACCGGGGAGGCCCAGCCGGTCATGCCGCTGGCCACCATCTCGGTCACGGAGGACATGGCCACCGCCATGCGCATGCACGCGATGGGCTGGGAGAGCGTCTACCACCACGAGATCCTGGCTTATGGCCTGGCGCCGGAGGACATAGCGACCATGCTCACCCAGCGGCTCCGCTGGGCACAGGGCACCATCCAGGTCCTGCTGCGGGAGAACCCCCTGGTGCAGAAGGGCCTGAAGCTTGGCCAGCGCCTGATGTACTTCGCCACCATGTGGACGTACCTGAGCGGGTTCGCCGCCGTCATCTACTTCGCCGCTCCCATCATCTACCTGCTGCTGGGCATCCTGCCGGTGAGCAGCCTGAGCTGGGACTTCTTCATCCGGTTCATCCCGTTCATGGTGGTCAACCAGCTGCTGTTTGCCGTAGCCGGCCGCGGCATCCCCACCTGGCGCGGCCAGCAGTACAGCCTGGCCCTGTTCCCGACGTGGATCAAGGCATGCACGACGGCGGCCCGCAACATATGGTTCGGCCGTCCCCTGGGGTTTGCGGTCACCCCCAAAGCGCGCCAAAGCGGCGGACCCAGCTGGAGCCTGATCCGGCCCCAGATCGTGGTGTCCATCCTGCTGGCGGTCGCCGCCGCCGTCGGCATCATCCGCCTGGCCACCGGGCTGGCGGAGCCGCTGGGGACCCTGGTCAATGTCGTCTGGGTGGTTTTTGACCTGGTGGTCATGAGCATCCTGGTCCGCGCCGTGCTCTACAAGGGGTACGAACCGGCCACAGAACCTGAAACAAGAGAGGAATCCTGATGGAGTTCAGTTATGAGGTCAAAGACTCATACGCGGAGGTCAAGGCGGACGGACGGCTGAATATGGTCTCCGCGCCCAAGCTGCGCGAGTTCGTCACCGACGTAATCGCCGGCGGGTCGAACCGGATCGTGGTGAACCTGGAAAACACCGCGTTCATGGACTCTTCGGGCCTTGGCGCGCTGATCGGCTGCCTGAAGGCGGCGCGCCAGGCCGGCGGCGACCTCCGGATCGCCGCCGTGCAGCCGCAGGTGAACATGGTCCTGAAATTGACCAGCATGGACAAGGTCCTCACCGCCTACGCCACGGCCGATGAGGCGTTTGGCAATGACTGAGATCCTGGCCTCGCGGGCCTTCCGGGGACCGGCCGCCGAGGATGCCATCGAAGCGGTCCACAACGACCTCGACAGCCTGTGGCTGGACGTTCCGTTCGTCAACGACATGGACCAGATGACCTTCACCACCGCGGTGATCGAGTCTGCGTCCAACATCGTCCAGCACGCCCAGCCGGCCGGTGAGCGGGACGTGGAGCTGGGCGTGGAAACCACTGTGCAGCCGGCGCTGCTGCAGGCCCGCGTCAGCGCCTACTACGCCAAGCCGCCTTTCGGCCCGATGGAAGCCTCCACTCCGGACGAGGATGCGGAATCAGGGCGGGGCCTGGCATTGATCGAGGCGCTGGTGACCACCGTGACGTTCGAACGCCAGGACGGCACCAACACCTGGGTGCTGTCCAGGACGTCCTCCCAGGACTAGGAGCCGGCCGGCTGCGCCTGGGCCGGGAACAGGACCGAGACCGTGGCGCCCCCGCCCGGGGTGTCATCGATGGCCAGTTCGCCGCCGTGCGCCTCGGCGATCCGCCAGGACGTGGCCAGCCCCAGGCCGGTCCCGGGCCCGTCGCCGGGCCGGTTCAGGCGGACCAACGGCTGCACGGCACGTTCCCGGTCCGCCGGCCGGATTCCCTTGCCGTTGTCCGCGACGGTGACGGTGACGCCCTGGAGTCCGTAGTCGGCGCCAACGGATACCCGGAGCTGCCGGTCGGCGCGGCCGTAGTTCAGGGAATTCGCCAACAGGTTCTGCAGCAGCGTCCGCAACTGGGCCCGGTCCGCATACAGTTCAGCATCCTCGCAGGAGATGCCGCTGCCGTACCCCAGGTCCACGCCCAGGTCCTGCGCGGCCTCAGCGGTGACGGCCAGCAGGGATACCCGTTCGGGCCGGATTTCGCCGTCGGCCTTGGCGTAGGCCAGCACCTCTTCCAAGGTGCCCAGCATGCGCCGCCCTCCGGTACCGATCAGGTCCAGGTATTCGGCGGCCGGATGTGACGGTGGGATTCCGGGGTCGTCCTGCGCGAGCTCCACGTATCCCAGGATGGTGGTCAGCGGGGTGCGGAGGTCGTGGCTGACCCGGCCGGCGAATTCGGAGAGCAGATCGTTGCTGCGCCGGAGTTTGACCAGGGCGTCGTTGAGCTGGAGGGTGCGGTGCTGCAGTTCCAGCAGCTCCACCACCTGGTGGGCCAGCACTTCCAGCAGTTCGATCTGTTCCGTCGCGGGGACCTCGGGCTCGTTGGAGAAGACGCACAACGAGCCAAGGACCAGGCCCGAGGACGTTTCCAGCGGCACGGATGCGTAGAAGCGGACGGCGGCAATATCCCCGGTCACAAACGGGTTTTCCGCAAACCGGGGGTCCCGGGACGCATCGCGGACCACCGTGGTGGCGTGGTCCAGAAACACCACGGCGCACATGGAGTCGTCGCGGGAGCACACGCCGGCATCAATTCCGGTGGCGGCAATCTGGACCTGTTGACTCGAGGTAATGATGTTAACGACGCTGTACGGCACCCCGCACACGGAGGCCGCCAGGCGCACCAGGTTGTCCAGCGCCTCCTGCGCCCCGTCGTCGGCAAGCCCCGGCCTGTCCCCCGGCGCCAAGGGCAGCAGTCCGTAGGCCCGCAGGCCCGGATCGCGCCCGGCATCCTGATCGGTCAGCATCTGCATAGCCGCCCCATCCATGTTCCCTTATAGCCCCCAGCATCGTCAGCGTGGACCCGTGGGCCCTTCCGCGATCCTACCGTCTGGCCCAAAGGGCTGATGTACGCTCTTGACACGGGCGGAACCCTGATCTTAGATATTACGTATGCTGAAATAACAGTTCCATGATGCGGAAGCCGCTCGGACGATCGGCGCCGGGTCAACCGGCATCCGCATAGCCGTCACCATGGATGCCAGCATGACCATCAAGGAATACGCCAGCATGAAGCTTGCCGAATTCAACACCGCGGAGCACGCCGCGGCCCAGGCCACCCTTCGACCCTGCATCGACGTCACCCGGTGGGTGGAGGCAGTGGCGGGCGCCCGGCCGTTCGCCAGCCGGGACGGGCTCCTGGCGTTTGCCGCCGACGCAGCCAACCCTTTCACTCCCGCCGAGGTTGAGGCCGCCATGGCCCACCACCCGCGGATCGGGGAACGGCCGACGACGGCCGGCACCGAGGCTTCCATGTCCCGCTCCGAGCAGGCCGGCGTGGACCCGGCGGATACTGCCGCCGCCGAGGCCCTTGCCAAAGGGAACCGGGAGTACGAGGAAAAGTTCGGCCGGGTCTTCCTGATCCGGGCCGCCGGACGCACTGCGCCGGAAATCCTCCAGTCCCTGAACCAGCGGCTCACCAACTCCCCGGAAGAAGAAGACACCATCGTGGCCCAGCAGCTGCGCGAAATTGCCGTGCTGCGGCTTGAAGGACTGATCACCGAATGAGCGTTTCCCACGTCACCACCCACATCCTCGACACCGGCGCCGGACGCCCGGCGGCGGGGGTCGCCGTCGTCCTTTCAAAGAACGACGCCGGCACCTGGCGCGAGCTGGCGGCCTCCAGCACCGACGCCGACGGCCGGGCGAAAGACCTGGGCCCCGAGCAGCTCGAACCCGGCCACTACAAACTGAACTTCGCCACCGGGACGTACTACGCAGCGCAGCAGACCGCCACGTTCTTCCCCGAGGTGGACCTGGTTTTCGAAGTGACCGGCCCCGAGCACTACCACGTGCCGCTGCTCCTGAGCCCGTTCGCGTACTCCACCTACCGCGGGAGCTAGCTGTAATTCCCAGGGACGTTGTGAACAGCGTGGCGTGATGTAAGTGGCGAGGGCCT
>NZ_JARVSF010000023.1 GCF_030209355.1 Pseudarthrobacter sp. fls2-241-R2A-127
CCCGCAAGGATCAAATCCTCACAGGCAAAGTGTCAATCAAACCTTCAGCAGTCCCAGGCTTGCGGCAAATCTAGTTAGAAAAAGAATTGGTGATATGTAGGGCCTTTGTGGCAGAACTTGCTTGCGATGGGGAATAAGTCGACATGGCGTAGAAGCATCAAGGGTTTTTACATTTGGCTGTCAACTTTTCAACACCTAAGTTTTGCTCTCCATGAATTTTAGGGCCCAGACCGTTGGGCCAAGCAGTCACGTCAGCTCAGGCGGCAACTGCCGGAAATACCACGATCGATCCGTCCTTGTTCCGTTCGATCTCAATTGCAACGTCGGCTTGTCCGCTGCTTCCGTTCAGGCCAGGTCCAAAATCACGCAGGCGGTATGCCGCCTTAAGCAGGTTGTCCACTTCTCCCTGAGTGACCATGAGGTTGAGGAAACCGCCTCCCCGCTTCAGTTCTATATTCGACAGCCGGGAAAGAACCGTGTTGATGTTAGCTTCCAACTCATTGATACGTTGCTCGTCGTCACGTAGTGCACCGATGAAACTTTTGAATGGGTTCTCTGTGTCCTGTTGAGCGTGCTCAACCGCCTGGAGGACCAGCACGCGACGTTTCAGGGCAATAGCAAGCCGAGCGATCTCAAGGTGGGCACGAAACGTTCCGCCTTCCTCGTTAATACCGGGAAATGACTTCGTCAGCTGATCCAGCTCGACTGGCCCCTCAGGGAGCGCTGCCAGCGCATCCTGCCATTTACTGAGTCTGCGTTCTGTTGCGTGGATGACCACGCTGATTGCATAAGACGAGGAATCTAGGCCCAGGGAAAGACCCACCCTACCCCGATCGAGAAGGACGGAGGTCGCTTTATCGATGGCGTCACGGCAAGCGCCAAGCTCGCTGCGTTCCTGCTCGAGCTTATCGTCGTGTAGCTGCTCCAGCAGGTCAGTAATCCGCTCAATCGCTTGCTGTCGCTGGTGTTCGGCGTGGGCGCTCACGCCCACGGCAACCGCCATCAGCACGAGGGGGGCAGCAACTGTCAGCGCCCCCGCACTAGCGACAGCGACACCAGCGGTTGCGGCCGATCCTGTAGCTGCCCCCGCGACTGCTGCCTGACCGGCAACCGGAACAAAAGTGGCCTGTGCTGCAATGCCGCTCGGGGTGCGAAGAGCGCTGTGGATGCCTCCCGCCACCGCCTTCGAAGCCATGGGCTGCACGAGTCCGCTTCCTACCTGAGCGGCAACCTTTGCCGGCACTACCATCCGATAGAGAACCTCACCGCTGGCTCCGATGTTCAGCTTTGAGGGGGCCGTTTTTGCGGTCTGAGAGACGAGCTGAGCTAGCTGTTGTGCGAGGGGACTGGCCGATCCCAGCGGAATAGCACCCTTTCGATCACGTGGGGTGGTTATGGGATGTGCCTCAAGTGTCGCAACGGGCGAATCGGCAAGTGCTGCGAGGACGGTCCTTAGTTCTGCGAGTCGAGGCGGAGTCATCTCTCCCTCGCCCAGCACATCTGTCACACTGACCGGCTCAGTAGAGAGCGCCCACACTGGCACGAGGTCCTGATTATCACCGGTCACGCTTTGTCCCCTCTGAAAATGAAAGTCTTTACTAACGATGGTAGCGACACCATTCCGGACATCATGATGCAAGACCGTATCGACTGCCGTGTCGTGTCGGCGATTCGAAGTCGCCGTGGCCCGTGTGATGTCCCGTGACATATTCGCGGGTGAGCGCCGCCACTACCCACCGTTTAGCGTCGGTTTCCACGCCTGCGTACGTGACAGGGCCTGCTTCAGCTCTCGGCCCCCTGCCTTTTCCAGCAGCCCTGAATCACCCACAATCACGAGCAGGCTCCGAGCCCTTGACAGCCCGACGTACAGCTGTTCCGGGGCCCGGCCCATGTCCTTGAAACCGTTGACGCAGAGAACAACCACGGAACGTTCCAGGCCTTTGAATCCCAGTACATGGCCATAGAACTCAGCCTGGTTGGCGTGGAATTCCCGCCAGTACTCCTCGGTGGCTTCCCGCTTAAAATAGTCCAAGTGGATGGGGTGCCGGTCCTTCGTGGTGAGGAGCGCGATCTGGTTGTTGGCCCAGCCTTCCTCGATCAGCGCCTCGACGCAGTCGCCCGCGACTTCGAGAGCGTCCTCCGTGGGGCAGTCCACGAAACGTACGGGCAGGCCGGTGCTCCCGCGTGGTGTGAAATGTTCGCCCGCGAAGGGCCGGAAGGACTCGGCGATCTTGCGGGTGTTGCGGAGGTTGTCGTTGATGTGGATAGGCACCAGGGACGCCATCGGGCCATTAGTGAGGTCCGCCGTCGCGCCTCCCCAACGCTGGTAGACATCCTGCCGGTCATCCATGAACGCGTACACTTCGCTCGCGGAGGGATCCGTGGTGCACGCGAGCAGCGCTTCCCACCAGAGAGGCGCGAAGTCCTGTGCCTCATCGACCACCACGGCGTCCAACCGCTCCTGGGGATTCATCCCAGCCGCGAGTTCCTTGAGAAGACGTGGCATCTCGACGTCGAAGTAGTCCTGCCCCTTGCCGTTGGGGACGCCCAGTCCGCGCACGTATTCGTGAAACTCGCCCGTGAACACCGGCTTCGCCTGTCGCCATGTAGCCACACGGTCCTGAAGGTACTGCCCAAGGCCCTTGTTGTAGCAGAAGAGGCCCACGCGCTTGCCCTGCTTGCTGAGCATGCGAGCCTTTTCGACGGCGAGCCACGTCTTTCCGCTCCCCGCACCGCCGGTGAAGCGGATCCGGGGGAGTGAGCGGGTCGCCTCCAGCAGCACGGACTGGCGCTCCGTGAGGTGGTCCTGTGCTGCTTCGTCCTCCTGCGCGGTGGTGGAAGGTACGACGGTAGTGTCCAGGTTTCCGCCCAACTTGCCGACGAGGCGTTCCAAGAAAGCCGGGGCCAGAGGGGCGGCGCCGCCGCCTTCGTTTTCGATGGCCTGACGGACGAGCTCGGCGGGGGACTTGCTCTCGGTCTGGTCGAGGATGAGCGGCCGGGGGCAGCCGGCCATGGCCCAGCCGCAGGGAACGTCGGTATAGGGAAGGCTCACCATGTAGATACTTCGACTGCTGAAGCGTGCACCGAGTTGTTGCTCAAGCCAGTTCTTGAGGGCGTGGAGTGAGCTTTGGGACTGCGCCACGGGGCTTTGGATCCTGCGCTTCTGGGTGCGGTCCGACTGGTACCACTGCCCGTCCATGATGCTGACCTGGCCGCCCTTGACCTCAATCGCCGCCATGCCAACGTTGGGCCAGAGGACCAGCAGGTCAATCTCGTATTCGTTCCGGCCATTGCGGACTTGGACCGAGTGGGCCAGGACGCAGTCATCGGGGAGGCTGTTCCGCAGGGAGGTCCAGACGGCCTTCTCCGCGTGATGTCCCTCGCCGAACTCCGGTTCTTCCGGAATGCACCTCATTGTCGCCCCCATATTGATAAACCGGCCTCCCGATTTTGCCCTTACAACGTTAGCGGAGCCCCCAACTTGGCAGTGCACTACTGCTGGCAGGTGGGCGATTTTCCAGACCCTCGGTACTGACAGCGTGTGGGGCTTCGCAGCAGTAAGTGGCGGTCGCAAAGCTTGGTCACTTCCAGTGCTAAACCCTTAACCCAGTGGGTACTGCCGCCCGTTATCGATACGTGATCTTTGCGCGGATTGGATCAGTAGCCGCATCACGATCCACTTAGTTTTGGACAGCTTGACGAAGAGGTCTCTGCATCAGGACTAGTATTAGCAAACTGAGCGAGGAAGCGTGGGGCATAAGTTTGGATCGGTGGGATTACGATCGGTGGCAGAAGGAACTTGACACCGTCTTGATAAGGGGACGGTCGTCCAAGGAGCCCGTTGTTCTTTTCGTGAATCGCGAATTGTTGCACCAGAACTTCCCGTTCTTCGACGCGCCAATTGAGTCTTTGGCCCAGGCTGTTGCCGAGAATCTACGGTCGGCGTCCATGCGGCACGTGTTCAATCCGATCCGGCAGCGTTTGGACAGATGGCAGGAAGCGGCCCTAGATGCTACCCCGCCGATACTTCCCCTATTAGCACTCACTGTCGTTGCGGCCGCCGATATGGGCGCAGACGATAAGGGCGGCCCTTTGATGTACTACGGGCGTCTCCAAGAAATTTTGGGTCACCCCTTCACTGCAAACCAGCTTGCTAATTCCTATGATGACGTTGCATACATCTGGCGCGCTCTGCATCAATGGATTGAAGATCAAGCCTGGCTGGGTGCGAGCACAATTTTGGAGGATGACCACTTTTCCCGTATTGGATACGCCCGCTCTCAAGCCGTAATGTCCAAGCAGGACGCCCTCAATCTAAGTGATTTTTTTTACAAGGTCGGTAGCGCCAAACTAAACACGCTCAAACAAACCCAACTCCTAGAAGAGTTGGCCCGATGGAATCGAAAGTATAAGCGCCTTTCCAGGACGATGTCCCGGACCTTGGAAGAGGATACCCTGGGATCAGGGCGACTTGTCTTGGCGTCAGTCCTTTCGATTTTGGTGAAAAATTGGGACGGGAAAGCAAAGGTACAACAGGCCGAAACCACTTTTCATGTGCAGATGCGGCTGGATCTCGACGAATGGAAGTCGCGATGGGTTGTTCCTCGCCGTCACGACATCGATTTTTTCGAGGCCGTGGATAGCGGAGGGGTCAAGCTTCGTCTCAGTACCAGTGGTGTTGGGAACTTTTATACCTCCTCAGGCCTGCCTGAGTCCGTACCGGAGTCAATTGACATCAGCCGTACCTGGTCCAATCCAGAAGGAGGGCGCGTCCTGCTAAGGCCGCGTAAAGTTTGGATATTCGCCATCGATCCAGTGTCTGGAGACTGGGTTTCGACGAACGGGGCCGATCCTTATGAGGAGATGGTCTTACTTGTGAGGGATGATCAAGCGGAAGCTCTATCAACCCTCCTCGATACTGTAAGTGTGCAGGGCTACAAGCGGATTGGAGGGCCTCGCCAGATTGTTCGCGGCTGGGACCTATTCCTTCGAGTTGTGATATCGGACTACTCTAGTGATACGCGACTAGGAGACTGGCTTGGATTTGGGCAAGCCTCAGCTGAAGAGGCTGCCGAGAGGCCAAGGCTTGTGAATGGGCTCGGGATACGCACACACTCAGGGGTGGACGTATTCCTCGTTGGTGGCGAACCGGATTTGGTTGTTCCCGCGACCCCGTTCGGAGCGTATTCGCTTTCTTTAGATGACTCACCGGAAACCGAACTTCGCGCAAACGGAAGCCCTCTTCCTTTGCATAAGCTGGTTGTCCCGGCCCCTGGGCAGCACATTCTACTCATAAACGATTCCGACATTTTGGAGTTTGAGACAGTACGTCCCGACCACAACAGCCTTTCATCTTCAACTGGTGAATGCCTTGAGCCGCGACATGACGAAAAAGAGCAGCCTCTCGCTTCAGGTCAGGATCGGAAGATCCTTTCTCGAAGCGCTAGCTACTTTATAGTTCATAAGTTCGGATCAATTTCTGAAGCCACGGCTCCAGTCACACCCCAGTGGCTTGAACGTGCCGGTTATGCGGACGGATCTCGATTTGATTTATCTATTCCTCCAGACGCCATTTGGCTGATCACCTTGCGCAGGGGAACCGTTCGCACAGTAGAAGAATTACTGCACGAAGACGTGGAGGTAAGGCAAAGTGTAGCCGAAGTCTCCATCGGAAAGTGGAATACGTTACTGGAGGACAAAGCACTGAACACTCGAAGTGCCGCATGGCTCAATGTCCTCTATCAGGCTAGACGGACTTTGAGGTTGTAATGGATCGGGCTGATACTTTCCTATTTTGGCTGACGGCTCAGTGTGGGGGAAGCTATGGGCCGCTAATTCGGACCATCTCGAGCTACTTCGGAGAACAGCTTGGCCCAGATGTGTCCAGCAGCGCACGACGTGCAGTAAAGCAACTGCAGCATCTTGGTTATATCTCTGTGGATTGGTCGACGGGGCGCTGGCAAATCAAGAAGCCAAGGATGCATCTGCTCCCGGGGGGGATGGCACTCGCAGCACTTCGAGGTGGAAGGAGCGCCACTACTCTCAGTGAGCTAGCAGATGCGGGCCTATTCCCCAAAGGGATTTGCGCGGGTGGTGCGAGCACCGGAACAGGTTACCTGCCGCAAACGATCTTGGTCGAGTTCGATGATCTAGATGAATTAGCAAGCAGCTGCAGGTTACTCGGGATTCCATTCGAGCTCGCATATGTGGAGCAACTCGCTTCAAAGCTTTCACGAATTGGGAACTTTCCGACGGCGGCCGGCCCCTCACACGCGGGAGCGCCGGTTCAGAAATATGATCCTAATTCTTATACGTACAGGGACGTTTCTCTCATACGAGGCGATGGCCTTTATCGGCAACAGGGGCTGGGTCTCGCACGATACTGGATCCGCATCCAGGAGATTTGGTACCACACAAGCCGTCCAGAGGGTCAATGGTTCGTTTCAGCAGAGGCCCAGCACCGGCTATTGGCTTGGGTATCCGGGACTAACTCCCCGACGGGACAACTGCAGGTTCCATCCGCGCTTATATTCCCAACTCAGCACGCTGAACTTTTGTCGGCCTGTTCGGGCGTGCTTCCGGAGAATACAGCGGAGCGAAATTTGCTGTTTCAGAATATTCCGCGAACTGCCTTTGAAGCCATATGTTATTCGCTAACGTCAAATTCCTTAGAAACGTCTTTTAGTCGCCAGGAGAAGTCTAATGTCATCTAGCAAAGGCATTGATGCCTACGGTTCTTTCGTATCGCTCAAGGATGCACTCTTGAGTTACTATGACACGCCCTTTGCACTGGCTAATGAATCACTCATGGAAGAACGAAGGGCGCTCTTGGACCGTGACGGCGGACTGTACCGGGAGCCTCTGCTCGAATTGAGGGCAGCATATGAGACCACTGGCAGGGAAGTAAGAGAATCTGCTGCCATGGCCGGCCTGACTTCTGATGAGTCTGCCTTTCTGACTAGTGGCCTGTTGGAGTCAGGCCTTCAACTTTATACACATCAAGAAAGCTCCCTCGTTTCGGCACTCAAGAACCAGAGGAACGTCGTTCTTACTCCTGGTACAGGGTCTGGAAAGACCGAAGCCTTCCTGCTTCCCCTGATCGGACAGCTTCTACGGGAATCGCGAGATTGGAAGGAGCCGGGTCCGGAGGCAGGTCGATGGTGGGAGAAGGCAAGGTCTGATTATTCTCCTACACGGCCAAGAATTGCGGGACGGACGCCAGCAGTTCGTGCCTTAATTCTCTATCCTATGAATGCTCTGGTTGACGACCAGCTTGTCAGGCTGCGACGGGCTCTCGACAGCAGTGCTGCCCATGAGTGGTTGGACCAGCATCGGAAAGGCCATCGCTTCTATTTCGGTCGGTATACAGGCGCTACTCCTGTGACTGGGGTGCCAGGGAATAGAAATCAAGTGGAGCTACTGCGTACCCTCATGACCGACGCAGCTTCTCTTCACGATGCGGCTCGACGCGCCGGTGAAGGTCGTGAATTCTTCGTTCCTCGTTTGGACGGAGGAGAGATGTTCAGCAGGTGGGACATGATTGATTCGCCGCCTGACCTGCTTATCACCAACTACTCCATGCTGAATGTGATGATGCTTCGGGAAACGGAAAGTTCCTTTTTCGCCTCTACCCGGGCTTGGCTCGAGGAGCACGACGATAACGTGTTCACCATAGTTCTGGATGAAATGCATTCCTACAGGGGAACCGCGGGAACTGAGGTGGCCTACCTCCTCCGTAACCTGAAAAAGCGACTGGGACTAGACACTTCACCTCATAAGCTTCGTGTTATTGCCGCTTCCGCTTCCCTGGAGCCGGAACGCGACACCGCTTATCTGGCCGATTTCTTTGCCTTACCCACGAAGTCTTTTGACTTTCTGGGCGGTTCGGTACAGAGATGCAAAACCGCCCCCGAGGACACCACGGAACTCACCGATGCACTACTCGGTGAAGAAATTGAACCAGACGCTGCACTTGCGGCCGCGCTGGAAGACGCATTCTATGACGCGCCCAATTCCGGTATTGCGCCTCAGGTCCGAACTATTGAAGACCTAGGGTCCAGGCTCTTTTCAACATCTAATCCCGGCCACGCAGCCGAAGCAGCGAAGGGGCTCCTAAAGTTGGCGCAGAGCCGCCCTGATATTCCTTGGCCCAAACTACGTGCTCACTTGTTCTTCCGTAATATCCCCGGGATGTGGGCGTGCAGCGACCCGAACTGTCGGGAGATCCCCAACACCCGGTCGCAGCCTGCCAGCATCGGGAGGCTCCATGCAGTCGCGACTCCTCGTTGCGGATGCGGCGCCAGGGTGCTGGAACTCCTATACTGTCAAAGCTGTGGTGATGTCCTCCTTGGGGGCTATACGACTGCCGGTGCAACCCAGAAGAAGGCACTAAGCCTAGCTTTGCTGTCGGACATCCCTGATGTTTCCATGGTGCCCGACAATGTCTCTCTGGAACGAACTGCCAATAATTACGTAGTCTATTGGCCCAATCCTCGTCAGCCGGAGGTCATTGCTAAGGACGCTAGCCCCGACGGCGGAAGAGTTTCGTATAACTTCGCCCCTGTCGTCCTAAATCCAGCTGCGGGACGCCTTAAGTCGACTGATGGTAGTCACACTGGTTGGGCCTTTAGGGCAGTTGCAAACAAACCCCAAGACCGATCTCCCGAATCGATTCAGCCATTCCCGGTCTGTTGTCCCGCCTGCGGCGATGACTGGCGAATCAATTATGATTCTGGCGGCCGGATAAAGCCGACAGACGCACGAGCAATGCGATCCTCTGTTCGTACAATGCGAACAGGCTTTGAAAAAGTCAATCAAGTTTTAATAACCGAGCTGATGCGCCAGCTCGATGAAGCAAATAGAAAATGCATAATTTTTGCAGACAGTCGGCAGGATTCCGCGAAGCTCGCATCAGGAATTGCACTTAACCATTACCAAGATAGTGTTCGATCCCTCCTGTATATATCCCTAAACTCACACGGTCAGGGCCTCCCCGACATATCTCAAGTACGGGCATTTTTTTCGGGTGACAGATCGGATCCTAACCGCGCTGCGGCTAATGCGCTGAAGGATCAAAACCCTGCTGTGCTGGCGCGGCTGCAGAATGTGTGGTCGGGTCTTTCTGACGAAACTGAGCAACAAGTAATAGCAGAGCTCACAGCCGCGCCCTCTGTTCTAGAGCTGGCCAAACGTGTGAGGGAGGAATTCCTATCACGAGGAATGAACCCGGGCGGGCCTGGGGTCGATTTGGCTGGGACGGCCGAAGCTGGCGAGGGAAATCGCGAAGTGCCATGGACCAGAATCTATGACTTCAGCACTCCAGTTCCGGAAGTGAAATCGGTCGTCTCCCCCTCATTGGAACTCCTATTCAAGAAGATAGAAGGATCCCTCGTATACAACGTGGAGGAATCCCTTGTTTCAGGAGCTGGCCGTGACTTCGAATCGATAGGACTCGGTTGGCTCGCCACCACTCGGCAGGGAGAACCGGACGCCACGACGGACCTCTACGCTGCGATAGCCCAGTCAAGTCTTCGTATTCTGGCGGAAAAAAAGAGATTCGTCGGCCTCCGCCAGGAACTTGAACAGCCGCCAGCGGTTCTTAAAAAATTCTGGACAAGAGTTTGCGAACGACACAACCTAGATAAGGATGAGCTGAGGGAGAAAGTACTTGCCGTATGGGGCGAAGCGGTCAAGACCTACTTGATAGAGCCCTCGCGAGTGTATGTTCGACGAGCTAGTGATTCCGTCTTTCGGTGTGGAAGATGCCGTCGTATACACATGGTTGCGGGGGTAGGTTTATGCACCAGATGCGGTAACTTGCTTCCCGAAGAGTCGGCCGATGTTACTGCAAGTGTCGACTA
Source organism: Pseudarthrobacter sp. fls2-241-R2A-127 (assembly GCF_030209355.1). GTDB lineage: Bacteria > Actinomycetota > Actinomycetes > Actinomycetales > Micrococcaceae > Arthrobacter. The sequence goes on from NZ_JARVSF010000023.1 coordinate 9,861, forward strand.
CTATGCCCGCCGTGCCACGGCTGAAGAGGGCGCCTTCAGACTGAACTGCGCCGAATTGACCGGACAGACTGACAGAAGTGATGCACAGTTGCGGCAGGCTCGCTTCCAGAAGGTTTTCCTCGGGGACCGGGACATTCCCCTGGCTGATGAGGTCGACATCCTTTCCGTAACTACGACTATGGAAGCTGGCGTCGACATCGGTGCTCTTGACGCAGTGGTGATGGGGAACATGCCGCCCACCCGGTTCAACTACCAACAGAGGGTTGGGCGTGCAGGCAGGCGGGGGGCTCCAATGGCGGTTGCCCTCACAGTTTGTCGTCCAAGAAGCCATGACGATCATTATTTCGCCGACCCTAGGGAGATAACTTCGGCCCCAACTCCGGCTCCATATCTGGCCCTGGACAGCGTCACCATTGCAAGAAGAGCACTTTCCTCCGAAGTGCTGAGAATGAGTTTCCATGCGAACGCAGAGTCGATTGCAGAGGAAGATCTGGCTACGACAGTCAACACCCACGGTCGCTTTGGATTTTCCCAAGATTGGCAGACGGTGCGTCCGTTAATAGTCAAATGGATTTCCGAAAATAGTTCCACTATTTTGCATGCGGCGAAAGCACTCCTTGAAGCCACGCCCCAAGCCTCCAATACAGAAAGTTTCGCGAAGGAAACCGTTGAATGGCTGATTCCTAGGGTTGATTCTGTTGCTGCTGATACAAAGGGGCATGACGAGCTTAGTCAGCGACTTGCGGAGTCTGGAGTGCTTCCAATGTTTGGGTTCCCGTCCCAGTCCAAGAATTTGTTTTTGAAGCAGCCGGAAAACCGCTACCCCTGGCCTCCTAAAGCAACAATTGATCGGGATGCAGTGCTGGCAGTGTCTTCCTTTGCGCCTGGTAGTGAATTGATTAAGGACGGTTGGATATACAGGGCAGAAGGAGTAGCTAACTACGTACCCACGTATCCACGCCCAAGTCTTGAGGCGGATCCCATGGGTAAGTCTCGAGTCGTCCAAACATGTCGCCGATGCGCCTTCTTATGTGAGAGCCCGGAACCACAGCAGCAGAACTTACCCTGCCCTCAGTGCTCAGCTGAACCGGGCATTGCCAGATTCGTAGATTTGCGACAACCCGCTGGCTTTTCGGCCAGTAAGGACCGCCGGCCTTTCGACGGCAACTTCTCTTGGGTTCCCGGAGCAACTCCTGTACGGGCCATGGTTGACTTGCATAAACTCACGCCCGATACACACGGCGACTTTGCTACATATAGGGGTGAGGCCTTCAAGTATGTCATTAACGACAATGGGGGTCGAGATTTCGAATTCTTGTCGTTGGCTGGTGGAAAAAAGTTTGTAGAACGTTCTCACTTCACATCTGACATTACTGAAGAAATGTCCAGCAATGCAGTGCGGGTTGCCCTCGGCGCGATTCAACCAACTGATTTTCTGTTTGTTGGACCAAAGACGCCGAAATTCGCGAACGGGTGGAGACTAGATCTAACATCCGAAGGCCAGCAACTAAACGGACAAACCGACCGCATTGACGGTCGGCGTGCTGCTTGGTACTCGTATGCTTTCCTTTTGCGTAAGACGGCTGCCCTTCATCTTGATGTTCAGCCTAACGAGCTTATCGCTGGCCTGTTTTCAACTATGCAGAACGGGATTTCGACATCTTATGCATTCATTGCAGACGAGCTTGAGAATGGCGCGGGTTTTGCTACTAGCCTGGGTGATTCGAAAAACTTTGAAAAATTCAGGGTAGCTATCGACCAGATCCTAGCTCGACTCGAGGAATCGGAACATGCTAGCGATTGCCGGGGTGCCTGCTACGGGTGCCTGCGAGACTACCAGAATATGGCTTTCCATCCTCTTCTTGACTGGCGCCTTGCCCGTGACGTGCACCGTCTGTTGTCCGGGGTATCCGTCGCCGTGAACCGCGAGCGTCAGCGGACCTTGCTGGAACAGTGGCGCCTTGCTAACGACGGTGACGTGCATGAGTTGGAGGCCGGTCCCGTGCTCGCGAGTAGCCATCCGGGTCGCGGCGACTTCCTCATCCTGCCCCACCATCCCCTCGAAGGGGTCACCGATGAATGTGTTACAGAAAGGATCTGTGAACTGATCCTGGAGGCAGAAGAAAAGTTTCCTGAACATACCCCTGTGTTCGTAGACGATTTTTCGCTAGATCGAACGCCAGCAATAGCTTTGGAATTGATGCAGAACCTTGCTGAATCCGGCACCTCGTGACCAGCTCGCGAACTTGGGTGGGGGCGACCAGCATTCATCGATTGATGTACTGCTTAGCCTCCGGCGTGGCTTCCGCCTCGGCGCCAGTACCTAGGCCCGCGTCATCGTTCGGCACGGACATTGGCTCGATGGCACACCGAGCCCTAGAACGCTGGACGCGGCAAGGAATATGGGTTGAAGATGAAGATGGGAGCCTTCTAAGGCGCGGATACGAACTTGAAGGCTTGCGGTCCGGAATCAAAGTGAACGAAGAGCCCGGCGGCCGCTTGCTAGGCATGAGGGTTAGGAACTTGGGGCGATCTCTCCGAGAGAGACTTTCCGCTGTGGCGCCAAACAAAATCTTTCCGGAAGAGGCGGTGAGAGACTCCGCTTCGGGAATCCGCGGCGTCATCGATCTCCTTATTATCGAGGAGGAAACGGCGCACGTGTATGACTACAAGACCGGCAGAAATGCCGTCACCGCGGCTAAGCTTGCTTCGGATTCTGTCCGTACCCAAATGACCGCCTACGGCCTAGTTGTCTCACGCCTGTATCCAGATCGTCAGCTACATTTGGCTGTTGTGAGCCCAAGCCAGGGGATTGTAGAGGTGCCGTTCGACGAAGAGTACGGTAGGCAAATCGTGGACCGTGTCCAAGAGTTCGCCCTTCTGTCCGAAGCAGGACGTGACCAGCTGGCGAAACCTGATTCCTCCTACTGTTACTACTGCCCGCGTAGGCTCCGCTGCGAACCCCAGTGGCAGGCCGCGCTGACCGCCGGCTGGGCAGACGTTGTCGCCGGAGAGGTGGTCGACAAGAGAGTTAGTGACAACAAACGTCTTTCATATGCCGTAAACACGGGTCAGGGTTTGTCGTGGGTACTCGATGCGTCCCCTGAAAGAACGGAGGGGCTCGAGGGGTCGTCAAACTCCTACCTACGCGGCGTCCGATTGAACCGCGTTTACAACGAAGACGGTGTTGACGTGCACTATCGGGCGAGGGCTGATACAGAGCTCATGCTCTCGTCTCAGCCTCTCATGCCTCAATATTTGGGCGATGAAGACTAGCAAAAACCGCTGCGCTGGAGCTTTTCCTTCAATCCCGATGGTGCTGGAACCCTCGATGCTACCTCCTTGGAAACGGATGATGCGCGAGCACTGAAGGCCGCCTTTCGCGTTCCTCTGCCTCGTCGAGTTCCTCTCATCGCGAGAAACACCTGCCGGAGTCCTGCAGGTTGGAGTTGACAGTGCCGGCGAGGGACTCGAGTCGCGTACACAAAACGCTGTTGCGGCGATGTATCTTTTCAAGGTGGGGGAATCGAAGCCTTGGAACGAAGACGAGACGGGTGAACTTGTCAGAGCGTATTTTGCAATGCTCGCAAGTGAAAGGGACGGCCAGGCCTACTCGAAGATTGCTCATAACCGACACGTCCAAGCGCTAACTGGTCGGAGCAAAGGCTCCATTGAGTTCAAATTCTGCAATATCAGCCATGTTCTCGCAGAGGCCGGCCTGCCGTTTGTCCTTGGATACAAACCGCGAAGTCATGTTCAGGAGGCTCTCCGCATAGCCGTCCTTGAGGCGGCGAGAAGCGGGGACAAACGAAGGTCTGAAGGGGCTGTAGCTCCAACCACAATCTATCTACTGCCCTCCGAATCGTCCCCCAAAGCCCCCCAGCTGTCCTCAGCCTTCAACGAAAGAGGTCCGTTGCGCGCTTCAGCCCCAGACTTGAAAAGTGGTAATCCTTGGGATGGCCTTGCCGGTTTATGGGATCGGGCAACAGGAGGAACCGATGTCGCGGCACGGCCCGACCACCCTGTGGATTCGTCTTGGCCGTCTGCACTACGTCCCGCCGGCGTAGAAGAGGCCTGTGAATGGCTGAAATCGGGCGTATCTGCTGGGCGCCCTCCTCGATTCCTGTTCCTGGTCGGAGGGCCAGGCGCGGGAAAATCCCATGCCACGGCGCACGTGGTACAAGGCATGCGCCTCATGAGCGAGCTCGAAGAAGGACTGGCACATCGACTTTACGAATATAGGGGGACGCTGGCTGATCTAGTCGTCGTCAACGACGCCACGATCAACTTGGAGGCTTCCAATCGGGCTCCGCTCATTTCGGACATTGATCGGGTTGCAGGCGTCGGCATGGGAGCGGTCCCGCCGTCCCGTTCGCGCCATTTGATGGCATGTGTGAACCGAGGCGTCCTGGTTGAGGAGATGTCAGAGTCCCGGCTCCGTGATTCACACGACTGGACCGCGGGAGATGTACTGGTGCGCTGGCTGTACGGCTCTCCTCCGACCGGCCCGATTGAGTCGTCGTGGCAGGTGACTGGCGTGACCGGTCAGGACTTTGTCCGTTCCGCCAAGTTGAGCCACATGGGTGAGCACGTCGCCAACGTATTGGCAGTGTTCGTCGACGAGTGCTCGCTTTTCGAGGAACGTCCCGCCATAAGTATCGGGGCCGATTCCAGCGTGTCCGCTGAAGAATACCGGATTGTGCCCCTGACGCAGCGTCCAGAAATGCAGGCGACGCGGTCTCCAGCCGCCGACTTGTTGGTCAATGTCCTAGAGGCTGTGGAAGAGCCAACAAGCGATTCCCAAGGACACGTGTTGGAGACCGTGGTCGACCCTCTTGTGGCCAATCTGCAGTCGCTCCGCTCACCGTTGGTGCGGTCAGGGCTATTGACCATTGCCCGAAGCGCTGAATTAATGTCAGCAACCCGTATGACCTATCGGGAACTTTGGGGTTTCCTGACTCGCGCCTTGGTGGGTGATGCGCCATCCCGGATGCCTCGAGAACACTTGGGCGAGTTTGTCATGGCCAACCAGCCAACGGGTCTGGGGGTGGAGAAAGATTTTGAACGCATGCGAATCCTATCGGCGCTTCGGTTCAACCAGAGCATCTTTGGTGCTGGGGAACGCTCGGCAGCACCGGACGGCTCAATGCGAGATCCAGTCCTGAAGCTCCTCATCCCAGTCGACCCAGTCAGCGATGCCGTACCAGGTTCGAACCCATATGCGCCGGGAGAAGGCTGGGCCACTCGTATTTCTGACGCCTTCGGTGTCCACGCCTCGGACGGGACGCCTCTACAAAGCCTGCTTGATTCGGCGGCAGAGGATGGTCCATTACACGCTGTCGTGACCGACTTTGACCGGCGTCTCGACGAGGCTTTCTGTCAGTTACTTCAGTCGCCAGAGCTCAAGGACGAGAAGCGGTTGGAAGCCATCGGCTGGTATGGGGCCTACCTAACGCGCCTATACGCTGTGTCCCACGGAATCTGCGCGTTCCGGCGCGAGGTGGACATGCTAATTAGAACCTGGGTGCAGTCCCCCCACCTTCCGGATGACTTGAAATCCCCGCTGCGTACCCTCATCAGGCCCAAGCGAAATCCGGCTGAATCTGGCTCGTCCCTCTTGCCGTTATACGACAGCAGGACGGAGCCAATTACCGGAAGAACCGCGGCGCCGAAGCTAGCTGTCCGCGTCAGGGAACCAGAACTTTCAACCGATCGGCAAGGACAGGGTGAGCAAGTCCTTTTGGTGATTGGGACAGATGGAACGACCATGAGCCGAGTGTCCCTGGACTTTCCGTTGATCCGGGAGGCGTTGGCCTGCGTAGACGACCATATAGGCGTCACTGACCTCATTGATGTGACCGCACCACGCTTGGAACGTATTCGAGCATCTCGGCTCCTATCGTCTCACCTACACGGGGCAGAGTTCTGCCTGGCCGATGGCGATCGTGAAGTCCAAATAACTCAGCGATACAGGAAGGACTCTTGATGGACAGGGTTGCCGAAGCGAAACATCTCCTGCTCCCGTTCAATCGGCCCGAGTACTTCTCAGTCCCCGAGGCCCTGCTCTCGTCGCTTGCTTGGCGTGCCTACGACATCGCATCAGACACGGATGCGCGCAAGCCTGTCGGCCTGATGTACAAGGCCGATGCCAAGGAGACACAGTACCTTTCGCTGCGGCCGACGAAACCAGCAGGTGCCGCCGCAGAAGCGCTTGGACATGGGCTCAAGAAAATGGCCCTGAATACCGCTGCTCCTGACCTTCTCTTGGGCGAGGCCGTCGCGTCGAGCGTCATGGGGATCCGAATCGAGAAAACGGGGAACCAGCCCTCCAGCCCGATGACGCCGGCTCTTGCACTCATGCAAGATCCCCGTGGTGTCTTGGTGAAGAAGGGGCCACCAGACTTTGCCTCCATTATTGAAAGCCTATTCACAGTTGGCCATAACCCCGGCGGGCCGCCGGAGTCCGCCACGCAGCTGTGGCTGCGCGCCGCGGATCAGCGGCTGGAGCTGGACCCGCTGTTGAACGTAATTGATGCGTCCATGATGTCGACGGTCTTCGACGATACATGCAAGCGACGCTCATCGTTCCCTATCTCTGAAGACAGCGTCGACTGGTGCGGCTTCTATCCAGAGACCCCCTATCAGTGGTTTGCCAAGTCGTGGGCGACCCTGACCTCTGAAGGGTGGGTCGAGGCGCTTCCCGCACGAGTCTGGGTTGACTGGGCAACCACGGTCCTGCGGCTGGCAATGGGGCTCGGATTCCTGTGGGAATATGCGTGGTACGAGGCGCTGGGCGCCGCGATAATTCAGGACTCCGTGCCTGACACTTTTGAAGAGCTGCGAACCACAGTCAGGTCGCCGCTGCCTTGGCAATCGAGCCGATCGTCTATTTCCGTGCGCGATGTTGGTTCCAGCATCAAGTGGCGTATTTCGCGGGGTGAAAGAATTAGGAAGAGCCTCAAGGAACGGTTGAACGAACTTGGCGGGCAGCAGGACGCCATGGAATTTCTACGCGGCGCGGCCGAAAGTGACTTCAGGCGCTCGCTAGCGGCCGAGATTGCAGAAAAAAAGGAAGCCGGAAAGCTTGTTTGGGAAACCGTTAAGTACGGCCTGCAGGTCCGCGAATCGAGCGGACCTTTCACGGACTATTACGGAATTCTCAAAACGCGGGGGCGCAGGTACCTCGTAATCGATCCTGGCACGGAGTGGATTGCAGTTGTTGCCAGTCTCACGTGTGGTACGCCCGGGTCTCAGTGCAACGTTGGAGACGTCTTACGGGACCTAACGATATTAGGAATGCGGCCTGAACTGGGCGACCTCGTGTCTTTGCTTGAGCGGGCCGGGATGGCACGCGGCAGCGCAGACGCCGACCACGCCGTTATTGTCGAGAGCGCTTTCTAGGAGAATCATGGCGTCGATTTCATTGGGCAAAGTTCTCGGACGTGCCCTTGCAACAACCAGCGGCCTCGTACACGTTCACCTCCCAGAGGGAATCGGAAGCGAGGTTGCAGAGGAGATTGTTCGCTCTGCCAATACTGCTCGGCCGACCACACCCCCGTTTGCCCTTCTAGTCAGGGCAGGGAAAGAGTCTCTCGAGGATGTGAACTGTCCGCGTGTGAACCCCCAGCGCACAATCCAATACCGTCAGGGCGACCATTTGGCGGTCGTTTACGGCCGGCAGCCGGACCTTTCATCATTCGTTCAAGTCTTCCGTGAGGTCTTTGGCCAGAGCTTTCCGGAACAGGCTGAAGGCGCAGTGGCTATCCACGAGCTATCAAACCAATTGGTGCATGAACTTGTCGGGGAGTTCGGCCTCGAACGGCTGAATGAGAGCCAAAGAGCACGCTGCTCCGAGGTTCTTTCTTCGTGCCTATCCACGCTTTCGACTGTACATTCGCGGTCGGCGGACAGCGGACGGAGCTGGAACGCGGCCTGGTTTGCGCATGTTGATCGCGGAATAAGCAACCTGCTTGTAATACTGGACCACTTAGTGGCGACCGGCTCCTCCTTGGAACTGCTGGAGGCCTTGGCTACGTATGCCTACGCGTGCTTCGCGTTGCCCAGACCCAGCTCTGCCGCGGCAAGGTCGTTCCTTTCCTCTGTATCGGCGGCAGTAGCGCTGGGGGATTCCCTATCGGAGTGCTGGAGCGACGAGGAAACCTTTCGGATGAGCGCAGGACAGCTGGCTACCCGTCCAGAGGTCAAAGCGGCCGGGGGCAAGCACCCCCTCGAGGATTTCGCTATTGACCACCTCGATGAGACAGTCTCCCGCGAAGGCAACGCATGGTTGGGGTTGGCCAACGTCATCGGAGTATCTCCGGAGAACATCGAGCGCTTCTCGGAACTGACGGAGGCACAGTTTAGGAGTCCAGCCCGTGAGGACATCGACTCCCTGACTATTGATATCGCGTTCGCGGGGGGAGGGTCGCTCGTGCTTGACCCTGAACTCCCAGAAAGTCCCTTCCTGATTCCTTTGTCTTCGGATGGATCCGCCGGTGGACGGCAGCTCCAATCCGAGCTTCTGGCGATTCGCATACCGACGTTGGAGCGCATCGGTCCAGACGTCACCCGCTCCTCTCAGCTTGCGATTCAAGTCTTGCCTGCAAACATCGCAAATTGGGTGGGGAACGTGGAGATAACCGGAGACGGAAGCTTGCTGGCCGTTGGCAGGTTCGTAAAACCTCGCGGAAACGGGCGCAGGGCCGCGCCATTCCGTTTTGTCTCGCTAAGGGTTTCGCTAACGGCCAACGACCCGCTTGCGCCTTTGGTGCGGACCGACCTCACTGCCAAGGGGTATGTCTTTTCTGGTATGCAGTCCTTTCTGGCGGCAGCGCCATTCAAGAAGTCGGGTGCGCTCGGGAAGGTCTCGTACCTCGGACCAATGGATTGGACTCCGTCCTCCAACCCGGATGAGCGCGAACAGGACTTCGCCGACGAACTTCCAGACGTGCCGGGTGGTTACCAAGTCATGCTTTGGCACCCTGACGCCGCGGAGCGACCGCTGTTGGACGGCGTCGCACTCAAGGTTCATCCTGTACTTGCGGGGCTGTACCCACTCCGCTTCGCGCCCACAGGCGACAACGAATTCGTGGCCAGCGGAACTACGTTCCGTGTGAGGCCCGTGGCAGCTGGAGGGGGCCACCAGTCCGCGCTCCTCGCTGCTGCAGTCAAGCAGCAAGTCGTACCGGACAGGCCCAAACTAGCGACCGAGGGTTCAGTCCGTGGGCAAGCGGAATCGTTCTATGCCAGCCGGATAGTGGCCGGGGACGAGTCCATCATCGCCGCCCTTGGCCACATCATGATGCCAAGTAATGAGTCGATGCGCGTCGCCGACGCGCGTCCCCAGGACCGCGGTGCAATTCTCATGCCAGATGCCGCCCGAACAGCTCTGGACAGTGTCAGCTATTTCGAGGTGGAGCAAGACTTTGTACGTGGCGCCGAAGCGGAGAGGTTCCGAGACGCATTTCGAGCCCTAGACCTGGCCGGCCTCCTCCTGCGAAAAGACGTGCACGGTGAGGGCGTCGATTTTGAATGGCCGTCCCGGACGTCCTGGCGGTCGCTCTGGGGCTCCGCGGAGTTAGGCGAATACTTGGACGCTTACACGCAACTCGTTGACGCTGCTCGGGCAACGGGAAGGGACGAGAACGTCTTCTGGGCGGCTTACCCAATGTCCGTCAGCGTATGGGATGTCAGGGCGGACGAAGGCTGTCAGGCCGTGCTCTTGAGCCCACTCCATCCGCTAAGGCTGGCATGGCTGGCTGGTGTGGAACATGTACTATTCGAAGCCAAGAACTCGGTGCAGCATGCGGGCTCAATCGAAGGATGGAACCTTCCACTAGTTGGCCCCGGCGAGTCTAGCTCTGGACGGATGTTGGCTGTTCCCACGGACTCGGGGGAGGACCAGATATTTCTGGGATGGTCTATGATGCTTCCCCCTGGGCGGTCAAGGCCCAGGAGGCTGTCTCCCCCGGAGCGGATCGGAAATGCCGTCACACCGGGAACGGCAGTGAGTGGCCTGAATGCAACAGCGGTGGATGCTGCCCTGAGATCTTTCCGCAGGATGCATCCCCACATCACGACACTGACGGTCGACTTGCATGCCCAGGACCGCCAGATCCGCTTGACCGAAATTGACGATTCCGTCCTCGCCGTCGCGGAAGAATGGGGTAAGGACGATCCCGGACGCCTGATAGGCGGTGTGAGGGTGCTCGACTCCGTTATGCGCGAGGGCCCAGTCCCCCGGGATGCCGTAACGAGACTAGTCCGAGAGAATCGCGACATGCTCTTGACCTGGTCCAGGTATGTCCCAAGTCCGAACTCAAAGGTCTGGTGCAATATACGGCTACTGCAGGACTCAGGCACTACGGTCCGGGTGGGGGACGGCGGGGAGGCCTACGGTGTGCTGGGAGTTGTGCCCCTTCGACGATTTGAAAGCAACCTCAACCGGCTGACTGAAAGGCGACTCAGCCAGAGCCAGCCAGCGGTTCCAGGGCATATGGGCTGGGTCCCATTTAGCTGCGCCCTCGAGGCATGTGAGTCCGACGATTCCGCTTGCGTCGTTGAAGCCGGGATGATGCGCCGTGACGTAGCGGATGTGACAGCGGACTGGACCGTGATGGGAGAATCGTTCCTTAGCCCCGCGATCATGGCTGAGCTGATGGACGCGCACGGCGAAGGCGCGCGCATGCTGTGGGAATGGCGGCCGCCGGTCTTCGAACGGTCCGCGGACGTTCCTTTCATGGAACGACGTCCCTTTGTGTCAATCGCCAAAGTTCCCGACAGCTTCGGGCATCAACTTGAGAGTCTCTTGACAAAGGCCACGGGGCAAGCGGACACGTCTGCCCTCAAAGCGTCAGTCATGTCGAGACTTGGCAGCCGTGGAGTTGGCCTGTCGTCCCTGCTTTCCATGGGCGGCACGCACGTCGCAGGCGCTCTCGGATTCTTCCTCACGTTTGGCCTTTTTGATAAGGCACTTTCCGGAACAACGAACCGATTCGTTCTCCCAATCGACGCTGCTGACTATTTCCTGCGTACTCTCTCCGGGCAGGCCAACCATGGCCAGCATCAGCGTCGTGCTGACTTGCTTTTCATAGAAATGGATGACGAACAGATCGTTCTTTCTCCGGTAGAGATCAAATGCTACGGCCTAAAAGGTGATTCAATCGGCTCCACGCTTCCCGGCCCAGCCTCGGCGGCACTAAAGGAACCCCTTGCGCAACTCGAAGCCAGCTACCGCCTGTTGACAGGCATTGAGCTCAGGGCTGGCGAAGTCTCGGGGGCGGACAGGGTCATCTGGATGAACAGCTTGGCCACCTTGGTAGAGACAGCGGCGCGCCTTAACCCCGTTCTTGCCGGTTCGCCGGGTGAGTTCGCTAGTCGCCTATCGGCCTTGGTGGATGGTCGAATGAAGGTTCGTGTGGGCAGGCCGCTCCTCACATACCTTCAACATGGCGCGACCACGTCAACAGGTGATGCCTTCTACGCTGGCACGGTCGGCGGCGACGAATTCCAAGTTGGGGCGTTAATTGCCGATACCGCGACAGTCTTTGAGGCGTTGGACACAGCTGATGAGAGCAGGATTATCGAGGGCTGGGCCAAGCTGGTCGACTGGTCCGCGGCCGGGCCAGACAGCGGTGAACTTCCTATCAGGGGCGTTTCGGACGAAGAGCTGATCGCCGAAAATGTTGGCCAGGAAGGATCCGAAAGTCAACAAACGGCCGATCCAGAGTCACGGCAGGGCATGCCTAGCGGTCAGGAGCCGTCTTCCGGATCGGGAGTCGGCGCTGCAACGCAGACTGGTTCCGACAATTTGGAATCAGGTCGAGATGTGGGCGGGGAGCCCGATCCTCGGGTTGGAATAGCTGGGGACGGGGTCCGAATCAAGGTTGGTAGCCTGTTGGGTTCCGTGGGCAACTCGGAGGTGGATTTTTGGCCGAGCACCACGAACCTTAATCAGATGAACGTCGGAATCGTTGGCGACCTGGGAACAGGTAAGACCGAACTCGTGAAAGCTTTGATCGCCCAGATCAGGGAGCAAGCTCGCGAAAAGCAGCCTTCGATGGTGACGTCCATGTTGATCTTCGACTATAAGGGCGACTTCCAAAAGGAAGAGTTTATTAGCCGTGTCGGCGGCGTTGTCTTGGAACCACACCAGATACCAGTGAACATATTCATGCCTGTGACTGGCGAACATTCAAAGCTGCCATACCAACAGGCGGCAGCCTTCGTCGACGTGCTCCGGAAGATCTACCGGGGCGTGGGTCCAGTCCAAGCTAGCCTCCTGAATGAGGCCGTCAGGGAGCTCTATGAGCAGAATGACAATAGGCCACCAACGCTCGCGGAAGTCAGGCTTGCCTATTTGGGGAAGTCGGGCAATCCAGATTCCGTATCATCCATACTCGACAGCTTCGTTCTTAGCCAGATATTTAGTGCCGACAGGGAAAATCTAAAGCCGTTTGGGGCGTTACTCGAGGGCAAAGTACTCATCGTTGCCCTGGACCGACTGGGTCAGGACCAAAGCGCCAAGAATGCCCTCGTCGCCCTGTTTCTGAACCTCTATTACGACAACATGTTGAGGACGCCCAAGCCGCCGTTCCAGGGAGACCCACCTAACCAGCTTCGCTACTTGAAGTCATTTCTGTTGGTCGACGAGGCAGTCAACATCATGCGGTACGATTTTCAGGTCCTCATGGACTTGATGCTTCAAGGTCGCCAGTTCGGGTACGGGGTCATGCTGGCGTCCCAGTATCTTTCGCATTTCAGGGAGGGCCGCGAGAACTACGGACAGCCGTTACGGACATGGTTCATCCACAAAGTGCCGTCCGTTAGCGGACGTGAACTTGCCTCCCTGGGTCTGCCGGACCTTTCGCCGGATGTACCCAGAAGAATTCCCGACCTTCGCCAGCACCAAGTCTTGTACAAATCTCTGGGCTATGACGAAGGTCGCTTCATCAGTGTGGTGCCGTACTACGAGCGATACGGGCTTTGATGCGCGCGCGTCACTGCGCCGTGCCCAAGGAATGGGGTCGAGCTCTGGCACAATGTATCAGTGATGAAGTTCGTTGACCTGTTCTCGGGTTGTGGTGGTCTCTCGTTGGGCATGGAGCGGTCGGGGGGAGAACTTGTCGCTGCCGTCGAGAAGTCAGATATGGCGGCTCGAACCTTTTTCCATAACTATGTCGCGGATGCGGCTGACATGCGTGTCTGGCAGCAATACCTGCAGCGCAGCCTCCGACGTCAGTTCGAGGGCAAAGTGCTGGTAAGTGAGCTGGCCAAGGTGCTCGCTGATGATGACCTCATCGAGAGATTCAAGGAGCAGGATCTTGATGCCGTAGTTGGTGGCCCTCCGTGCCAGGGGTTCTCGCTTGCCGGCCGCAGGCTTAAGGACGACCTGCGGAACCGGCTTGCCTGGGAGTACCTGGACTTCGTGGAACGCACTGCCCCAAAAGCGGTTGTGATTGAGAACGTTGTTGGTATGAGCCAAAGCTTCGTAAAGGGCGAGGAATCCTCCTTCTCGCAGCTGCAGGCCGCACTGACCAACATCGGATCTGGATACGTAGTCCAAGCCGTTCGTGTGAACGCTGTCCACTACGGAGCCCCCCAGTTCCGGCCCAGGCTCATGTTGATTGCCCTGCGGAGTGACGTCGCGAGAGAACTAGGGGTACTGGCGACGCCCGGAATTTGGAAATCAGATTTTGCGGATCTGGTGGGCGACGTCCCGCGCCTAGCGCCCGTACCCACCACCATGTCTGGTCGTGCATTCACTATCCGTGATGCCATCTCCGATTTAGGCGGCTGGGAAGCTGCGGACACTGGTAGGAACGGCGAGTACTTAGCAGGCCTGAGGCAGGCCGAGGCGGCCCTACGCCCCAAACGTCGCGAAAGTCCCGACGATCCTCCAAACCAGACACCCAGACGCCACACGGACCTTGTCGTTACTAGGTTTTCTTTCTACCGGATGATGCACAGCCATGGCATCGACGGGCGCCTGCTCAGCCACATGAGCGCTTTGGACCCGGAAGGTCAGAAATCGCTGGCGAAGCGTGCCTTGGCGAACGTCGAACTTCCCTTGGACCTTCAGTTTTCGACGAGGCCATCAGCGGCGAGGACTATCCGTTCCTTGGACGAGTTGGTGGAACTTGCTGTTGGCCTTGTGACGAGGAAGCACAGCCAGAAAGTACTTAGTGCCAGCGAACCGAGCAGAACGGTAGTCACACTGCCGGACGACTATGTCCACCCCATGCAGTCCCGGATCTTTACAGTTCGAGAGCTTGCCCGTTTCCAAGGCTTTCCAGATTCATTCGAGTTCTTGGGCAGGGAAACCACCGGTGCGCACCGGCGGAAGTTGGAAGTACCCCAGTACACCCAGGTCGGGAACGCAGTATCACCGTGGCAGTCGTTTGCAGTGGGCACGCTTCTCTGGGGGCTGCTGGCAGAATACAGGGGAACTATGGCCTCGGAACAGGTCCCTGCACGCACGGCATAGCGGCCAGAACGAAACTAAAATATGAGCATGGCTGACTTTATGAGCCCTGAACAGCGAAGTGCCCACATGGCAAAAATTCGCTCTAAAGACACAAAGCCAGAGATGCTCCTACGGCGAATGTTGCATCGCGAGGGGCTTCGATACCGCCTCCATGATCGCGGGTTGCCCGGACGGCCGGACTTAGTATTCCCGGGGCGCAGGAAGGTGATCTTTGTTAACGGGTGCTTTTGGCATGGGCACGATTGTCCGGTGGGATCACGCTTACCAAAGAGCAACAGTGAGTTTTGGGCAGACAAACGACAGCGGAATCAGGAACGGGACGCCAGACAGCGCATTCAATTGGTTGACCAGGGCTGGGGCTACCTAGACGTTTGGGAATGCGAAGTGTTGGCCGATAAAGATCTCCTCAGCCACGTCAGGCTCTTTCTGGAGCATTGACAAGGGAAGGAGTACAACTGCCGTCGTGTCGAGAGTTCGATTGCCACCTACCCCTTGGCCCCAGCAGTTCAAATCGGTGCGTGGCCATTAATTCAGGGTGCTAGTTTCGCCCGGCTTCGTCCCTAGCGTCGCACGGTCGTGCTCGTCGGCCATCCGGATAAACAGCGGACTATTTGAGAGACTGTTCATCTGGAACGGATCGTCCGCACAGCAGGCGTACGGAGCCAGAGGTTTGCCATCCGGATCAGAGAAATCCGGCACGCCCCAAATCGGATAGTCTTGCCTTATGAGTATTGAATCTGCGGAATTTAGCAAGGAATACGACCCGCTGGAAAGAATTCTAACCGAGGATGAGTTGCAGGACCTCGTTGAGAAAGAGGGCGCTCCCGTAGCTGTAACATATACAACTCAAGATTTCGATGTGGCGGGCCTGGTTTCCCGCCTGCAGCGAGAATCAATGCTCATT
Organism: Pseudarthrobacter sp. fls2-241-R2A-127; assembly: GCF_030209355.1. Lineage (GTDB taxonomy): Bacteria > Actinomycetota > Actinomycetes > Actinomycetales > Micrococcaceae > Arthrobacter. The sequence goes on from NZ_JARVSF010000023.1 coordinate 25,250, forward strand.
CCCCAGTTTGGTGGTACGGACGGTCGCATCACTACGGCAGGATTCCAACGAGGCTTTGTTTGGACAAAGGCTCAGATGGACCGTTTTATTGAATCGCTACTACTGGGCTATCCTGTTCCGGGGATTTTCTTGATCCGGCAGACCGACAATCGCATGCTCGTACTTGACGGTCAGCAGCGCCTCGTTACACTACGGCACTTTTATGATGGACTTCATAATGGTAAGGAGTTCACCTTAAATAATGTTGGTGACGAATTTGCTGGATTGTCATACAAGACTCTTGATGAAAATCTTAAGTTTAAGCTGGACGATTCATTTTTGCAAGGAACGATTGTTATTGCCGATGGTTCCGCCGAAGTTGACGATGCGATATACCAGATATTTGAGCGATTAAACTCTGGTGGCACACAGCTTACGCCCCACGAAATCAGGGTAGCGCTCTATGCCGGTCCGCTTATTGATCATCTGGAAACATTGAATCAGGATGCAGCCTGGCGCGAGCTTTATGGAAAGAAGTCGGTACGAATCCGTGATCAAGAGCTCATAATGCGCATCTTGGCACTTTATCTTGGCGCGCCTGATTACACGAAACCGCTGAAAGGATTTCTCAACAAATTTGCCGCCGAACACCGATCAGTGACTGCGCCGGTTGTACAGGCGGGCAAACTATTCGCGGAGGCTTCCGGAGCCCTCGCCCGACATGTTGGACCCGAGGCCCTACGGCGACCCGGAGGAAACACCCCAAACGTCGCCCAATCCGAGGCCATCTTTGTGGGTACTATGCGCGCGCTTAGCGCAGGCAATATCGCAAAAGACCTCGCACATCGCGTAGCGGGCCTAAAGCTGGACCCAGAATTCGTCTCCGCAACAACTAGGTTCACCGCGGACAAGGATTCAACACATTCTCGTCTCGAACTAGCCACTAAAGCGCTCTCAGAATAGAATGACTAATTTTCTGTCCGCGTCCCTTGTTCAGCGGCGAATCGACCTCAGAGACACTCAGTCTGCAGTCAGGGACATGCGATCTTCCACTCCCGATATCGTCCAACGTGCTATGGCTAGATATCTGGTGGTTCGGTCCGCCGGCTACATCGAAGCGGTCCGCGACGACGTTGCAGATTATTTTTCGGCGACTAAGGCGTCAGATGAAGTAGTGAGACGTATCCGGCTTCACCTCAGAAACGGACAAGGCGTTATGCCCAACCAGCTCCTCGAGTTTGTCAAGTCCTTTCATCCGGATTGGCACACGGAGCTCGAGACATTGTTCGCTCAGGACGACAATCTGCTCAAAAGCCAACTTGGCGCGTTGGTATCGGCACGCAAGAAGATTGCGCATGGGGAAGGAGAAACTGTTACGGCATCAAAAGCCCTAGCGTGGTCTGAGGCAGCGGAGATTCTGGTGAATTGGCTGGTCCAACGTTTTGATCCGAATTACCCAGTGCGTAGTCCAGTAATTCGGGACGCCTCGAGCTAATTTTTCCGTGCTGTGCCGCTTGGGTTGGAATACCACCGCTGCGTTGCAACAGGCTACTCTTGCGATTGGTCCCCTCTTAGCCCCGTTATCTGGGAAGGCGTCCCCGGTATCTTGACCGTGATGGGCAACCTCGTCCGGGGATGTACAAAGCCCACATCTGGTCCTCCACTAGCTAAGCCAGCCTGGCGACGGCTGGGGTGAGGAGCGGAGTTAGAAGAATTGGCGGAAGAAGAACTACGCGACTCCATCGTTCATGGCCGCAAACCCGCTTCGGGAACCCCCTCGCTCGCGCCAGCCGCGTTCATACGCGACGCCTTCACCATTGTTTACAGATGTTCTCCCCGGGCCGGATCACGGACGCCGCCCACGGGCAATGGCATGCTTCTGCTCGAACGCCTCGCCGGTGCGCTGCTGCAGCGACGCCTCAGGGTGAGCGTTGCCCAGCGCCATTGCCCCGCCGTAGGTGCGGGCCAGCCGGTCCTGCCCGTTCCCCAAGGGAGCGAAATCGTTGCCTACTGCCGCGGCCCATACTGCGTCTACGCGGACGAGGCCGTTCGGCTGCTCACGGACGAAGGGCGCCGTTCCGTCAGGCTTGAAGAGGGCTTCCCCGAGTGGAAGGCGGCAGGGCTTCCGATAGAAAAGTCGGCCACCTGAGCGGCTTCCATCGCAGGAGCGAAACTGCGCCTTTCTGGAACCGTCCCCTTGGCGGCTCAACGACCGAGAGCGGGCGAAGAGCGGAAGGCCAGATACCGGGGATCCCCTCGCCCCACCAGCCGACGCAGGGCTTCGACGGCTTCAAAATCCGCGGCACCCATATCCGTGGACAACCATCGAACCAGCAGCGCGGCGTCCCACTGGCCCTTACAGCCGCCCCAACCGCCAGGTCCAACTGGTCCCGCAGAAGCTGCACCGCCAGAACGCCCGACCGGCTGAGCAGGGGAGCCGGGTAGGCCTCCAACGCTTCCGCCACCTGGCCTTCGCGCAGCAGCCGCAACACCCGCCCCGAATCCGAACACCCGGCCAGCCCGCCAGCAAGCCGGTACGGGTTCGACTCCACGGCATCGCCCAGCATCGACCGCACCCGGAACATCTCCGTCCGGATGGCGTGGGGCGTGCCCGCGTCGCCGCGCAGCTCATACGCAAGCTCCTCAGCACTCCAGCCCTGCGACCGGGAATCCAGCAGCGCCAGGATCTCCGCCCGACGCAGCGTCAGCGGCACCCCGCTCCCGTCGGTAAACACCGCGGCTGGCTTGTCGCCCAGCAGCTCGAGCCGCTCCACGACCACACCAGCCCGCTGGACAGCCTGCCGGGACGCATGCACGGGAGATGCCGCACCTAAGGAGGTGCCGCCGTCGGGCGTTCCCAGCAGCGACTCCGCCGCCCGGACCGCGCACCGCACCATCCGCAGCGTGTCCGCGCTGATGGTGTCCAGCGGCCCGGAAACATCGAGCACACCAAGCAACCCACCCGTCAAAGGATCCGTGATGGGCGCCGCTGTGCAGGCCCAGTCGTGGTGGGTGCGGACCAGGTGTTCGGCGGAGAACAGCTGCACCGGCGCGCCGGTGACCAGCGCCTCGCTGATGGCGTTGGTGCCGATCCCGGCCTCGGACCAGTCCGCACCTTCCGAGAACTCCAGCCGGTCCGCCCGGTGCAGCGCCTCCCGGCTGCCCACCCGCCACAGGATCTCGCCGGTGGCGTCGGTGAGCACCAGCAGGTGCCGGCCGGAACTGGAATCGTCGGCCAGCAGGTCCTGGAGCGCCGGCATCACCCGCTGCAGCTGGTGCTCCCGCCGCAGCTGCAGCACCTCGGATGGATCGTGCAGGTGCCGCGGGCTGTGTTGTCCGGGCTGATGCCCAGCGCCATGGACCGCCAAGATCACCGGCAACGCCGTGGTGATGGACGACGGCACCGAGCTGGAGGCCGACCTGATCGTCTACGCCACCGGCTACGGGTCCATGAACGGGTGGCTGGCGGACCTGGTCTCGCCCGAAATCGCGGACCGCGTTGGCAAGTGCTGGGGATACGGCTCAGACACGCCAAAAGACCCTGGCCCGTGGGAGGGGGAGCTGCGCAATATGTGGAAACCAACCAATGTCCCCAACCTCTGGATCCACGGCGGCAACCTGCACCAGAGCCGGCACTACTCCTCCTACCTGGCCCTGCAGCTCAAGGCCCGGATGGAGGGGCTGGAGACGCCGGTGTACGAACTGCAGTCCAGCCACCACACCCGCTAAAGGAAGAGCCATCATGAAGGCAGCACGATTCCACGCCCGCAAGGACATCCGCATCGAGGACATCCCGGAGCCGGAACTCCGCGCCGGGGCGGTGAAGATCGACGTCGCGTGGTGCGGTATCTGCGGCACCGACCTGCATGAGTACCTGGAAGGGCCCATCTTTTGCCCGGCACCGGGCCATCCGCACCCACTCTCGCACGAGGAATCCCCGGTGACCCTGGGGCACGAATTCTCCGGGACTGTCTCCGAGGTGGGTCAAGGGGTGACGGGCCTGGCGAAGGGGGACAACGTCGTCGTCGAACCCTATTTTGTGGACGGCACCTGCGACATGTGCCAGGCGGGCAGCTACCACCTGTGCCGGCAGATGGGCTTCATCGGGCTGTCCGGCGGCGGGGGAGGGCTGAGCGAGAAGATCGTGGTGGACCAGCGGTGGGTGCACCCTATCGGGGACATTCCGCTCGATGAGGCGGCGCTGATCGAGCCGCTGTCCGTAGCCCACCACGCCGTGGCCCGCAGCGGCGTGAAGGCGGGCGACACGGCGCTGGTGGGCGGGTCCGGGCCGATCGGGCTGCTCACCGCCGCGGTCCTGAAGGGCATGGGGGTGACCACGATCATCAGCGAGCTCACCCAGGCGCGCAAAGAAAAGGCCACCTCCAGCGGCGTGGCCGACCACGTGTTGGACCCAAGCAAGGAGGACGTCCCGGCACGGGTGCGGGAGCTCACCGGCGGGACCGGGGCCGACGTCGCGTTCGAATGTGCGGGCGTGAACGCGGTGTTGGACACCATGCTCGACGCCGTCCGGCCCGGCGCCGTGGTGGTCAACGTGTCCATCTGGGGCGCACCCGTCACCGTGGACATGCAGAAGCTGGTGCTCAAGGAGATCGACCTGCGCGGCACCATCGCTTACGTCCGCGACCACCCCGCTGTCATCAAAATGGTGCAGGAGGGCAAGGTGGACCTGAAGCCGTTCATCACCGGCCGGATCGCCCTGGAGGACCTGGTGGAGCAGGGCTTCGACACCCTCATCAACCACAAGGACACGGCGGTGAAGGTGCTGGTGCACCCGTAGGTTCCGGCGGAAGGATGGCAGGGGAAGGACGACGGCGGGAGGAGCACGCTCCGCCTGATCTTGGCCTACCGCACCGGGCGATGCGCAACGGAATATTCACGCTGCACAAGGCTGCCACCTATGAGGAGCGCCCGGCGGCAGGGTTAGCCGCCGCCTGGGCTAACCGTATGGAGTCCTGCCTGAGTCGCTGCCCTAACGAGCTCCTGGTCGAAGGCGACCAAAGCCTGTGCCTCAAGCCTGATGGCAGCGGCAAGGTGGATCGCATCGTCGCTGCGCAATTTACCCGGGAGTGCGGCGGCGTAGAGGAGGTCTGAACGTGTCAGGTCCACGAGGTTGATTCCGTCCAGCACATCGTTGACCAGTTCTGGCGGCAGGCCCCGGCGGTTGGCCGCACAGTGCAGTTCGGCGTGGAGGAGCATCGAGGCCACAAGCCGCTCACCCCTCTGTCCGGCGGATGAGAGAAAATCCGCGGTGGGACCGGACTCCGGTTCCTCGACCACCAGCTTCAAGGCGGCCGAGGTGTCCACATAGACGATCACCGGTCACCGCGAAGGTCGTCAAGCATCTCTTTTGTGCCGACATCAGAGGTCACTCGCTCGAGCAGCCGGAAATCGACAGGACTTTCGGATGCCCGCCGCACGCTGCCGGACCTGAGCAGACGCTCGAAAGATGAGGCTGCAGGCGGGATCAGGGTGGCGGCCACTTCACCATTGTTTGTGACATCGATGATTTCCCCGTTTTTGACCCGTTCCAGGATCTTGCTGCTTTGGTTCCGCAGTTCTCGGTGGGGGATTGTTGTCATTCCTGCACCTCCGTAGCAATCGTAGCATTCGCGCGCCAAGGCAGATCATGATGACAGCCGACCGAGCGCCCAGTCCCAGTTGATCAACTCCTGCTCCAGACGAACGCCCGCACCGAAGGTGCCGCTGACGAGTGCTTCATACAGCGCAGCTTCGGCTGGCGCTAACCGGCACAGCGCTGCCCGGGCGGGTGATGGCTCGGCACCCCAGGCGTCCCGATGGGCGAGCAACGTCTCCTGGTCCATCAGCACACTCTCCACGTGCGGATGGACTGCCCGGAGTTGGTCGAGGATCCGGAAGCCGTGGGTGTCGATGTCGCCCCAGTAGAGGACCCGGCAGTTCCGGAGCCAAGCGGCGTCCCGCAAGGAAGAGAATCCGTACCCGCCCCCGTAAAGCGCCAGCGTCCCCGGGCGGTCAGGAAGCGCCAGGAAATTCACCTGGTTTTCCGTTGCAATGACGGTCTCCACCGGCAGCCGCAACCTGCTGAACGCTTCGGCTGTCAACGTGATGTCCCGGGCGCCGCCGAACAGGTCAGCGTCCGGATCCAGGAGCCGGAAGCGGACCAGTTCCGGCGGATGCAGGAACCCGTGGCGTCTGGCGAATCTCGCGGCGGGGGTTCGGCCGGCGCCGTTACCCAGCGGCACCTCCTGTTCCGCAGCTTCGGTGCCATCCTCGCCGGTTTCCGCTTCCCCGGTTCCGGGAACGCGTCCGACGGCGGCCAGCATGTGGTCGATGACCTGCCGGTTCCGCTCCACGAACTTTGTGTGCACGCCGGGAAGCCCCAACTGCCGGACATATATTCTCGGTGCTGGGTTGCCGCGCAGCCACAGCGCCACCCGCGCGGCGGTCAAGGCGTCCGGCCCCAGCTCGAGAAGCTTCATCGGCTGCCTCGCTGCCAAGTCCACCAGCTGGGGATCCAGTCCGGCCAGGCCCTCGGTCAGTGACCGGAACACGGCGGCCTCCCGCGCCTTCCCAACAAAGCCGATCTCGTCCTCAACAGTGGCAAAGACAGCCGCGGAGGGAAGCGAGTTGGCCCCTGCGGTCCGGCGCCCGGTCTCGACGGTCTCCAAAGAGTAGGCATCTGCCCCGGAAAATAGCTCAGCTGCCCACGCGCGGACGGCAGCGTAATCGCTGAGCAGTTCTGCCGCCGTCGGCCGTTTCAACGGACGACGGCGGGGGTACAGTCCGCTGGGTTCCAGCACCTCCCGGAGCAGCGAACCGCTGCTCCACGCCTTCAGTGATTGCGCACGCAGGGCTGCCAGGGTGGTCCATACCTTAGTGGCCACGCCGGTCCTTCTCCTCGCGGTACTCCTGGATGGTCATATTGCGAAGGTGCGAATCGTCGCCATTGGTGTTGGCCACGAAGCCCACGTGGGAGACGAACGGCTCGATCACGTGGATCTTCTGCAAGGGAGTGACGATCAGCAGCTGCAGCTTCATCCGCTGGAACAGCTCCAGACCGTAACGGGCGGACTCGTCGGAGCCGCGTCCGAACGCCTCGTCGATGACCACGAACCGGAAACTCCTCCCGCTGCCTGCGTTCCTGCCCGCTCCCTTGCCGGACCCCAGGCCGAACTGGAACGCCAGCGCCGCCGCGAGAATGGTGTACGCCAGCTTCTCCTTCTGGCCGCCGGACTTGCCGCCGGAATCCGTGAAGTGCTCGTACTCCTCGCCGGTCTCTGTCCACTTCTCCGACGCCGAGAATGTGAACCAGTTCCGGACATCGGTCACCTTCGCCGTCCACTTCCGGTCCAGGTCCGTCAGGCCTTCCCGGCCCCGGAACCGGTCGATCAGCCGCTCCACCTGCAGGTACTTCTGCTCCGAGTACTGCTCCGTCTCGCCGATGGTCCCCTCCGAACACGCCCGCAGGTCACTGCCGAACTCCCGCACGTCCTGGTCCGACGTCGCCTGGTGCTCCAGCTGGATGTGCCGGCCCGTGTTATACGGGATGCCCGCCAGCGACCGGTTGATCTCACCAATCCGCGTCATGATGTCCTGCCGCCTGCCGTCCAGGAACGCGTTGAACGCCACCACCTCGCGGATGGTGTTCCGGTTCAGCAGATCCTTGAACTGATCCTCGAACCGGGGCAGGTCGTTGCCCACCAGCTGCTCCAGCAGCCGGTTGTAGTCCGCCGCGGCCTCAAGCGAGGCGTCGACGTCGGTGGTTTCGTTCGGGTACCTGTTGCGGAAGTCCGCCATCTGCCGGACCGTGCTCTCCGCCGCACGGGCGATCCTCTTGGACAGCGCGTCGATGGTGTCCGTCAGCCCGTTCCGGACGGTGCTCTCCACCGCGGCCGTGTTCTTGTACGTGAGCAGTTTGTCCCCGAGGGCAGCTTCGGCGAGGCGTCCGACGGCGGCCAGCACACCGTCGTCGTCCGTCATCGGCGTCGCGTCCAGCACCATTCGGCACTCCTCGATTGCCTCCGCTATGTCCCGCGCGTCCTTTTCATTGGCGCCCAGCCGCTCCCGCAGCTTGCCCGCTTTCTCCTCCCGCCGCTCCAACTCCGCCGTGACCTGCTCCTGCTTGGCCATGAGCTGCTGCAGGACGTCGCTGGTGGTTTCCAGTGCTTGCTTCTCCGCCTTCAGGTCCTCGATGCTGCGGGCCGTGGCCTGCCAGCTGATCTCGCCAAACTCAGCGACGGAACCCACCACGCCCAGCTGCCGGTTCCGCCGGCCCAGTGCCCCCAGCTCACCATTGACCCGATCCAGCTGGCCGGCCACCACTTTCAGCTTGCCGTGCACCTCATCCTGTTCGGTGCGGAAACCGGCGATCTTGTCGTGGTTGTCCCAGCCCAGCACGTAGTTGCGCCGGTCCGCCAGGTCCTTGCGGTCGTCCTTCTCGTGCCGCCCGCGCCCGCCTTTGAGCTGGCCGTTGGCCGTCAGCGCCTTGGGGTAGCGGCGGAAGTCGGCCAGGTTGTCGCAGCAGTAGTAGTCGAACCGGCTGCTGAGCTCATCCTGCAGGAAGTCCCGGAACGGGGTGCCCTGCTTGATGGCGATCTTCGCTGCCAGCGTCCCCGGCTCGGCAGCCCGCGGCGCGTAGAAGTCGGCCATCCTCAGGTACACCAGCCGCCCGCGGAGGTTGTTCGCGTCCACCCAGCTGCTGACCGCGGCGTAATGCTTCGCAGGGACCAGGAGCGAGAGGGCGAACCCGTGCAGGGTTCGTTCGGCGGCACCCTCCCATGCTGACTCGCTGTCCCGGACCTTGAGCAACTCGCCGGCGTACGGCAGGTCGCTGTCCGTGATCCCGGTGCCTTCGCAGAGCCGACGGCGGATGTCCAGCTGGGGGAGCGGGATCAGGTTGCGCCGGGCCTGCAGGCTGGTGAGCTCGGCTTTGATCTCCGCTGACCTGGAGTTGAGTTCGGTTTGCTTGATGGACAGTGTGGTCCGCTCTTCATGCAACGCGTTGGACCGGTCCGCCAACTCCTGTTCCACCCCGGCGAGCCTGGCCCGGTTCGCGTCGAAGAGGACACGGTCCTCCGGTGCCTGCAGGCCAAGCTCCGCTGCTGCATCCGAGTAGGCCTCGAACCGCTGGCGCTGCTCGGCGGATTTGACGGCCAATGCGGCCAGCTCGGCGTCGATCGCTGTGAGCCGTCCACCGCCATTTGTCCGGATGTCCTCTTCTACCCCGGCCAGGTCCCGGCGCAGATGCTTGACCTCGCCGTCCAGCCGTGCCGAGTCCTCCCTGAGCCGGACGCCCGTCTGATGCAGCTCCGCCTGGTGCTCCAGGCTCAGCTGCAGCTTCCGGTCCGTGAACCAGGGGTGCAGCTGGTCACGCTGTTTCCGGGCCAGGTCGTCGTCCGCTGTCAGCCCGGCGTGCAGCGCGGCGCCCTCCTTGATGGGTGTCAGCAGGGCGATCTGGTCCTTGGCCCGCAGGACGGCATCGTGGGCTTTCTTCAGGTCGTCGAAATGGTGGATCAGGTTGCTGATCCGGGTGGCGACGTCGTCCTCCTCCAGCATGTTGCTGCGCACGAACGAGGTGATGTTCTCCACCTGCTTCATGGACACCGTGCGGTGGAACAGCTCCATGGCCTGGTTGCCGCTGATCCCGAACTGGCGCTTGAACGCGGCCGAGTACGGTTCGAAGGAATCATGGACGGAGGCCCCGGCGGCGCGGAGCTTCTTCTTCAGCTTCAGCGGGTCCTGGCCGAAGTTGCTGAAGTCCGCAGCGATGGACTGGTCCGCCTCCGCGAGCGAGTAGAAGCGGTTGGGCTGCCCCGCCTCCTGCGTGGCCCACAGCGTAATCCCCAGGCTGACCCACTTGCCCAGCACGGCGTTGTGGAACACGCCCAGCACCACGGTCAACTGTCCCGTCTGGCGCAAAGGCACCGGCTTGGAATACTCCCCGCCGGCGCTCCGGGCGCTCTTGTGGAAGCCCCGGACGTACGACATCAGGGAGCGTTCTTTCTTCTGCGCCCCGGCGGCCTTGTTGTATTCGATTTTGTGTGCCGGCAGCAGCAGTGTGGTGATCGCATCCACCACGGTGGACTTGCCCGAACCGATGTCGCCGGTGAGCAGGCTGTTCGCACCGTCCAGCCGGAACGTTCGCACGCCTTGGTGGAACGTGCCCCAGTTCAGCAGCTCGAGGCGGTGCAGCCGGAAACCCGGAGGAGTGCCGGCGTCGTCCGCGGTGTCGTCCAGGCTGAACAGGCTCTCCTGCAGGTCCGCCGTCATCGGTCATCCCCGTTCCCGCGCCCGGACGTCCGCTCCCCGGCAGGCGGCGCTGTGCTGGGCGCCTCACCGGCGAGCGTCGCCCGGTAGTCAGCCAGCCGCGCGTCGAACTCCTCCAGCCACTGCGCATCCACGTACGCCTTCAGGATCCGTGCCACCTCGTAGGTGTCCGCCTGCCCCTTGAGCTTGCGCAGGAAACCGAGCTCCACGACCTTCTTCATGTCAGCCCCAAGCCGGTCCAGGACGCGGGCCTCGTTGCTGGACTCGGGCAGGAACACCGAGACCATGTCCGCGATGTCCTGGCCGGTCATGATGAGCCGGACCTCGCTGCTGTTGATGTCGAACTCCATCATGCGCCGGCGGAGCAGGGCCAGCAGCAGGCTGACGTTGAACGTCAGGGTGCGGCGGGCGATCAGCCGGGGGAGCGTGCCGTCCGGATCATCCTTGGAGCGCAGGAACGCGTAGCCCTCGGATTCGTCCAGGACCAGCTCCAGGCCCAGTACCAAGACGTGGTCGCGCACGTGCGAGGTCAGGCCGAGCAGCGACTGCCATAGCTTCTCATCGTTTTCCGCGTACAGGACGCCCTTGAAGAGCCGGGTGACGACGGCGGGAAGCTCCTCCGGTGTGTGGGTTTCAGTCTCAGCTGTGGCGGGGTTCATGCCGGCCTTCCGAAGATGATCTGTTCGAGGGTGGCTTCGCGGATGGTGCCGTCCCCCAGCTGCCAGGTCAGGTGCTGGGACTGCTCCGGGTTGATGGTGGCCCAGTCCGATTCGGTGGCCAGCTGGTAGTACGCCACCACCTCCGCCAGGCCCTGGGAGATCGGGTACGCGTCCGTGACTTCGGCGAGCGTGGCCTGCTCCGCCCCGGCCAGGACGGCGTCGATGTTGGCGCGCAGGCGTTCCTTGTCCACGAAGAACTGGCCAAACAGGGCCGAGGCGTCAACGTCGGCGTCGTCTGCCGTTTCAACGGAGTCGTCCACCAGGACTTTCCGGCTGGGCTCATAGAGGGGCCGCTCAAAAGGCAGCACCACGTCCACGGACGGCGCCTCAATCTCCATGAAAGCGCCCGACGGCGGTGCCTCCCGCGTGCCCAACGCACCGGATTCGATACTGCGGATCAGCTGCATGATGCGTTTGTTCTCAAGGAACACCTTGTCGTCCAGGAGCCGCCGCATCTGCTGGGAAAGTTGCCGGACAGTGGCTTGGGTCTGTTCGACGGCGGGCAGCCAGTCCTGGTGGAGGTTGGCCACCCCGTGCAGGCTGTCGGTTTTGGCCAGCGCTTCGATTCGTGTGGCGCGCTGGAGCAGGTCCTGCAACTCGGTGCGGAGCCGGGGCGACATCAGATAGTCCCAGAAGCCTTGGAAGGTGCGGCCCTGGAGGGAGCTGCTGATGTCCTGCTGGTTGTCGAAAATCGATTCCAGCAGTTCACCCTGGGTGCCGTCCCAGGTGGCGATCTGCTCGCGCACCTGCCGGTCGAGCTTGCGGAAGTTCTGCTCCACCTCACGGAAATCGGAGAGTAAGTCCCTGGCCAGGGCCGTGAGCTGCTGGAGGTGGTCCAGCGCTTCCGGCCCGGTCATGACGCGGATGTTGCCGTCCCGGATCCGCTGCATCTCGGCGTCGATCCCGTCCCGTTGATGCTGCAGCTCGGCGAGCCGCACGTCCGGGTCGGTCTCGGACTGCTGCACCAGTTCCTTCAGCACCGCGAAGATGCTGGTCAGGCGGGACTGTGTGGCCACGAAGTCCCGCCCGCGCAGATTCTCCACCCAACGGACCACGTCCTCGGCCGCCGCCGTGAGGTCGTAGTGGGGTTCGTCCTCGCCCGGGACGTAGTACTTCCTTAACCATTTGCGCTCGTCAGCGGCCCACTCGTCCAGGTATTCACCCGCGGGGCGTGGGAACCTGTCCGCGCCTTCGCTGTCCCGCAGACCGAACAGGACGTCATCCAGGACGTCGATCAGCTCCTGCCGGCCCAGGTTTCGCTGGTTGGGGCCGGTGAACGCGGCCATGAAAAACGTCAATGCCAGGGGCGCATTCTGGGCGCGGAGCAGCGACCAGCCTGCATGGTTTTCCCGCAGGGAGTTGATGGCGTAAAAGTCCATTCGGGCCCCGTGTTTGGCGCGTCACATCGTCGGCTTTTACTTTAGGCGACACCCACGACAAACCTTGGAAGATCTTGCCCGGTGGCCCACCAACGCCTGTAATGGACATGCACGACCGATGAGGCGTTCTGCGCTTGTTGTTTGGACGCACGTCGCTATCAGGTGCAAGGGTGGTCGGATGGAGGCAGACATCAACTTTTACTTTGACCCGTCTCCCCCTTCGCCTGGATGACCAGCAAATGGCCGCGTTCCTGCTCGGCCCGCACGGCAAGTCCATTACGGGCCAAAACTACGTAATCTGCGGCGGCGCCTCCCTGTAGGCAGTGACGGTGGTGGGCCTCTCGGAACCTGCCGGGCCCAGCCGGGGTCTACAGTGGAGGCATGGCTCTTAGCCGCAACCCGCTTGATGACCTGCGCGAAACCATCGGCCACCTGACCGATCAGCTCAAGCTGCCCGGATCCGAGCGCGTGGACGACCTGATGGGCGATCTCATGGGCCCCAAGCTGGGGCCGGCACGGCCGCTGTCCGAGCTGCAGGCCGAACTCGACGCCCTGGTGGGACTGGAAACCGTCAAGGAACAGGTGCGCGCGCTCGTGGCACTGCTCCAGGTGCAGGCCCGCCGCAAGGCCCACGGACTGCCGGAAGTGGCCACCTCACAGCACTTGGTGTTCCTGGGAAACCCGGGCACGGGCAAGACCACCGTGGCCCGGCTCCTGGCCGAGATGTACCGCGCGGTGGGCCTGCTGCAGAAAGGCCACCTGGTGGAGGTGGACCGCTCGGGCCTGGTGGGCCAATACGTGGGCCAGACCGCCATCAAGACGGACCGGGTGATCCGGCGCGCCCTTGACGGCGTCCTCTTCATCGACGAGGCCTACGCCCTGTCCCCGGAAGACAGCCGGATGGACTTCGGCCCCGAAGCCATCGAGGTCCTGCTCAAGCGGATGGAGGACCACCGCCACCGCCTGGTGGTGATCGTGGCCGGCTACCCGCGGCTGATGGAGCAGTTCCTGCTCTCCAACCCCGGGCTGCGCTCCCGGTTCGCCCGCGAAATCACCTTCCCCGACTACTCGGTGGACGCTCTGCAGACGATCTTCCACCAGATGCTGGCCCAGCACGAGTACCTGCTGGAACCGGACGCCGACCAGACGCTGCGCCGCATCTTCCTCGGGCTGCACGCGGGGGAGGACTCCGGCAACGCACGGTTTGCCCGCACCCTGTTCGAGCAGGCGCTCAACCGGCAGGCGCTGCGCCTCTCACTGGACGAGGACCAAAGCCTCGACGCCCTGGACCGGGAGGCCGTCATGACGCTCACCGCGGACGACATCATCCAGGCCGCACTGGCCCTGGGGGAGAAGCCGGAACCCGAACCGGCACCGGAACCCGAGCAGCCCCGCTGGAAGCGCTGGCTCCTGGCCTGACATCCCATCACATGCGCGCCGCGGCGGGGGCGTGCTCCGTGCCTTCGGGCTGAAGGAGGACGACGGCGGGAGGCCAGTCCCGTCGTCGTCTTTCCTGCCGCCTGGTGCTGGAAAGCCTGCTGCCGCCGGACGGACTTACTTGGGGGAGTTGGCCCGGCGGGTACTGTCGCGGACAACAAGGGTGGGGGCAATGGGGGTGCGGTCCACGTCCCGGCCCTCCATGGCACCAAGGAGCACCTCCATGCTCATGAGCGCCAAAGCCGTGAAGTCCTGGCGCACGGTGGTCAGGGGAGGCAGGAAATAGTCTGAGCCTTCAATGTCGTCGAAACCCACCACGCTCACGTCCTCCGGCACCCGGATCCCATGTTCGGCGAAGGCGCGTATCAGCCCGAGCGCGGTGTGGTCGCTGGCGGCAAAGATCGCCTGGGGTACCTTTTGGTCCCGGACGAGCTGGAGTGCAGTCTCGTACGCCCACCCGGGGCTCCAATCGCCTTCGGGGCACAACCCTGGCGTCAGCCCGGCGTCGCGCAGTGCGGCCTCCCACCCGCGTTTGCGCACCCGGCCGTCGAACCACTCCATGGAGCCGGCGAAGTGGGCGATGTCGGTGTGGCCCAGGTCGATCAGGTGCTGGGTGGCCAGCCGCGCGCCCAGCTCCTGGTTCTCCGAGTACGTGAAGACGTTGGGGGTGGACGACGCTCCCGCCGCAATCATCTCCACGGGGACGCGGCAGGTGGCATTCCATACTGCTGCTGCCATGTCCACCACCGGGGCAATGACAATGATTCCCCCCACCCCGGTATCGTCCAGGGTGTCCAGCGCGTCCTGGACTGACTCCTCGTAGGGCTGCTCGACGCTGATGACGGTGGTGGCATACCCCTTCTTGCGCGCAATGTTCTCCAGGGCCATGAGCGTCCCCACCGGGCCGAACCGCGGGGAGCCGTCCGACAGGATACCGATGGACGTGGACCGGCTGGTGACCAGCGCCGTGGCTGCCCGGTTCCTGCGGTACCCGATGTCCTTGATCACCTGCAGAACCCGCTGCCGCGTTGCCGCACTCACGTCCGGTGCGTCATTGAGTACCCGCGAAACCGTGCCAAAGGAAACGCCTGCGATGCCTGCCACGTCGTTGATGGTGGGCTTCCGGCGCAGTGGTGCATCGTGCAGCCCCTCGTTCGCGTCGTGGGGAACAGCTCTGCCTGCCACACTTTCTCCTGTCCTGCACAGCGCAAACGGAAACCCCTTGATCCCGTTCGGTTCGGTGCGTTTTGATCTTACGTCTGCCGGGATTTCCCCGTGCCCGAAACTGCCCTCGATGTGATGCTTGACACGTATCTCCGTAAACGTTTACGATGATGTCCGTAAACGTTTACGGCTTGATCGTAATCGTTTACGGAGAAGATTTTTCAATGATGAAAGGCGCGGGAATGACCAGCCGTATCGTGGACGAACTCGCGCTTGAGCCGAACTCCGGACCTCGGGACATCGACCAGAACCAGTGGGCGAATCTCGAAGCACTCCTGAGGGACACAGCGCCCGGCGATCTGGCACTCGCAGTCCGCACCTTCGTCCCTGCCGGCTCCTCGGCGGTCATTGGAATCTTTGAAGAAAATCGTCTTTGGGCAAGCCTGCTGGTCTCCGTCGACAACGCAGGCAAACCCGCATCAGTGTCCACCATTGAACGCCCGGCCGCGGAAGCGGACGGCGACATGGCGAAGGCGGCCAACGAGTCAGTGAAGTGGGTTCAAGCCCACCACGGCCCGTGTTCCCTGGGCTTCTTCGTCGACAAGGTCCATGCAGAGGCGCTCCTGGGAGCCTCAGACAAGGCCACTGCCATCCGCACAGCCTCGGCCTCCGGCGGGCTCGTCCTGTCCCCGGTCCCGCCGGCCCTTGCCATTGCCCTCGCCTGAACCCCAGGCATCCACCCCAACCCACCCCAAGCACTGGAGAACAATGATGATCCGCAGGCTTCCCTTCGTGGCACTTGCCGCAGCCCTGTCCCTTTCCGTCGCTTCCTGCAGCGGTTCCACAACGGCCTCGTCCAATGCTCCCGACGCCGGTGTGTCCGGCAAGGCCCAGCAGGCCCTTGACGCGATCAAGGGGCAGGTCCTGAGCAAAGGCCCCAACGGCGAGACGCCCTCCCCGGCGTCCACAGCTGACCTGACTCCCGACGAGATCGCGAAGGTCAAGGCGCTCAACGCCAAAGCTGCCATCGTGATGCACTACGGCGGCAACGACTGGGCCACCGCCCAGATCAACGGGCTCAAGAGCGAGTTTGAAAAGCTCGGAATCAAGGTCATTGCCACCACTGACGCGAACTTCAAGCCGGACAAGCAGGTCTCGGACATTGAGACGGTCATGTCGCAGAGCCCCAACATCATGGTCTCCATCCCCACGGATCCCGTGGCTACGGCCTCCGCCTACAAGAAGGTCGCGGATGCCGGAACCAAGCTCGTGTTCATGGACAACATCCCTCAGGGCCTCACGGCCGGCAAAGACTATGTCTCTGTTGTCTCCGCCGACAACTACGGCAACGGCGTGGTCTCGGCCCACCAAATGGCCAAGGCCCTCGGCGGCAAGGGGAAAATCGGCGTCGTCTTCCACCAGGCCGATTTCTTCGTGACCAAGCAGCGCTACCAGGGATTCAAGGACACCATTACCAAGGAATACCCGGATATCAAGATCGTCGAGGAAAAGGGAATTGCCGGTCCGGACTTCGCCGGTGATGCCCAGGCCGCCGCGAACGCAATGCTCAGCAAGTACGCCGACCTTTCCGGAATCTGGGCGGTCTGGGATGTCCCCGCAGAAGGCGTCATGGCCGCAGCCAGGGCCGCCGGCCGGCCGGACCTGAAGATCGCCACCGAGGACCTCGGCAAGAACGTCGCGATTGCCCTGGCCAAGGACGAACTCGTCGTAGGCCTGGGAGCCCAGGTGCCGTTCGATCAGGGCGTCACCGAAGCGCGGCTCGCCGCAGGGGCACTCATCGGCAAGCAGGAGCCCGCCTACGTGGCGCTGAGCGCCCTCCCGGTTGACCACTCCAACGTCCTGGATGCCTGGAAGCAGGTCTACCACGAGGACGCCCCGAAGGACATCCAGGACTCCTACAAGAAGTAGCCAAAACCCGGCGGTGCGGGGACCCCCGTCCCCGCACCGCGCCGAAAGGGCAACGATGAATACCGCAGACAATGTCGTCGAAATGCGCTCGATTTCCAAGAGCTTCAACGGCGTACCCGTACTGAAGGATGTCAGTTTCGACGTCCGCAAGGGTGAAGTCCATGCGCTCGCAGGAGGAAACGGCGCAGGGAAGTCCACGCTCATGAAGATCCTCCAAGGCGTCTACCAGGCAGACGCCGGCGAGATCCTGATCGGGGGCAAGCCCACCGCCATCAACTCGATCCAGGACGCAAAGGCCGCCGGGATCGGCATGGTCTTCCAGGAGTTCAGCCTGGTACCGAGCCTGACCGTTGCGCAGAACATTTTCCTTGCCGCCGAACCGCTCGGCACGGGCGGGCTCATCGACGACCGTGCCTCGGTGCGCCGGGCCAAGGAAGTCTTCAGTGAGATGGAGGTCGACGTCGATCCACGCGCCGGAGTCGCGCGGCTCGGCACCGCTTACTGGCAGCTGACCGAGATCGCCAAGGCACTCGCGCAGAATGCCCAGGTGCTCATCATGGATGAGCCCACGGCCAGCCTCGCCCGGCATGAATCCGAAGCGCTCTTCGAACTGATTGACCGCCTCAAGCAGCGGGGCATCTCCATCATCTACATTTCCCACCGCATGGACGAGGTGTACCGGCTCGCGGACCGCATCACCATCCTCCGCGACGGCCGGCACCTCCTCACCGCGCCACTGACGGATGTCACGCCCGAACAGATCGTGGAAGGCATCGTTGGCAAGAAGATCGAAGGCCAGCTGTCCTACCGTGCCCGTGATCATGTGGCCCAGGACGGGGCGCCCTTGCTGGAAGTCCGCGGGCTCACTGCCGGGCAACGGGTCCGGGATGTTTCATTCGCGCTCCGGCCCGGTGAAATCCTCGGCCTTGCCGGACTGATGGGCAGCGGCCGGACCGAGCTCGCCCGTGCCCTGTTCGGCATCGACAAGGTGGACAGCGGCGAAATCCTCCTGCGGGGCAAGAAGGTCAGCATGGGCTCGCCCCAGCAGGCCATCAACGCCGGAGTGGCCCTCATCCCGGAGGACCGCAGGGCCCAGGGCCTTGTCCTGGAGCATTCCGTCCAGGACAACCTGCTGCTTCCCCTCCTCGGCCAGATCCAGCGGGGGCCCCTCCTGGACGGTGCGAAGGGGAAGGAACTGTCTTCGTCGCTGATCAAACGGTTCGCAGTGAAGGTTGCGCACCCCCACCGGCCGGTGCGGCTTCTCTCGGGCGGCAACCAGCAGAAAGTGGTCATCGCCAAGTGGCTGGGCACGGATCCGGACATCCTGATCCTTGACGAGCCAACAGCCGGGGTGGACATCGGCACCAAAAGCGAAATTCTCGACATGATCCGGGAGCTTGCCAGCGCCGGCAAAGGCGTCATCGTCATCTCCTCCGAGTACCCCGAACTACTCGCGGTCAGCGACCGCGTCCTCGTCGTCAAGGACGGCTCCATCATCCGTGACATCCCCCGCAGCGAGATCGCTGACGAGGAATATCTCCAACTTGCAGTACAGGGAGTCTGAAAGTGAGCAACGCAAACATCACCGCGCCACGGGACACCGTGGCCCCCCGAAATTTCGGCACCATCCTCAAGGAACTCGACTGGCGGCGCTACGTCATCTACATCGGCTTCGTCGTGGTGTTCCTCTTCTTCGCGGTTCTGCTCCGCGACCAGGGCTTCCTCTCGCCCAACAACCTGCTGAACATCTTCCGGCAGACCGCCACCATCACCGTCATCGCCGTCGGCATGACATACGTGATCGCCTGCGCCGAGATCGACCTCAGCGTTGGTTCCGTGGCCGGCCTCTCCAGTGTGTGCACTGCCATGGCCCTTTCCCAGTGGGGCCTGGTCCCCGGGATCCTCGCCGGCCTCGCCGTCGGCCTCGTCGTCGGATCGATCAACGGTGCCCTCGTCAGCCTCCTCGGCATCCCATCGTTCCTGGTGACACTCGGCATGCTGGGAATCGCCGTCGGCGTGGCCCAATGGATCACGGCGTCAGCGCCCCAGCCCATCCTGAACGACACCTTCAACACGCTGTTTGGATCCGGCAACTTCGGCCCAGTCCCGGGCCTGGTGGTCTGGAGCGCCATCTTCGTCGCCATTGGCGCCGTCGTGCTGAACCGCACCAGGTTCGGACGCCAGGTCCTGGCCACCGGAGGCAACCGCAACGCCGCCGAATTCACCGGAATCAACACCAAGCGCATCAAGTTCCAAGTACTCCTGATCTCGGGAATGGTGGCAAGCGTTGCCGGCATGCTCTACGCCGGACGGCTGCAGTCCGGCCGGTTCCAGTGGGGATCGGGGGACGAGCTCTCCGCCATCGCCGCCGTCATCCTGGGCGGAACCAGCCTCTTCGGCGGGTTCGGCTCCATCATCGGCACCCTCTTCGGCGCCCTGCTGATCGGCCTGATCAACAACGGGCTGATCCTCGCCGGACTCGACAGCAGCCAGCAGCAGGTGGTCCGCGGCGCAATCATCATCCTGGCCGTCGCCCTGGCCCGAAAGAAGTAGCCGCCATGGCCTCCCAACTTCGCGCAGGAATTATCGGAACAGGATTCATGGGCTCTGTCCACGCCCACGCTGTACGCGCAGCAGGCGGAGTAGTCACCGCAGTGGCCGGCAGCAGCCAGGCGTCAGCCGAAGCAGCAGCCTCCGTGCTCGGCGCCCGCACCGCCGCCGAATCCGCTGAAGCCCTGATCGCAAGTGCGGACGTGGACGTCATCCACATCTGCACGCCGAACGCCACCCATGCCGGCCTCGCACGCAAAGCCATTGCCGCCGGTAAACCAGTGGTGTGCGAGAAGCCCCTCGCCACCAGCGTCGAGGACGCCCGGGAACTGGCCGAGCTCGCCGAGCAGGCAGGTGTGGTCACGGGCGTGCCGTTCGTGTACCGGTTCTATCCGGCCGTCCGCGAAGCCCGCGACCGTATCCTCCGCGGCGACGCCGGCCGCCTCTGGCTGCTGCACGGGTCCTACCTGCAGGATTGGCTGGTCGGCGCCGAAGCCACCAACTGGCGGGTCGATTCAAAGCTCGGGGGAGCCTCCAGGGCCTTCGGTGACATCGGCGTGCACTGGTGCGACCTCATGGAGTTCGCCACCGGGCACAGAATCACCAGGCTCGTGGCAAAGACCAGCCGGGCCTACGACGAACGCGAAACCGGCGGACAGCTGTCCTCCGTTGCCACCGAGGACGGGGCCACGCTCCTGTTCGAGACGGACAAGGGTGCCACCGGATCCCTGGTGGTCAGCCAGGTCAGTCCGGGCCGCAAGAACCGCCTCTGGTTCTCCTTTGACGGAACCGAAGCGTCCTTCTCCTTCAACCAGGAGCGGCCGGACACCCTGCACATGGGCGGCACCGGGTCCAGCTCGGACATCGCCGTCGGCCCGCAAACACTGACCACCCCCGGCGGCCGGCGGTACGCCAAACTCCCGCCGGGCCACCCCCAGGGATACCAGGACAGCTTCAACTCGTTCGTGGCCGACGTCTACGCAGCTGTCCAGGGGCAAACACCGGAAGGCCTGCCCACGTTCCGGGACGGCCTGCGCGCGGCCCTCCTCACCGATGCGGTGGTCACCTCCGCCGCACAACAGTCATGGGTGGACGTTCCCGGCCCTGACGCTTCACTCGAATTACTCCAGTCCTCCTCAGCAGCTGAAAGGCAGAAGCAATGAAACTTGGTTACTGTTCCATCACCTGGGGCGGCGTCGTTGGCCATGCGCAGGGCGTGACGAGCGTGAAGGACCTCTTCTACCTGACCAACGGGTCCATGCGGGACGCAGTCCAGGACATCGCATCAGCTGGATACCAGGGTGTGGAAATGTTTGACGGCAACCTGGCCGAATATGCAGGGAAGCCCGAAGAACTCAAGGAAATCCTGAGGACCGCCGGAGTTGAACTCACAAGCGTCTATACCGGTGCGAACTTCATCTACGCCGACATCCTGCCGGACGAAATGCACCGCATCCACCGCGCCGCCGAACTGGCGGCAAGCTTTGGGGCGGAACGGCTCGTGGTGGGCGGCGGAGCACGCCGCGCCGCCGGCACCACCGACGCGGATTACCTCCGGCTCGGCGAAGCGCTGGACAGCGTCACGGACATCGCTGAAAGCTTCGGGTTGTCCGCAAGCTACCACCCGCACCTGAGCACCATCGTGGAAAGCCCGGAGGAACTGGACCGGCTCATGCCGCTCACCCGGATCGGCTTCTGCCCGGACACCGCCCACCTTGCGGCCGGCGGAGCAGACCCGGCCGCCGTCATCCGGAAGTACGCCGACAGGATCCAGCACGTCCACCTGAAGGACTTCCAGAAGGACCCCTTCAATTTCCTGCCACTGGGCCAGGGCGAGCTGGACTTCCCGGACATCATCGCCGCCATCCGGGAAAGCGGATACGACAGCTGGCTCATGGTCGAACTCGACAACTACGACGGCGACCCCCGCGAAGCAGCCGTCCTCAGCAAGAAGTACCTCGAAAATCTCCTCTCTCACTAATTTCAACCGCCGGGACTGCCATAGATGGCAACGCCCTGCCTTCCGGAAGGAACACGATCCACATGCAAAACCTCAACGTCGGCCTCATCGGAGGCGGCTTCATGGGCAAAGCCCACTCCCTGGCCTATGCCGCCATGCCCATGTTCTTTTGGCCCGCACCGGCGCTCCCGGTCCGCAAAGTCATCGCCGAAGCCAACCCGGATCTCGCCGCCGAAGCGGCCCGCCGCTTCGGATTCGAAAACTCCACCGCGGACTGGCGCAGCATCATTGACGATCCGGACATCCACGTCGTGGACATCGCCACGCCCAACCACCTCCACGCCGAGATTGCCATCGCCGCCGCCGAAGCGGGCAAGCACATCATCTGCGAAAAGCCCTTGGCGCGTACGGGTGAAGAATCCAAAGCGATGTACGACGCCGTCAAAGACAAGAACATCGTCCACATGGTGGCCTTCAACTACAGGCGCACCCCCGCAGTTGCCCTGGCAAAGAAATACATCGAGGAAGGGGCAATCGGACAAATCCTCAACTTCCGTGGCACCTACCTGCAGGACTGGAGCGCCGACCCCAACTCCCCGCTGTCCTGGCGCTTCCAGAAATCCATTGCAGGTTCCGGCACCCTCGGGGACATCGCAACGCACGTCATCGACATGGCCAGGTACTTGGTGGGCGAGTTCAGCGCCGTCAATGCCCTCATGGCCACCTGGATCCCCGAGCGGCCGCTCCAAACCGGCGGCGCCGATGCACTCGGCAATACACGCGGCGGAGAAGGCCCCCGCGGGCCGGTTGACGTGGACGACGAAGTCATGACCATGATCCGCTTCGCCAACGGTGCCGTGGGTTCCGTGGAAGCAACCCGCAACGCCCACGGAAGGAACAACTACATCACCTTCGAAATCCACGGGACCGAGGGAAGCATCGTGTTCAACTACGAGCGGCGCGACGAACTGCAGGTCTGCTTCGCGTCCGATCCCGGTGACCGCCGCGGATTCCGAACCGTTTACACCGGGCCGGCACACCCCTACGGAGACGCGCTTTGGCCCATCCCGGCCCTCGGCATCGGATACGGCGAAACAAAGATCATCGAGGCCCACGACTTCTTCAAGGCCATCGCAGAAGGCGGCAGCGTGAGCCCCAACTTCGCAGACGGCTACCAGGTGGCGCTCATCGACGACGCCATCGTCGAGTCCGCGGCCAAGGAAACCTGGGTCGAGGTCCCGCAAATCGACGCATAACCCACCGGGAGGGGCGGCCAACAGTCCGCCCCTCCCACAGGCACCGGACAACCCGAGGACGTAAAAATGCCACACACAACAGGCCGCCAAGACGATGCTGAAGTCTGGCTCATGCCAGTATTCACCGCCAAATTAGGGCAGGACACAGCGCTCAATGATGCACTCATCGCGCTGCAATCCTTGAGCCGAAAAGACCCCGGATGCCTGGAATACACCGTCTTCTCCGACGATCACAGGCCAGGTACCTTCGTCCTCATTGAGGGATGGGTGTGCCACGCCGACCTTGAGGCCCACAACGACGAAGCCCATGTAAAGGAATTCGTGGACGCGGTGCAGCCGATGCTGGCCGTACCGTTCTCCGTAAACCCCATCACCCCTCTCGTTTGATGCCTGCCGGGTGAGGAAGGACGACGGCGGGAGGCGAGTCCCGTCGTCGTCCTTCCCCTTCCTTCGCGGTGGAGCGCCGTTGTAGGGTCATCGCGTGATCGTCCCTGATATTTCCCAGAACGCCGAGGCGGTGGCGGATCACTACGATGAGCTCGATCCCGTCTACCGCCGGGTGTGGGGAGAGCACGTCCATCACGGGCTTTGGGCGACGGGCCGCGAGACGCCCGCCGAAGCCGTCGAGGCGCTGGCGGTCACAGTCGGCGACAGGCTGGGGCTTGTGCGCGGGGAGGTGTGTGTCGACATCGGCTGCGGATATGGCGCCACGGCGAGGCAGCTCGCAGGGACGCGCGGGGTCCGCGTCACGGGCTTTACGCTGTCCGCCGGGCAGGCCCGCTACGCAGCCGGACATCCCGTGCCGGGCGTGGACGTCCATGTCCGCGACTGGCTCCGCAACGGGGTTCCCGATGAGTCGGCCGACGCCGCCTGGGCGATTGAGTCGAGCGAGCACATGGTGGACAAGCCCAGGTTCTTCGCGGAAGCGCACCGCGTGCTGGCGCCCGGGGGCCGCTTCGTCATCTGCGCGTGGCTTGCCGGGCCCGACGCCAGCGGGTGGAAAGTCCGCCACCTGCTCGAGCCGATCTGCCGTGAAGGGCGCCTGCCCTCGATGGGCACGCGCGAGGAATACGAGGCGATGGCTGTGGCGGCCGGATTCACGGTGACCGGCTACGAGGACGTCAGCCGCCGCGTGGCCCGAACGTGGATGATCTGCGCTCGACGGCTCCTGAAGGCCTTGCTCGTCGACCGCGAGACCCGCCGGCTGGCCCTGCGCGCGCGCCACCGCGGTGCCGTCTTGGGCATTCCCCGCCTGATCCTGGCCTACCGCACCGGGGCGATGCGCTACGGGATCTTCACCTTGTCGAAGGCCGGGAACGTCAGCCGCTGACCCGGCAAACTAGCGCTGGCAAGCGTATGATCCCTCGGCTCAAGGCACTCCTAGGGCAGCGGCTGGCGCTCGCCCACCCTGACGGAGGACGACGGCGGCAGGTAGTCGCGCCGTCGTCGTTCCATCCGGCGCTGCTGGCTTGGAGACGGGATCCTGGCACGCTTGGCGCCGTTGCACCTGGCACAGGCCGCCACGAAGTTCTGCAGG
Source organism: Pseudarthrobacter sp. fls2-241-R2A-127 (assembly GCF_030209355.1). GTDB lineage: Bacteria > Actinomycetota > Actinomycetes > Actinomycetales > Micrococcaceae > Arthrobacter. The sequence goes on from NZ_JARVSF010000023.1 coordinate 49,426, forward strand.
CTGGTGGAGCCGCCCTTGGACCACGGGTAAAAGTGGTCGCCATGTTCGGCCGGGCGGCCACAGCGGCGCCCGAAGCCGGCTTCCAGCTCGCACAGTCCGCCGGCGCGGGCCATCCCTTCGCGGCGCTGCTGGCGGGTGAACCGGCGCACGGGGTCGCGGCGGCGGACGTCACGGCTGGTCATGACCGCGGCGATGACGGCGAGAACGACGGCGGCTGCGCCCGGAAGCACCGCCGCCGAGCCGACCCGGCCGAGCACGCCGCTAAATACCTCTGAAACGGCGGACACCCCGGCCCCGGCAACCGGTGCCGCCTTTGCCATCAATGCCGCCAGCACTGCGAAGGCGAGCCACAGCAGCACCGCCAGGTACGCCAGGCGAAGCGCCTGCCGGGTCCAATAGATACGGCCGAGCTCCGACATTAATCCCCCAAAAACGTTCACCGGGCGCCACTGGCCCGGGTTGTCCAGGACAGCGTATAAGCCAGCCACGGGCGGCCGGCCCAGTTTTGGCTCAGTTTTTGCTGAGCTTCCGGACGCCCCCGGACGAACCCGTCTGCAAGGATGGATCCCATGACTCACACCATCCGCCAGCACCAGGAATCCGTCACGGTCCACGTCCCCGTCGGGACGCTCTACGACCTTGTCTCCGATGTCACCCGGACCGGCGAATGGAGTCCGGTCTGTAAGTCCTGCTGGTGGGATGACGAGGCCAGTGCCGGCCAGGTGGGTGCCTGGTTCACGGGCCGAAACGAGCTGCCGGAGCGGACCTGGGAGACGCGCTCGCAGGTGGTGGCCGCCGAGCCGGGACGCGAGTTTGCCTGGGTGGTGGGCGGCAAGTACGTCCGCTGGGGCTTCACCATGGCCCCTTCAGATGCCGGAACCATCCTCACCGAATCGTGGGAATTCCTGCAGGAGGGAATAGCCATGTTCAAGGAAAAGTACGGTGACGACGCGGACGCGCAGATCGCCGAGCGCACCCGGCAAGCGCTGGACGGTATCCCCAAAACCCTGGCGGCAATCAAGAAGATCGCGGAGTCCGCGTCGGGCCCGGCCGGCGACGCCACCGGATTCGAGGCCGCGTACCAGGCAGCCCAAAAGAGCCTGGCCGAAGGCGGCATCCCCATCGGTGCCGCGATTACCAGGGGCGGCGTGGTGTTTGCCAGCGGCCACAACGACCGGGTCCAGAACGCCGATCCGATCGCCCACGGGGAGATGTCAGCGCTCCGCGCGGCCGGACGGCAGAAGAGCTACCGGGACACCACCCTCTACACCACCTTGGCACCGTGTGCCATGTGCGCCGGGACCATCATCCAGTTCAAGATCCCCCGAGTGGTGGTGGGGGAGGCACGGACGTTCGACGGCGAGTTGGAGCTTTTGCGCTCACGCGGCGTTGAGGTGGTGGTCCTGAATGACCAGCGCTGTGTGGACATGATGGCCTCTTTCCAGGCCGACAAGCCGGAGCTGTGGGCGGAGGACATCGCCGAATAGCGCCGGTCCATGGCTGCTGCGCTGGTGTCGCCTAGGGGTGAACCGGGGTGGCTGCCTGGTCGCCTAGCACGGTGGTCCAGGGGCTGGCGGTCCAGGCTGTCACCACTCCGTTGAGGACGTAGGGGTCGGCGGCGGCGAAAGCTTCGGCGGCCTCCACCGGGTTCTCGCCGGTGAAAATCAGCAGCCCTTTGAAGGGGCCGCTGCCAATGGCACCGCCCAGCAGGAGCTCGCCACGTTCCACTGCTTCCCACCCCGCGCGGAGGTGGTCTGCACGGTACTGTTCGCGGGATTCAAGGTAGTCGTCCGCGTAGGTGTATTCGAGCACAGCGTGCACGCGTAACCGTCCGTTCCTGGTAGGGATCCGCTGCTTGCAGAAGTAGCGTACCCGCCGGGGGAGTCGGGGGCTAACCCCGGAGCGTCCGGTAGATGCCGGTGTGGTCCAGGCCGCCGTCTCCGGCCGCGATCATCTTCTCAAAGGCACTCCGCAGACAGCCCGCCAAAGGAAGCGTCAGGCCGGAATTCCCGGCAGCCTCGGCGATGAAGTTAAGGTCCTTCAGCTGGTTCCTGGCCGAGCCGCCGCCGTCGAAATCCTGGTCTATGAAGCGGTGCCCCTTCTGTGCCAGCACCTCCGAGCTGGCCAGGCCGCCGGCAAGGACAGCCTGCACCTCCGCAAGATCCAGGCCGGACGCCGCAGCCAGGGCCATGGCCTCGGCCAGCGCCGTCACGGTGGCGGCGACCACGATCTGGTTGCAGGCTTTGACGGTTGAACCGGCCCCCGTCTCCCCGAACCACGCCACTTTGGCGCCATACAGCCCGAACAGCGGTGCGCAGCGTTCAAACGCGTCCCGCGGACCTCCGGCCATGATGCTGAGCCGGCCCTCTTCGGCGCCGATGGTTCCGCCGCTCAGCGGCGCGTCAACCACCGTCACCCCCCAGTTCCGCCGGCACTCCTCGCCGAACGCGGCAACGGCCACGGGTGAAACGGTCCCGTGGACCACGAGGATGGGCTGTTTGGTGCCGGCGCGGTGCCACCCGGCCAGCAGCCCGTCGTCGCCCTCCAGCAGGTCCTTGACCTGCGGCAGGTCCGGCAGCACCGTCAGGACAATGTCCCGGGCCGCGCCGGCAGGGGAGGCCGCAACACTGCCGTCCGCGATGGCCCGGGCTTTGTCCGGCGTCCGGTTCCACAAGGCCAGCGGTATGCCGGCGGCCAGGATGTTCCGTGCGATGGGCGCCCCCATCGGTCCGGTACCCAGCAGGGCCACGGACCCGTGGATGGCGGGCTGCTGCTGATGCTCAAGTGTCAATGTGGTCATGTTCTCTAGAAGGGGATAAGGCCGGCGAGGGCGGGGAGGAATGTGCTGAACCAGGGCACGGCGGCGAGGACGAGCAGTCCGATGAACACGGCGATGAGGTAGGGCCAGAAGTGCTTGAGGCTCTTCTCGACGGTTTCGTGTCCGGTTGCGCATGCCACGTAGAAGCCGACGCCGGCTGGTGGGGCGAAGGAACCGATGCCCATCGAGATGATCAGCACCATGGCGTACTGCACCGGGTTGACGCCGAAGCTGGTGGCGATCGGGAGCAGCAGGGGCGCGAAGATCAGGACTGCAGGGAGGCCCTCGAGCAGCTGGCCCATGATAATCAGCAGCACAACGGTGAAGAGCATGAACAGGACCGGTGAATCGCCCAGGCTGGACATCAGGTCGTGGATCTGCTGGGAGACGCCGGCCAGGGCGAGGGTCTGCGCCAGGGGCGAGGCGGCGGCGATGATGAACAGCACCATGCCCGCCGTGGTGGTGGTTTCCCGCAGCGTGTCACCCAGCAGCCGCTTGCTGCCGCGGCGGTAGGCGGCGGCCAGGATGAAGGCATACGCGACGGCGACGGAGGACACCTCGGTGGGGGTCGCGAAGCCGCTGAGGATCCCGGCCACCATGCCCACAGGAAGCAGCAGCGTGGGAATCGCGAAGAAGGTGGCTGAACCGCGGGTCCGCCACGTTACCTTGGTGCTCGCCACGCCGCCCTGCTTGCGGGCCCGGACAAACACGAGCGCCATCACCACCAGGGCCAGGAAGGCCGCCGGCAAGAACCCCGCCAGGAACAGGGTGGTGGTGGAAATGGTGGTGATGGACCCGAGGACCAGCAGGACGATGCTCGGCGGGATGGTCTCGCCCATGATGGCTGACGCCGACAGGACCGCAACCACCTCGCCGCGCGGGTACTTTCGTTCTTCGAGCATGTTCCGCATGGTGGTTCCTACCGCGGCAACATCTGCCACCTTGGAGCCGGAGATGCCGGAGAAGATGTACATCGTGACCACCACCACCTGAAGCAGGCCACCGCGCAGGTGCCCGATGAGTGCGTCAACGAGCTTGGCCAGGGGGAGCGTGAGCCCTGCGGAGTTCATGACCGTCCCGGCGAGGATGAAGAACGGGATGGCGAGGAGGACGAAGCCTTTGGCACCGGAGGCCATGCCGATGGGGATGGCACTGACGTCAGAGATGCCGCCGAGGTAGAGGTAGATCACGGACGCCAGGGCCAGCACGAAGGCGATGGGAAGGCCCAGGAACAGCAGGATGAACAGCACCGCCAGGACGACGCCGAGGAGGAGGTTTGGCGATGCGTAGTAGAACAGCGGCGGGCTGAGGACCACCAGGGCAATGAGTGCCGCAGTGATGCCGGCCGCGACGAACACGGGGCGCCGCTCTTGCCGCTTCAGCTTGACCAGCGCGAACCATGCGATCAGGAGCATCCCGGCCGAGAAGGGAAGGGACACCCAGAAAACCGGCAACTGGAGGATGGGGGTCTTCTCCTCGATCTGCTGCACCAGGGTGGGGACATAGAGGGCAAACGATCCTGCGCTCATGACGAAGACCAGGCAGTCGACAAGCGCCGCAAGGTAGGGCTTCCAGGTGGCCGGCAGCCGCATGATGAGGGCCTGGACGGACATGTGCGCACCCTTGGGGTAGGCGATCGCCCCGCCGATGAAGGCGATGGTCAAGAGCGCGATCTCCGACACCTCCTGCGTCCACAGCACGGAATCGCCGGTGAACAGCCGGACCATGATGTTCAACAGGATGACCAGGAGCTCGGCAATGATCGCCGCCCCAACAGTGCCTTCGAGGACCTTGTCGAACCATATGGCACCGCTCCAGCGAGGCGGGACGTGACCGTGGTGCAGGATCTCTTCCGCGTCAGAGGGGAGGACCTCTTCAAGTTCCTCGGGAGGGAGGGTGCGTTTCATGTTCTTCCAGACTGTCGACATTGAGAGCGGATGTGGTGCGCGGGCGCCGGGGCTGTACGCCCCGGCACCCTTGCGGTTAGTTGGAGGCAGTGAAGGCGATCGCCTGGTCGAAGAAGTCCTTGCCGATCAGGTCGGAGAACTTGGGGTACAGGGACTTCGAGGCGGTCTTGAATTCCTCGATGGCGGAGGCGCTGAGCTCGTTGGCCTGCATTCCCTTGGCCTTCAGGTCATCCAGCTGCTTCTTGGACTGCTCCTCGTCGTAGCCGGTCTTGAACGTGGCCGTCTCGGCCGAGGCATCGGTGAGGGCCTTCTTCTGGTCGTCCGAGAGCGTGCCCCACTTCTTCGATGACAGCGCCAGGACCCACGCATCATTGATGTGGTTGGTCAGGGACACGTACTTCTGCACCTCGGAGAACTTGTTGGTCCAGGGCACCTCGATCGGGTTTTCCTGCCCGTTGATGGTCCCGGTCTGCAGTCCGGTGAAGACCTCGGAGAACGCCATGGTGGTGGGGCTCGCCCCGAGCGATCCGAAGTAGTCCGTCCACAGTGGGTTGCCCGGAACGCGGATCTTCATGCCCTTCAGGTCCGACGGCTGCTGGATGGGGCGCACCGAGTTGGTGATCACCCGGCCCGTCCTGGTCATGAAGTTTAGCGCCACGGTGTCCTTCTGGGCCAGCTTGTCCTTCAGGACCTGGCCCGGCTTGCCGTTGAGGAAAGCCGCCTCCTGAGTGGTGTCCTTGAACAGGTACGGGATGCTGATGCCGTTCATCTCCGGCACCACGGAGGCGTACACGGACGTTGACAGGATCAGTGCGTCCAGGGATCCTCCCTGGAGGCGGGTCACGGCCGCGTTCTGGTCGCCGCTGAAGCTTGTCCCGTTGGGAACAACTGTGACTTGGACGGACCCATTGGAGGTCTTCTTGACCTGGTCGGCAAAGTGCTGGGCCGAAACGCCGACAGACGAGTCGATCGGGTCCGGGATGGACAGCTGGATCTTCGCCGGGGCTGCGCCGCCGGTCCCGCCGGCCGCCCCGGAGGCGCAACCGGCCAGGAGCGAGGCGGCGAGAGTGCAGGCCAGCGCTCCGGTGAGGGCACGGAGTTTCGATTTCATGTGAAGCCTTTCTTCGTTGGAAGGAGTCAGTTCAAGGGGTGCCGGTCAGGCGGTGAGGGCGGATTCCGTGACGAGCGCTTCGGTTTCCCGGCGCAGTTCCAGGGCCTGGGCCAGGGATTCGTCCATGATGACGTCGTCCCAGCCCACGGTTGCACCCTTGGCGATGTCGTTGCGCAGTTCCACGTGGTGGGCCAGTGCCACGGGCAGCGCCCCGGTTTCCACCGAGTGCCGGGCGGAAACGAGCTTGCCCCAGACGGTGTAGCCGCCTTCGCCGTCGAGGAATTCGCCGGCCTTGAGGTCCTTCTTGGCCGTGGCCACCACGTCGCCGAAGAACCCCACGGGAGAGCCGGTGGCAATACCGCGGAGGGCGGCGTTGGCGATGGAGACGTTAAGTTCCAGGCCGACGTAGTGGTAAGGGCGGTACAGTGCCGCGTACTGGCCGGTGGGGTCCGGGTGCCACGGGTACTCGGTGAAGCAGCCGGATACATAGCCGTTCGTCGCCTTGACCACCACGAAGACGCCTTCCTGGGTGTTGTGGCCGATCCAGCTGCCGTCGCGGTTGACGCTGGACATCACGTCGACGCTGCCCTCGTGGGCGAGGGCGCCGCCCACATCGCTTGGCCGGCAGACCGTGGCGATCTGCTCGACGTCGCCCGGCGTGAAGCTCAGCCCGTTGTCTGAGGGGACCAGTCCGGCACCGTTGGCGACGGCCGCCATCTCAATGGACGCCTTGGTGCCGTCCCGGAACGAGGTGTGCATGTACGGGTTCAGCTGGCCGGAATCGGTGAGTTCCTTCGAGAATTCCCAGTTTTCCCAGACGTTGTCCGGGTTCATCTCGTGGTAATGCTCAAGGTACTTGGCACCCTTGCCGGCACAGACGACGTCGAAACCGCTGGTCCGTGCCCAGTCCACGAGTTCCATGATCAGGGCCGGCTGGTCGCCGTAGGCCATGGAGTAGACCACGCCGGCGGCCTCCGCGCGGCGGGCCAGCGCCGGCCCCGCCAAGGCGTCGGCTTCAACGGTCACCATGATGATGTGCTTCTTGGTGTCGATGGCCCGCAAAGCGTGCTTCACGCCCACGATGGGGTTGCCGGTTGCTTCAACGATGACGTCGATGTCGACGTCGAAAAGCTCGTCCGCGTTCGCAATGATCGCTGTGCTGCGGTCCCGGAGGGCGGTGGCGATGTCCGGCGCGATCTGGTTCTTGGGCCAGCCGACAAGGTCGAAGGCTCCTTCGGCGCGCTTGACGTTGATGTCGGCGATGGCCACCACATGGATCCCGGGGATGTTGTTGGCCTGGGCGAGGTACATGGTGCCGTACCTGCCGGCTCCGATGAGTCCCACTCGGATGGGACGTCCCTGCTGCTCGCGGTCGCTGAGGAGCTTGTGAAGGTTCATGGGGGATCTCTCTGATTGGCGTTTCCGCGTCCGGGAAGCACCCCCACCGCACGGGTGGAGCAACTTCTTTGTCGCGGGATATGAATTCGAGGACCGGAGTGGAACCGGTACCACTTTTGTACCAGCGGGTGTTAGGCTGTGTCAACGGTCACAACGGAAACGCGTTTTCTGACGCCTCCCATGACGCCAAAGCTATTGGCGCCGGCGATCGGGTAGAACCTTCAATGAGGAGGAGAAGTGAAGAAGGCTCCAACAATCCGCGATGTCGCGTCAGCGGCAGGCGTATCGGTTTCCGTGGTATCCCGGGTCCTCAACCCGGAATCGGGACCCGTTGCGCCCGCCAAGCGGGACATGGTGCTCCGGGTCATTGAGGACCTCGGTTACCGCCCGCGCGCTGCCGCCCGGGAGCTGAGCGTGGGCCATGCCCCCACCGTCGGGCTGGTGGTTGCCGACCTGGCCAACCCCTTCTTCGCCCAGTTGGCAGACCGGATTGTCTGGGAAGCGCGCAGCCACGGAGTGCAGGTGGTGGTCATGACCACGCAGGAAGACCCCCACCTTGAAGCAGACTCCCTGGACACGCTCCTTGACCGGTCCGTCGGCGGCGTGATCGCCACGCCTACCGGCGCTAACGTTGAAAAATGGGCACGCCTGCAGTCCCTGGGCGTCAATGTTGTCTTCGTGGACCGCACCATCCCGGAGCTGGCTGACGTTGATGTTGTGAGCATCGAAAACGTGGACTCTGCCCGCCGCGCCACCGAATACATGCTCGGCCTCGGGCACACCCGGATCGGCTTGATCACCGGGCCCATCAGCACTTCCACGGGTAGATCCAGGATCCAGGGCTACCAGGCCGCCCACGACAGCCGCTCGGTGCCGGTGGACCCGCAGCTGATCCGGGATGTGCCCTTCCGTGGTGACGGAGGGGGTGACGCCGTGGGGTCCCTGCTGGCGCTGCCGGACCGTCCCACGGGAATCATCGTGGCCAATACTGCCCAGGTCCAGAGCGCTGTCCGGCGCCTGGTCCAGACGGGCACCCGCATTCCCAACGATCTTTCGGTCATCGTCTTTGACGACAGTCCCTGGACCGAACTGACAAGCCCGCCGCTCAGCATCATCCGCCAGCCCATCGGCATGCTCGCACTTCACTCCCTGGAGTTGGTGCTGGGGCGGATGCAGGGCAAGTTGCCTGACGGCCAGCGCACCATCGAAGTCAATGCCGACTTCGTGCCGCGCAACAGCTGCTCACCACTCGTACTCACGCCAACCAGATAAGGAACACCACCATGACTGTCATCGTTACCGCCGTCTTCACGCCCCAGGAAGGGGCCTTCGACGCTGTTGCCGCGGCCCTTTCCCCCGCCATCGCCGAAGTGCACAAGGAGCCGGGCTGCCAGCTCTACGCCATCCACGAGGCCCCGAACGGCCAGATCGTCATGATCGAAAAATGGGACTCGGCTGAACTGCTCGACGCCCACGGCGCGGGAGACGCCGTCGCGCGGCTGAACGCCTCACTTGAGGGCCTCTTGCAGGAGCCGGTGGCCGTCACCAGGCTGACCCCGATGCCCGCCGGAACCCCGCACCAAGGAGAGCTCTGACAATCAAACTCCCGTCCTGAACGTTTACTTCGACCGCCGCCATCCCGCCATGGACTGCTCCGTTGGGGACGCCTAACCTCAGGTAAAGCGGGCAAAGGAGTCGTCATGAAACGCAGGCCCATCGGTCCGGCCACCGTGGCTTCCGGTGACCGGACCGGAACGGCTTCCCGGTCTCCCAGGCGCGTGCACTGGATGGAACTGTTTTTCGATCTGGTGTTCGTCGCGTTTGTGCAGCAGCTTGCCCACGGGATCCACGGGAACCCGGGGTGGGCCGAGTTCGGTACCTTCGTGCTGCTGTTCTTTCCGGCCTGGTGGGCGTGGGTAAACATAGTTTCCGTGATCAACCTGCTGCCCCGGTTGTCGCCGCGAGCCTTGGGCGTGGCAATGCTCGCGGCCATGGCCGCCGCGGGCCTAATGGCCATTGCGGCACCCGGCGCCTTCGGAGAACGGGCCTGGGCTTTTTCCCTGTCCAACGGCGCAATGCGCGTAGTCCTTCTGGTGCTGTGGCTCTACCACCACTACCACGGGAGGTCGGATGAATCGCCGTGGCGGATCTGGATCTACAACGGCGGCACGGCTGTCCTCTGGTTCGTCGCCGCGTTCCTGCCCCTCCACCTCGCTGTGGTTCTGTGGGCAACATCGATCGTCGTCGAGATTGGCATGGTGGCACTGAGCGGGCGGCTGTGGGCCGACCGCGGCGTGGGCGGCATCGACATTGAGCATGCCTCCGAGCGCCTCGGACTTTTCGTCGTCATTGTCCTGGGGGAGTCCGTGTCCGCGATCGTCACTGAAGTGTCCGGCGAATGGAGCCCGGAAGCGGGTATGGCCGGCGTGTTGGGCTTCCTCGTGGTCGCTTTCCTGGGGTGGGCCTTCTTCCAGTACGGCACCGGCGCCATCAACGAAGGCCTGGAGTGGCTGCAGGGCAGGTCCGATTTCACCGGAATCCTGCTGACCACCCTGTTCTATCCGTTCCTTTTGGTGGCGGGCATGACGGCGATCGCTGCAGGGATCGCCACCGCCATTCCTGCGGCGTTCGAACCGTTGCCGCCAGGCGCAGCAATTTCACTCGGCGCCGGTCTTGCCCTCTTTTATGGCTGCAACGCCATCGTTTCGCTCCGTTATGGCCGGCGTCCTGGCACCGTCCTTCCCTGGGCTGGGCCCGCCGTGGTGGCCGCACTGGGGCTGATACTGCTGAGCGCCCTGGTCCCCGCCGCGGTCAGCCTGCTCCTCGCCGTCGTTCTCCTGTTCTTGGTTACCGCGTACAGCGAGATCCAGCGGCGGATCCGCCTGGCCGATGCTTCCGCGGACCCATCCTCACCGTGATGGCCGAGGGTGTTCGAACCCGGCCCCCCGGAAAATGCACGTTTGTGCAAGCGGTGTTGGGTGGCTTCCCACGGCTTCACCGGCCCAAAATTGCTACTCACCAGTAACAATGAGTGTGATCCCCACCACAGCTGCCGGCGGGAGGGGTGCTGCAAGAACGGAATTCCGGCCGCACATCCGTGCAGTTCCGGTGCGGAGGACCGGCTCCGCTGCCAGCATGGAAACCTCGGTCCGGCGCCTGATGGCCCCCAACACCAGTCGCCGGGCTTCCCCGCAGACAGACGAACAAAGAGGTTTCCATGTCATTCCTAACCCGGGCCCTGTCCGTTGCCGCAGCCGCGGTCCTTGCCTCCTCCCTGATGGCAGTTCCCGCCCAAGCCGTTGATGTGTCACCGCCGGGTGCCAACGACTGGACCTGCAAGCCATCCGCGCAGCATCCGTATCCGGTGGTCCTTGTCCCCGGCACGTTCGAGAGCATGGAGAAGAACTGGTCCACCATGTCGCCGTACCTCAAGAGCGAGGGATACTGCGTCTTCGCCCTCAACTACGGTGAAACGAACGGCGTCTACGCCACCGCTCCGGTTAAGGATTCGGCAAACGAGCTCGCGCCCTTCGTTGACTCCGTGCTTTCCGCCACCGGCGCCAAGCAGGTGGACCTGGTGGGCCACAGCCAGGGCGGCATGATGCCCCGCTACTACATGGGCTTCCTGGGCGGCGCGAAGAACGTCCACCAGCTGGTGGGCATCGCCCCGTCCAACCACGGAACCGAGGGTGCGATCCTCCCGCCGCCGGACCTGGTTCCGACGCCCGACTACACCGCGGCCGGCTGTGCGGCCTGCGCGGACCAGCAGGCAGGTTCACCGTTCATGCAGGAGCTCAACTCCATCGGCGACACTGTCGCCGGGCCGGCCTATACGGTCATCTCCACCACCCACGACGAGGTGGTCATTCCTTATAACAGCCAGTTCCTTAGCGGATCCGCACGGCAGGTAACCAACATCACCATCCAGGACAAGTGCCCGGCGGACGTCATTGAACACGACCAGACGCCGAATGATCCCGTGGTGCAGCAGCTCGTGGGCAACGCCCTGGGTCAGGCCACCGGCCCGGCGGACCCGGCGTTCCAGCCGGTCTGCCTTTAACTCCTGAAGCGCTGACGACGGCGCGCGGCCGGCAGACAAGCCGGCCGCCCGCCGTCGTCCTCGGCTCGGTTTGGGGACGGGCTGCCGGACTTTAGTCCCTGTTCTGGACTAACCCCCGGGCGTACCGTCAAAGTGGATCCTGCGCCTGCGGGAACCGCGTTATGAGGGGGCATCATGGCCAGGCCCGGGCTTACTGTACTCAGTGTCGTGGGGTTCAGTGCCACGCTGATGCTGACAGGATGCTTCGGACCGCCGGCCCCCGCCCCGACCACCAGTTCGGCGGCGCCAACCACTACCGCAGGCCCCTCGGCGAGCACCACGGCAAGCTCCTCCGCCGCGCCTGCCTCCACGGCTCCTTCCACTGCGCCGGCCACCACGTCAGCCGCGCCCAGCACCACTGCCGCTGCGCCGCCGTCGGCCCCGCCGTCGTCCGCCCCGGCCGGCCCAACGGCCACCGCGGAACCCGGTCCCACGGGCCTGCCCGAACAGGTGGGGCCGCTCACCGTGTATTACGTGGCTGTCGGGGACAACGGGATCTCCGGGCCACGGATCGGCTGCGGTGACAGCCTGGTGGCCACCACCACAGCCCCGGTCCGCTTCACGGACCAGGTGGGCCCCAGCGTGGGGACACTGCTGGCGAACAAGAGCCGCGACGTCGGCATGTCAGGGCTGATCAACGTGCTCTACCAGTCCAGCCTCACCTACGTGGCCGGTGAGCTTGACGGCAGCACCATCACCATCTGGCTGACCGGACAGTTCATGCTGGGCGGGGTGTGCGACATCCCCCGGGCGAAAGCCCAGTTGGAGTACACGGCCATGGCAGCTTCCGGTGCCACCAGCGCCCAGGTGTTCGTCAACGGGCGGCCCATTGATGAGGTCCTAAGCCTCAAGTAGCACTGTCGGTCCGGCGACGTACCCTTGGAACCATCCACTACTTGAGTGTGCGAACGGATCCATATGCCAGAGCTGAACGTGCAGGAACGGGCCTCCCTCCTGCTGCCCATTACCGAGGCAGCGGGCCTGACGGCGGACCAAACACTCGCGCGGCTGGGTTCCGGTCCGGGCGGGCTCACCGACGAGGAAGCGGAAACCCGCCTGGCGGAGATCGGGCCCAACGCCGTCCGAACCCACCGGGCCAACGGGTGGGCCGTCCTGGGCCGCCAGTTCGCCAGCCCCATCCTGATCCTCCTGATCATCACCGCCGGGCTGTCCCTCTTCCTGGGCGACGCCACCAACTCGATCGTGATTGGAGTGATCCTCCTGGTCAGCGTTGGCCTCGGATTCACCAACGAGTTCCGGGCCGAGCGCGCATCCGAAGCCCTGCACGACCGCGTCACGCACCGAGCCGTGGTGCTCCGCGGTGGAGCCACAACAGAAGTGGACGTCACCGCACTGGTGCCCGGCGACGTCGTCCACCTCTCCCTGGGCGCCATCATCCCCGCTGACATCCGGCTCCTGGCCACCGGCAACCTGCTGTGCGACGAAAGCATCCTGACGGGGGAGTCCCTGCCCGCCGCCAAGGACCCCGCCGCCGTGCAGGCCGGCGCGGCACTGGCGGACCTCTCTTCCTGCGCGTTCATGGGCACCGTCATCCAGTCCGGCAACTGCACCGGCGTGGTGGTGGCCACCGGCGGGCGCGCCGAATTCGGCCGGATCGCCCTGGGCCTGGGCGAACGGCAGCCGCAAACCGAATTCCAGCTGGGCCTCAAACGGTTCTCCTTCCTGCTGCTGCAGGTGGCTATCGGACTTACCACGCTGATCTTCATCGCCAACCTGCTGCTGCAGCGGCCGCTCATCGAATCGCTGCTGTTCTCCCTGGCCATTGCGGTGGGCATCACGCCGCAGCTGCTCCCCGCCGTCGTCAGCACCTCCCTGGCCACCGGCACCCGGCAGCTGGCCAAGCGGAAGGTCCTGGTCAAGCGGCTGGTATGCATCGAGGACCTGGGTGACATGGACATCCTGGTCACGGATAAGACCGGCACCCTCACCGAGGGAAAAATCAGCTTCACCGCTGCCATCCCGGCCGCCGCGGACATGTCCGGTGACGCCCTGCTTACCCTGGGCCTGCTGGCCACCGAGGCGGACTACACCGAGGCGAAGCTCACCTCCGCCGGGCAAAACCCGCTGGACGCCGCCCTCTGGGACAGCCCGGGCGCCTCCGGGTTTGATCCTGGACGCTACGAGCGGCTGGACATGATCGGCTTCGACCACCAGCGCCGCCGCACCACCGTGCTGGTGCGGGAGGCCGGCGGGCCGCCGCAACTGGTCACCAAGGGTGCGCCCGAGGACGTCCTCGCCCTGTGCGGCCCGGTCCCGCCGGCCGTGCAGGCCTTGCTGGACAAACAGTTCGACGCCGGGTCCAGGGTGGTGGCCGTGGCTTTCCGCCAGGCCGACGGGCCGGGCACGCTGACCGCGGCCGATGAACGCGGCCTCACACTGGCAGGCTTCCTGGTATTCCTGGACCGGCCCAAGGCCAACGCCCGGCAATCGCTGGACCGGCTGGAGGAACTGGGCATCTCCGTCAAGATCGCCACGGGCGACAACGCCAAAGTGGCCGAGAAAGTCTGCGCCGACCTGGACGTCACCTCGGGCGGCACCCTCACCGGGGCGGACATCGACGCCCTGTCCGACGCCGACCTCGCCGCCTCCGCCCGCACGGCCACCATCTTCGCCCGGGTCTCGCCCGAGCAAAAAGCCCGCATCATCGCCTTGCTGCGCCAGAGCGGCGGGTCCGTCGGATTCATGGGCGACGGCGTCAACGACGCGCTCGCCCTGCACAAGGCGGACATCGGCATCTCCGTGGACAGTGCCACGGACGTCGCCAAGGACGCAGCCGACGTCGTCCTCCTGGACAAGGACCTTGGCGTCCTGGCCGAAGGGGTGATGGAGGGCAGGCGGATCTTCGCGAACACCATCAAATACGTCCTGATGGGCACCTCCAGCAACTTCGGCAACATGTTCAGTGCCGCCGTCGCCTCCGTGGTGCTGAGCTTCCTGCCCATGCTGCCCGGCCAGATCCTGCTCAACAACCTGCTCTACGACAGCGGCCAGCTGGCCATCCCCGGCGACCGCGTGGACAAGGAACAACTCCGGGCCCCCTCGCACTGGAACATCGCCTTCATCCGCCGGTTCATGTTCCTCTTCGGGCCCATCAGCTCGCTGTTCGACTTCGCCACGTTTGCCCTCATGCTGTTCGTGTTCGACGCCGTGCCGGGCGAGTTCCGGGCCGGCTGGTTCATCGAGTCCATCGCCACCCAGACCCTGATCATTTTTGCCATCCGCACCCGGCGCGTGCCGTTCGTGCGGAGCCGTCCGTCCGCCGGGCTGATCACCGCATCCCTGGGCGTAGTGGCACTGGGCATCTTCCTGCCGCTTTCGCCGCTGCAGGGCGTCCTGGGATTCGACCCCCTGCCCGTGCCGTTCTTCCTGGCCCTGCTGGGCATGATCGTGCTGTACCTGGTGCTGGTTGAGATCGCCAAAGCGTGGTTCTTCGCCCGCGCCGCGCAGCAGGTGCCCACCGTTCCGGTACGGCGCCGGGCGGACACCCACCACATCGCACGCCGCGCCTTCCGCTTCAGCATCCCTGTCAAGGTTCCCCCGATCCCGGCCGGCCCGGCAGGAATCCGGCCTCCCGGCAGGCGTCGGCGCCAGGTCCAAAGCAATTCCCCCTGACCAGGGCGCGATGCGGCCGCTCGGGGGTTAGCATGGCAGGGAGAGGGTCTTGGACTGTCTTACCCGGATTCAGGGCGATGAAGCCCGCCGTGGATCATGCTGGTCAACCGACCGAGGTGACTTATCGTGTGGCGTGAACCTATCAGGCGGCGGACCCGCGAACTCCTCCGGGAGTTCGTGGACAGGGCAGATGAGCTGGTGCGGACCCAGGAGCATGTGGAGGGGCTGCTCGGCGCGGTCGTGTCCCTTTCGGAAGATCTGAGCCTTGAAGCAGTCCTGGACCGGGTGGTGCAATCTGCGTGCGAACTCGTTGGCGCCAGGTACGGTGCCTTGGGCGTCATCGGTGACGACCAGCAGCTCAGCCACTTCATTACGGTGGGCATCGATGAGGACGGTTCGCGGGTCATCGGTGATCTTCCCACCGGCCACGGGGTACTCGGGCAGCTGATCCGTGAACCCAAACCCTTGCGGCTCCATGACCTGGGCGAGCACCCGATTGCGGTCGGGTTTCCTGCCAACCACCCGCCCATGAAGACCTTTTTGGGCGTTCCGGTCCGGGTCCGGGACACGGTCTTTGGCAACCTCTACCTGACCGAGAAGATCGACGGCCAGGACTTCACTGCCGAGGATGAGGACTTGGCAGTTGCGCTCGCCTCCGCCGCGGGTGTGGCGATCCAGAACGCCCGCCTTTACGAGGACAGCAGCGCCCGCCAGCGTTGGCTCGAGGCGGGCATGGACGTCAGTGACCGGCTCAAGGCCAATCCGCGGTCCGACACCGAAAACCTGGAGATGATCGCCGAAGGGGCAATGCATGCCTCCGCCTCGGCGCTGTCCATGATCGCGTCCGTGGCCGCGGACGGGAGCCTGCGGTGCCGGACTTCCCTGGGCGTGCAATCGATACCGGCAGGACAGGAACTCCCAGCGTCGGCAGCCTTCGACCAGGTGCTGGAGTCGCGGCAACCCAGGATCTTTACCGACGCCCGGCACGTGTTCGACGCCCCATCGGCAGAAAAACTCGGTCCGGTGCTGGTGGCCGCCCTGGGCAGCGACGCCGACGGCCAGGGCGACAACGTACTGGTCCTGGCCCGCGCGTCCGGAGCCGCGCGGTACACGGACGTGGACGTTGAACAGAGCGCCGTGTTCGCCTCCCGGATTGGCCTGACGCTTGAACTGCTCAAAGCCAACCAGCTGCGCGAAGAACACGCGCTGTTCATCGACCGGGAACGGATTGCTGCGGACCTGCACGACCTCGTCATCCAGCGGCTTTTCGCTGCCGGCCTGAGCATCCAGAGCCTGCGCCGCTACACCTCGGACCCGGACGCCCACGAGCGCCGTGTTGCCGGCATCACCGCCGAGCTTGATGACTGCATCCATCAGCTCCGCGATACCATCTACTCGCTCCAGGCGCGGCAGCCCGACAGCGAGCTGCTCAGCGGCCGCGTCCTGCGCGCCGTCCTGGAGGCTGCCAATGCCGCCGGCTTCCTGCCGAGGGCCCAGTTGTCCGGGCCCATCGACCTGGTGGGCGACGAGGTGGCCGAACAGCTGCTGCCGGTGCTGACGGAAAGCGTCAGCAACGCGGTACGGCATTCGGGATCAGAGGATATCCAGGTAATGCTGGCCGCCCTGGAGGGCGAGGTTGTTCTCACGGTGCGCGACCATGGGCGGGGTTTTGAAAATCCCGCACGGGTCAGCGGGTTGGACAACATGAAGAACCGTGCCATCCGCCTGGGCGGCAGCTGCGTCATCGACAGTGCCCCCGGCGAGGGCACGAAAGTGACATGGAGGGTGCCCCTGTCCTCAACTCACGTGTAGCCAAACGGACGCTGCATCGCCTGGCCGCGGCGCCTGAAGCCCAGCTTGTACAGCACGGAGGACACGCAGGCAGCCACCGCGTCATCAGCCAGGGTCATCTCCTGCCCGATCTGCTTGTTGGTAAAGCCACGGGCCATAAACGCCAGCACGTTCCGCTCCACTGCCGTCATCGATTTCAGCCATGCGGCGGAGGCGGTGGCGTAAAGGCTGTCAGCGACCCGCTCCCTGACGCCGGGCAGGAGAAGCTGTTTCCCGGCGATGACGCTTCGGACACTGTTGACAATGCTGTCTTTATCGCCCACCTGCATGAGCACGTAACCGGTTGCATCCGCCAGGACTGCTGCCCGCAGGGCATGGTGTTCATCCCTGCTGGTGAGGATCAGGCATTTCACGTGCGGAGCGGTGGCCCGGAGGCCGCGGCACACCTCGATGCCCGTACCGTCGCTCAGCCTGTCGTCCAGCAGCACCAGTTCCGGTTCCAGGATGTGGATGAGGCGCGTGGCTTCCGCCGCGGAGCCGCTTTCGCCAACGATTTCGAACCCGTGGTGTTCCAGCAGGTCCCGGAGCCCCTGCCGCAACAATGCATGGTCGTTGAGGATGAAGATCCGGACCGCCCCGATCCGCGCCCGATCCCCGTCCGTCTGTGTTGCTGGTGTGTCCATGGTGACGCCCTCGCTGGCTTGATTCCCTTCCCGGCCGCCTGTTCACTGCAGCCGCCGGGGCCGGGAGGAACCTCACTTCATCATCCTGCAGGGCGGCGCGGGCCGTCAGGGTCCAAAGTCCGGTGCCGGCGCGTTACTTTGGTCCGGCCGAGCTGGGGCTCCCACGGTGGAAGGCTGGGGCTTTGTGCCCTGTCGGGCGCCGAGGACCCCGCCCTAGCCTGAATTAAGCAGGCGGTTCCCAACTGCCTGCCGTACCCGGGAGGCGTACCGTGAAATCGACAAACGCGAGCATCATTGCAGGCATCGTCCTCATCGCGCTGGGTGTGCTGTTACTGCTGGACCGGCTTGGCGTCACGGACAGCGGGGCCTTCGTGGCACCACTGATTTTCGCGGCGGTGGGGGTCCTGTTCGCGTCCCTGTTCGTGCGGCGCCGGGAAAACTGGTGGGCGGCCATCCCGGGCTCGGTCTTCCTTGGCCTCGCCGCCGTCATCGTAGCGACCCAACTCACGGACGGTGCCTGGGGCGCGGCGCTCCTGTTCGTCTTCATGGGTGGTGGATTCGCAGCCGTGTACCTGCGCGAGCGCAGCAACTGGTGGGCACTGATCCCCTCCGGGGTCATGCTCACCCTGGCCGTCATCGTGGCACTCCCGCAGGCGATGCAGGGGACACCCACTGCAGCTGTACTGTTCGTTGGCCTGGCGGCCACGTTCGGTGTGCTGTCCTTGGTTCCGGTCCATGCCGCGGACCGCCCCGGCGGTCACGAGCGGATGACGTGGCCGCTGGTCCCGGCCGGCATCCTCGCCGCCATGGGCGTGATCTTCATCCTGCAGTCCGCGGCGGTGCTCATCCCCTTGGACTTCGCGTTCCCGGCGGTCATGATCCTGGCAGGAATCGCCCTGATGGTTTACGCGTACCTCGCCCACCGTGACGGGCGGCAGAAGGCCCACCGGCCCGGCCCCACCGTCGGGTAGGCTCAGCCGGCCGCTTCGGCCCGCTCCCAATGCCCGCGGAGCAGTCCGGCGACGCGGTCCGGTTCCACGCGGTGTGGAGGATCGAAGTGGTGCCGGTCCGGAAACACCTCCAGGCGGAAGTCGGGAAAGACCGTGGAAAGCCTGTCCGCGATCTCCCCGTAATCGTCGGGGTTGCTGAGGCCGCCCAGTACGAACAGCACGGGCTTGCGGAAGGCGGCCAGGCGGTCCCGGTCCAGCTGGTAGGTGCCGAATGTCCGGAGGAAAGCGGTGATCCCGGCTGGCCGTTTCGCCATCCAGGGCAGGGGCGGCCCTGGCTGCGGCCTGAGTTCCACGCCGGGCCGGACTCCGAGCCGCATGAATCCTGCCATGAACTGCTCCGGCGGCAGTCCGTCCAGTTTCGAGTACTCCTTCCACAGCTCGGCGTGCGCCGGGCTCCAATCCCAGTTCCCGGCCCAGGCCGGCTCGAGCAGGGCCAGGCTGCGGAGCCGGCCCGGGTGCGAGGCCGCCAGCGCCAGTGCCGCCGCGCCGCCGCCGGAGTAGCCCACCAGGTGGAAGGTGTCCCAGCCGCGGGCGTCGGCCTCGCGCAGCACCCCGTCCGCTTCGGTGTCCAGGGTCCAACCCGGCGGCGGGGCGTCGCCGGCATACAGTTCGAGGTCTTTGGCGATCGCGTCAGCGTCCGGGCCGAGGGCCTCCAGCAGGCCGTCATAGGCCGGGCCTGCGGGGAGGACACTTCCGGGGAGCAGGATCGCGCGGAACGGTTTCACAACTTGACCTCCGTTGGGTGTGGGTCAGCCTCGCGCTGCCAGGTGTTCGGTCACGTATTCGGCGTCCGGGCCCACGCCAACCAAAGTGGCGGAAATGTGCCGGGTGAGCCACGGGAGCCCGACGGCGTACAGGCCCGGGTGCTCGGTGACCCCTTTGCTGTGGCGGGGGTAGCTCCACGCGTCCAGGAGCGGAAGGTCCAGCATGCTGAAGTCCAGCGCATAACCGGTGGACCAGATGATGGACGTGATTCCTTCTTCGCCAAGGTCCAACCTGGAACCTGATCCGGTGGGCTGCCAGCTGTCCGGTTCCGCTGCTTCTGCGTCCGGGGCGTCGATCCCCGCGGCGTCGATGTAGGCGTCAAAGAGCTTCTTGAAGCGCTGGCTGAACCCGGCCTCCGCAGCAGCCAGGCGCTGGGCGACGTCGTCCGTGAAGACGGGGACACCGTCGTCGACACCCTCAAACCGGCCGTGCAGCCGGACGCCGCGCCGGCCCAGTCCTCGCAGCCGGACGCTGTGCCCGCCCCCGGTACCGGACAGCAGCGGGTTGCACATGAACCGCCCGGCGGGGGAGGGCAGCTGGTCCACCAGTAGCGCGTTGATGCCGTAATCCGGGCCATGGACGTTCACCTCCCGGATCCAGTGGAAGATGTCCTGGCCGCGGTAACGGCGCGGCGCCTCCGGGCAGGACGACACGGACAGGTGCACGGTACGGCCGGCGTCGAGCAGGTCCTCCGTGATCTGCCCGCCCGACTGCCCCGTCCCCACCACCAGGACTGCGCCATCGGGCAGTTGATCCGGGGCGCGGTAGTCATGGCTGTGCAGTTGCAGGACCTCCGGGGAGATTCCGACGGCGGCGGCCGGGGTCCGCGGGCGCTGGAACGCGCCGCTGGCCAGCACCACGTTCCGGGCCGCCCAGGTTCCCTGGCTTGTCCGGACGGCGAACCCGGCTTCCGTCGGGGTGATCCGGGTGACCCCGGTGTCCAGGTCCACTGGAGCGTCGATGTCCCTGGCGTAACCGCGGAAAAACCCGATGGTGGCTTCCTTGGTCAGGAACCCGTCCGGGTCGCTCCCTGCATAGGGTGACCCCGGCAGGTCGACGGAGAAGTTCGGCGTGTTCAGGTAGAAGGAGTCCCACCGGTCCTGCCAGGCGCCGCCGAGAGCGGGCCGCTGCTCCAGGATGCGGTGCTCCACTCCGCGCTGCGCCAGCCAGTAGCTGGTGGCCAGGCCCGCCTGGCCCGCGCCCACCACCACGGTGTGGGTGTCCTCCCGGGGACCTGCGGAAGCAGACATGGCTACCCTGCCGCCGTCCCGCGCCCGGCCCGGGCTTTGGGTTCCTTGGGCGGCAGGGTGGAGACGTAGTCCAGGGCTTTCCCGGCCCACGCACGCGCCCGGGTGTCGTCGCCGTCGCCCTCTTCGTTCCAGACTTCCGGCAGCCCGGTGTAGCCGCCCATGGGTCGCTCCGCGGGTCCGAACGGCACTGTCCGCTCGGAAGACTCCAGCAACTCCTTGTCCTCCCGGGAAAGCTTCACCCCGATGGTGGAACCGAACAGGCCGGCGAACATGTTGCCATTGACGAACGCGCCGAGGTTGCCGAACATCGGCTTCACCACCACGCCCGGATGATCGGGAACAACGCGCCGGAAGCGGTCCTTTTCTTCCTCCGTTGCTTTGGGCATTTCCATGGCGTGACCTCCCGGTGGCGGCGTCTTTGTCCGCGGATATGGATGCAGGATATGCCTGTTCGCGGGTGGGGTCGAGGGCCGGATGCCCCGGCATATCGGCGCCAAGCAGGCCCGGGCAGGCCGGCCCCCGATCCTGAATTAGGTATGGGACCAATCTCCTGTAGAGTTGAGCCTGTTGTTGTGTTTATGCAGTTGGTAGTTCAGGCAGTACGCGCGGTCGAAAGTCCGTGTTCTTCTGAAGTAGCGGTTTTTGAACACCCCACGCCGGAGGGCCCGAAAGTCGGGATTTTCCCTCCACCTTCACGAAGGACAAAATAATGGCTACTGGTACCGTCAAATGGTTTAACGCTGAAAAGGGCTTCGGCTTCATTTCCCCGGACGACTCCTCGCAGGACGTTTTCGCGCACTACTCCGCGATCAACTCCAACGGCTTCCGCTCCCTCGAAGAGAACCAGAAGGTTTCCTTCGACACCGAGCAGGGCCCCAAGGGTCCCCAGGCTACCAACATCCAGGCTCTCTAATTTCTTAGGGTTCCGGGACCGTTAGGTTTCCAGCAGGGCTTGCCGTTACCGGCAAGCCCTGCTTTTTGTTAACCCGGGTGTGCGGGTTCCCGGCCACCCTGCTCCCATGGGCGGCCGGCGCCGGGTCAACCGAGCTCGGCGAGGACGGCGGCAACCCTGCGGGCGCGTGTCCCTTCGGTCCGTGCCCCGGTCACGGCCAGCACATGGCGCCGCTGATTGCTGTAGGAGAGGGACTGGAAACGCTCCGCCGCGGCAGGACTGGCGGCCAGGTCTTCAGGTACGTCCACCGACCGCGGGGCATCGTCCCGGATCAGATCCACGGCCACCTCATCGCCGGCGTTGATGCCCGCGAGCTTGCGGATCTCCGCGCTCACCGGAACCTTGGGCACGCCTTTCATGGTGGCCACCGTACTCGGGTATTCCACCTCGTTGATGGTGACGCGGACAGGGATGCGCTTGCCTCCGCCGAGGGCGTCGACCACGTCGTCAGGGACGCGGATGCCGGTGGCAGTGGCGCCGTCGAGCTGGACGGTGGCGGTGAACTTCATGGTTGGCTCCTGGAAGAGTTGCGGCCGGACGAATGCTGCGATGAACAAGTCCACCACGGACCCCGTACCCGAGGACAGCGGTTTGCCTTCTCGACAAACGTCGGTTGAAGGAGCAATCTGAAAGGTGCGAGCCCCTGCCGCGTGGCAAGCCACGGCGGCGGCGTGTGAACAAAAAAGATTCAACCTCTGCGACACCAGTTGGGGTGGTGCATGTCCGGCGCATTGACGCGCCGGAACCGGTGCCCGTGCCCCCAGGCCGGGCGTCCGGCACCCTGTTACTCCAAAATCAGTGGCCTGTTCGGCCCGTGGGTTGAGTTGGACCGGCTACCGCTGCATCGGCCTCGGGCCGAATACCGTTCAAGAGAGCGTTGCCATGAAGCAAAACCGGGGAAACACAACAAGATTCAACAAACTCGCATTTATTGTCGCCTTCGCTGTCGCATTACTGGCCTCCATGGCCGCGGCGGGTCCGGCATCGGCCAGCGGCTGGGGCCCGCGGACCTGGCAGGTACAGGTGGGCTCTGAGTCCCGCGACATGGAAATCCAGGGAATGTCATTCCTTCCGTCGGAGATCTTTATCAATGAGCACGACACCATCACCTGGGAGGCAAACGCCGCGGAGATCCACACGGTGACCTTCCTGGCGGCCGGCCAGCCGCTGGAGCCTTTCAACCCGTTCAACGCCGATGAGCTGCTCAAGCGCGGCGGGGACAGCTACGACGGGCACTCGTACTACAACTCCGGCCTCCTTTCGAACGTCACGGTGCCGGGTTTCCCTGTCACCACAAGCTACAGCCTGACGTTCCCGCGGGAGGGCGACTTCACCTATTACTGCCTGGTCCACGGCGAGGTAATGAAGGGCATGGTCCACGTCCGCGAACATGGCACCGACTACCCGTACAGCCAAGCTGACTACAACAAGGCATCACGGGCCCAGGCCCGGGCCATCCTCCAGGACGGGCACCAGCTCGACGCTTCGCTGGCAGCACAGGCCACCAACCATCGGGTCCTCGCCGGCGGCGACGACGGCGTTGCAATGGTCATGCGCTTCGTCCGGCCCAGCGTGACGGTGCATGTGGGCGAAACAGTGGTGTTCGCCAACACCGGGATGGGTGCGCCCCACACGGTCACCTTCGGCACCGAACCGGCGAATATCTTCGCTCCGTCGGGAACGCCGACGAACTTCACTGGTGGCGACCTCAACTCCGGCATCATTCCGCCGGGCGGCGAGTTCTCAGTGACTTTCACGGCTGCGGGGACGTTCAAGTACATCTGCGCACTCCATGACTTTATGGGCATGATGGGCCAGGTGAAGGTGGTCGACTGACAACCAACTGCAGCGATGGTCCGGCCGGGGCGGTGCTTTCCGGCCGGACCATCGGCGCCTACCGTGTGATCACACTGAATACCGCGTCGGTCCGGTTGAGGGTGTTTGCGTCGTTGGCCCGTATGGACAGCGATGCGAAGGATGAACCGCTGGCCGCCAGTCCTGCGTAGTCACCTACGAAGAACCCTCGGGCCGAGGGCGCGGTCATCATGTCCGATGGGCCATGGACGTGTGTTTCGCCCCCGAGAGCAAGGGATCCCACGGGGGAGGAGGTGAACCAGTAATCGGTTGGCAGCGTACTGGTGTTCCCGGCGGTGAGGCTCCGGAAGTCGTAGTATGCCACCGCGACGTTCCCGCCGGCGACGCGAACGCTGGGGGTGAACGCCGGGACGCCGTGGGGAGTGTTGGCCCGCTGCGGTGCGCTCCAGGTTACGCCGCCGTCAGTCGACGTCGAGATCGCGATTTCGTCGTAGCGGCCGCCATTGAATCGTGAATCCTGCCACACAACGTACAGTTGCCCGGTGGCGGGATCTACGGCCGGCTCCGGGATAATGTCACCTGTCCGGACAGGCGCTCCGGTGTTCGGGTCGGTAACCCCGGCAGTGTCCAGCTTCGCGATGACCTGAGGCGCCGTCCAGCTGGTGCCACCGTCTGTCGATTTGGTGTAGGCCACGTTGAGGCCGTGCAACTTGTCGATACCGTTTTGGCCCGTGCCCAGGATGAGGTCGAAGAAGTTGTACAGTGTCCCGTCCGCGCCCACCACGATCTGGTTGCCGATGGTCTGCTGTTTGTTGTCGGTGGGAACGATGACCGCCGGGGCGCTCCAGGTGACGCCCGCGTCTGTCGTCTTGGAGAAGAGCGTCGGTCCCGTGTAGGCGGCAGCGTGGGCCGCTGACCGCGGATTGTCGGTCGGAGATACGAGACGATCCCACACGGCGTAGGCGGTGCCAGGAACCTGGGGGTCGGCCGTGACCGACTCCTTGTCATTGAAGAACTGGGCCGATCCGAGGTCTTCAATCAAGGCTTGTGGCGTACTCCATGTTGCTCCGCCATCGTGCGAGGTCGAGGCGAGGACAGCATTGTCGTAGCCGACACCCTGGAAAGAGATGGACACCGAATATGCCGTGCCGTCCGGTCCGATCGAGACCCAGGGGTCGGACGCGCGGTCGTAGCGGGTGGGGTCTCCGGGGGCGCACACCGAGAACGGCTGTGCTGCCTCATTCCAGGTCTTGCCCCCGTTCGTGGAGTATCCGGCCACAAGGCCCCGCGCTCCGCCGTCCGACCAGCGGTCCTGCTGCCACACCCCAATAATGTTGTTGGAGTGTTGCGGATTGACGGCAACCCAAGGCTCGACCTCGGCGTTCGTGTAGTTCACGGCGCCCGGCGCGGAGCCTGCATTGCAGCTTGAGAACGGGCTGGGTCCGCTGGTAACCGTTGGGGGAGTGAGCGTCGCGGCTGCGGCTCCGCTCATGTTTAGGATGAGTGCTGCCGGCAGCATGGTGAGCAATGCGGCTGCGCGCGCGTATCTCTGGATCACTGGGTTTTCCTATCGGGGAAAGGTCTGATGCGGCGACGACCCCAAGGGGCCGTACAGGAGACCGGTGCGTTCCACAAAGAACCAATGTTGGGAGTCAGGGAACGCTCGGCACGAGGGCACGGAGCCGGCCCTGCGGGGAAGCCCGCTGAGCCGGGGTTGGACGCGTCCGCTGTTCGTGGGAGCAGGCCACAAGGTCCGTCGGTTCCGGCGTCGGTGCCCGCAGCGGATAGGTTTGCGGAAGGCCTGGATCCGGCGGCGCCGCTTGTCCATGCAGTAAAGAGCACCATACGGTTGTTCACCACGCAAGGGCGCGCGTCCGGCAGATTCGGGTAGTCGAAGGGCATCAGATCCATGCCCTGCCGGGAACACCGTGCGCCCCGCCGTCGTTGTTTCCGTTGGTGTGCTTTTCCGGTGCGCCGCCCGCCGACCGAAGGACACCCCTTGACTCCTCGCACCATCGTGATTACCGGCGCCAGCGACGGGATCGGCGCGGCAGCCGCCCGGACGCTGGCCAAGGCAGGGGAACAGGTGGTCGTCGTCGGCCGGTCTGCGGAGAAGACCCGCGCCCTGGCCGCTGAGATCGGCGCGGACCACCACCTGGCCGACTTCGCGGACCTGGCCCAGGTCCGTGCCCTGGCCGACACCCTGCGCTCCACCTACCCCCGCATCGACGTCCTGGCCAACAACGCCGGCGGCATGATGGGCAAGCGCACGCTCACCGTGGACGGCAACGAGCTGACATTCCAGGTCAACCACCTGGCCCCGTTCCTGCTCACCACCTCCCTTATGGACACGCTGACCGCCAGCAACGCGAAGATCATCAACACCGCCAGCGCCGCCAACTTCTCCGGCAAAGTAGACCTGTTCGACCTCAACGCCGAGCACGGGTACCGCACCTTCCGCGCCTACGGCACGGGCAAGCTGGCCAACATCCTCTTCACCTCCGAGCTGCACCGCCGCTTCCACGAACAAGGAATCACGACGGCGGCCTTCCACCCGGGCGTGGTGCGCACCAACTTCGCGGCGAACTCCAGCAGCCCCTTCCGGCACGCCTACAAGAGCGTGGCCAACCGCTTCATGCTCAGCCCCGACCAGGGTGCCGACACCATGCTGTGGCTCATCAAGGGGACGGCCGGTACCGACTGGATTTCCGGCGCCTATTACGCCAAGCGCGCCCTGGCCAAAGCCAACCGGCAGGCCTACGACGCCGACCTGGCACGCGGGCTGTGGGAGAAGAGCGAAGAACTGGTTAAAGCCGCAGCCTAAGCCGCGGCTGAGGTGCGGGGACTGATGATCTGCGAGGAGGCTCCCAAATAACCCCTCCGGTTCAGGCCGGGTTGGCCGGCCCGTCGGTTCCCGTTCACCGGCTGTCGCGAGGCTCTCTTGGTGAGTTCACCATGCAAAGCCCACGAGGGCGAAAGTATTTCCCTGTCCCCTTCCCGCCGCGGATTCCTGGCGGCCGCGCTGGCCGGCGCCGCCGTATCGCTGGCCCCCATGTCATTCGCGGCCGCGGACGCGGGCACCAGCAAGACCCAGACCATCACCGGCCACCTCGATCCTGGTGCCGCCGACTTTGTGTACCTCCCTGTCCAGGTCCCGGCCGGGGTCAACAAGATCAGCGTGTCCTACAGCTACAGCAAGCCCACGGTCGCTCCGGGGCTGCTGTCCAATGCCTGCGACATCGGCGTCTTTGACGAAAAGGGCACCGACGTTGCGGGCAAGGGGTTCCGCGGCTGGTCGGGCGGCTTCCGGACCGAGTTCTTCATCAGTGCCGCCGAAGCTACCCCCGGCTACCTTCCCGGACCTGTCGGCAAGGGCACCTGGAACATCGCCCTGGGCCCCTACCAGGTAGCCGACCAGGGCATGGACTACACCGTCAATGTCACCCTTGAGTACGGTGCCGACGGCAAGCCGTTCCAGCCGCAGTATCCGCCGAGGCAGGTCGCCGGCCGGGGCGCGGCCTGGTACCGGGGGGACGCGCATCTTCACACCATCTACTCGGACGGCAAGCGCACCCCCGCCGAGGTCGCGGCCGGCGCACGCGCAGCGAAGCTCGATTTCATGATCAGCACCGACCACAACACCCCTGCCTCCCACGGCATCTGGGGTCCGCTGGCCGGGGACGACCTGCTGATCCTCACCGGCGAGGAAGTCACCACCCGCAACGGCCACTACCTTGCCCTGGGGATTGAACCCGGGGACTGGATCGACTGGCGCTACCGCGCCCGCGACAAGGGCTTCGAGCAGGAGGCGCAGCACATCCACGCGTCCGGTGGACTGGTGGTCCCGGCGCACCCCTACTGCCCCTATGTCGCATGCCGCTGGAAGTTCGGCTACGACGACGCGGACGCCGTCGAGGTGTGGACCGGTCCGTGGACCGCCGATGACGAGTACGCCATCAACACCTGGGACTCCATGCTGGCCCACTCCGTCCGCACCGGCGGCCGCTGGGTCCCGGCCATGGGCAACAGCGACGCGCACAGCGAGCCCCAGGTCATCGGCCTGCCGCACAACGTGGTCAACGCCGCAGCGCTCTCCCATGACGCCGTCCTGGAGGGCATCCGCAACGGGCGCAGCTGGATCGCCGAGTCCGCCGGCATCTCCCTGGACTTCAGCGTGTCCGCGGGCGGACGGAAGGCAGGTGTCGGGGAGCGGCTGGACGTCAAGGCCGACTCACCGGTGACGGTCAGCCTCGACGTCACCGGCGTCCCCAACGGCGTCATCCGCATCATCACCGACGAAGGGCAGACCCAGCAGGTCACCCTGCCGGCCTCGGGCCAAGGAACCCATACCTGGGTCACCACCGCGCAGCTCTCCGCCTACGTCCGGGCCGAGGTACGCCACCCCATGGCCGACGGCAGTGCCAGCAACGGCACCAACATGGGCACGACGTTGCTGCTTGGCCCCATGGCCGCGCTGACCAACCCGATCTTCCTCGGCGGAAAATAAGCTTCACCGTTAAACACCAGGGGCCGGGCCGCGAATTCGCGGCCCGGCCCCTGGTGTTTAACCCGTGGGGGAGAGGTCAGTGGCCGGAGTTGTCCGATCCGCTGCCCTGGACGTTGCCGTTGTGGCTGATGGAGGCGACGGCGCCGGACTGTTCGTTCAGGAGCACCTTGTCGTTGCGCTCATGGTGGAAGTTGAACATGGCGTCCACCGATCCTGCTGCAGCGTCGGCCGAGGAGTCACCGATCTGGCCGGTGTGCCAGTTGTCCTCGATGAACCGCAGGATGGAGGCCTGGTCGGTTTCGGTGTGGTCCACGAAGTTCTTCTTCGCGTACGGAGAGATGACCACCAGCGGCTGCCGGGGGCCGGGGCCGCAACGGTCGGCGTAGCCGCCTGCCACCGGGACGCCGTTCGCGGCGGCATTCAGGCACCATGCGGCGTCGTCGGATCCGGTGGAGGCGTTCTTCGGCTGGGTGGCGACGTGGTCGTACCAGCCGTCGGAGTCGTCATAGGCGAGCACGATGGCGGTGTTGTCCCAGTTCTTGGACTGCTGGATCTGGTTGACGGTCTTGGTGATGAAGTTCTGCTCGTCCACGGGATCCGAGTACGCCGCGTGGCCGTCCTGGAACATCCCCGCTTTGAGGAAGGAGACTGCGGGCATGTTGTCGCTGTCCACCACCTTGCTGAAGTCAGTCAGGTCGTACTGGTGGTTGGCCTGGCCATCGTGGCCGATCTCCGCGTCGGAGGCCGGGGCCAGGTGGTGCGGGTTGGCCGTGGACTTGTAGTACTGGAACGGCTGGTGATGCGGGGAGTAGTCCACCACGGAGGCGCCGGCAGCGTTGGTGTGGCTGGTCAGGCACGACGCCGGGGCCGTGGCCGTCGCGGGGGTGGTGGGGGCGAAGCCGCCCTGGAACCATCCCCAGGATGTTCCCTGGGCGTTGAGCAGGTCGCCGATGTTCCTGCCGGTCATGCCGGCCAGGTTGTTGGCCTTGGCGTGGCTGTTGTTGGAGCAGTCGTCGTAGACGGGGTCGGGGTCATTGATCACGGTGCCCACGCCGTTGGCGTCCGGCTGCCGCACGGCGCTGCTTCCAGCGGCCGGCGTGGCGACGGGCGCTCCGGCGGCGTCGTACTCCTTGACGCCGTGGGTTTGGCCCGAGACCAGGTTCAGCGCGCCGGGGGTGGACGGGCCGAAGACGGTGCTGAAGTGGTTGTCGCTCATGGCGTAGTTCTGGGCGTAGTTCCAGATGCCGGTGACCGTGTTTCCGTCGTAGTAATCCATGGTCAGGCCGGGACGTCCGTATTGGTTGGTGCCGCACGCGTCACGGCTGGTGAACTGGACGAACTTGTCCATCGCCCCGCCGTTGTAGGCGTTCTGTTCGGCTTTGTAGCCGTGGTCCTGGTCGCAGGTGACGGCCTGCATGGGGGAGAGCCGCGCGGGCTGGACGGAGTTGGGGTTCTTCGGTGCCATCAGTCCTGCATTGGCCAGGGTGTTGATGTCCTTGGGGGTGTCCTGCGAGGCGGTGAACTTGGCTGCCGGGGCACCGGAGCCCTGCTGGGTTTCCCCTGCGGTGTTCGCCGCGTTGGGGTAGGTGGCGAAGTAGTGGTCGAATGACACGTTCTCCTGGAAGAGCACCACCACGTGCTTGATCGGCGTCGCCGTGTCGTCGTGGGTGCCGGCGGTGGCCGGGGCGGCGCCGAAGCCGACCAGCCCGGCGGTCAGTGCGGAGGCGGCCAAGGCGGCCGCGCCGGTGGCGGCGGTGACGCTTTTCCTGGTGAATCTGGGTGCCGGATAAGGCATGGGGTATCCAATCGTTCCTGTGGGGTGTACCGCCGCGGCTTGCGGCAGGTGCGGGGAGTGCTACTTTGCGGGGGTGGCGTCGGCCTCGTAGGTGAGGATTTCGGTGCCGTTGCCTTCATCGCCGTTGTCGGGGGCCACCGTCATAGTGAGGTGTCCGCCGTTGGCGGTCATTTTGAACGGGTTGCGGGTGGCGACGTGCCCGGCAGTGGACCACTGCTGGAACGGGACCTCACGGGTCACCTGGTGCGACTTCAGGTCGATCATCGCCATGCCGCCCAGCTCGTAGGTGGCAGCGGTTCCACCTGCCTGCGGGGTTTGCGGAAGGTTGGTGACCCCGCCGCAGAGCATCCTGGCGTTGGGAACGTACTGGCAGTCCTGGTAGTCGATGAAGTAGTTCGGGTTCTCCCAGGTGGAGAGCTCCTTGCCCTGCAGGTCCCATTCCGCGAACCGCCGGGAGCCCCAGGTGTTCCCCACGAGGTGGCCGGTCTGCTGGTCCAGGACGATGCCGCCGAAGTGGTCCTTGACCTCGAACTGCTTGTGGACGTCCAGGGTCTGCGCATCCACCTTGTAGATGATGGCGCTGCTGTCCGGCCGGTACTGCGCTACCGGCACCCAGACGTTGGTGCCGTCGAAGTCGATGCCGCCGGGGTGGTACATGTCACCCTCGCCGAGGGTGATGTCTTTTTGCAGGTTCCCGGCTTTGTCCATGACGAACAGGTGGCCGATGCCCTTGCCCGGCGTACGGTCGTAACCGTCCTGCGGGGTGGGGTACTTGACCGTGGGTTCGAGGATCTGGACGGCCGAGAGGAAGATATGGTCCTGGCTGTAGGCGATTCCCTCGGTGTGGTAGGTGGGGAAGTTCAGTTTCAGCTTGGACGTTTGCTTCCAGGCCGTGGCCCGGGTGAGGGAGCCGAAGGCGTCCGCCAGGTCGGTGTTTGTTTCATGGTGGGTCCCGGACGCGGGGCTGCTGCCCGTGTCCGGGGTGTCCGCTTGGGCGGCCACTGTACCGGCGGCCGCACAGGCGGCGACCATCAGGGACGCTGCCACGGTGAGGGCGCGGCGCGTGGGTTTGAAGCTCATGGGGCCTCTTAAGGTTGGGGTCTCAACAGGAGCTCTCAAGTTACTAATGGGTAATGAACCGGGCATGGCGCACCGGTGAACTGCCGTTGTCGCCGGACTGTCCGGTTGGCGCGTTTCCGCCGAACGGTCCTCTGTGGCCCTTAGCCTTCCTGCCTCGCCAGCGCATCGCCGATGACCCGTGCCCCGTCCGGATACGCGCCCGGGTTGGGACCCGAAAAGTTCAGCCGGATGAAGGCGCCGGTGGGTTCCGCAGGGAACCACTCCGTGCCGGCGGCGATGATCACTCCGGCATCTTCGCAGTCGCGAGCCAGCCGCGGGAGGTCAGTGCCATCGGGCAGGCGCACCCAGAGGTTCAGTCCGCCGCGGGGGAGATGGTCGATGTGGGCTTGGGGGACGTGTTCGCCGATGCTGGTGGCCAGCAGGTCCCGGCGCGACTGGAGCTGTTGCCGGAGGCTGCGCAGGTGCGTCTGCCACCCTGGCTGGGTCACCACGTCCAGGGCGGCGGCCTGGAGGAGTCCGCTGACGTACATGGACTCCGCCGCACGCTGGCCAAGGATGCGTTCCCGTGCCGGGCCCCGGGCAATGACCGCCGCGATACGGATGGCAGTGGAGACGCTTTTGGTCAGGGACCGGATATAGACCACGTGGCCGGAGTCATCCCGGGTGGCCAGCGGCACCGGATCGGAGGTGATGCCGAAATCGTGCGCCCAGTCGTCCTCCACCAGGAACGCGCCGTGCAGGCGGGCCACGTCCAGGATCTCAGCGCCGCGTTCCGCTGCCCACTGTGTGCCGGTGGGGTTGGCGTAGTTGGGCTGGACATAGAACGCCCGGGCTCCGGTCTCGGCGAAGGCGCGGTCCACCTCTGCGGGGTCGGGTCCGTCCGGCCCGGTGGGTACCGGCACCAGGCGTACCCCGGTCTGTGCGGCGGCCAGGATGGCGCCCCAGTAGGACGGCGATTCGATGAGCATCGGCTGCCCGGACCCCACGAGTGCGCGGAAGATGGAGCTCAGTCCGCTCTGGCTTCCCGGCAGCACGATGACGTCGTTGGGGGTGGGCGGCGTAACGCCCACCGGGGTTGCCTGCCCCAGTTCGCGGGCGAACCACTGCTGCAGTTCCGGCATCCCGGCCGCGGGCGGGCGTGACAACGCGGCGTCACCGCGGGCAGCACGTGCCAGCGCTGCCCGCACCAGCCGTTCGGGGAGCAGTTCACGGTCCGGGTATCCCGAGTGCAGCCAGATGGCATCGCCGGGAACGCTGCGCATGGTGCTTGACGACGACGGCAGCGGCGAGGACGGCGACCGCAGCGCTGCGGTCTGCCAGCCATAGTCGGAGGGGCGCGCCGTCCGGACCGCCCGGACGAAGGTGCCGACGCCGGGCCAGCTTTCAATCAGTTCCTGCGCTGCCAGGCTCTGCAGGGCCTTCTGCACCGTGACCGGGCTTGCCTGGTGTTCGGCCACCAGTTGCCGGGTGGATGGCAGCCGGGCGCCGGGAGCGGCGCTGCTGATCCACTGCCGGAGTGCCGCAGTGATGCGTGAACTGCTATCGTTGTTCATGAAAGAACATAGTAGCGCTACCGTACTGGAGCGCCCAGCGATACCGCAGAGGATGTCCACCGGAGTCTGGTGGGGGCTCCTTGGCGTGGCAGCCTTTTCCTTCACCGTACCCTTCACCCGTGTGGCCGTGGCCGGGATCCCGCCGTTGTTCATTGGCTCGGGGCGTGCCGTTGTCGCCGCTGTCCTCGCCGCCGCAGCGCTTGCCCTGGCCCGGCAACGGCTGCCCCGCCGCGGCACCTGGCTGCGCCTTGCCCTCGTGGCCGGAGGCGTCGTCGCGGGCTTCCCGCTACTGACGTCCTACGCCCTCACCGCCGTGCCGGCCGGGCATGGTGCCGTGGTCATCGCCCTGTTGCCCGCGGCGACGGCGACGGTGGCAGTCCTGCGGACGGGCGAGCGCCCGGCCGCCGCCTTCTGGGTGGTCATGGCGCTTGGTTCGCTGGCGGCGCTCGCCTTCGCGTTCGTGCAGTCCGGCGGCGTCGGGCATTTGCAGTGGGCCGACCTCCTGCTGTTGGCAGCGGTGGCCTGCGCCGCCGTCGGATACGCCGAAGGGGGACTGCTGGCCCGTGAACTGGGGTCGTGGCAAACCATCGCCTGGGCCCTGGTCCTCGCCGCCCCGGCCATGCTGGTCCTGGCCGTCGCTTCCGTCCTCAGCCAGCCGCCGTCGGCCACGCCTGTCCAATGGGCAGCCTTTGGCTACCTGGCCGTTGTCAGCATGTTCTTCGGCTTCTTCGCCTGGTACCGGGGGCTGGCCATTGGCCCCATGGCCCAGGTCAGCCAGATCCAGCTGCTGCAACCGGTCCTCAGCATCGGCTGGGCGGCGCTGCTGCTGGGGGAGGCGCTCACCTGGACTACCGTGCTGGGCGCCTTTGCCGTCATCTTCTGCGCTGCCGCGGCCGTCCGCGTCCGCCTCAAACGTCCAGCCCGCTAGCCTTAAAAGGAGCACCCGTGTACATCCCCGCCCACTTCGCCGCCGACCCCGAAACTGTCCACACCCTGTTGGGCCGGCCCGGCGCCGCCAACCTCATCACCATGACCGACCAAGGCCTGCTGGCAACGCTGCTGCCTTTCGCCTTCAACCCGGGGGTGGGGGCACACGGTGCCCTGCAGGCGCACATGGCACGCAACAACCCGCAGTGGTCCAGCCTGCCAACCGGCGAAGCGCTCGCCATTATCCAGGGCCCCGACGACTACATTTCGCCGTCGTGGTACGCCGCCAAGGCCGAGCACGGCCGCGTGGTGCCCACCTGGAACTACGCCACCGTGCATGTTTACGGCGAGCTGGTGATCCATGACGACGCCGGTTGGCTGGCACGGCATGTAAGGCACCTGACCGGCCTGCATGAGGACGGCCGGGAGCGCCCCTGGGCCGTGGACGATGCGCCGGAGAAGTTCATTGCCGGGCAGTTGCGGGCGATTGTGGGCGTGGAACTGCTGGTCACCCGGATCGAGGCGAAGGAGAAGCTGAGCCAAAACCGTTCCGACGCCGATGCCGCCGGCGTGGCGGCGGGCCTTCGGGGCTGCGGGCGGGAAGCCGGGGCTGCCGCCGTGGAACGCGCCCGCAGGAACTGACCCCTTCGGCAGGACGGCGCAGGACGGGGCAACTGGTCAGGCGGCCCGGTCCAGGAGCACCATCACTTCGTAATGCGTGGTCTGCGGGAACATGTCCAGCACCCGAGCCCGCCGCGCGGTGAAGGACGGAAGGGCCGCCAGGTCCCGGGCCAGTGACTGCGCGTTGCAGCTGGAATACACCACGTGCTGCACGTCCGAGGCTTCCAGCCAGCCGCACAGCTCCTTGCCAATGCCGCGCCGGGGCGGGTTCACGATCACCAGGTCCGGTGACTCCTCCGCCGCCAACGCAAACGCGGTGGCGTCGCCGGTCTGGAATTCCATCCCCGCCAGGCCCGCCTCCCCGCTGCTGAGGCGGGCAGACACGATTGCCTCGCTGCTGGTTTCAATGCCGGTGACGGTGCGGGCCGGTGCGGCGCAGTGCAGGGCGAAACCGCCCACCCCGCAGTACAGGTCCCAGACCGATGCGGGTGCGAGCTCGTTGACCCACTCGCGGCCCTGCCGGTACAACGCCGCGGCCATGTCGCTGTTGGTCTGGAAGAAGCTTTGCGGGCGCAGGTGCAGGGTGACGTCGTTGACCCGCATGGCCAGGGTTTCCTGGCCGGTCAAGAGGATCTCCCGGTCACCTTCGAGCACGGCTTTGTGTTCCGGGTGCAGGTTGACCGAGACCACCTTCACCTGGGGCAGCGCCGCCAGCAGTTCCGGCAGGTGTTTACGGATGCGCGGCACCGTCTGCTCGGAGCGCAGGACCAGGCGGAGCATGACCTCGCCGTCGGGGGATTCGGTGATGATGACGTGCTTGAGTTCGCCGGTGCGGCGCGGGAGGTCGTACGGCGTCAGGTGGACCCGGCGGATGAAGTCCGCCAGCACCGGGAAGCACGCCAGCAGGCCGGCGGAGCAGACGCCGCACCTGCGCAGGTCCACGCCGTGGCCGTCGGCGTCGAGGATTCCGATGGTGGGGTTCCGGGCTGTTCCGCCGATCACCATCTTGGCCTTGTTGCGGAAGCCTGACTCCCGGCTGGCCACCGGTGGCAGCCATTCGAGCCCGGCGTGTGCGGACAGGAGTCCCTGGCAGTGGCGTTGTTTGCCGGCCAGCTGTTCGCTGTACGGCATACCCATGTGGGTGCAGGAACGGCAGGCGCCGGCATCGAAATAGGAGCAGTCCATGACCGCACAAGTTTACCTGTTCGCCTTCCCGGCCTCGACGTGAACGGGCGACGACGGCACCCGGCCGCGTGCCGTCGTCGCCCTTTTCACGGGAAGGGAAGCGGCGCCGGGTGTGCCTTACGGCCTGAGGGTACTTCCCGGCCCATGACCGCAGGGAGCACCGCGGCCGGTGAGGCGGCAACGCAGGCGGCTCCGTCGTCTTCCCCTGCGCGGCCGTACCCCCAGCTTGCGAAGACTGCGGGAATGCCGTGGACGGCGGCTCCCGCAACGTCGTAGCTGCGGTCACCCACCATGAGCGGGGCGGCAACGTCCACCTTCGCTGTCCGCAGCCTGCCCAGTGCCTCGGCAATGACCTCCGCCTTGCTCCACCGCCGGTCCTGGTCCGATGCGCCGCAGATCGCGGTGAAGTAATGGTCAAGCCCAAACCGGCGTGCCATGAGGACCGCCTGGTCCTCGGCCTTGGACGTGGCAACCGCCATCGGTATGCCGGCGAACCGGAGGTGTTCCAGCATTTCCCGTACGCCAGGGTATGGAACCGACTGTTGCGCGCCGGCCTCCGCATAGGCCTGCCGGTAATGCGTGAGGGCCCGCCGGGCGAGGACTTCATCGTGTCCCAATATTTCCCGGAAGGATTCGAGCATGGGCGGTCCCACCAGTCGGAGCAGATCCGCATCCGGGGGAACCGGCGCCCCCACGGCAGCCAAGGCAAGGGCTGCACTTCCCGTTACACCCGGTGCCGAATCGAGGAGTGTCCCGTCCATGTCGAACAGCACGCAGCTGAAGGCTGCCGTTCGGCGTTGGAGCGGCTGGTGCCGAAGTATCATCACTGTGTGCTTTCATTCTGGAGCCGGGCCGACTCGTGTCTGCTGTTGGGAATTCATGCGGTGAAGGGTGGACATGGACCGGGCTAGTCTTGATCGGATCGATCAGAGCATCCTGGCGGAGCTGACGCGCAATGCCCGCGTCAGCCATGCGGAGCTGGCATCGAAGGTGATGCTCTCCCGCAACGCCGTCAGGCAACGTATCGACCGGATGGAACGGCAGGGATACATCCAGGGCTATACCGTGGTGGCCGGCGCTCCGGGACACGGCACAGTTTCGGCCTTCCTGATGGTCTACCGGAAGGACAGGGTTCGCGGGGCGGACGTCATTGCCGTCCTGCAATCGATCCCGGAGGTGGTCCTGTGCGATGTGGTCAGTGGTGATTTCGACCTCCTGGTGCGCCTGGAAGCGCGTTCGCTCGAAAGGATCCAGGAGATCTGGGAGCAGATAGCGGCAACCCCCGGTGTGACGGACACGGTAACGGCAATGACCCTGTCCAACTACATCCGGCGCGGCGCGGGAGCGCTGCCGGCCTAGCCACCCGCCCGCTCCCGGCCACCCCATGGTCTGCAGCAGGACCAGGTCCCACCCTCATTGGCGCTTGATGCACACAACCTTGGGCTGGGTCATCTCCTCATAGGCGAACCGCACCCCTTCCCGGCCCATGCTGCCGTACTTGGATCCACCGAACGGCATGCCGTCGAAGCGGTAGTCGGAGGAGTCGTTGACCATGACTCCGCCCGCCTCGATGCGGGAGGCAGCCTGCAGGGCCGTGTCCAGCGACCGTGTGAAGATCCCGGCATGGAGGCTGAAGTCGGTGGCGTTCGCCATGTCCACGGCTTCCTCGAAGGTCGAGAACGGTTGAAGCATGGCCACCGGGCCGAAGACTTCCTCCAGCCAGAGCGCGCCGGAGGTGCTGACGTTCTCCAGGACCGTGGGCTGGAGTACGTTGCCCACCCTGGTGTTGCCGGCGAGGACAGCAGCCCCGGCGGCCACCGCCGCATCGATCTTTGCCATGAGCTGGTCCACGGCGGACGCAGTGATCATCGGACCCATGTCAGTGGTTTCGTCATCCGGGTCGCCGGAGACCAGCTGCGCCGTCCGGTGCAGGAAAAGCCGGCGGAATTCCCGGTAGCGGGGTTCGGCCACGAGGATGCGCTGCACACCCACGCAGTTCTGGCCTGCCGCCCAAAAGGCTCCCGAGACGCAGGCCTCCACGGCAGCGTCGATGTCCGCGTCGTCCATGATGATCACCGGGGCATTCCCGCCAAGATCCATGGAGAGCTTCTTCAGGCCCGCCGTCCTTGCGATGGCTTCCCCGGTGGAAAACCCGCCAGTGAAGGACACCATGCGGATGCCGGGGTTCGCCACGATCGCCTCCGCAACGTCCCTGTCCCCATGGAGCACCGTAAGGACCCCCGGCGGCAGGCCGGCTTCGGTGAGGACCTCCGCCAGCAGTTCCGCACTTAATGGCGTCAGGGCTGATGGCTTGAGGATGACGGCGTTTCCTCCCGCGATGGCGGGACCCACTTTGTGCACCACCAGGTTCAGGGGATCGTTGTAGGGCGTTATGGCCGCGATGATCCCCAGCGGTTCCCGGCAGTACCAACCCGTGCGGTCTTCCGAGCCCTCGTAGGAATCGAAAGGGATTACCTCGCCGGCGTTACGGCGGGCCTCCGCCGCGGAGAGGCGCAGGGTGTTGACGGCCCGCAGCACCTCCTTGCGTGCCTGTCGGATGGTTTTTCCGCTCTCCGCCGTAATGGTGCGGGCAAATTCCGTGCACCGTTCCTCGATCTTCGAGGCGGCACCATCCAGGATCTTTCCCCGGG
Organism: Pseudarthrobacter sp. fls2-241-R2A-127; assembly: GCF_030209355.1. GTDB lineage: Bacteria > Actinomycetota > Actinomycetes > Actinomycetales > Micrococcaceae > Arthrobacter. The sequence continues at coordinate 86,977 of NZ_JARVSF010000023.1, forward strand.
CATGGCGGGACAACGCGCGTGCCTGCCGCGCACCTGCCCGGGCCGCCGCAACCATCCCCTCCACGGATTCCGCTCGGGCCAGGGCCACGGCGCCCACCACGCGGCCATCATAGGGGCTCACCACGTCACGGAAGACGGCCACTTCAGGGGCAATGGGTGCCAGCATCGTTTCACGCATCTGCGGCCACCCGGTTCCGGGCAGCGTGCATGTCAATAATGTCCGACAGGAGGGCGTACGCCGTCTCAACCCGTCCGGCGCCAGGCCCCGAAACGGTGACCGGCCCGAGCAGGTCGGTATTGAACGAGACGGCGTTCTGCGCACCGGAGACACCCGCAAGCCCGTGGTCCAGGGGGAGTGCCACGGGTGCCACCGAGGCGCTGACGGTTCCGTCCGGGTTCCGCCGTGCGGAGCCCACGAGTTTCCATCGGCGGCCCTCACTTGTTGCTTTGCTGAGGTCCGCTGGGGTCAGGGCGGAGATGCCTTGGCGCTGGACGTCGGCAAGGCTAAGGCCCGCGCCGAGCAGTTCGTTTGCCAGGATCAGGACTTTGAGCTGGACGTCATAGCCGTCGATGTCAGCTGTGGGATCCGCCTCGGCATATCCGCGCCGCTGGGCTTCCCGGACTGACTCCGCAAAACCGAGGCCTTCCTCCATCCGGCCCAGGACATAGTTGCTGGTTCCATTGAGGATGCCCTCGAACCCGTGGAGGGTCAGCCCGGGAAACAAGTGCTTGGCGAACCGGATGACGGGGGTCCCGCTCATCACGGCGCCCTCGAATTCGAAATGCAGCCCGTTCCGCCGGGCAAGTCCGGTGAGCTCGGCACCGTGCAGGGCCACCGGGCCTTTGTTGGTGGTGCAGACACTCTTTCCGGCTTCGAGGGCCCACCGCACATGCGAGGCAGCCGGCTCCCCGGTGGCCGGGTTGGTGAAGGTGGCCTCGCAGATGATATCGGCAGAGGACGTCCTGATGACGCGTTCGTTGTCCGGGTCCGCGGATCCTCCGTGAGCGGCGAAGGTCTCGTCAGCGGGGTTGATCCGCAAGGCCATATCCATGTCGATTCCCCCGTCCCGGACCAGGGAACCGAGGCGAAGGTCCGTGATGGCGACCACCCGCAGGCCGAAGCCCAGCTCGCGGCTGAGCTCATCACCCCGGGTTGCGATCAATTCGGCGAGGGTACGGTTGACGCCGCCGAATCCGATCAGCGCAATGTCGTAGGTGGTCATGATGCTCCTTTGATGGGGTGGTTTGGTGCTTCCATCGTGGCCCCCACCGCTGTCAGTCCGGATATGTCCAAACGCACGATCGGGCAGCCATATCGACCATTGGGGCACCACATCGACACATGACGTAATGGCCATAGGCGTGCAACATTCGCATTTTCATATGATTTTGATGACTAAATCTTCATTTTCGTGTTACTTTCGTCACTGTCGACGCGCTAACAGCTCCTCTTGGACGGGCCATCGCAACGCGGCCGTCCTTCACCCCATCCCCCCACTGGAGGCATCTCTTGGAATCTTCGACCCCCCTAACCCTCAAACCGGAGCCGGGTGCGCCACCGGCCACAGAATCGGGCCTGCGCCGCTCCATGGGGCCCCGGCACCTGGTCATGATCGCCATGGGCGGTGTGATCGGTTCCGGCTTGTTCCTCAGCTCGGGATACACCATTTCCCAGGCAGGCCCCCTGGGCGCCGTGCTCGCCTACTTGGTGGGCGCCTTCGTGGTCTATCTGGTGATGGCCTGCCTGGGTGAGCTCGCCATCGCGTACCCCGTGTCCGGTGCATTCCACATCTATGCTGCGCGGTCCATCGGTCCCGCCACCGGATTCGCCACGGCCTGGCTTTACTGGCTGTGCTGGGCCGTTGCCATCGGATCCGAATTCACCGCCTCAGGCTTGCTGATGCAGCGGTGGTTCCCCGGCGTTGATGTGTGGGTCTGGTGCCTTGTATTCGCCTCCGCACTGTTCGGACTCAACGCGGTGTCATCCAAGTTCTTCGGTGAGTCGGAATTCTGGTTCGCCATCATCAAGGTGGGTGCCATCATCGCGCTCATCGTCCTGGGTGGGGCAGCCCTCCTGGGCTTCCACCCGCTGAGCGCATCCGGAGCGCACCCGTTCCTGTTCGAAAACTTCAATACCGAGGGTGGGCTGTTCCCCAACGGATTCACCGGCGTCCTCGTGACAGCACTTGCGGTCTTCTATGCCTTCTCCGGCTCCGAACTCATTGGTGTAGCCGCAGGGGAGACCAAGGACCCCGCAACAAGCATCCCGAAGGCAATGCGGAGTACGGTCATCCGCCTCCTCGTGTTCTTCGTAGGTGCCATCGCCGTCATTGCGGCCACCATCCCGTACCAGGAAGTCGGGCTCGATGAGAGCCCCTTCGTCACCGTGTTCTCGGCCACCGGTGTCCCGTTCGCCGCGGACCTGATGAACTTCGTCATCATCACGGCGCTGCTCTCTGCCGGCAACAGCGGCTTGTTCTCCTGCGCCAGGATGCTCTATTCCCTCGCCGACGAAGGCCACGCACCCCAGGCGCTTAAGAAGTTGACGGGCCGCGGCATCCCCATGGTCGCCCTCTCGGTGAGCATGCTCGGCGGCCTGGCTTCACTCATCAGCAGCGTGGTCGCCCCGGAGACGGTCTACCTGGCGCTCGTCTCGGTTGCGGGCTTCGCCGTGGTGGGAGTGTGGATGTCCATCACTGCCTCGCATTTCTTCCACCGGCGGTCCTTTGTCCGGAACGGCGGTGACGTTTCCACGTTGCCATACCGTGCGCCCCTTTTCCCGCTGGTGCCGGTCCTGGCCTTTTCCCTTTGCGTCGTTTCCCTCATCGGCATCGCTTTGGACCCGGCCCAGGTTGCGGCCCTGTACTTTGGCGTCCCCTTCGTTGCTGCCTGCTACGCCTACTTCCACCTCAGGTACGGACGGAAGTCCCGGGCAGTCCCGGCGGACTAGCGCACCAGGTCTTACCGGGTCCCGGCGCAGGCGGCGGAAGCTCCTGCGCCGGGACACGCGTTTTGGACATGGCACGGTGTTGCTTTTGGGCCGGGAAAACCCAGCCCGTGTGAGGATAGTCTGGTTGCCGGTCGGAAGGAGCAGTAAGCGTGGACAACTCCCCGGAGGCGTCGTCCCTGGCGCAAGGGCTGAGGATCGTGCGTTTGGTGGTTGATCGGGAAAAAGCCGGCAAGCAGCTCCTGGGCGTCTCGCAGTTGGCCGCCGAACTGGAGATGGACCAGAGCCGCGTCTCCCGCCTCACGCAGGAACTTTGCGACCTTGGCCTCCTGGAACGCCGCGAGCGGGGTCCGTTCCGCGTGGGAAGCGGCTTCTTCAGCCTTGCGGCCACCCTTAACACCGGGTGGCTACGGGATGCAGGAGCGGAACTCGAGGCCCTGGTGGCCTCCACCGGGCTGCGTGCCAGGGTGTCGGTCCGTGATGGTTACCGGGTCATCCTGCTTCTGGCGTCCAGTAACGATTCGCAGGCCGGCAGCTTCGTCCAGCCCGGCATGGTCACCCCGGTCTGGTGTACCGGATCGGGCCGCGCCCTGTTGTGGGACCACCGCCGGCGCGGGTTTGAGGCTTTGCTTTCCGACGTGAATTTCGTCGGGGTCGGGGGCCCCGGCGCCCCGCATTCCAGCGCGGAGGCCTGGGAGTTGATGGCCGCGGACAAACCCCGGGGCTATGTTGTTGCCGCTGAAGAGTTCGAGCACGGCATCACTGAACTGGCCGTGCCCATCCGTGATCAGGAGGGCGGCATCCTGGCATCGCTGAGTGTGCTGGGCGGCCGGGCCGATCTTGAAGGCCAGACCGGGGAAGTGGCGGATCTCCTCGCCGGGGCTGCAGCCAGGCTCGGATCCGGTGTTCCCGCGACGCACCACTAAAAGCAGTCCACTGCACCTAGGAATGGTTGTGCGGCGAACGCCCTCCGAGCATGGCTTCAAGCCATTGCCCTTCGTTGCGGAGAGCCGTGGCGTGTTCGGCCTGCCTGGGTTCGATGCGGCTCTTCAGGCCAACCACCTGCAGCGCCGCCACTACGTCGCCCCTGAAGTCCCTGACGGGCACGGCCAGCGAGTAGAGCCCCGGTTCCGCTTCCTCGTCGACGATTGAGTAACCGCGCTGGCGTGCCTTCTCCAGGCGCGCCAGGAATTCCTCAACGTTTGCCGGTGTGTTGGGGCCGTGCTGCTGGAAAGTCACGCCCGCGAAGATCTTACGGACTTCGTCATCCGGGGTTTCCCAAAGGAGCGCCTGCCCGGCGTCACTGCAGTAGGCCGGGTAGGGCCGGCCCAGCCAGGACCCCACCATCCTGCTGCTCGCCGGGATGCTTTCCCCGACCGTTACGGTGCTGTTGCCGCTGATGACCCCCAGGAAGCACGCCTCGTCGGTCTGGCCCGAAAGGTGCTCCAGCGCGGCCGCCCCGTCCGAATGCAGCCGACGCCGGGTCAGCAGATGGGCGTCGGTCAGGACACCCCAGTCCAAGGCAAAGGTGCGCTGGGGCGTCCGCCGCAGGAAACCTTCCTGCTCCGCTGTCCGCAGGCTCCTGGAGACCTGGCTGCGGTCCTTGCCGAGGTCCGCGGCGATCTCGGCCACACTGCCGCCGGGGAGGCCGCGGGCATGGCGCTCCCCGGCAGCCAGGACTGCCATGATTCCCCGCCCCATGCTTGTTGTCCTCAACATGGTCCGAGTCTAGATGACCCTCGGCGGCGGTCAGGAGATGGCGAAGACGCGGGCGGGAAAGCCGCTTCCTTCGCGTGGCTTCGCCCAGCTGGCCACCACCACGGCCCCGGACTCCGGAAGCCCGGCCATGTCCGCCAGGAGCTCTATCTGCCAGCGGTCCCGGGCGAGGATGTAGGTTTCCAGGCTGAAGTCTCCCCGGGACGTTGCTAACCCGGGGTCCGTGTCGGTTTGCTCGTGCCCGACGGCTGAGATCGAACGTTCCTCGATAAGGAAGGAGAGCACTTCCCGGGACCACCCGGGAGTGTGGCTCACGCCGTCGGCGTCCCTGTTGGCCATGGCCTCCGCGTCCGGCCACCGCCGGCTCCACCCGGTCCGCAGGGCAACGAAGGATCCTGCGGGAATTGTTCCGTTCCGGTCCTCCCACTCCCTCAGGTCTTGCAGGGCAGGGGTGGCATCAGGATCCTCCACAACGCGGCGGGTGATGTCCAGTACCACAAGGGGAAGGATCATGTCCTGGACCGGAATCTGGTCAAGGGTGCGGCCGCCACGGATGAAGTGGGACGGCGGGTCCACATGCGTTCCCCACTGCCCCACGATCGAATACCGGTGGGCCGTGAATCCGTCGCCCTTTTCAAGATCGAACAGCGTTTCCCTGCTTTCGTCCGGAAAAGCGGGGAAACGGGGCTGCCCCGGGTGGAAGGCGTGGGTGAGGTCCGTGAACGTCCTGCCTGCCAGCGCGGACTGCAGCGCGGGCCAGGCGGCAGTGGTGGTGAGAGTCATGACGCTGCCGCCGCTGAAGGAGTCTTCCGGTACAGGCCGCCGGCAACGCTCAGCGGACCGGTCACCTCGATAACGGGCAGTTCCCACGGGTGGATGGCAACCAGTTCCTGCATGGCCCGCTCCAGGACGGCGTCGTCCAGTGCGGCATCAAAATAGGTGGTGAAAACGAACGTGGGAGAGAGGGTCTGCTCGCCCACCCGGCCAAGGGTGGGCGTGGCCCCTTCGCCGCAGGAGAATCCTTCGAACCCGATTCCGGATTCGAAGACGTGCTGGTAGTTTCCGAAATCACCAAGCTCCGGAAACTGTTGCACGGCCTTCAGGAGTTCTGCCAGCCCCGGATCCTGCTGGACCGCATGAGTATCTCCGGCCGCTATGCGACCGAAGGTTTCTGTGCTGATGGGCCAATGGACCCTCAGCTTGCGGACGCTGTTCAGGTGCACATTCACGAATTTTCCTCCTGTGATGGTCATCGATGCTGTCATGGTGACACAGAGTGATATTCATTACAAGCATGGAAACTTGTCTATAATGAGTAAAACTGCCAACAACTGACCGGAGTTGCGATGCCTCACCGCCTTTCCCTGTCCACTTCGCTTGGAGACACTGCCGCCCTGGTCTCCGACGGGGCCCTTGCCACCGAACTTGAGGCGCGCGGCTGCGATTTGAACGATCCCCTCTGGTCCGCCAAGGTCCTCCTTGAACAACCCGACCTGATCAGGGACGTGCACCGGGACTACTTCGCCGCAGGTGCGAACATCGCCACCACCGCCAGCTACCAGGCCACGCCCCAGGGTTTTGCCGCCCGGGGGATCGGCGGGCAGGAATCACTGGACCTTGTCGGCTTGTCGGTCCGGCTGGCGGACGAAGCCCGGCGGGAGCACCTGGCGGACCACCCTGACGCGGGTCCGCTGCTGGTCGCAGGATCGGTGGGCCCGTACGGCGCCTACCTCGCCGATGGATCCGAATACCGCGGGGATTACGCCCTCAGCCCGGCGGAATTCCGTACGTTCCACTGGCCCCGCATCGCTGCCTTGGTCCAGTCCGGCGTCGACATCCTGGCCTGTGAAACGCTGCCCTCCTTCGCCGAGGCGGAGGCTTTGCTGGCACTCACTGCCGAAGCCGGCGTGGACTCCTGGTTCTCCTTTACCCTGCGCGATGACGCGCACATCAGCGACGGCACACCCCTGGCGGACGTGGCCAGGTTGCTCGACGGGCACCCGCACGTTGCCGCGGTAGGGATCAATTGCGTGCCCCTGCACCTCGTGGCCCCGGCGCTCGCCGTCCTGCGGCAACACACGGACAAGCCCCTGCTCGCGTACCCGAACTCCGGTGAGACCTATCACCCGGACACCAAGACGTGGGCCGCGGCGGGGAGCGACAGCCCGGTGGATGGGGTTCCCCGGGACCTCGCCGGCGGAGCACCTGCCTGGCGTGAACAGGGTGCCCGGATCATTGGGGGCTGCTGCCGGACCACACCCGCCGACATCGCCGCCGTCGCAGCCGCCATCTAAGCACCCGCCATCCAAGCACCCGGCGGGCCCTGTCCACAGGCCAAGCCCACCCGGGAACACCGCACTGTCCCCGGGTGTTAAAGGGTGTGGAAAGAGCAATCATGGACAGCAGAACTTACACAGCACTAGTCGTACCGGCCAGCAACGCCGAGCCCATCCGCATGGAGCAGGTAGGGGTGGACGTGCCCGCCTTGGAAGCCATGGTGGACGGTCCGCTTGAATCCGTGATCCGCGGCGACTGGCACGTGTACCTGAACGCCGAAAGCGCAGCCATGCTGCTGCCGGTGAATTACCGTGCCGGCCAGCTCATGCACGAATGCGGCCTGGACCTGGACGGAATCCGAGGCACCGCCGTCTTCCTCGGCCGTGGCGAACACGGCGCCGAAGCGGACATCCCGGAGCACCTGCCCCGGCTCGCGGAGGATCTGTTCGGGGCGCCCCTGGCGGCATGACCTACCCGGCCCGCACCCCATACGTGCTGAGCACGTTCCCCTTGCTGGTCCGGGACTGCTCCTGAAGCACCAGTCGGGTCAGCGGGTCGCCATCCTCGAAGAGACGGCGGCCCGTGCCCGCGATGACCGGGTGGGTCATCAGTTGAAGCGAATCCAGCAGCCCGGCAAACAGCAGCTGGCGCACCACGGAGATACTGCCGCACACGGCGATCTCACCGCCGTCGCGCTCCTTCAGGCCGGCCACGAATTCCTCCAGCGGTGTATCCATCAGCTGCGAGTTCTCCCACTCCAGCGGCCCCGTCAGCGTCCGCGACACCACATACTTCTCCACCGGGTTGATGAAAGCCGCAAAGTCCTGGTCCGCAGAGGCATTGGGCCAGTAGCCCGCCCACTCCTGGTAGCTGACACGCCCCAGCACCACGGTGTCCACGGAGTTCATCATCCGCGTCAGCCCCTGGCCGAGTTCCTCATCGAAGCTGTCGAACTGGAACTTGAACGGTTCCGACACCACCCCGTCAACTGAGTGGAACAGGCCGGCAGTGACTTTGCGCATGGGTCCTCCATCGATCGTGTGGTCAGCCCTACGCTATGCGCCCGGCGGCGTTGGGTGGAAGGGTCCGGCAGGGCATTTTCGGACCGGGAATCCGCACGACGCCGGGCGGCCGGGTTAGTTTGGTCACTCACCGTGGCGTCTTGCGCAGTTTCGCGCGGGACGGGCCCCATACTTGTCTTGAAACGGCCTTCGCCGTCCCCCGGCCAGGCAGGAGGAATCGCATGGAAACCCTGAAAAAAATCGTGACCAACCAGTATTTCCCTGCCGGATCCGTGCTGGCGGCCGTACTGCTCTTCTGGGTGGTGGGCCTGCTCGGCGGACTGTCGCTGCTGAACAACAACCAGCCCCCGCTGACCACGCTGACCTGGCTGCTGTTCGTCTACTCGGCCGCGGTCCTCAGCCCCGTCGCGGGACTGGTGGCCGGCATCGACCTGGTCCGCCGCTGGCGGCGCAACCGTGCCGCCGCTCCGGAAACCCGCACTGAAGCCGAGGCTGGAGGCTTCGGCGACCAAACGGCGTCGGACTCCGCTGCCGAACCTGCCGCCCCTGCCGAAGAAGCTGCGCAGCCGTCTCCCGCTGCCCCGCAAACGTCGCGCCCGCCGCTGCCTGCGAAAAAGCCGCGGCAATCCGGCCGGGAAGCAGCCTAGGCTTTCCCGCCCTACCGCCCTTTCAAAGCATTGAGCGCCTCTTCGGCGTGCTGCAGGGCAGGTATCAGCCTGTCGCCCGGCTCCGGCAGCGAGAACAGATAGCCCTGCAGTGAATCGCACTCCAGCGCTGTCAGGTAGTCCGCCTGCGCCGCCGTCTCGATCCCTTCCGCGGTGACGGTCAGGCCCAGGCTGTGGGCCATGTTGATCATGGAGCTGAGGATCGGCAGGCGCTCGTTGCCGGTCCGCACCATGGACACAAAGGTCTTATCGATCTTGACCGTGTCCACGGGCAGCTCCTGCAGCCGGCCGAGCGAGGAGTAACCGGTGCCGAAGTCGTCCAGCGCCACCCGGGCTCCCGCGTCCCGCAGCGTTCCAAGCTGGTCGATCAGGCCGCCGTCGGCGTCGAAGAAAACGCTCTCCGTCACCTCCAGGACCAGCTGGTAAGGGGCCACGCCGCTGGCTTCGGCGAGCGTGAGGACCGTCTCGGCAAAGTCCGGCTCCTGCAACTGCACGCCGGACACGTTCACGGCCAGTGACCGGGACGGATCCTCGCTCAGCCAGCGCGCCAGCTGCACCATGCCGCTGGCCATCACCTCGGCCCCGATTTCGTTGATCAGGCCGGTGCGCTCAGCGAGCGGAATGAAGATCGACGGCGGCACGCGTTCGCCGCCGCGGTCCCACCGGGCCAACGCCTCCAGCTGGACCACCTGCCCCATGCGGTGTGAGACGATCGGCTGGAAATCGACCGTGATCTCGCCCCGTGGTACTGCCAATTGCAGGCCGCTTTCCATGTGTGTCCGCTGCACCAGTGCCCGCATCATGTCCGGGTGGAAACGCAGGAAGCGGTTCTTGCCGGCAGCCTTGGCCGCATACATGGCGATATCGGCGTGCCGGAGCAGCTCGGAGGGGCCCACGCTGGCTTGTCCCAGGGAGGCAAGCCCCAGGCTCAGGCTTGGCCGCAGGACCGTGCCGCTGATGGTCACCGGAACATGCAGGCACCGTACGATGCACGCAGCGATCTCGTCCGGATCGGGGCAGGCGGTCAGGAGAACCACGAATTCGTCACCGCCCAGGCGTGCCACCACGTCCGCGGTGGGCGTGCAGCCGCGGAGCCGGCGCGCCACCTCCACCAGCATGTCATCGCCGGCCTGGTGGCCAAGGATGTCGTTGACCTCCTTGAAGTCGTCCAGGTCAAGGAGCAGGACGTCAACCGTCTTCAGACGTGGCTCCGCGAGGGAATTGGCCAGCGCCTCGTTGAACACCGCCCGGTTGGCAAGCCCGGTCAAAGGGTCCTGGAAAGCCATGGCCCGCAACTTTTCGGCCTGTTCAGCGAGGTCCTTCAATGCCTGGTGCGCCTGCTCCTGCGCCTTGCGGCGCGGGGTTACGTCCCGGAAGCTCCACACCCGGCCAACGATCTTCTCACCCACCCGCTGGGGGCGGGAGTAACGCTCAAAAGTGCGTCCGTCGAGCAGCTCAACCACATCGTGGCTTTCGGCCGCCGGGTCTTCCTGGACTTCGTTCAGCCGGGCGGTAAAGGCAGCAGGATCGGCCACTTGCCCCATGACCACCCGCAGCGCCGGCTCCTCACTGTCCGCCTGCAGGAACTCGGGCGGGATGCCCCACATGGTGAGGAACTGTTCGTTGAATCCGGCCACCGTGCCATCAATGCCCATCACCAGGATTCCGTCCGCGGTGGACTCCAGGGTGGCGGCGAGCAGTGACATGGCTTCGCGCAGGCCGTCGGTGGCGGCCTGGCGGTGGGCTGTTCCCCGGGCGGACAGCAGGAGGTGCGCTCCGGCAGGGCCGGTGTGGCTGGCCGGGATGAGGGCGGGATCGGCCAATGACCCGGCGGGGAGGACCGCAACGGCAACCTCCAGGGGGAACTCGGTTCCATCGCTGTGCAGGGCGGTAATCTCGCGGGGCGGCTGCGGTTGCTGCGGTTGGGCCAGAAGCTGCCGGAACAGGTCCTCAATCTCATCGTGGAATCCGGCGGCGATCAGGAGCCGGTGGTCCAGGCCGGCAAAAGCCTCCTGCGGAAACCCGAAAAGACGGGCAGCAGCGGTGTTGGCGCAGACGATGACTCCGTCCGTGTCCAGGGCCAGCAGGGCATCCGGGCTGGCGTTCATGACCGCGCCAAAGATTTGTAATGCCACATCACTGCCACGGCCCGAAAAACCGGTCATAACACCACCCCCTCGCCATCATAAAGGGCAGATCCGCATATTGGGCGGCCCACCGGCAAAGCTGTCAGTTTGCCGTGCCTTCATCGGCACGTAAAAAGGCGCCGGACTCCCGATCGGGAGTCCGGCGCCTTTTTACGGATGGGACAAGTGGTGCGGCTACACCCTGCGGCCGCTGCGGTTGGTGATGGCTCCGTAGACCAGGAGCACGATGATCGAGCCGAGGATCGCCAGCAACCACGTCCGCAGGTCGAAGAACTCTGCCAGGCCGCCGCCGAAAATCAGCGATCCGATCCAGCCGCCCAGGATGGCCCCCACGACTCCGAGAACCATCGTGACCACCCAGCCGCCGCCCTGGCGGCCCGGAAGGATGGCCTTGGCAATAGCGCCGGCGATCAGGCCCAAGATGAGAAATCCGAGAATGCCCATTTCTAACACTCCTTGTCAGTAAGTTGTGCCGGGCCCCCATTTCCGGTTCCCTCATTCAATCAGCAGGCTTACTACTCTGCAAGGCTTTGGATATCACAGGATGGCTGTCAGTTTGGACCGGAATGCGGCCTCTGCCCGCGCCCTGGGAAGCCAGGGGGTGGGGATAGGATTTGGATGTCCTGCAACTGACCAAGGAGCCCAGGCATGCCACGCCAGACTGCCAGGCCGCGTGCGGTCTTCCTCGATATCGACGGTACCTATGCTGACCACGGGCTGGCCCCGGAGGCGCACGTGGCGGCGGTCCGGGCCGCCCGCAGCCGGGGCCACCTGGTGTTCGTCTGCACCGGACGGCCCCTGTCCATGGTGCCCGGCCACATCCTGGATGCCGGCTTCGACGGCACCATCACGGGAGCCGGTGCCAGGGTGGAAGTCAATGGAGAACTCCTTCGGGACCAGCGTTTTGAGCCGGGCCTGGCGGCGCTCATCGTGGAGACCCTCGATGCCCATGGGGCGGCCTACATCCTGGAAGCTCCGGAGGCCCTGCATGGCCGCACCGGCGTGGACCAGCGGCTCCGGGAGGTCCTTGGGCCCATCTTCGCGGGCCGCCCGCAGCACGATGGAATCCTCAGCACCGACGTGGATCCGCTGGAGGACATCCTGGGGCCGATGCAGTACAGCGACGACCTCCGGAGCACGTCCTATGCCAAGATCTCGGTTTTCGATTCGCCGGTCCCGCTGAAGCAGTTGATGGAAGGATTCGGCCCCGGCGCAGGGTTGATCCCCAGTTCGTTGTCAGCCCTGGGGGACCGTGCGGGGGAGATCTTCATGGCGGGCACGCACAAAGCAGTGGGTATCCAGGTGGTGGAGGCCCGGCTTGGGCTGCACCGGGCGGATATCGTGGCTATCGGGGACAGCGCCAACGACATTGAGATGCTGGAATACGCCGGGGTGGGCATTGCCGTGGAAGGGGGCCACCCGGGCGTCCTGGCCGTGGCAGACCGGACCACCGCCGGACCGGCGGGGGAAGGCGTGGCGCTGGCGTTCGCCGATCTGGGGCTCCTGGGCTGAACCTCAGCGGACTGCAGTTGCAGCCGGGACCGCGGCGGCAGATGTTCCAAGCCCGCGCACTGTCCAGCCGTCCGCCTGCCATGCCGCGGCGTCCAGGGCGTTCCGCGCATCCAGGACCACCCGGCGTCGGACCAGCCTGCCCGCGGCCTCGGGGCAGAGCTGCCGGTACTCATCCCACTCGGTGAGCAGCAGCACCAGTTCCGCGTCCTGGAGCGCCCGCCCGGTGGACACTTCAAACCTGAGCCGGGGGTAGCGGCGCCACGCGTGGTTGACGGCCTTGGGGTCGGTGACGGTGACGTGCGCCCCGGCGGCGGCCAACCGGTCCGCCACATCCAGGGCCGGGGAGTCGCGGATGTCATCCGTGTCCGGCTTGAAGGAGGCTCCGAGCACCGTGATGGAACGCCCTGCCAGCGTGCCGCCGCACATTTCCGCTGCGAGCTCCACCGTGCGCGCCCGTTGGCCCAGGTTCACCGAATCGACCAGGCCCATCCAGTCCTCCACAGCGGAGACGCCCAGCGCGGTGGCCTGGGTCCGGAAACTGCGGATGTCCTTGGGGAGGCAGCCGCCGCCGAAGCCCAGGCCCGCGTGCAGGTACCGGCTGCCGATCCTCGGGTCCAGCCCCATCGCCTCGCTGAGTTCGCTGACATCGGCACCCGCAGCGTCGCACAATTCGGCGACCGCATTGATGAAGCTGACCTTGGTGGCTAGATAGGCGTTCGCGGCCGACTTGATGAGTTCCGCCGTGGCGAAGTTGCAGGCAAGCCGGGGAATTCCGGCGCGGAGCAACGGTTCGTAGACGGCGTCAAGTGCCGCCGTCACTCCCAGCGGCGCGCCGGTGGCAGGGTTGAAGGCCCCGGCCCGGCCGCCGTCCACGCCGTACACCAGCCGGTCCGGCACCAGGGAATCCTTGACGGCCGTGCCCTGCCGGAGGAACTCGGGGTTCCAGCCGAGCAGCACGTCAGGCCGCGGAGCCAGCACGCCGCGAAGCATGTCCACGGTGCCCACGGGCACCGTGGATTTCCCGACGACGACGGCGCCCGCGGCCAGGTGCGGCAGCAGGGCTTCCGTCGCGGAGACCAGGAAGGTGAGGTCGGCGGCGTCGGACGTCTTGTCCTGCGGCGTCCCCACGCAGAGGAAATGTACCTGCGCTGCCTTGGCCTCGGCGGGGTCGGTGGAGAAGCGCAGGCGGCCGGTGGCGTGACCGTCCCGCAGGAGCTCATCGAGTCCGGGCTCGTGGAACGGCGCCAGGCCGCGGGCCAGCTGCGCCACCTTGGTGGCGTCGACGTCGATACCCACCACGCTGTGGCCCATGGATGCGAGCGTTGCGGCGTGGACGGCTCCGAGGTAACCGCAGCCGATCACGGAGATTTTCACAGTTTCGCTCCCTTGCTGTTGAATCGCTCCGCTGCCACCGGGACGTCCGCGATGACGTCCGTATAGTGCTGCACCAGTTCAGTGCAGAGGGCGGGCCAGGTTCGGTCCCGTACGGAGGCGTGTGCCGCGGCGGCGAACGCTCGGCGCTTGGCGTCGTCGCCTATCAGGTCCTGGACGCGGGCACGCATGGCGGTCAGGTCGCCCGGCTCGTACAGCCACCCCGTCCGCGAATTCTCGACTAGGTCCAGGGGGCCGCCCCGGCCCGTGGCCACCACCGGCACACCCGATGCCATGGCCTCCTGGATGGTTTGGCAAAAGGTTTCGAACTCGCCCGGGTGGACGAACAAGTCGAACGACGCCACTGCGCGGGCCAGCTCATCGCCGCCCAGGAAACCTGTGAAGGCCGCATCGGGCAGCGCAGCTTCCAGGGCGGTCCGCTGCGGCCCGTCGCCGACCACCACCAGTTTGGTATTGGGAATTCCGGCCAGCGCGGCGAGGTCTTCCACCTGCTTTTCCACCGCGAGCCTGCCGACGTAGCCGATAATCCGCTCGCCGCCGGGGGCAACTGAAGCCCGCCACCCGTCGTCGCGCTTTTCCGGCGAGAACCGCGCGGTATCCACACCCCGCCGCCACATCCGTACACGGGGGATACCTCGTCCGCGCAACTGGTTCAGCGCGAACGTTGACGGCACCAGGGTGCGAGTGGCCAGCAGGTGGATGTTCTCCACGCGGTTCCAGGCCCAGTTCTCCAGGAACGGCACACCGTACCGGGCTGCGTAACTGGGAACTTCGGTCTGGTAGATGGCAACCGACGGGATGCCGAGCTGATGGGCGGCCTGGGCGGCCCGCCAGCCCAGCACGAACGGCGAGGCGAGGTGCACCACGTCAGGGGCGTACTCGGCAAGGATTCGCTTGACCCGGTACACACCTCCCAGTGCCACCCGCACATTCGTGTATCCCGCCAGCGGAACCGCGGGAAGCCGGTGGACCTCCGCGCCCTTGACCTGTCCCGGCACCTGTCCGTCGTGGGCGGACGGCGCAATGACCAGGACGTCATCGCCCCGGTCCTGGAGGTGGTCCAGGACGCGCAGGATTGAATGGGTGACGCCATTCATCAGCGGCAAAAATGATTCGGCAACGATTGCGATCCTCACCCTTCAACCGTGGGTGCCGGCCTTGAAATGGCGGGGGAGAGGGCGTGGCCCGCAGGGAAAGGTTGGGTGAACAGCTGCCCTTGGACCCCAAAAACTACTAAGTAGGCTTGGCATTTGATGCTAAGCATGCTTACCTTGTGGAGGTAGCCAGCGCGGGCCTCAAGCAGCCGGGGCAGGGGCCGGACACCGGGGCGACCCGGTGCCCGGGCTCCGGGCTGGCCAGCCCGGCACAAAAGACAAGACCAAGGAGACGTCATGCTCAACAGGGAAAACCTCGAAAGCCTGCTTGCCAAGAGCGGCAACGTCGTGGGTACCGATGGTGCAAAAATTGGTTCGATCGGCCAGCTCTATGCCGACGATGAGACGGGTGAGCCCACCTGGGTCACCGTCAAGACCGGCCTCTTCGGCACGTCCGAGACCTTCGTCCCGGTCGACGGGGCCCGCAGCGAGGGCGAGGACCTGGTTGTTCCGTTCACCAAGGAGCACGTGAAGGATGCTCCCCGGGTGGACGCCGACGGCCACCTCACCCCTGAAGAAGAGGACCGGCTGTACACCTACTACGAGCGTGGTGCGCGGACGTACTCGGAAGCCCGCACCGGCATCGAATCCGACGCCGATGATGTGGACCTGCAGGGCGACGCCGACCTGAACGCCGGCACGCCCACCGACGGGATCACCGCCGAGCGGGACACCGCACCCCGGCTTCGGAAGTACGGGCCGACGGCCTAGCCCGCTTCCGCAGTGAACGGCGCCGGGAGCCTTGGGGGTTGCCGGCGCCGCACCGTTAAACGCTGGTGCACCCACGCTGTATGCCGTGGGTGCACCAGCCAGTAGGACGAATATCTTCAGAACTTACGGTTCATCTCTCATTCGCGGCTCCTGTTTCCCGGTTTACGGATCCGGGTCCTTGGCCGGCGCGGGTCACGTCCGGCGGCCGGCACGAATCGCAGTGCGTCCTGGTGCACGGGGCGTTGGTTTCAGATACCAATTTTACGGCGGGCCCTCCCAAAAAGCGCCGGACAGCCCTTCATTTGATTGTGCACTCAGTGCCGCCGCGGAGCCTGTCGTTCGCGGGCAGGACGCACCCGGCGTGACACCATGGAACACGATGAAACTGCGTGCTGATCAGACCGGAAACCGTGGCCTTCCCATGCCTTTGTGGCTGCAGGGCGCCCTTGAAACAGCTCAGGCGGCCATCATTTCCGCACTGGTGGTGATAGCCCCCATCATCGCCGTCTGGGCCACCGCGGGTTTCCAGAACGGGCAGTTTGAGGTTTTGGCCCGCCTGGCCGGCCAGTCCTGGCTCCTGGTCCACGGCGTGCCCCTTGAACTCACGGGAGCAGGGCCGGCCCCGGCAGCGCACGGGGGTTCGGACGTCCTGAACCTGATTCCACTTGGACTGACCCTGATTCCCTTCCTGCTGGCCTGGCGGGCCGGCCGCCGCCTGGCCCGGGCCTCCTACACCGACCAACTGTGGCAGGCGCTGCTGGGCTCGTGGGTGGTGTACGCAGCCTTCGGCGTGGCCACCGGTTTCGTATGCCGCAGCACCGACGTCGTCATCAACCTCTGGTACGCCATGCTGGTTCCGCTGATTCCCTACGGACTGGGCATGGTCATCGGCGCCCGCAGGGAGGCAGGCTCCTGGAGCCGGCTCATCGGCGTCGACGCCGTGGACTGGATCTCGCGCACCAGCCAGCACTCCCGCTGGGCCGGCTCCTACTTCTCGTCTGCGGCGAAGGCAGGCTTCGTGGCCGTGGTCTCAGCGCTGACCCTGGCCGCCGTGCTGCTGGCCGTGGACCTGTTCATCCACTGGAACCTCGTGGTTTCCGTCTATGAAGCGCTCGACGCCGGTCCCGTGGGCGGTGCCGCCCTCACCATTGCGCAGCTCGGCTTCCTGCCAAACCTGGTGGTATTTGCCCTGGCATGGACCTCGGGGTCGGGTTTCGCCATGGGCGTGGGGTCCCAGGCCGGGCCGCTGGGCACCGCGGTGGGGCCCATGCCATCCGTCCCCGTCCTGGCGGCCATCCCTTCGGGCCCCATGGACTATGCGTTCGTGGCGTTGATCGTCCCGGTGCTGGCCGGCGTGTTGGCCGGGTGGTGGTTCCTCCGGGAGGGGGAGAACCACTTCGACGAATGGCTCGCCATCAAGATCCATGCGCGCTGGTTCACGGCCACCGTCTCCACCCTGGTGCTCGGGGTCCTCACCGGGTCGGCCGCCGGAGTGTTGACGATGTGCCTGGCCTGGGTGGCCAGGGGGTCCGCCGGGCTCGGCCGCCTGACCGATATCGGGCCCGACCCGCTCTGGACCGGCATGTGGGTGGCAGCAGAAGTCGGCGTCGGAGTCGTCATCGGCTACGCCGCCGGGCCCTGGCTGGAACGGGAAGACAGCGCTGCCGCCGAACGCGACGCCGAACTCGTCAGCTAGGAGCTTCGCCGGCCGGCGCTAACCCATCTTTGCGGGCAGCACATCCTGGAACTGCGTCACGCACGCCTGCGTTGCCCGGTCCGTCAGTGCCCGGGCCACGCACCCCTGGTAGTCGCGCACCTGGTTGAAGAAGACCATGGCGGTGACCAGCAGCGGCACCATGACGAGGGCCACCACCAGGCCCGAAATGGTGCCAACGAGAACCAGCTTGGATTCCTTCAGCCGGATGGTCCTTGCCAGCAGGAATATCCCCAGGACCATGCCGGCCGCCGTGAGGATGGTTGACAGCCACAGGTAGTTGACGTCCAACTGGTAGACGAACAGCGCGCCAAAGACCGAGACCAGGAACATCCGGAACAGGGCAAGGGTCTTGGTACGGGAGGCTTTTGCTGCCTCGCTGAGCGGGGGCTTGGCCTGTTGCTGCACGCCCCGGCCCGGTTGGCTGTTCATGTTTTCCAGCGTACGCGAGCGTGCACCTAAGCTGGACCAATGCGTATCGTCGTCCTCGTCTCCGGCACCGGGTCCAATCTCCAAGCAGTTATCGACGCCGTCAAGGCGGGGGAACTCGACGTGGAAATCGCTGCCGTGGGCGCGGACAGGGAGGGGACCTTCGGCGTCGAACGCTCCGCCGCGGCAGGCATCCCCACGTTCGTGGTGGACTTCAAGTCCTACCGGGACCGCGCAGACTGGAACGCTGCCCTGACCCACGCGGTGGCCGCCTTCAAGCCCGATGTGGTGGTGTCCTCCGGCTTCATGCGGATCGTCAGCCCGGAATTCATCGACGCGTTCAACGGCAAGTACCTGAACACGCACCCCGCGCTGCTCCCGGCATTTCCCGGGGCCCACGGTGTACGGGATGCCATGGCCTACGGCGTGAAGGTGACCGGCTGCACGGTGCACTGGGCCGACGCCGGCGTGGACACCGGGCCCATCATTGCCCAGGAAGCGGTGGCCATCGAAGACTCTGACACCGAAGAGACCCTGCACGAGCGCATCAAGGTGGTGGAGCGGCGGCTGCTGGTGTCCACCCTCGCCGCCCTCGCCGCGGATCCCGCCCCACCCAACTGACTCGCAGTTGTTGTCGTTTTGAGCCCGGAAAACGACAACAACTGCCAGCCAGATGTCCCAGGCCCTCCCGGCCTGTGGATAACTCCAAGCGGGGAGTCTAAATTTGCAACGATGTTGACGTGAAGACCCCCAGCCCGCTCCCGGGCTCTCTCCTGAATCGGCCGTTTACCTTCCAGGAAGCGGTCGACGCCGGTATAAGCCTCAGGAGACTGCGTCACCATGGGCTGCACGCCCCCAGCCGCGGCATTAGGATTCCGGGCGCGGCGGCCCCAGCTGGTCCGGAGGCCATATCCAAGCCGGAGGTTGTCCGGCCGTTTACGACGATCACGGCATTCTCCGCTGCGTCGCACGCAACCGCTTTCACGTTTTGGCAATTTCCGGGGTATTTGCCCGGGGAGAATGACCGTCGCATCCATATTTCCCGCCCCGACACGATGGCTATACCGCGCCGCCGGGGAGTCGTAGGCCATGTGGGGCAGTTCTTTGACGACGAGATTGTCTGCGTGGAGGGGCTGCTGGTGACCAGCAGGCCCCGTACCTGGCTGGACAACGCCAGAAAGATGAACGTTGACGAACTAACGGTCGTGGCGGACCACCTGGTCAGGATCCCGAGAGTTGCCTTTGAGTCCCGATCAGAGCCATACTGCAGCCTTGAGGACCTGGCCCAGATGCTGGACCGGCACAAAGGGACGCCAGGCATAAGGAAGGGCCGCCTGGCGCTGGACCAAGCACGAGTGGGCTCCGACTCTGCGCAAGAAACGCGTTTGAGGCTGGCACTGGAGAATGCAGGCCTTCCCGCGGCGCGGTTAAACGTGCCCACGCAACTGGGCGACGGCGTCGTGCGTCAGCCGGACATGAGCTACCCGGGATACCGGGTTGCGGTGGAATACGACGGCGAAGCGCATTCCACAGCGGGCCAGGTGATCAAAGATATTGCCCGGGAGGAAGACTTCAACCGTGCAGGCTGGCTACTCGTCAGGATTTCCAAACGACACATGGACAACAACGACGCCGGGCATGCGGTCTCGAAGGTAAGGGCTGCGCTGCTAAGTAGGGGCTGGTCACCGTGAGAAGTGCCCACGGAGCCGCCGGCGGTCCGCCAGTGCGCGGGATTCCACCTAAAGAGGCATGTGATGTCGAAGCTGCCGGAGCTTTCGAACCGTGCGGACTCTCTTCACGGCCACGCGCAAGGAATCCACATCTCCGGGCGGATGCTTCATGGGGGAAGTAGAGGGCAGCCCGTTAGCTTTTCGTGCCCGCCATTGCCACACGAGGAGCCAAATGACAGTCGATATCGTCGTCAGGAAGTATAGCCACTTGTGGAACGCATTTGGACTGGCTTGAAGAAGCCTCAGCACTTCATCGGCGGACGCCACGAGCGCAATGACCGCCAGAATAGTCACCGCCGATACCGCATGTGAAACGAATCTGACCCGGGCCTCCGCGGTTTCCAAAAGGTCCTGGGTGTGAAGCCTAAACGCCATCTGCAATCCGGCAACAGCCTCCGTCTGTTTCCTTCGTGCCCTTCCTTCCGCCTCCCACGCGGCAGCGCACCTCTGTTCCATTTCTTTCATTTTGGCTTTTTGGAGGCCGATGGAAGCTGTCCGGGCGGCCAGTTCTTCCTCCCTGCGTTCCTGCGCCAATGCATTGCGCGCATCCCTCTTCCGCCGCCACCGATCGAGGTCCAGAACGTTAGCGATCGCCTCAGCCGCGGCTGTCGGAGTGGTGAATGACAGCATGGCCGCCCGATCGGCCAATGAAATGTTGGCGTCATGTCCCACCGCCGTTGCAACAGGGACCGGCGACCTATGGATTGCCAGAGCCAAATCCGCGCGTTGGTACTCCACCCCTTCGGGAGACACGGATGCGAGGTCAAAATTCCACCTGTTTTCAGACGTGCGTGGAGCTACGCATTCACCCTGCACAGCCAGGGCAACACCGCGGATCCGATTACTTACCCAGCCACGGACTTCGCTGACGGACCCTTCAGTTGACCTTGGTACTGGCGTTTGGCGCGGACTCATATGGCTTCCCCCATGGCTTGGCCGGGATTGGTCCCGGCATGCGTGCGGGAGTTAGCGGCAGCCTCGGACACCCGGCGAGTCAAGCATCCAAGCTGTCAGCAAACTGACTAGCAGTTGGTGCCGTTTTGACGGGCGAAAACGACAACAACTGCGAATTAGTTGGGCACCCTACTGCATACGGCGCTGCCGGGTTTCGGGGGAAAAGAAGGCCATCCACAGCACGGACACCAGGACCAGGGCGCCTGCCAGCGCAAAGGACGTGGCAAGGCCCAGCTCCGGCCAGAAGTAGTTGGCGAAGATCAGCGGACCAAAGCCGGCGCCCAACCGGGAGAACGTGGAGGCCCAGCCAAAGCCGGTGCCCCGCAGTTCTGTGGGGTAGAGCTCTGAAACGTACGCGTAGAGCACCGGGATGGCAACCTGGACCACGAACCCGAACACCAGCAGCCAGAAGACCGCGGCCGTGGGAATGTCCACCACGAACGCCACGATCACCAGGGTCAGGGCTGACAACGGCCCCGTGATGGCGAGGATCCACTTGCGTCCCACCCGTTCCACGAGCACCGCTGCCACCACCACGCCAAGGAAGCCGACGGCGGCCATGGACGCCGTGGTGACGAACGCCTTAAACTCAGCGAACCCGGCGCCGATCAGGATCCTGGGCATCCAGGTCAGGGAGAGGTAGTAGACCAGCAGAATGCTGAAGAACAGGGCCCACGCGGCGGTGGTGATCTTCCAGTTGAACTGCCAGACGGACCGCAGCTGAGTCCAGGCGCTGCCGGCCGAAAGCCGGGGCGCGTCCTTGGCATCGGGCAGGCTGTAGGCCCGGGCTTCGGCGCCTGTGGCCACCACCAGCCCGTCAATGATCCTTGCCGCTTCGTCCCGCCTGCCCTTGCGGATCAGGAACAAGGGCGACTCGGGGACACT
The DNA here is from genome assembly GCF_030209355.1 of Pseudarthrobacter sp. fls2-241-R2A-127. Lineage (GTDB taxonomy): Bacteria > Actinomycetota > Actinomycetes > Actinomycetales > Micrococcaceae > Arthrobacter. The sequence continues at coordinate 108,232 of NZ_JARVSF010000023.1, forward strand.
CCGGCGCACCCAGAACACCAGGAGGGCGGGCAACACCATCACCAGCATGGTCAGGCGCCAGTCACCGTTCAAGGCCACCAGCCCGGCAGAGACGAACCCTGCCAGGGCGGCGCCGATGGGCCACCATCCGTCCATGGCCGTCAGAACCTTGCCGCGTTGCTTCCGCGGCGTGAACTCACCCACCAGGGCGTAGTCCACCGGAATGCAGCCGCCCAGGCCGAACCCTGCCAGGAACCGGAAGATGCAGAACCACATGAAGTCGGGGGAGAGGGCGCCCAGCACGGTGAAGATGGAAAACAGGAGCAGCGTGGCTGTGAATGCCTTCTTGCGGCCCACGGTGTCCGCGATGGTTCCCCAAGCGAACGCGCCGAGGGCCATGCCGATAAGGTTGGCCGTGCCCACCCATGCGGCCTGGCCTGGGGTCAGTGCCCAGTGCGTGGACAGGAGCGGAATGAGGATGCCGTTCAGGGTCACATCCCAGGCGTCGAACATGAAACCGAGGCCCCCGATCAGGAAGATCCTGCCCTGGACTTTCCATCGCCAGGGCAGTTCCTGGACCACCTGTTCGCCGCTGGGCACAGTGGTGTAAGTATTCATCGCCGCCTCCTGTGAAGACTCTATCCGGGCCCGCGGAGGTTCACACTCCGGCGCACACAGGGGTAACCGTTGCCTTCGCGATAAACTGACCCTATCCCCACCAACCGCGGCCCTGGTCCGCGAGATAAGACGGAGACATTTGTGAGCTTCACGCAGCATGAGCGCGTATCCATTGACCGTGTACCCATCCGCCGGGCCCTGATCTCGGTTTACGACAAAACCGGCCTGGAGGATCTCGCCAAGGGCCTGCATGCAGCGGGCGTGAAGCTCGTGTCCACCGGTTCCACCGCCAAGAAGATTGCCGCCGCAGGCATCCCGGTCCAGGAGGTGGAGGAGGTCACCGGTTCGCCCGAGATGCTGGACGGCCGCGTCAAGACCCTGCACCCTCGCGTCCACGGCGGCATCCTGGCCGACCGGCGCGTTCCGGCGCACATGGAAACCCTGGCCAGCATGGATATCGAGGCGTTCGACCTGGTGGTGGTAAACCTCTACCCGTTCGTGGAGACCGTCAAGTCCGGTGCCGCGCAGGACGACGTTGTGGAACAGATCGATATTGGAGGCCCCGCCATGGTGCGGTCGGCAGCCAAGAACCACGCCGCCGTCGCCATTGTGGTTGACCCGACCTTCTACGGCCAGGTCGTTGAGGCTGCCGCAGCAGGCGGCTTCGACCTGAAGACCCGCCGCCGCCTCGCCGCCAAGGCGTTCGCGCACACCGCCGCCTACGACAACGCCGTGGCCACCTGGACCGCCAGCCAGTTCCTTGATGAGGACGGCGACGGCGTCATCGACTGGCCCGCGTATGCCGGCCTTTCCCTGGAACGCTCCGAGGTCCTGCGCTACGGCGAGAACCCGCACCAGCAGGCTGCCCTGTACGTGGACAAGGCAGCCCCGGTTGGCATCGCCCAGGCGGACCAGCTGCACGGCAAGGCCATGAGCTACAACAACTTTGTTGACGCCGATGCCGCCCTGCGCGCCGCCTACGACTTCAGCGAACCCGCTGTCGCCGTCATCAAGCACGCCAACCCGTGCGGTGTTGCCGTTGGTTCCGCCGACGCCGCAGACCCCATCGCTGATGCCCACGCCAAGGCCCACGCCTGCGACCCCGTCTCCGCGTTCGGCGGTGTCATCGCTGCCAACCGCACGGTGACCGCGGCCATGGCCAACACCGTCAAGGACATCTTCACCGAGGTTGTCATCGCCCCCGGCTTCGAGCCCGAGGCCGTGGACATCCTCTCCAAGAAGAAGAACATCCGCCTCCTTGCCCTCCCCGAAGGGTACGGCCGGTACCCCACGGAATTCCGCCAGGTTTCCGGCGGCATGCTGGTCCAGGTCCGCGACAAGGTGGACGCCGACGGCGACAACCCCGCCAACTGGACCCTCGCCGCCGGTGAAGCCGCGGATGAAAAGACCCTCGCGGACCTCGCCTTCGCCTGGACCGCGTGCCGGGCCGCGAAGTCCAACGCCATCCTCCTTGCCGAGAACGGCGCCGCGGTTGGCATCGGCATGGGCCAGGTCAACCGCCTGGATTCGTGCCGGCTGGCTGTGGAGCGGGCCAACACCCTGGGCGTGACGGTGGAGTCCGACGTTGACGGTGCAGGCGGTGCCTCCAACGCCGACGCGAGCGGCGCACCTGAGCGTGCCCGCGGCGCCGTGGCAGCGTCGGACGCGTTCTTCCCGTTCGCCGACGGCCTGCAGATCCTGATCGACGCAGGCGTCCGCGCCGTGGTCCAGCCCGGCGGCTCCGTCCGCGACGAGGAAGTCATCGCAGCCGCCAACGCGGCGGGCATCACGATGTACTTCACCGGAGCCCGGCACTTCTTCCACTGATCCCACACCCATCGATTGCTCCGTAACTGTCGTTTTCGAGCGTGATAACGACAAGTACGGAGCAATGGATGGTGCGTTTAACAAACGACGGCGCCCGTTCCCTTCGCAGGGGACGGGCGCCGTCGTCGTTGTGCTCGCTCAGTCCTGGCCGGCCGGGCCGGGCCCGGGCTCCGGAAGCTTTAGCTCCCGGGGCTTGGCTTCCGCCATCCGCTCTTCCGTCCAGTACTCGAGGACTTCCTCGGGCGACTGGTCCAGGTCCACGTGGCTCACGGAACCTTCGTCAGGGTGCGGTTCAGGAGGCTGCTGCATTGGTGTACGTGGCCTCAATGACTGAACCCCAGTACGGGCCGTACATGACGGCGGAGCCGCTGTAGCCGTAGCTGTTGATGGAGTTCTGCAGCCCATCGGAACCGGTGGAGGAGCTCGTTTGGATGAACCAGGGGCCGCCCGAGGAACCGCCCGTCATGTCGCAGGGAATCCCCTGGGTGCCGAACTGCGGGTTGTTGGTGTCATTGGTGGCCTTGCCGGTGCAGCTCCACAGGGACGTGCCATTGAACGGTGAAGCCTGCGGGTAGCCGAAGGCCTTGTAGGTGAGCCCGCGGGCCTGGTTGAAGGCCGTGCCGGAGCCGCCAACGACGTCGGTGAGCAGCTTACCGTTGCTGTCCGGGTTGACCACGGCGAAGGCGGTGTCGTACGTCATGTCGCCGCCGGTAACCCACTGGCTGGGGGCATACAACCCCTTGGCGGTCCACTTGCCGTACGGTGCGGCACCGTTGTCGTACGCGGGCACGAAGACGAAGTTGGTGGCGTACGCGCCGCTTTCATTCACACAGTGTCCGGCCGTGGCAACTGTGCTGCGGTTGCCCGAAGTGACGGCGTTGCCGGAGCACACATAGTTGGTGCTGCCCATGGTGAAGAAGACCTTGCCGATATGGGAGACAGGATTCTCGCTCTGCGCAATGGTGGGCTTGCCCTTGGTTCCCTTGGTGCTGGACGGCTTGCCCTTCTCCACCAAGGCGGGGCTGGTGCGGTTGCCACGCTCAAGCGCCTTGCCCGCCAGGGTGTCGCCCGGGACGGCGCCCTGCATCCGCTCGGGGGTCCAGTAGTCAGCGGCTCCGCCGGCATCCACAGAGACGCTGGCAACCGAGGGATTTGCCTTTCCGTCGGAGGGGGAGGGGGCGGCGGATGCCGCGCCCGCTGAGGTGAAGGCCAGCACGGCGGCCGCGGAGAAGGTCAGGAGGCCGGATGCCAGGGACCTGGTACGTGTCATTGTTGTCCTGTCTGAACGGGGTTGGGCCCGGGATCGGGAGTGACTTAGCGAACTTATCGCCGCGCGCCGCGTTTGTACACACTCGTTACCAATCCTCCGGCGGCTGCGCCGTGGGCAGCCCACTGGCGGCGACGGCGGCCGGGGCGCCCGCGTGCGTCCCCTCGTCGGGCCTCTCTATCGCTGTAATCCTGCTCTCACCGGGGTAATCCGGGAGGCCCGTTGAGGTTCAAACCGGCGTCCTCGGGTAAGTTGTACTTGGTGAAATAGACAAAGGTTTCACAACCAAGCCGACCTTCAGGGAGACGCCCGCGCATGTCCAAGATTATCTACACCCACACCGACGAAGCGCCGATGCTGGCTACCTATTCGTTCCTGCCCATCATCGAGGCCTTCGCTTCGACTGCAGGTGTGGAGGTGGAGACCCGCGACATTTCGCTCGCCGGCCGCATCATTGCCGTGTTCGGTGACTACCTCACCCCGGAGCAGCAGATCGGCGACGCCCTTGCTGAACTCGGTGAGCTGGCAAAGACGCCGGAAGCCAACATCATCAAGCTGCCCAACATCAGCGCCTCCATCCCGCAGCTGAAGGCGGCCATCGCCGAACTGCAGGGCCAGGGCTACGCCCTGCCGGACTACCCGGACAACCCCACCTCGGATGAAGAGACCGCCATCCGCTCGCGCTACGACAAGATCAAGGGTTCCGCCGTGAACCCGGTCCTGCGCGAAGGCAACTCGGACCGCCGCGCGCCGCTGTCCGTGAAGAACTACGCCCGCCAGAACCCGCACTCCATGGGCGCCTGGACCGCGGAATCCAAGACCAACGTGGCCACCATGGACCAGGACGACTTCCGTTCCAACGAGAAGTCCGTGATCATCGAGGCCGACGGCACCATTGCCATCCAGCTGGTCCGCGAGGACGGCTCGGTCAAGGTCCTGAAGAAGGCCTTCCCCGTCCTGGCCGGCGAGGTCATCGACGGCACCGTGATGCGCGCCGCCGCCCTGGACGAGTTCCTGAAGGCCCAGGTGGCCCGCGCCAAGGAAGAAGGCGTGCTGTTCTCCGCGCACCTGAAGGCCACCATGATGAAGGTCTCGGACCCGATCATCTTCGGCCACGTGGTGAAGGCTTACTTCTCCGAGCTCTTCGAGACCTACGGCAAGCAGCTCAGCGCCGCCGGCATCAGCCCCAACAACGGCCTGGCCGCCATCCTGAGCAGCCTCGAGGACCTGCCGGCGGACGTCCGCGACGGCGTCCAGAACCTGATCAAGAAGGGCCTGGAAGACGGCCCGGCGCTGGCAATGGTTGACTCGGACAAGGGGATCACCAGCCTGAACGTTCCTTCCGACATTATTGTCGACGCCTCCATGCCCGCCATGATCCGCACCTCCGGCCACATGTGGGGCCCGGACGGCAAGGAAGCCGACACCCTGGCGGTCCTGCCGGACAGCTCCTACGCCGGCATCTACCAGGTGGTCATCGATGACTGCCGCGCCAACGGCGCCTTCGACCCCACCACCATGGGCACGGTCCCGAACGTGGGCCTGATGGCCCAGGCAGCCGAAGAGTACGGCAGCCACGACAAGACGTTCGAAATCCAGGAAGCCGGCAAGGTGCAGGTTGTTGACGGCAACGGCAACGTCCTGATCGAACACGACGTCGTCCCCGGTGATATCTGGCGCGCCTGCCAGACCAAGGACGCCCCCATCCGCGACTGGGTCAAGCTGGCCGTCACCCGCGCCCGCGCCTCGCAGACCCCCGCCGTGTTCTGGCTGGATGAGGAGCGCGCGCACGACGCCAACCTGATCGCCAAGGTCAACGAATACCTGAAGGACCACGACACCGAGGGCCTGGACCTCCAGATCATGTCCCCGGTCAAGGCCACCGCCTTCACCCTGGAGCGCATCCGCAAGGGCGAGGACACCATCTCCGTCACCGGCAACGTGCTCCGTGACTACCTCACGGACCTGTTCCCCATCCTGGAACTGGGCACCAGCGCCAAGATGCTCTCGGTTGTGCCGCTGATGAACGGCGGCGGACTCTTCGAGACCGGCGCCGGCGGATCTGCCCCCAAGCACGTCCAGCAGCTGCTTAAGGAAAACCACCTGCGCTGGGACAGCCTGGGTGAGTTCCTGGCTCTGGCCGTGAGCTTTGAACACCTGGCCACCACCACCGGCAACACGCGCGCACAGGTCCTGGCCGACACGCTGGACCGCGCCACCGGCACGTTCCTGCTGGAGAACAAGTCGCCCAGCCGCCGCGCCGGCGAGCTCGACAACCGTGGCAGCCACTACTTCCTGGCCCGCTACTGGGCTGAGGAGCTGGCCAAGCAGACGTCCGACGCCGACCTTGCCGCCGCGTTCAGCTCGGTCGCCAATGAGCTGTCCGCCAAGGAAGAAACGATCGTTGGCGAGCTGGCTGAGGTCCAGGGCTCACCCGTGGACATCGGGGGCTACTACCGCCCGGACGACGCCAAGGCTTCCGCCGTGATGCGTCCGTCCGCCACGCTTAACAAGGTCATCGCCAGCCTGGCCTAGCCCGGCCGCTGCAACGGCAGCAACACAAGAGGCGGTGTTCCGGATGATTCCGGAGCACCGCCTCTTTTGCGTGCCAGTGCCGTCGACTGGCTAGTTCTTGCCTTTCCCCTTGTCGCCGCCGCTGTTCTTCGCACCGCCGCCCGCGCTGCCCTGGACAGGAGCTGGTTGGGCGGCGGGTGCATCCGCAGTGGGGGACGCGTTCTGGGCCGCTTGTTGCGCTGCGATCCTCGCGTCCTCGGCGGCTTTCGCGGCAGCTTGCCGGGCGGCCACGGCATCGTTGAGGTCTGCCCTGACTGCGCTGGCCACGGTGGTGATGCTGCGGCTCCGTTCCGGAGAAACCTGGCCCTTCGTGGTGGCAGCGGAGAGGTCTGATTCGAGCCCGTCCAGCGCCTTGAGGGCCGAGGCAGGATCGTCCTGCGAGGCGGCCTGGGTAATTTCCAGTACCCGGGCCTGGAGCTGTGTGGCGGCTTCCCGTTGCAAGCCGGTCGCGGGGGAGGCACACCCACCCAGGAGCCCTGCGGCCAGCAGCGCCGCCGAACCCGCCACAGCCAACCGCAGCATGGTGGTCACGCTGAACGTCACGGAGCTACGCTCCGCTGCAGTTCCTTGAGATGGTCGCCCAGGGTGCCCGTGACGGTGGGATAAGGGACGACGTCGGCGGGCCGGGCGGACACGCTGATCATCACGGCAGCTGCGATGGCGGCGACCACCAGGATGCCGAGGACCACGGCCAGCCAGATCCGGTTGCTCCGGACAAACCGGCGCATCCGGGAGTTCTTCTTTTCCGCCGGGCGTCGCACAACCCCCGGTGCCGGCGAGTCGCGATCGGCGGTTCCTGCAGGAGCAGACGCTTCGCGCAACTCATCCACCGATTCTTCGGCAGTGATGGTCGGCGGGTGGAAGGGCATGGCGGGCAGCACTCGGGTGGTCTCCGCCGCCAGCTCCCCGGGGGTGGAAGCCGGTGATACCAGGGCATGGCGCAGCGAGGTTTCGATATCGGCGGCGGTCGGCCGTTCGAGCGGTTCGATGGACGTCATGGAGCGGATAAGGTCCGCCCATTCGGAGGGGACGTCGTCGGGAATTTCCGGGGCGCGGTGGAGCCGGGCAACAGCAGATTCCACCGCACTGCCTGGATACTCCACGGTGCCTTTGATGCACTCGAGCAGCACCAGCCCCAGTGAATAAATGTCGGTTGCCGAGGACAGGGGCTTGCCGAGCGCCTGCTCGGGGCTGAGGTAAGCGGCAGTGCCCACCATGGTCCCGGTTGCGGTCAGCCTGGTGGAGTCCACGATCCTGGCGATGCCGAAGTCCGTGAGCTTGGGGCGCAGGGGCTCGCCGGGACGGATCTGGACCAGCAGGATGTTGCCGGGTTTGATGTCGCGGTGGATGATGCCCAGGCCGTGCACGTAGGCCAGGGAATCGGCGATGCCTGCGCCGATGACGGACAGCTCTTCCAAGGGCACCCGGCTGTGCCGGATGCGGCTGCGGAGGTCCTGGCCGTCGACGAGCTCCATGGTCAGGAAGGGCCTGGGCTCGTCCGGAATCCGGTCATCAATCCCGGCGTCGAAGAGCGTGACCAGGCCCGGGTGGTTGAGCGTGGCCAAGAGTTGGATCTCGGCTTCCTGGCGCTTGAGCTCGTCAGCGTCCGGGGCCTGCGGGGCGAAGAGTTTCAAGGCGACGTCACGGCCGAGGTTTTCGTCGCGGGCGCAGTAGACCGACGACATTCCGCCGCGGCCTATTACCTCGCTCAAACGGTAACGCCCGCCGACCACTTCGTTCTTGATGGAGCTAGGCGATTCCGCCACCATGACCGTTCCTCCCGGTGCGCTGCGGCACTGTCGTACCCCAAATTATACGAGGGGGGCAGTGAAACCCCAGATCGGCCTTGGCTGTGGCGGCGCGGCATGCCAACGGCCCGGCGGCTGGTTGCAGCATTACCGCCGGACCATTGGCTACAAGGACATGTGTGCTGATGACATGTTTTGTGTTGTGCTCAGGTTGTTCCGGGTGGATGGCCTCCTCTCACCGGCCCGCACGGGCAGCAGCCTCAGGCGCCTGCGTGCGGGCGTTACTTATCCTGCTGAGACGGTGGCCTTAGGAGACCTTGCGCTTGCGGAGCGCCAGGAATCCTGCCACCACGAGCAACAGGGCCACGGGCGCCAGCGATCCATCCCAGCCGGTCTTGGCGAGGCTGTTGGCGGCTGTCCCGGCGTTGGCGAGGGCAGAACTGCCCCTGGCCATGTTGCCGAGCGGAGCTGCGACAGGTGCGATGGCTCCGCTGACGGCCCTGGAGCCTGCGGAAGCTGCCGGAACGTTGTCCGTGCCAGCGCTGTTGGTTCCGGGATCAATGATGCCTGCATCGCCGACGGCGGGATCACTTGCGCCGGGCGTACTGGTTCCGGGGTCGACGGTGCCGGCGTCTCCGGCGGTGCCGTCTGCCGGCCCATTGGTGCCTGCGGTGTTGTCAACGCCGAGTCCGATGCCGACATCAACGGCTGCGGCAGCGCCGGCGTCAGGACCGTCGCTGCCGGCCGCTCCGGTGCCAAGGCCGGTGCCCAGGTCAACGCTGGCGTCGACTGCACCTGCCGTGCCGGGGCTGTTGGCGGTGCCATTGCCGAGGCTGACGTCTGCGGCCACCGCCACATCGGTGGTTCCGGGGTCGGTGGCGGCGCCCAGGGCTACGGCGCCGTCCACGGTGTTCCCCATGGAGCTGGTGCCCAGGCCGAGGCTGACGTCTGCGGCCGCCGCCAGGCCGCTGGTGCCGCTGGTTCCGGGATCGGTGGTGCTGACACCCCCCAGCCGCAGTTCTACTGCGGTGGCACCGGTGAGGTCGGCGGCGGTGCCTTCCGTGGTGCCGGTTCCGAATCCGGAATTGACGTCCACTGCCGCTGCCAAGTCGGTGGTGCTGGTGGTTCCGGCGGCTCCGGGGTCAGTGCCGGTTCGGAGTTCCACGGTTGCATTCACGGTGGTGCCGGGTCCTGCCCCGGGTGCGGTGGTGTCCAGCCCGGCGTCGGCACTCATGGCGAGGTCCGCCGTCGTGTGGTCCGTGGCACGGGTGCTGGTTGCGGTGGTTCCGAGGCCGAGGTTGGCGTCCACGGCGGCGGCGACGCCCGTTGAACCGGACGGCGTTGGGTCACCCAGCAGGCCCAACGACGTCGAATCGGCGGGCGCCGCCGAGATGAGGGCGGACGCGGAGAGGTCAGTCCCGCTGGTTGTGTCCGCTGCGTTTGCTGCGGTGCAGCCGAAGGCCAGGAGGCCGCCGGCAAAGAGGGTGCCAAGCAGCCCCCTGCGAAGGTTGGTACTCATGGTGATTGCTCCTGAAATGTTGAGGGTCGGGCGCGTTGTCCGCTGCCCGTCATGCCACGTGCTGCCCTGAATGGGCAGGCGGCCTCAACTAGTCAGGTGAAGAACCGGGGTCGAACGACACCGGGGCAGGGATGTGCCCGGAAGCCTCGCCGGCCAGCAGTGCGCCGGGGAGTTCGAAAACAACGTTGAAACCGCTAACCCACGCGGCGGCCCCGGACGGACCGCCGGATGATCCGCCGCTGCCAGTACCGGATGCCGGGGCAGCAGGGACCTGGCCAGGCAGCTGCGCCGGGTCTCCCGCAGGCTGCCCGAAACCGGGATCAGTGCTGGCGGACTGCGCCTCCTCCGGCCCCAATGTGTCCGCTATGGCGCCAGCACCTGCCGGCTGCAACCGCACATCATTGCCGATCCCAACTTCGGCCGGCACGGCCGCTGAAGTCAGGGCCGGGTCCGACGCTGCTTCGAGGGCGGACACGGGTGCTTTGACTGGCGCAGGCCGGGTCACCTCGGGATCCCCGCTGCCCAGGGCAGGAAGAGCTGCCGGCGGGGCGTCCGCGGTCAGGGCAGGAAGGTCCACGGGGGTGGCGCCGGTCAGGACATTGGAAACGGGCTGGAGCACGGGGTCGAGTACGGGAACGGCCTCGGCTGCGGGCGCCGCTACAACCTGCACCACCCCGGCGGTTACGGCGTCGGCAACGTCAGCAACCGGAGCAGAAATTGAGGACACAGTTCCAGGCGGGACAACCTGCTCCAGCACGGGAACGCCCGAGGTTGCGGCGTCCGCCAGTCCGGAAAGCCGGGATGCGACGGGCTGCGCCAGTCCCGGTACAGGATCCACTGCCGCTGGAGGGCTTGCAGGAGGCGGCGAGACCGACTCCGCGAGGTTATGGGGCAGGGACAGAACCGTGCCGGGGGCACTGGGAGTCAGGGACTGGGAATCCGGTCCGGCGTCGGCGGATGCTGCCGTGGAGGAAAGGGCCAGCCACATGGCCGCGGCCGCCCCGGCGAGGAGCGCAGGACGCAGGGCACACCACGGCGAAGTCCTTCGAGCCATGCGTACCACCCCCCAGTGACCGGCGCAATCGATGCTGCCTACAGGGTAGGACTAGGCATTCGGGGAAGTCTAGGGGGTGGCACAAACAAATCGTGGAAATCCGTCCCGGCCCTAGCGGTTGTCGTTCGGATAGGTGACGCCCAACTGTGCGCGAACGCCGTCGAAGAGCCGCATCGTGTTAAGTGAATCCTCCAGCGGCATCACCGGACTCTCGGTGAGCCCCTGTTGGACGCACCGCATCACTTCGCGCAGTTCGTAGGTGTAGCCCTTTCCAACGACGTCGAACGTTTCCGTCCGGCGGTTCTCCCACCCATTGGCGATGATGAGTTCACGCGGACTGTTGATCGAGCCAACGCTCTGCAGGAAACCCAAGCTTCCGGCGACGGTGGCGGTCCGGGGACCATGCGCCAGCAGCGACGAGGTGAGCTGGACCTGGGCCGCGTGGCTGTAGCCGAGCGTCATCGCGTTCTGGGCGTCCACGCCGTCGTCGTTCACGAATCCGGTGGCGCTCACGGTCTGCGGAAAGCCGAGGGTGCCAAGTGCCCAGAGGAGCGGATACACGGACAGGTCCAGCAGCGCACCGCCGCCGTCTTCGCGCGCCCACAGCCTGGCAGTGGGGGAGAAGGGGGCAGGAAAGCCGAGGTCGGCGCTGATCCAGTGGATGTCGCCCAGTTCACCCGACGCGGCAATTTCGAAGGCCCGCTGCATTGACGGCAGGAACCGGCTCCAGACGGCCTCCATCAGGAAGAGCTTGCGGCTGCGGGCAACCTCGATGAGTTCGGCCGCTTCCCGGGCGTTGATGGTGAACGCCTTTTCGCAAAGCACGTGCTTGCCCGCGTTGAGCGCGGCGAGGACAATTTCGTGGTGCTGGGCGTGCGGTGTGGCGACGTAAACAACGTCCACGGCGTCATCGGCGAGGAGCCGCTGGTAGCCGGGAACACCGTCGTCGTCCCCATAGGCCTTCTCAAAATCGTAGGCCACGGCGAAGGCGTCCGCCGAGTCCTGTGCCCGGGAACTGACCGCGTACAGCCGGGCGTCCTGGAGCAACGCCAGGTCCTGCGAGACGGCGCGGGCGATGCTGCCCGTTGCGATGATTCCCCAACGCAGGGGCGCTCCGGTGGCGGAACGGGGGTCCTGGTCAGGCTGGCCGGTCAGCCAAGGGGTGGCGATGGGAGCAGTCATAGCTGCCATCCTGTCACAGCGCTGCGCGGGTGGGGACTGCGTCGCCACGAAAAGGACAGGAACGGACACAGGGGCTCAAGGCCAAGGCGTGTTGCCCCCGCCTTGAGCCCCGGATGCCTCAGGCAGAGGCGGCGACGGCGGCCCGGCCGCGGACGGGTTCCTCCGTCAGTTTGCCCTGCTGCAGGCGGAAACGGCGGTCCGTCTTGTTGGCCAGGGCGCGGTCGTGCGTCACCACCAGGATCGTGGTGTTGTGGTCCCGGCTGAGCGAACTGAGGAGTTCGATGATGTGGTCGCCGGTTTGCTCGTCCAGGTTCCCGGTGGGCTCATCGGCCAGGATGAGCTTGGGTTCGTTGGCCAGCGCCCGGGCAATGGCCACACGCTGCTGCTCGCCGCCGGACAGCCTGTTGATGCGCCGCTCATGCTTGGAAGGGTCCAGCTGGACCTGCTCCAGCAATTCCCTGGCCCGCTGCAGCCGGGCTGCCTTGCGTACGCCGGCGAATTCCAGGGGCAGCATGACGTTGTCCACGGCTGAGAGATTGGGGATCAGGTTGAACTGCTGGAAGACGAAACCAATGTCGCGCCGGCGGTACTCGGTCAGCTTGGCGTCGGGCATGCTGGCGAGGCTGACCCCGTTGACCACCACGTCTCCGCTGGTGGGCTTGTCCAGGGCGCCCAGGAGGGACAGCAGCGTGCTCTTGCCGCTGCCGCTCTTGCCCACGATCGAGGCGAGGGTGCCTTGCTCCAGGGCGAAGCTGACGTCGTTGACCGGTTTGATGGTGCGGTCACCGGAGTTGAAAGTGCGGACCAGGTTCTTGACTTCAATCATGGCTATTCTCCTCGCAGGACTTCGATGGGACGGATACGCGCGGTGAGCAGCGCGGGAACCAGGGCGCCGATGATGGCGACGCCGAAGACAGCGGCGATTCCGCCGGCAATCACTCCGGGGGAGGCGCTTGCCGTGACCGAGTTCAGCAGCTGGGACGCACCGCCGAACGGTCCGCCCTGGCCGCCCGGGAAGCCACCGGCCCCGCCCGGTCCACGGCCGGTGGTTGCGGCAGCACTCGTGGTGTTGCTGCTGATCAGGGCCGAGGCGATGCCGCCGCTGGCAAATGATGCGATGGCGGCTCCCACGGCGCTGCCCAGGGCCGCCAGGACCAGGGCTTCGAGGACGAACTGCAGGCCGATGGTGCGGTTGGGTGCGCCGATGGCCTTCAGCACGCCGATCTCGCGGCGGCGCTCACGGACCAGCATCACCATGATGAGCAGGATGATCAGGCCCGCCGTGCCAAGGGCGGCTATGAATGCGATGAAGGAGATGTTCTTCACGCTGTCCAGGGAGCTGACGGCAGTCTGCAGGTTCTGGCCCTGGGTGACGTCCGCCTTGTCGGTGCCCAGCGCCGTCTGAAGCGCCGTCTTCGTGGAGGCGACGTTGTCCATGGAGTTGACCGTGACGATCATGCTGGACAGCTCATTGGGCGTCCCGGCGAGGGCCTGGGCCGTGGGAAGTGTCACGTAGACGGCGTTGTTGCCGAAGGCGGTGCCGGCGTCGAACAATCCGGAGACGGTATAGGTCTGGTCGTTGATGGTGAAGGTGGAGCCGACCGTGAGGTTGTTCTTCTGCGCCAGGGTGGTGCCCAGCAGGGCGTTGGTGGACGCCGCCGAGTAGTCGCCGAGCCCGGAACCTCCGGTGATGTTCAGTGCCTTGCCTGTGGTGTCCACCTGGGCGCCGATGCCGGTCGCGGTGATCGGCAGGGACCGGACGGGCTGGGTGCTGCCGGTGCTGCCGGAGGACCCGGTGGCTCCGTTGGCTTGCTGGTTGCGGTTGCCCAGGGTGCCTGCATCAACTGCGGCCGTCAGGCTGGTGGTGAGCGTTGCGGTGGCCTGGCCACCGGGGCCGCCACCCTGCCCGGGCTGGCCACCGGGACCGGCCTGCGTTCCGGCAGCAGCCTGTGCTGCAGCTTCCGTGGCGTTCCGGAGCCTCAGCGATGAGGTTCCGACGACGGCGCTGACGTTGGGCACGGCAGCAGCGGCAGCTGCCTGGTCGGCGGTGAGGGGCTCCCCGCCGCCTTCAAAGCCCTGGCCGCCCGCCGGGTTGACCGTCAAGACGGTGCCCACGGAAGCATTCAGCTCCTGGACTTTGGCTCCGACCGCCTGGTTGGCCACCAGCATGGCCAGGGCCAACCCAATGGCGACGGCCAGCACCGCGACAACAGCTGCGGTGCGGACCTTGTTTCTGAAGGCATTGCCTACGCTTCGGGCAAGGACGCTCACGTTACTCCTCTGACTCAGGTGCCGGCGCTGAGGGCCGGCTTCGCCTCAACACTCGCCGTGCATGCTGTGCAGGAATCCGGCCAAAGCTGTGCCTGTCCTGTGAAGGGTGTTACTGCTGAGCAAGGACGCAGGAATGCCCGGCCCCCGTGATGGGGACCGGGCATTCCGGTTGCCGGTGTTACGCGGCTGTTCTGGTGGTGCTACTTGGTGATCGGGCCGAGTACGGGGTCGTCCGTGTAGGCCGTCTTCACGTTGGCGGCGGTCACGATGACCGGCTCCAGCAGGTAGGCGGGAACAACCTTGTTGCCGTTGTTGTAGGACTTGTCGTCGTTGACCTCAGGCTTCTTGCCGGCCTGCAGGTCCTTGACCATGGTGATGGCGTGCTCGACGAGCTTGCGGGTGTCCTTGTTGATGGTGGAGTACTGCTCGCCGGCAAGGATGGACTTGACCGACTCAACCTCGGAGTCCTGGCCGGTGACGACCGGGATCGGCTTGCCGGCGGCCTTGACGGAAGTCAGGATCGCGCGGGCCAGGGTGTCGTTGGGGGACAGGACGCCGTCAACGTTGGCGCTGCTGTAGCTGCCGCTAAGCAGGGTGTCCATGCGGCGCTGGGCGTTCTCAGCCTTCCAGCCCTGGGTTACTGCCTGCTCGAAGGTGGTCTGTCCGGAGACAACCTTGAGGGTGCCGTCGTCGATCTTCGGCTTCAGGATGCTCATGGCGCCGTCGAAGAACACCTTGGCGTTGGCATCGTCCGGGGAACCTGCGAACAGTTCCACGTTGTACGGGCCGGTGGGCTTCTTGGCCTTGAGTCCGTCCAGCAGGGCCTGGCCCTGCAGAACGCCAACCTTGAAGTTGTCGTACGCCACGTAGTAGTCAACGTTCGCGGTGTTCAGCAGGAGGCGGTCGTAGGCGATGATGGTGGCGCCTGCGTCCTTGGCCTGCTTGAGCTGGGTACCCAGCTGGGAGCCGTCGATGGCGCCCACGATGATGACCTTGGCACCCTTGGTGACCATGGCGCTGATCTGGTTCTGCTGCTCGGAGACGCCGCCGTTGGCGAACTGGACGTCAGCCTTGAACCCGGCGCCGTTGAGGCCGTCGTTGAAGAGCTTCTCGGCCAGGACCCAGTTTTCACTGGTCTTCTGCGGAAGGGCGACGCCGATGGAGGAGTTCTGGTCGAATCCGGCAGCTGCGCTGCTGGAACCGCCCGAGGGCTCCGAGCGTCCACAGCCAGTCAGCGCCAGTGCTGCGATGGCAGCAACCGCTGCGGCCTTTCCTGCTTTACCAAACATTTGCATTGTTGGTTCTCTTTCTTTGTGTAATGGAACAGTATTCAGGCTGCAAACTTCAGGCTTCCCTGGCGATCGCTTCCTTGGTGGAGGTTGTTTCGTCAGGCTGGAGGGGGCTGCTGGGGCCCGAGGTGTTGCGGTTCATGTTCCGGGTCAGCATGCCGATGATGGACCGCTTGCCCTGCGACTTGTTGTAGACGTCAAAGGCCACGGCGATCAGGAGCACCAGGCCCTTGATGATCTGGGTGAGGTCGGCACCGACGCCGAGGAGCTGCAGGCCGTTGTTGAGCACTGCCATGACCAGGCCACCGATGATGGAGCCGACGACGGTACCCACACCGCCGGTCACGGCCGCGCCACCGATGAAGACGGCGGCAATGGCGTCCAGTTCCCAACCCACGCCGTCGAAGGGGCCGGAGGCGGTGGAGCGGCCCACGAAGATCATGCCGGCCAGGCCGGCCAGGATGGACATGTTCATCATGACCAGGAAGTTGACCTTCTTGGACTGCACGCCGGAGAGCTCGGCAGCGTGCCGGTTGCCGCCCACCGCGTAAACGTGGCGGCCAACGACGGTGCGCGAGGAGATGAAGCCGTAGATCAGGACAAGCACTGCCAGGATCAGGCCCGGGATGGGGAAGGATGTGCCGGGGCGGCCGGTGGCGAACAAGTACGTGGCGTACAGGATGGCGGCGCAGATCAGCACCAGCTTCAGCGCGGTAACCCACATCTCGGGAACTTCGGCGCCCAGCGCTTTGGCCCGTGCCCTGGCGCGGAGTTCGCCCACGACGACGAACACCGCAACGGCAATGCCCATCAGGAGCGTGAGGTTGTTGAACCCGGTGTCCGGTCCTACCTCGGGAAGATAGCCCGAACCCAGGTACTGGAAGTCTTCCGGGACGGGAATGGTGTTGGATTTGCCAACGAACTGGTTGAAACCGCGGAACAGGAGCATGCCGGCCAGGGTCACGATGAAGGCAGGGATGCCCACATACGCCGTCCACCAGCCTTGCCAGGCGCCAATGGCCGCGCCCAGGACAAGACCCAGCAGGACGCCGGCCCACCAGGGGATGCCCCAGTCCCGGATGGCCAGGGCAACCGTAACCCCTACGAACGCGGCGACCGAGCCGACGGAGAGATCGATGTGGCCGGCAATGATCACCAGGACCATGCCGATCGCCAGGATCAGGATGTAGGAGTTTCCGTTGAAGAGGTTGATGACGTTACCCGGAGTGAGGGTGCGGCCGTCGGTGAAGATTTGGAAGAAAATGATCAGTGCAACCAAGGCGAAGATCATGCCGAATTGGCGGGTATTGCCGCCAAACAGCTTTTTGAGGGCGTTCATGGTGTCAGTCCTTGTGTCCGGAAGGTTCTGGGGTTTGCCAGAAGGTCAGGCGGCTTTTCGGTTAGCGGAGGTCATCAGTTTCATCAGGCTTTCCTGGCTGGCCTCGTCTTTGTTCAGGACACCGGTGATGGCGCCTTCGAAGATGGTGTAGATACGGTCCGACAGGCCCAGGAGCTCGGGAAGCTCCGAGGAAATCACGATGACGCCCTTGCCCTGGTTGGCGAGCTGCTGGATGATGCCGTAGATCTCATACTTGGCGCCGACATCGATACCGCGGGTTGGCTCGTCGAGGATCAGCAGGTCCGGGTCGGTGAACATCCACTTGGCGAGGACCACTTTTTGCTGGTTGCCGCCGGAGAGTTTGGCAACGCCTTCCTGGACGGACGGCGTCTTGGTCCGCAGCGACTTGCGGTACTGCTCCGCGACCGTGAACTCCTGGTTGGCGTCAACCACGAAGTTGTGGCTGATTTTGCGGAGGTTGGCAGCCACGGTGGTGGTCTTGATGTCGTCCAGGAGGTTCAGGCCCAGGGACTTGCGGTCCTCGGTGACGTAGCCCAGTCCGGCGTCGATGGCCTGGCGAACGTTCTTCAGGACCACTTCCTTGCCGTCCTTGTAGATGTGGCCGTCGATGAAGCGGCCGTAAGACCGGCCGAAGACCGAGCGGGCCAGTTCAGTGCGCCCTGCGCCCATGAGCCCGGCGAAGCCGACGATTTCCCCACGGCGGACGAAGAAGTTTGAACCCTTGCACACCAGGCGGTCCTGCATGGCGGGGTGGCCGACGGTCCAGTCCTTGACCTCGAAAAACACCTCGCCGATCTTGGGAGTGTGGTCCGGGAACCGGGATTCCAGGGTCCGGCCCACCATGCCCTTGATGATCCGGTCCTCGTCCACGCCGTCCTTCTTGACGTCCAGGGTCTCGATGGATTTGCCGTCGCGGATGATGGTGATCGAATCGGCAACCTGCTCAATTTCGTTGAGTTTGTGCGAAATGATGATCGAGGTGATGCCCTTGGCCTTCAGGCCCAGCATCAGGTCCAGCAGATGCTGGGAGTCCGACTCGTTGAGGGCGGCGGTGGGCTCGTCAAGGATCAAGATCTTCACGGACTTGTTCAAGGCCTTGGCAATTTCCACCAGCTGCTGCTTGCCGACGCCGATTTCCTTGATGGGAGTGTCCGGATCATCCCGCAAGCCAACCCGGGCCAGCAGGTCCAGGGACCGCAGCCGGGCTTCGGCCCAGTCGATGACGCCCCGCTTGGTGGGTTCGTTGCCCAGGAAGATGTTCTCCATGATGGACAGTTCCGGGATCAGCGCCAGTTCCTGGTGGATGATCACGATTCCGGCGTGTTCGCTGGCCCTGATGTCCCGGAACTGCTGGACCTGGCCCTGGTAAACGATGTCGCCGTCGTAGCTGCCGTAGGGGTAGACACCGGACAGAACCTTCATGAGCGTGGATTTGCCGGCGCCGTTTTCGCCGCAGATGGCGTGGATTTCGCCGGCCCGGACCCGGAGGCTCACGTTCGACAAGGCTTTAACGCCGGGGAATTCCTTGGTGATGGACCGCATCTCGAGGATGACCGGATCCGTGTGCGTGGTCTGGGACGTCATGAGCCCTAACCCTCCAATGCAATGACTTCTTTGTCCGGCCGGCAAAGCGCAGGGCCGTCTGAACCAAAAGTAAACTGGATCACAGCTATTGTCGTCAAGTCTTTAACGCAATTGCCCGATAACGAAATGGTCTACGACCTGCGGATACCGGCATGCTGGAACACCAAAGCGGCTGCTCCCAAGGCCTCGGCGCGGTCACCCAGTGAGGACATGGCAAGGGTTGTGGTTTCGCCGATCACCGGCACGGCGTGCCGGATCAGCCCCCGGCGGATCGGGTCCAGCAGGATGTTGCCCAGACCTGCCAGCGGGCCGCCCACCACGATGACCTCGGGGTTGATCAGGTTGGCAACATTGCCCAGGGCGCGGCCCACCGCCAGGCCTGCATCGTCCACCACGCGGAGGGTGGCAGAGTCCCGGTTCAAGGCTTTCCTGACGATGTCCGCGGGGGTCAGCGGCCTGTCCTCGCCGCGGCTCAGGAGCTCGATCATAGTGGTGGTGGATGCGATGGTTTCCAGGCACCCGCGGTTCCCGCAGCGGCACACGAGTCCTTGCTCGTGGATGGTGGCATGGCCGATTTCGCCGGTGATCCCCACGTTGCCGTAGTACGGTGCGCCGTTGAGGATCAGGCCGGCTCCGATGCCGGAACCGATCTTCAGGAACATCAGGTTGCTGACCCCCGAGTGCTGTCCCCACGTGACCTCGGACCACGCCCCGAGATTCGCGTCATTGTCAACAAATACGGGGATTCTCAAGGTTTGCTCAAGGTGCTGGAGGATGTTGATGCCCACCCATTCGGGAAGGATCGCCCCCTGCGCCACCGTGCCCGTGCGACGGTCAATGGGGCCTGGAATTCCGACGCCGGCGCCCACCACGTAGCTGCGTTCCACCCCGCTTTCGCGGAGCAGTTTCTCCAGCAGGTCCACGGCCGCCTGGATGCCGTCGTCCGCCTGGTGGCCCAGCGGGAGCATGACGGATTCTTCGGCGATGACGTGGTAGCTGAGGGAGGCAAGGACCACCCGCAGGTGCCGGCGGCCGAAGTCAATGCCGACCGCCACGGCGCCGTTGCTGTTGAGCCGCACGTTCAGTGCCCGGCGGCCGGAACTGGTAATCGGTTCGGTTGAGGCCAGGCCGGAATCCAGCATGATCTTGACGATGTTCGAGACGGTGGCGGTCGAGAGCCCCGTCTGCCTGGCGAGCTCCGCCTGCGTGGACGGGCCCCCCATAAGTGCCTCAATGATCCGTTGCTGGTTCAGCTGCCGCAGGGCTGACTGTGAGCCGGGGTTCTTGGGCTTGCTCCTCGTTGAGCGCGTGGTTGCGGACATGCTAAGAAGATTGCCCTATCGCTCCTCTTGTAGTCAAGAAGTTAACGCATAGCGACGGTTGGATGGCTGAAGAACTCGGCAGAAGGCGGCCGCGCGCCACGCCCGTGCATTCCGTCCCGCAGCAGGGGTGAACGGGTCCAAACGACCCACGGCTTTCCCGGCGGCGCTGGCTACGCTGGAGGAAGTGAACAGTTCGGCCCGTCCAGTTCGCATGGGCAGGCATACAGAAGGTGGTAATGATGCTGCTGTCCGTCCTGCAGGCGAATGCCGCGGTCCTGGACGTTGAGGCCAATCTCCGAATCATTGATGAGGCTGCCAACCGCGCCGCCCGCGCCGGTGCAGGCCTGCTGCTGACGCCGGAGCTGTTCCCCGTGGGCTACGCGCCGCTGCGGCTGCGGGACGATCTGGACCCGGCAACCCTTCCGGCCATTCGCGAACGCCTGGCAGGCATCGCCCGCCGCAACGGGATTGGCCTCGTCTACAGCCTCCCGGCCGTCGCCGACGCCGAGGCCGACGCCGCACCCGGGGAAGTGGACCGCGCGGGCGGTCCCTGCTGGCACATTTCCGCCTCGCTGGTGGATGCCGGCGGTGCAGAACTTCTCCGGTACGCCAAGGTGCACCTTTTTGGCGACGAGGAGCGCCAGGCGTTCGTTGCGGCCAGCGAGCCGCCCGCCGTCGTCGACTTCCTCGGTATCCGCACCTCACTGCTGATCTGCTACGACATCGAATTCCCCGAGGCCGCCAGGGCCGCAGCCGCCCGCGGCGCGGAACTGCTGCTGGTACCGACCGCCTTGTCCGCCGGTTATGAGGCCGTGCCCCAGGTTCTTGTCCGCGCCCGCGCGCTGGAAAGCCAGCTAAACGTGGCGTACGCCAACCACTGTGGCACGGAGGGTTCCTACACATTCGGCGGGGGAAGCGTGGTGGCGGGGCCGGATGGCGGCCTGCTGGCCGCAGCGGGGAATGCCGCGGAACTGCTGTTCGCCACGGTGGGTCCGGAGGCCGTCCGCGCCGCCAGGGACGACGTGCCGTACCTGAGGGAGCGCAGACCCGGGCTGTACCGCGAGTGGGAGGCCGGCCTCGCAGACGGAACGGGCCGGCCCTCGGATCACCAGGATTAGCCGCCGTCCGCCGCCCCCTCCGTCAACGCGTCCGCGTACTGCAGGGCGATCCACAGCTCTGCCCGCACCTGCGCCTGGTTCAGGTCCATTCCGAGCAGATCGGCAAGGACCCCAACCTGCCGCCGCACACTGTTCCGGTGAAGTCCCAGCCGCTTGGCGGAGCCGTCCCAGCTGCCGTTCTCGGTGAGCCAGCCGCGCAGCACTGCCAACAACGGATCCCGCCGGTCCGGTTCGAGAGCCAGGACCGGATGAAGGAGCCGTTCCGCCAGCATGGTCCCTGCTTCGCGGCCCAGCAGGCCTGCCACCGACCACTGGACCTCGTCGGCGCGCACACTGTGCCCGCTTCTTTGCACCTGGCTCCGCAGCGAGCTTGCACCTTGGTACGCGGCGGCAAGGCCGGTCAGCTCGGTGGGTTCGCCGATCACCAGGCGCCACCCGAGCTTCTCGACCTCGGCCAGCAGGGAATCGTCCACCCTCAGCCGGGTCACCGCGGCGAATCCGTAATCGGTGATTTCCACCAGTTTGGTGTCGAACAGGCGACGCCACTGCAGGAGTTCCCTGACAGGGCTGTCGCCGGCAGGCCACTCCGGGGCGTCCATTTTGATGCCTTGCACTACCCGCATGGCCGCGGACCGGGTGGAGGAGAGGCTCTGAGCCATCAGATCCCGGAGTGCGTTCAGGTGCCTGCTGCCCCCACTGGTGAGGCTTTCGGGATGCAGCAGGACCGCCGTGGCCAGCTGGCTGGGGGCCAGCGAGCCGCTGGTGCGCTGCCGCACCAACAGTTCCAGGAGCCCGACGGCAGACTGGACAACATTGTTCTGCGCCGGCGTCAACGCCGCATCTGAACCGAGAACCAGCGCGCCCAGGTTGGCGTCCTTGGTGCTGCGCAGCGGATGGCCCACCACCAGTGCCGAACCGGGCTGGTCAAACCCGTCCATCTCCACCCGGGGTCCGCTGCCGGACAGCAGGCGTTTGAGCATGGGTTCCAGCAGGGAAAGTTCGACGGCGGGGCTGCCGCCGCCATTGGTGCCGCGGGCCCGCACCCGGCCGTCCGCTCCCACCATGACCGCCCACACGGGCACGCGCTGGACCAGCGCCGCCAGCAGTTCGTGTTCCGGCCGGGGGGAGAGGACTGCGCGCATCAACTGCCGGTTGGTCTCCGCCAATTGCCTGAAGACCCTCGCATTGTCAGACTCAAGAAGCTGCGAGAACTGAAGGCCGATGGCAGCGAAGGGGAGTGACTCCGGCACCTCGAACAGCGTGAGGTTGTGCCGCCGGCACGCGTCGATGACCACGTCCGGGACGGCGTCGAAGTATGGCCTGATCCCGAATCCCAAAGCCGCCACCTTGGCATCCACAAGCCGCCGGACGTAAGCGTCCACACTGGCGGGCGCTCCGCCGCTGCCCAGGAACGGGAGGCCGGCCGTCAGCAGGAACTCGCCCTCCGGGAGGTAGGGGGTCGGATCCTCCAGTTCGCTGGGCTCGACCCACCGCAGCAGCCGTCCGCCGCTGCCGCCGTCGTGGAGCGTCTTCAACAGCGGCGGCAGCTGGTCAAGGAACTGCTGGAGGGTGACGAAGCTCAGCCGCCCGCTGTCCGCGGGCTCAGCAGGCATGGCTCACCGAGGTGTCGCAGGAGCTTCCCGGGTCCGCCTGGACGGTGACCGGGTATTGTGCATAAAGTCTCATGCTTGGACACTATAGGTCATTTTGCACCGTTCTGAGAGTTGGCTCACATGCCAACCTTGGGGAGGGGAAACCGAAAACTACTCTGAAGGGACGTCAACGGTGACTGTGCCTGTGACCACCGAAAAACCCATTGCGCCGGAAGCTTCCCGGCCGCGGCTGGCGGATCAGCTCCTGCGCCGCAAACCGATCGGCCAGATGGTCAGTGAAGCCGGAAGCGGTGAGGGCGGCACCGCCCTGGTCCGCAGCTTCGGCGTCCTCCACCTCACCATGATCAGTGTCGGCGCCACGCTCGGGACCGGAATCCTGGTGATCCTTGGAGAGTCGGTTCCGCTGGCCGGCCCGGCCATCTGGATCTCATTCGTCATTGCCGGCCTGGCCGCGCTGCTCTCTGCAGTCTCCTATGCCGAAATGGCCGGCCTGGTTCCGGTCGCGGGCTCCAGCTACTCCTATTCCTACGCCACCATGGGCGAGGGCATGGCGTGGATCTGCGGGTGGTGCCTGGTCCTTGAGTACGCCGTTTCCGTGGCGGCAGTAGCCGTTGGTGCGGGCCAGTACGTCAATGAGGCGTTGGCGGTGTTTGGGCAGGTACTTCCTGATGCCATGTCCCAGCCGCCAGGCGACGGCGGGTTGGTGAACATCCCGGCGATGGCCATCGTGGTCCTGGCCATGGTCCTGCTGGTCCGCGGTGCCAGGGAAAGCGCCTGGATCAACACGGCCGTGGTCATCATCAAGATCGGCATCCTGCTCTTCTTCTGCGCCGTTGCCTTTACCGCCTTCAACGCAGGCAACTTCGAACCGCTCTTGCCCATGGGAGCCGCCGGTGTTTCCGCAGCGGCCTCGCGGGTGTTCTTCTCCTACATCGGCTTTGATGCCGCCTCCACCGCGGGCGAAGAAGCCAGGAATCCCAAGCGCGACCTTCCCCGCGCCATCCTGCTTTCCATGGTGATCGTCACCAGCGTCTACGTCCTGGTGGCGGTCGCCGCCATCGGCGCCCGGCCCTGGGGCTGGTTTGACGGTACCGAGGCCGCCCTGGTCCAGATCCTCGAGGAGACCACCCACCAGCCGTGGATTGCACTGGTTTTCTCCATTGGCGCTGTCCTTGCCATTGCCAGCATCGTCCTCACCGTGCTGTACGGCCAGACACGCATCCTGCTCTCGATGTCCCGGGACGGCCTGGTGCCCAGGGTCTTCGGGCGTGTGTCCGCCCGCACCGGCACCCCTGCCGCCGGAACGCTCATCGTGGGAACCGCCGTCGCCCTGACCGCGGGACTCGTGCCGCTCGGCGCGCTGGCGGATGCCACCAGCATCGGAACACTGTTCGCCTTCGCCCTGGTCAACGTCGCCGTCATCTACCTGCGGCGCAACCGCCCGGACCTGGAGCGCAGCTTCCGGGTTCCCCTGTACCCGGTGACACCGGTGCTGGGAACGCTCATGTGCGCATATCTGATGGCGAACCTCGGTGCCGATACCTGGGTTGTCTTCGGCGCCTGGATGCTTGTGGGGATCGCCATCTACTTCGGCTATGGACGCCGGAACTCCAAGGTAGCGGCCCTGAGCGAGTCCGACTACCGTGAACTGACCGCCAAGGCCCCGCGCCAGGAACCTGTGAAAGCAGAACACTCATGACCATCGCCACCGAACTGCCGGCCTCTGATCCCTCCAGCACCTCCACCCGGCCGGACGCAGCAACACAGCCGGGTCCGGGCGCCCGGCCGCCCATCACCATGCTGAACCCCGACTTCCCGTTCAGCTACGACCTCTACCTGGCACACCCGGACGGCATGGGTTCGGTCCCGCCGGAGCTGTACGGGACGGAAGTTGCCGTCATCGGAGCCGGGCTCTCCGGCCTGGTGACGGCCTATGAGCTGATGAAACTCGGCCTGCGTCCGGTGGTCTACGAAGCAGACCAGATCGGCGGCCGGCTCCGCACCGCCGCCTTCCCCGCGGCGCCCGGCGTGGTGGCGGACCTCGGCGGTATGCGGTTCCCGGTCTCGGGCAAGGCCTTCTACCACTACGTGGACCTGCTGGGCCTGGAAACCGGCGAGTTCCCCAACCCCCTCGCCGAGGCTACCTCCAGCACCGTGATTGAGTTGGCGGGCAAGAAGCACTACGCGGAAAAACCGGGCGACCTTCCGCCCTTCTTCCGCGAGGTTGCCGACGCCTGGAAAGCCGCCGTCAATGACGGCGCGAAGTTCGCCGAGATGCAGGACGCCATCCGCGCACGCGACACTGGCCGGATCAAGGAACTGTGGAACGAACTGCTCCCGCTCATGGATGAGCAGACCTTTTACGGGTTCATCGCCGCGAGCGACTCCTTCAAAAAGGCGGGGTTCGCCCACCGGGAAGCCTTCGGCCAGGTGGGATTCGGCACCGGAGGCTGGGACACCGACTTCCCCAACTCCATCCTGGAGATCCTCCGTGTGGTGTACACCGATGCGGACGACCAGCACCGCTTTATCCGCGGCGGAGCGCAACGGCTGCCCGAGGCACTCTGGCAGCACGCGCCGTCGGACCTGGTGCACTGGCCGGCCGGAACTTCCCTGTCCTCCCTGCACTCCGGCTCGCCCCGCGGCGCCGTGGGAAAGATCAGCCGGGACCCGGACGGCAACCTAAGGGTCCGTGAACGCTGGGGCCGCGAGGCCAGTTACCCGGCGGTGGTGACCACCTGCCAGTCGTGGCTGCTGTCCACCCGCATCCACACCGAGGAGGCACTGTTCCCCGCCGAGCTGTGGACCGCCATGGAGAAATCGCACTACATGCAGTCCTCCAAGACGTTCGTGATGGTGGACCGGCCGTTCTGGAAGGACATCGACCCCGAAACGGGCAACGAGGTCCTGTCCATGACCTTGACGGACAGGCTGAACCGGGCCACCTACCTGCTGGACAACGGCCCGGACCAGCCCGCCGTGATCCTGCTGTCCTACACCTGGAACGACGACGCACTGAAGTGGTTGGCCCTGGACGCGGACGAACGCGTGGAACTGATGCTGCACTCGCTGGAGCAGATCTACCCGGGTGTGGACATTGCCGGGCACATTGTCGGCCAGCCCATCACCGTGTCCTGGGAAGCGGATCCCAACTTCATGGGCGCCTTCAAAGCCAACCTGCCCGGGCACTACCGCTACCAGCAGCGGCTGTTCACGCACTTCAAGCAGGACGCCCTTCCCGAATCCCAGCGCGGGATCTTCCTGGCCGGCGACGACGTCTCCTTCACGGCGGGTTGGGCCGAGGGCGCCGTGACCACCGGGCTGAACGCCGTGTGGGGCGTGGTGAACCACCTGGGCGGCACATCCGCTCCGGGCAACCCGGGCCCGGGCGATCTGCTGGAACAGTTTGGTCCTATCGAATTGGACTGACTTTGGGCCCACGCCCGCAGGGTTCCCTGGCCGAGCGTGCGAGGTTAGGGTGCGGGTGGGGACTACTGGTGGAGCTCGCGGTGTTTCGCCGCGAGCTCCACGTACCTCGCTGCGTTGGCGCGCACGCCGTCGAACTCCTCTTCGGTGAGTTCGCGGCGCACTTTGGCGGGCACCCCGGCTACCAGGGAGCGTGGCGGAACCACGGTTCCTTCCAGGACCACGGCGCCGGCCGCCACCAGCGAGCCGGCGCCGATCACGGCGCCGTTCAGGACCGTCGCGCCCATCCCGATGAGGCAGTCGTCCTCGACCGTGCAGCCATGCACGACGGCGGCGTGCCCCACGCTGACCCGGTCGCCCACCGTGCAGGGGAAGCCGGGGTCGGCGTGCAGCACCACGTTGTCCTGCAGGTTGCTGCCGGTGCCCACGGTGATGGCCGCGGTGTCGGCCCGCACCGAGACGCCGTAGAACGCGCTGGAGTCTGCGGCCAGCGTTGCGTTGCCGATAATCGACGCTGACGGGGCCACGAACGCTGAAATATGGACAGCCGGGGAATTGCCGGCGAAAGGGTATAGAGGAGCCATGGCTTCACCCTAAGCCACCCCTCCCGGCGGCGGCATCGGTGTCCATTGCGACTGGTCTGTTGCGGCTGCCGCCCCCCGGGGGAGGGGCTTAGTTGAAGACCACCGTCCGGTTGCCGTCCAGCAGCACCCGGTGCTCGGCATGCCACTGCACGGCCTGGACCAGGGTGCGCCCCTCCACGTCCCGGCCCATCTGGACGAACTGCTCCGCCGTGCGGGCGTGGTCCACGCGGATGACTTCCTGCTCGATGATCGGCCCCTCGTCCAGGGCGGCGGTGACATAGTGTGCCGTGGCACCGATGAGCTTCACGCCGCGTGCGTGGGCCTGGTGGTACGGCTTGGCTCCCTTGAAGGACGGCAGGAACGAGTGGTGGATGTTGATCGCCTTGCCGGTCAGCTCGTTGCAGAGGTCGTCAGAGAGGATCTGCATGTAGCGGGCCAGGACGGTCAGTTCGACGCCGTGTTCGGCAATAATGCCGCGCAGCTTGTCCTCTGCCTGCACCTTGGTGTCCTTGGTGACCGGGATGTAGTGGAACGGGATGCCATAGAACTCAGCGAGCCCGGCCAGATCCCGGTGGTTGGACACGATGGCGGGGATCTCGATGGGCAGGGTCCCGGAACGCTGCTGGAAGAGAAGGTCGTTGAGGCAGTGCGCGGCGGTGCTGGCAAGTACCAGGGTGCGCACCTTGTCGCCTACAGTGTTCAGGCTCCACTGCATGGCGAAGGCTTCGGCCACCGGTTCAAGGGCCGCACGCAGTTCTGACTTGGGTGCGGCTGTGGTGACCTCCACGCGCATGAAGAAGTTGCCCGTTGTGGGGCTGCCGTACTGCTGTGAGTCCGTGATGTTGCAGCCTGCCACCAGCAGGGCTCCGGCCACGGCGTGGACGATTCCGGGACGGTCCGGGCAGGACAGGGTTACGACGTACGCTTGGTTCAGCAGCTGTTCATTCACGCGTAACAGCCTACCCGCGCCGCGGGCGCCGGTTTTGGTAGGCTGGAAGGGTCGCAACTGGCGTTGGGTGGCTAACCACCAGGGAGCGGCAATCACGAAGACCACGGATCGTACGCCTGGGCCGAGGGTCATGTTTTGCCGGAATTGGGGCTGCCACGCGCCAGCGCAGCAGCACTATGCCGTGCTTCCACGCCCTGTCATCAACGCGGTGGGAAAGCGCGCCAGCCGGTAGCCTGACCTAAGCAGTGCCCGTATCCCTAGCCAGGAGTTCTTCGTGACTACTACAGCCACCTCTACCACAGCCGTCAGCAACCAGCCGCTGGCTGAGCTCGACCCCGAAATCGCCAAAGTCCTCGAGCAGGAGCTTGGCCGCCAGCGCGGCACCCTGGAAATGATCGCCTCCGAGAACTTCGCGCCCCGCGCCGTGATGGAAGCCCAGGGTTCCGTCCTCACCAACAAGTACGCCGAGGGCTACCCTGGCCGCCGCTACTACGGCGGCTGCGAATACGTCGACGTGGCAGAGCAGCTGGCCATCGACCGGGTCAAGGCCTTGTTCGGCGCCGAGTTCGCCAACGTCCAGCCGCACTCCGGCGCGCAGGCCAACGCCGCCGCACTCTCCGCCATGATCACTCCCGGCGACAAGATCCTGGGCCTGTCCCTGGCCCACGGCGGCCACCTGACCCACGGTATGAAGCTGAACTTCTCCGGCAAGCTGTACCAGGTTGCTGCCTACCAGGTCGAGGAAGACAACTTCCGCATCGACATGGATAAGCTGCGTGAGCAGGCCATTGCCGAGAAGCCGCAGGTCATCATCGCCGGCTGGTCCGCCTACCCCCGCCACCTTGACTTCGCCGCCTTCCGCTCCATCGCCGATGAAGTGGGCGCGCTGCTGTGGACCGACATGGCGCACTTCGCCGGCCTGGTTGCCGCCGGACTGCACCCGAGCCCGGTGCCGCACTCCGACGTCGTCACCTCCACCGTGCACAAGACCCTGGCCGGTCCGCGTTCCGGTGTGATCCTGGCCAAGGAACAGTACGGCAAGAAGCTGAACTCGAACGTCTTCCCCGGCCAGCAGGGCGGCCCGCTGATGCACGTCATCGCCGCCAAAGCCGTGGCCTTCAAGATCGCCGGCACCCAGGAATTCAAGGAGCGCCAGGAGCGCGTCCTTGAGGGTGCCAAGATCATCGCAGACCGCCTGAACCAGGCTGATGTTGCCGAGGTCGGCGTTTCCGTCCTCACCGGCGGCACCGACGTCCACCTGGTCCTCGTCGACCTGCGCAACTCGCAGCTGGACGGCCAGCAGGCCGAGGACCTCCTGCACTCCGTGGGCATCACCGTCAACCGGAACGCTGTTCCGTTCGACCCGCGCCCGCCGATGGTCACCTCCGGCCTGCGCATCGGCACTCCCGCCCTGGCCACCCGCGGCTTCGGAGCCACCGAGTTCACCGAGGTTGCGGAGATCATCGCCACCGCCCTCAAGGCAGGCAACAGCGCCGACGTCGAAGCGCTGCAGTCCCGCGTTGACAAGCTGGCAGCGGACTTCCCGCTCTACCCGCAGCACGAGCAGTGGTAACCAATGACTGAAACCACAACGGCACAGATCCTCGACGGCAAGGCCACCGCCGCTGCCATCAAAGCCGAGCTGACCGAACGCGTGGCCGCACTCAAGGCCAAGGGCGTCACTCCCGGTATCGCCACTGTGCTGGTGGGCGCCGACCCCGCCTCGCAGCTCTACGTCTCCATGAAGCACAAGCAGTCAGTGCAGATCGGGATGAACTCGATCCAGCGCGAGCTGCCGGCCGATGCCACCCAGGACCAGGTGGAGGCCCTCATTGACGAACTCAATGCGGACCCCGCCTGCCACGGCTACATCGTCCAGCTGCCGCTGCCCAAGCATCTGGACACGGACGCCATCCTGGAGCGGATCGACCCCGCCAAGGACGCCGACGGCCTGCACCCCACCAACCTGGGCCGGCTGGTGCTGAACGTCAACAACAAGATCACCACGCCGCTGCCCTGCACTCCCCGGGGAGTCATTGAACTCCTCGAGCGCAACGGCTACAGCCTTGCCGGCAAGCACGTTGTGGTGGTCGGACGCGGCGTGACTATCGGCCGTTCCATCGGGCTGCTGCTCACGCGGCGGGACGTTAACGCCACCGTGACCCTGACCCACACCGGGACCAAAAACCTGTCGGAGCTGCTTCGCCAGGCGGACGTGATCGTGGGCGCGGCGGGTGTGAAGCACATCGTCAAGGCCGCCGACGTCAAGCCGGGTGCCGCGCTGCTGGATGTCGGCGTCACCCGCGAAACCGATCCGGAGACGGGCAAGAGCCGCGTCTACGGCGACATCGATCCTGCCGCCGCGGAGGTGGCGGGCTGGATCTCGCCGAACCCGGGCGGCGTGGGCCCCATGACCGTGGCCCTGCTGATGACCAACGTAGTGGAAGCGGCGGAACGCGCCGCGGGCATCGCGCAGTAGTCCCGCACACTGCAGCGCACGACGGCGGCACGGCACCTTTTGCACGAAAGGTACCGTGCCGCCGTCGGCCGTTAACGAAACTGCCGGCGTCCTGCCACTTGCGCGCCGCCGGAGCCTGTTCCGGGGGGAGTGCCCCTGTTCGCCGGGGGTGGAAGACGGCCGGAGCACTGCCCGCCATTTGAGACAATGGCTGCATGCGAACTTTGGGCAGCTCATCGTCATCCTCCAAACCCGCCAGGGGCGGCTTTTCGATGTTCCGCATCAGCGGGCCGGGCCTGATGGTCCTGGTCACGGCGTTCATCGTTGCCGTCCTCTTTGCGGCAAACAAGAACGACGTCGTGGGCTGGGTTGTAGCCATCATCGCCGGCTTCTGGCTGGCCCTGGCCGCGTTCGTGGTCTTCAGCATCCAACGGGCCGCCAGGAAGGCGGGAGCCAAGCTCAGCGAGGCACAGAGCGCCTTCAACACGGCCACCGGCCGCGCCCCGGCGCCCGGTTCCGCCGACCACGGCGGAACCCGCGTGATATACGAACGCTCCGAATCGGACGAAGTACGCGACCTCAAGCTCGACCACTCTTTCAAAATCGTCCAGGTGCAGGTCCGCGTGGTGGAAGAGGAGCGCGCCAAGGGAGCCGCCGCCAACCAGGACACCATCAACCGCGCACTGGAGACCATCGAGATCACGGCCACCAACGCCAGGGACATGATCAAGTCCTCCGGCGGCAGCGGAGAACCGGTCGCCGGAACCATCATCGACTAGAGTGGAGCGGGTGAGCTCGGCATTGAAGAAGGACCACCTTCGCATCGCATCCGTCAACGTGAACGGCCTGCGGGCTGCCTTCAAGAACGGTATGGCGGCGTGGCTCGAGCCGCGGGAGGTGGACATCCTGTGCCTTCAGGAGGTACGTGCCCCTGACGGTATCGTTCGGCAGCTGCTGGGAGATGGCTGGCATATCCTGCACGCCGAAGCGGAAGCAAAAGGCCGTGCCGGGGTCGCCATCGCGTCCCGCCAGGAGCCCCTTTCCACCAGGAACGGAATTGGCGATGCCTATTTCGCCACGGCCGGCCGCTGGGTTGAGGCCGACTTCCGCTTCCCGGACGCCGCGGGCAACCCCGTCCAGCTCACGGTCGCCAGTGCGTACGTGCATTCCGGCGAGGTGGGTACGCCCAAGCAGGATGACAAATTCCGGTTCCTGGATGCCATGATCACCCGGTTGCCGGAGCTGGCCAAGCACAGCGACCATGCCCTGGTGGTGGGTGACCTGAACGTCGCCCACACTCCGTTCGATATCCGCAACGCCAAGGGCAATGTGAAGAAGGCCGGTTTCCTGCCGGCGGAACGCGAATACTTCGACCGGTTCCTGGGCGAGGAAATCGGCTGGCATGACGTCCACCGCAACGTGGCCGGCGAGATGCACGGGCCTTACACCTGGTGGTCCCAGCGCGGAAAGGCCTTCGACAACGACACCGGTTGGCGTATCGACTACCACCTGGCCACCCCCGGACTGGCAGCCGGCGCTTTATCCGCCGTCGTCGACCGGGCAGCCTCCTGGGATACCCGCTTCTCCGATCACGCCCCGCTGGTAGTGGACTACCAGCTCTAAGCCCCCGAAGGTTTTTCCATGACCAGCCAGACTTCCCAGACCACCAAGAAGCGCATCCTCTCCGGAGCCAAGCCCACCGCCGATTCCCTGCACCTGGGCAACTACATCGGGGCGGTGCGCAACTGGGTGGATATGCAGGCGGAGTACGACGCCGTTTTCTTCGTCCCGGACCTGCACGCCGTCACGGTGGACTTTGAGCCCGGAGAACTCGCCAAACGGACCCGCATCGTCGCGGCGCAGTACATCGCCGCCGGCATCGATCCGGACAAGAGCATCTTCTTTGTCCAGTCCCACGTCCCCGAGCACGCGCAGCTTGCCTGGGCGCTGAACTGCATCACCGGCTTCGGCGAGGCGTCACGCATGACACAGTTCAAGGACAAGACCCAGAAGTCCGGAGCAGATTCGGCCACGTTGGGCCTGTTCGCCTACCCCACGCTGATGGCGGCGGACATCCTGCTCTACCAGAGCGACCTGGTGCCGGTGGGCGAGGACCAGCGCCAGCACCTGGAGCTGACCCGTAACCTGGCCCAGCGCTTCAACACGCGGTTCGGCGAGACGTTTACGGTGCCCGAGGCCACGATCGTCAAGGAGAGCGCCAAGATCTACGATCTCCAGAACCCCAGTGCCAAGATGTCCAAGACGGGAGAATCGCCCAACGGTGCCATCCAGCTGTTGGAAGATCCCAAAATCGCGGCTAAGCGCATCAAGTCCGCGGTCACGGACGCCGGCACGGAGATCCGTTTTGACACCGAGGAAAAGCCCGGAGTGTCCAACCTGTTGACCATCTATTCCGCCCTCACCGGAAAATCGGTTGCCGACCTGGAAACCGAATACCAGGGGAAGATGTACGGCCACCTCAAAGTGGACCTCGCCGAGGTGGTGGTGGACTTCATCACCCCGATCCGCAACCGCACCAACGAGCTCATGGCTGATCCCGCCGAGCTGGACCGGTTGCTGGCCCTGGGGGCCGAGCGGGCGCGCGAGATCGCATCGGTCACCCTCGCCCGGGTGTACGAGCGCATGGGCTTCCTGCCCTCCCTCAGCCTCGCTGGAGTCCGCTAGCGCCATGTCTTCGAGAAACGCTACCGCCAGGGGAGGCGCGTGCTCCGCCGGCCAGGCGGGGCGGACCCTGGGTAACCGTTACGAAGACCAGTCGGGCCAGGATGCGGTGGTTGACGGCGATGAGGCCCGCACCGACGGCGTCAGCGTGGGCGTCATCCTGGGCTTCCCGGACGACATTGCCGCCGAGCTGCAGCGCTGGCGGGCGTCATTCGGTGACCCGATGGCCGGAGTGATTCCAGCGCACATCACCCTGATCACCACCACGCCCACCCAGGATTGGGAGGCAACCCGCCGGCATGTCCGCGAGGTTGCCCGGTGCCAGAGGCCATTCATGGTGACGATCGCCGGGACGGGGACGTTCCGCCCCGT
This sequence comes from Pseudarthrobacter sp. fls2-241-R2A-127, assembly GCF_030209355.1. Taxonomy (GTDB): domain Bacteria; phylum Actinomycetota; class Actinomycetes; order Actinomycetales; family Micrococcaceae; genus Arthrobacter. Next base: position 141,028 of record NZ_JARVSF010000023.1, read on the forward strand.
CTCGCCCGTTGTCTTCATCAGGGTGGAGGACGGGTTTGAGCACTGCGTGGATTTGCACCGCAGGCTGCAGCGGGGTCCCCTGCACCGCGAGCTGCCGTTCGCCTACCATCCACACGTCACGATTGCCCATGACGTCCCCCCGGAAAGCCTGGACGAGGCCGAAACGGCACTGAAGAACTATAAGGCAACCTTCCCCGTGGTTAGCATGGGACTTTATGAGCATGATGCCGACGGCATCTGGCAGCTACGGGAAGAGCTGGATTTTGGGACCGAAACTAACAACGACGCCGGCACCCCCTTCACGGACGCCGCCTCGGACACCTCAACGGACGCCGGCTGACCAGCAGCCCCTGCCTACTGAATTCGCCAGGCTGAAGCTGGACGTCATCCAGAAGCGGACCGACTGGCACAAGGCGCGCCGATCCGGCGGCAAGGTTCCGGCCCTGCTGGCCTGGGTGCAGTGGTTCACTGCCCGGCTGAACGTCCTGCGGCCAATGCGGGCATTCAGGCATTACGGCCTCCACTACGGGCCGCTGATGAGCGCAGGAATCGGCTTCAACATGTTCTTCTCCATCACAGGCCTGCTCGCCACCGGCTTTTCCGTGGCCGGCCTGGTGCTCCGCGGCCAGCCCGCATTGCTGGACACCATCATCAGCAGCGTGGCCAGGAGCGCCCCGGGCCTGTTGAAGATCAACGGCGGTGACGGCCTGGTGGACCCCAAGGACATGCTGGATCCGGGCGGACTCGGCTGGACCGCCGTGATCAGCGCCGTGGTCACCGTGGTCACCTCGCTTGGCTGGATCAACGGACTGCGGGACGGACTGCGCGGCGTTATCGAGTTGCCTCCGCTGGTGGTCAATCCCATCCTCCTTAAGCTGCGTGACGCCGGGACCCTGCTCCTGCTGGGTGTGGCCCTGGTGATCAGTGCGGGAGCATCGCTGGTGTTCGGCACCGCCGCCGGATGGGTGGCCGGTTTCCTGCACCTCAACGATGCCCTGGCCGGCCCGCTGACCACCTCCGTCAAGATCGTGGTGCCACTGGTCCTTAACTGGGTCACGGCGATAATCATGTTCCGGTTGGCTGCCGGGTTGAAGCTTTCCCGCCAAGCCCTGCTCGAGGGCACCATCCTCGCCGCCGTAGGCACCACCGTCCTGCAGATCTTCAGCACGGAACTGTTGGGCGGTGCCAGCCGCAACCCCATCCTGGCACCGTTCGCCATCATCATCGGCCTGCTCATCTGGTTCAACCTGGTCAGCCAGGCCTACCTCGTGTCCGCGGGATGGTCAGCGGTGCGCGAGGCCGATCTCGCCTCCGGCAGCAGGCCCCGCAAGACGATCCTTGGTGCCCGCCGCGCCACACCCCAGACCTGACCCGGCGAACCGGCTGCTAGGGCGACTGCAGCAGTCCTTCCCACCGCACCGTCCAACCGGGCGGGAAACCGGGGGAGCGCCGGTCCGGGCCGTTGTCCCATCCGGCGGCCATCAATGCGGTGGCGGCGAGGAGCCCGCCGTTGCCGGGGAGGTACAGCGGCAGCGAATCGGTTTGGCGGTTGTGACCGTTGGGCAAGAACGTGTTTTTGCCCCCATCCTGCAGGAGGGCGTCCACGGCGGCTTCCGGATCACCCAGGCGTGCAGCGGCCATGGCCATGACCGGGTAGTCCCAACCCCAGGTACTGTCCCAGTCCCACCCGGCCCGGACATCTGCCAGGGTTGTCCGCATGATGTCTTCGTCAATGAGGTCCGTCCGCGGCAGGACACCCAGTGCACACAGCATTGACGGGTGGTCAGTCCTGATGGTGAAAGGTTGCACGTCGATTGCGGCGTAGGCGCCGTCCATCACCCGGGGCGGCACGAGTCCACCGGCGACCTCACGCCAGCCCGCCTTAGGTTCCAGGCCGAGCCGCTCCTGCCACGCGGAGGCAGTCCGGAGGCCCCACTGCCAGTACGCCAGCTCAAAGGTGGGATTCGTAACGGAGGCCCGGATGGGGCCGTAGCTTTCCTGCGCCGGAATCAGGGGCGGCCCCAGTTCGAATCCCCGCGCCGTGGGGTGGGCGAAGCTGGCCATGAACGCGGCCGACTCGAACACGATTTCCGCGAACTCTTCAAGGACCTCCCGGGACGGATTGGCACGGTAGGCGAGCTCCGCCAGGTAGATGGGGTGCGGCTGTTGCCAGATCAGGAAGGTGCCGATCGGACTGGGGCTCTCCCGCCCGTCCGGGCCCACCTGCTTGGGCCAGCGGGCGCCGTCGAACCCTTGTGCTCCCGCAGTCCGCCGCGATGTCTCCAGGACCGTGGCGTACCACCGCAGCGAGGGCAGGAGGAGTTCGGTGCGGCCCCACAGGGCGAAGTGCGCGGCATGCCACCAGTGCATCTCCAGATGGAACCGTCCGCGCCACGAATTGCAGACAAGTCCTGTTTCCTGGGGCGGTAGGGAACCGGCGCAGTTGACGGCCGTCAGGTACTGGGAGAGGACAATGCGGCGCTCAAGCTCCTTGGCCCGCGGGTCCGCCGTCGCATCCAGTTCCAAGGCCCCGCCCGTGGCCCAAAACTTTTCCCAATGGGCAGCCGCAGCAGCGGCGATGCTGCTGCCAGGGGCGTTGGTTCCCGGGGAGGGGTCGACGCCGGCACAAGCCTTTGCGCTTCCGTCCGGCAGCCCGGCCCCCTGGAAAGCATCGTCCCCGGCCATCGGGATGCAGTCACCGTCCCCGGCCGGGAGGAAGGCCACTGCCATATCCAGCACAGCGGGGCCCCCGGGGAGTGCGCTGATCCGGATGCGGTGCCTGCCCGTTTGTTCCACGACGAGCCCGCGGCCGGAGACCACCACCTGGTACCGGGAGTTGTCCAGGACGCGGTGAACGGTCCACGTCGTCCATCCGGGATGGATCCCTGACGGGACCGCCGCCCCGAGAATCGTGGTGTGGGCCTCCGGGCGGCTCCAGTCCGCGGCGTTGTGCCAGGCCTCGGACCCGTAAGGGAAATCGACACAGATCACCAGCCCGTCGTGGAGGGCAGGTGATTGCACCTGGAGGCCCAGTTCATCGCGCCCCGGATGGCATGCGGTGATGACGTTGACCGGCACGCCGCCCAGGGTGAAGGCGCTGTGCACGGTACCGGTCCACAGGTCGAGCGTCTGTCCGGTGCCGGCCAGGTCTGTTTTGCTGATGGCCCGCTCGGTTGGGCCTCCTGCCTGCATGAACCCGATGCGGGCCAGGTCCAGCCGGTGCGGGTTCGACCGCAGCCACGTCTCGGCAGCCGAGGTGCCGGTCTCGCGGTCGTTGACGATGTCTCCCACCATGTCGACGTACGGGACCGGTCCGCGGGGGGAATCGTAGGCAACGGTAGAGCCGGCGATTCCGTAGGGTTCGTCCGTGGGGGTCGAATGCCAGCCCCACTGGGACTGGGTTCCGAGGAGTGTCCCCGGCGGGAGGGCATCATCGCGGGGGCCCACCGGATACTCGGCCGGAAAAGTCTGTACGCCGGTGAGGTCCATCGTGAAGGCAAACTCGCCGTTGCCCACGGATACCGGGCTTCGCGGGTCCAGGCTTTGCTGGCTGACATTGTGCCGCCGGACCAGGGCCTTCCTGTCGATGGGGGCGGTGCTGGCTGACGGCGCATCGGCTGGAACCGGGCGGACGGCTATGCCTTGGCTGTGCACGCTGAGCGGCCTCCTGATGGTGGGTGGATTGAAGCATGGTAGCTGGTGGCAGGTCTTGGCCGGGAAGCTTGCCGGAGGGGAGGGGCATCGCGACAGAAACCGTTTTCCCATCCATTATCCTCAGGCTGCGGCGTGCCACTGTCAACCGTCTTGCTTGCTTCCGGGGTGTCAAAAACTCTCCTATCTGCCAGGAACGGCTGAGTTGAAAATGACGCCATCGGGGGCTCTTGACGTCGCAAGCGGGCCTTTGATACGTTTCACGAAACCGCTTTCTTATCTCGGAAGAAGCTTGCCCAATGACGCGAAAAGTTATCCGAAGCCTTCGTAAATCAACTGCCATCATGACGGCCGTGGCGCTCCTGGGTCTCACCGCCGCCTGCTCCAGCACCCCATCCACTAAGGCCGAGGACGGCCCGGTTGAAATCCGGTTTTCCTGGTGGGGCAACGCTGGCCGCGCGGACCTGACTACCAAGGCCATCGCCGAATTCGAGAAGGCCAACCCGAACATCAAGGTCAAGCCGGAGTACGGTGACATCGGCGGATACTTCGACAAGCTCGCCACCCAGGTAGCCGCCACCGATGCTCCCGACGTGATCACCATGGGTGGCGCCTATCCGGCGGAGTACGCCAACCGGGGTGCCTTGCTGGATTTGTCCACGGTGAAGGGCTCGCTGGATCTGTCCAAGATGGACCAGGGCGCACTGGAAAACGGCCAGGTCAAGGGCAAGCAATACGGGGTGTCCACCGGTGCCAACGCCCTGGCTATCGTCATCAATCCGGCAGTGTTCGCGGCAGCGGGAGTGCCGCTGCCCGATGACGGATCCTGGAGCTGGGACGACTTCGCGAAGGTCGCGGCGGACGTCACGGCACACAGTCCCAAGGGAACCTACGGAACCGCAACAGTGCTCACCCACGACTCCCTGGACGCTTTCGCCCGCCAGCGGGGTGAATCGCTGTACACCCAGGACGGCCAGCTGGGGCTCGGCAAGGAAACGGTCCAGGACTACTTTGATTACTCGCTGAGGTTGAGCGAGACCGGGGCGGCTCCCAGCGCCTCCGAGTCCGTCGAGAAGCTGAACGTCAGCACCGAGCAAACCCTCATGGGCATGGGCAAAGCGGGCATGATGCTGACCTGGAGCAACTCTTTGTCCGCCCTCAGCAAGGCGTCCGGCGCAGACCTCAAGCTGCTCAAGCTCCCCGGGGAAAAGCCCACGCCCGGGATCTGGCTCCAGTCCTCGCAGTTCTACACCATCTCGGCCCGCAGCAAGCATGCGGACGCTGCGGCAAAGCTCATCAGCTTCCTGGTCAACGACCAGTCGGCGGCCAAAATCATCCAGAGCGACAGGGGCGTTCCCAGCAACGCCGACATGCGCAGCGCCATCCAGGACATGCTGACTCCGCAGGGCAAGCTGGAGGCCGACTACATCAACCAGATCGGCAAGATGGACTTCGCCCCTACCTACATCGGACCCACAGGCTCAACCGCCGTCTCCGAGATCACTGCCCGGATCAATACCGATGTCTTGTTCAAACGACTGGCGCCGGACAAGGCGGCCGAGCAGTGGATCAGCGAGAGCAAGGCCGCCATCGGCAAGTAGCCGGTCTGCCGGGGCGCCCTGGGACGTGCTGCGGTTCAGGCGTCCAGGTACTGGTCGGCCCAGGCCGCAATGATTCGTGCGGCGCGGGCGGCCTGGCCCTTTCCGGTCAGCAGATGGTCGCTTCCTTCGAGCGAAACAAAATTGCGGGGGTGGCGGGCGGTCTGGAAGATCGTGCTGGCGTTCTCAATCCCTACCGTGTTGTCCGTGGGGGAGTGCAGCACCATCAGCGGCTTGTGCAGCTGCCGGATGCAGTCAGTCAGGTCGGCGTTCTCAAGGTCCTCCACGAAGTGCCGGCGGATCTCCACCCGCTTCCCGCCCAAGTCCACCTCCGCGCTGCCCTCGCTGAGGATCCTGTCCAGCGCGGTATCAAAAACGTGCGCCACGTGCTTGGGGGAGAAGGGCGCACCGACCGTCGCCACGGCGTCGAGTTCGGGAATCTCCCGTGCGGCCGCCAACACGGCGGCACCGCCAAAGGAATGCCCCACCAACAGCGAGATCTCCTTTCCTTCCGCACGCATGAACTCCGCGGCCTTCACCGTGTCAGCCACCTTGTGGCTGAACGAGCCTGCGGACCATTCGCCGGCGGAGCCGCCCAGGCCAAGGTTGTCGAACCGCAGCATGCCAATGCCGCTGTCCGCCAGCGCCTTGCACATCCGGGCCGCGGAGGGGCTGTCCTTGCCCAGCGTGAATCCGTGCGAGAACACTCCCCAGCCCTTGACGGGGCCCTCCGGGACGTCAATGATTCCGGACAGCGTCTCGCCGGTCGAGCCTGTAAAGGTTACTTTTTCGGTGCGGGACAAGGGGAGCCTTTCTGCGGACGGACGGCCTGCTCTATTATCTTTGATCCCTAAAGCCCCGGCTTGGGGATCAAGGATGATGGGGCATCCGGGGTTTTGCGCGGAAACGAACGACGGCGCCCTCCACCACGTGTGGTGGGTGACGCCGTCGACCGTTATGCCTGAGGTGGGTGCCTAGATCTTGCGGGCGAGGATGGCCTGCTTGACCTCTGCGATGGCCTGCGTGACCTGGATGCCGCGGGGGCAGGCCTCAGAGCAGTTGAAGGTGGTGCGGCAGCGCCACACGCCTTCCTTGTCGTTAAGGATCTCCAGGCGCATGTCGCCGGCGTCATCACGGGAATCGAAGATGAAGCGGTGTGCGTTGACGATCGCGGCGGGGCCGAAGTACTGCCCGTCCGTCCAAAACACCGGGCAGGAGGACGTGCACGCAGCACACAGGATGCACTTGGTGGTGTCGTCGAAGCGTTCACGGTCCTCGGCGGACTGCAGGCGCTCCCGGGTGGGCTCGTGGCCCTTGTTGATCAGGAAGGGCATGACTTCGCGGTACGACTGGAAGAACGGTTCCATGTCCACGATCAGGTCCTTCTCCACCGGGAGGCCCTTGATGGGCTCCACCGTGATGGGCTTGGACGTGTCCAGGTCCTTCAAGAGGGTCTTGCACGCGAGGCGGTTGCGGCCGTTGATGCGCATGGCATCGGAGCCGCACACCCCGTGGGCGCAGGAACGACGGAAGGAAAGGGTTCCGTCCGTCTCCCACTTCACCTTGTGCAAGGCGTCCAGGACGCGGTCCGTGCCGTACATGGTGAGGTGGAAGTCATCCCAGGTGGCTTCCTCCGAAACCTCCGGGTTGTACCGGCGGACCCGCAGGTGGACATCGAACGTGGGGATTTCCCCGCCCCCGCCAACGCCGGCGGGCAGTTCAACCTTTGAGGCTGGCTCAGCGATTTCAGCGGTCATCTTAGTACTTCCTCACCATCGGCTCGTAGCGGGTAAAGACGACCGGCTTGGTGGCGAGGCGGATGCCGGCGATTGATTCCGCCGATCCGTCGGCCGGCGCATGGTCATCCTTATACGCCATGGAGTGCTTCATGAATTTCTCGTCGTCACGCTCGGGGAAGTCCTCGCGGAAGTGCCCGCCGCGGGATTCCTCGCGGTGCAGGGCAGCCACGGTCATGACCTTGGCCAGTTCCAGCAGGAAGCCAAGCTCAACGGCCTCGAGCAGGTCCAGGTTGAAGCGCTTGCCTTTGTCCTGGACGTTGATGCGCTTGTACCGCTCCTCGAAGGAGGCGATGTCGCGCAGGACCTGGTTCAGGGTGTCGGCCGTGCGGAACACCTGCATGTTGGCGTCCATGGTGTCCTGCAGTTCCTTGCGGATCTGGGCCACCTTTTCGTCGCCGGTGCCGTTGCGGGCAATGTCCAGCAGTTCCGTGGTGTAAGCCAGCGGGTTCTCCGGCAGTTCCACGAAATCGGCGGTCTTGGCGTACTCTGCAGCCGCAACGCCGGCACGCTTGCCGAACACGTTGATGTCCAGCAGGGAGTTGGTGCCCAGGCGGTTGGAACCGTGAACGGACACGCAGGCAACCTCACCGGCGGCGTACAGGCCCGGGATCACGGTGTCGTTGTCCTGCAGGACCTCGGTGGTGATGTTGGTGGGGATGCCGCCCATGGCGTAGTGGGCGGTGGGGAACACCGGCACCGGCTCCGTGTACGGTTCCACGCCCAGGTAGGTGCGGGCGAACTCGGTGATGTCCGGGAGCTTGGCGTCGATGTGTGCCGGTTCCAGGTGGGTCAGGTCCAGGAGGACGTAGTCCTTGTTCGGACCGCAGCCGCGCCCTTCACGGACTTCGTTGGCCATGGAGCGGGCCACGATGTCACGGGGTGCCAGGTCCTTGATGGTGGGGGCGTAGCGCTCCATGAAGCGCTCACCCTCGGAGTTGCGGAGGATGGCGCCTTCACCGCGGGCAGCTTCCGAGAGCAGGATGCCCAGGCCGGCAAGGCCGGTCGGGTGGAACTGGAAGAATTCCATGTCCTCCAGCGGGATGCCGCGTCGGAACGCGATGCCCATGCCGTCGCCCGTGAGGGTGTGTGCGTTCGAGGTGGTCTTGAAGACCTTGCCGGCGCCGCCGGATGCGAACACCACGGACTTTGCCTGGAAGACGTGCAGTTCGCCGGAGGCGAGGTCGTAGGAGACGACGCCGGCCACGCGCTTCTGCTTGAAGGGTGTGCCGTCTTCGCGGACAGCATCCTCTTCCACCGTCAGCAGGTCCAGGACGTAGTACTCGTTGTAGAACTCAACGTTGTGCTTGACGCAGTTTTGGTACAGGGTCTGCAGGATCATGTGGCCGGTGCGGTCTGCGGCGTAGCAGGCACGGCGGACAGGAGCCTTGCCGTGGTCGCGGGTGTGGCCACCGAAGCGGCGCTGGTCGATGCGTCCCTCGGGCGTGCGGTTGAAGGGCAGGCCCATCTTCTCGAGGTCCAGCACGGCGTCGATGGCTTCTTTGGCCATGACCTCGGCAGCGTCCTGGTCAACCAGGTAGTCGCCGCCCTTGACGGTGTCGAACGTGTGCCATTCCCAGTTGTCTTCCTCGACATTGGCAAGGGCTGCACACATGCCACCCTGGGCCGCACCCGTGTGCGAGCGGGTGGGGTAGAGCTTGGTCAGTACTGCTGTGCGCGCGCGCTGACCGGACTCGATCGCGGCGCGCATGCCAGCGCCACCGGCACCGACGATGACGACGTCGTACTTATGGACCTGCATACCAGACGCTCTTTCTCTCAAAATTCGCTATCAAACAACGGGGCGGCTTCGCCTGCTCCGCAAAACAAGGCCCGCGGGTAAGCCCGCGGGCCCGGGGTTGTGCCTGAACTAGGCAGGGCAGAATCCGCCCGGAAGAGCCACACCGTCCACCACGGGGCACGGGTTGAAGGTGAAGATCACCATCGTGCCCAGGAGGATGATGACCACGGCAGCCGCGTACAGAACGGTCTTCAGCCAGCGGCGGGTCCCCGTCTTTTCGGCGTAGTCGTTAATGATGGTCCGCACACCGTTGGTGCCGTGCAGCATGGCCAGCCAGAGCATGGCCAGGTCCCAGAACTGCCAGAACGGATCCGCCCACTTGCCGGCCACGAATCCGAAGTCGATGGCATGGATGCCTTCGCCCACCATGAGGTTCACGAACAGGTGCCCGAAGATAAGGACCACCAGCACCACGCCGGAGAGACGCATGAACAGCCAGGCGATCATCTCGAAGTTGCCGCGCGAACCGCCGTTGCGGCGGTACTGGGGAGCGACCCGACCGCTGCGGGGGCTCTCGATGGTTGCAGTCATGGCTTAGTGACCTCCGAGGGCGAGGGACAGGTGGCGGATGGAGAACGCAAGTATCGTCACGATCCAGAGGGCCAGGACGGCCCAGAGCATCTGCCGCTGGTACTTGGCGCCCTTCTTCCAGAAGTCGACCGCGATGATCCGCAGGCCGTTGAAGGCGTGGAAGACGATGGCGGCGACCAGGCCCGTCTCGCCCAGCGCCATCAGCGGGTTCTTGTAGGCGCCGATCACTGCGGTGTAGGCCTCTGGCGACACACGCACCAAGGAGGTGTCCAGGACGTGGACCAACAAGAAGAAAAAGATCACTACACCGGTAATGCGGTGTCCTACCCAGGACCACATGCCTTCACGGCCGCGGTACAAGGTGCCAGCTGGTTTTGTCGGCACTGATAAACCTCCCTGCAACACAGCGGCGCTGGCATGAGATCCATGCGGGGGGAACGCCTGCTGCGAGAGCACTCGTAGCTCAGGCCTAAATCTAGGCTTCGCTTACAGCTTATTCAATTTAGGAGTTTCTTGGAGGCCCGTACTGGAGCGGTTTTTCGGCGGGAATGAGACGAACGCCACACGGATGCGGTGTTTTGGGCCCGGCGATGAGGGAGCGCAGCGGTGGACGTCCTGTGACAGGCTGCAGCCGGCGGCGGCGGCCTGTCAGCTAAAGTAGCCGTGATGAGTACAGACAAAGTGACAAGCCCGGCCTCACCCCTTGAGCGCTTCATTGCGGTGATACCGGCAGGCGGAGTGGGGACCCGCCTCTGGCCCCTGTCACGAGCAGCAGCTCCCAAGTTCCTTCACGATCTCACCGGATCGGGCAGCACCTTGTTGCGCGCCACCTACGACCGGCTGCACCCGCTCGCGGGCAGCCGGGTGCTGGTGGTCACCGGCAAGGCGCACCGCGACGCCGTGTGCCGCCAGCTTCCCGAGGTCCAGGACGCGGACCTGGTCCTGGAGTCGGAGCCCAAGGATTCCGCCGCGGCGATCGGCCTCGCCGCCGCCATCCTGCACGAGCGCGACCCCGACACCATCATGGGATCGTTCGCCGCAGACCAGGTGATCAGTCCGGACCACCTGTTCCAGGAAGCCGTCCGGGAGGCAATCCACACCGCCGCCGCCGGCAAGATCGTAACGATCGGCATTAAGCCCACGCACCCGTCAACCGGGTTCGGCTACATCCGCTCCGGCAAGGCCCTCCACATCGACGGAGCGCCCAGCGCCCAAGACGTGGTGGAGTTTGTCGAAAAGCCCGACGAAGTGGTGGCCCAGCAGTACGTCGACAGCGGTGACTATGTGTGGAATGCCGGTATGTTCGTGGCACCGGTGGCACTGATGCTCAAGCACCTTGAAGCCAACCAGCCGGAGTTGTTCAAGGGCCTGCAGGAAATCGCCCGGGCCTGGGACACCCCCGAGCGGGACGAGGTGACGGCCCGGGTATGGCCCACCCTGCCCAAGATCGCCATCGACTACGCGGTGGCCGAGCCCGCCGCTGAAGCCGGGGACGTCGCCGTCGTGCCCGGGTCCTTCCGCTGGGACGACGTTGGAGACTTCGCCTCGGTGGGCCGCCTTAACAGCGCCAAGGAAGTGGACGACGTCACCGTCCTGGGCGAAGGCGCGCGGGTCTTCACGGAGAACTCAAGCGGCGTGGTGGTCACGGACACCAAGCGCGTCATCGCCCTGATCGGCATCCAGGATGTTGTCATCGTGGACACGCCCGACGCTCTGCTGGTCACCACCATGGCCAATTCCCAGCGGGTCAAGGCAGCGGTCGATGCCCTCAAAGCCAGCGGCGACACTGACGTCCTGTGATCGCTGAACCTGCCGGCGCATCGGGCGGCGGCAGGTTCACGTTGTAACGGGGCGTCAGTGAATGGCCCTTATCGGGGCCGCGATCGCTAGAGTAAAACAGTGCGCAATTACACTACTGAAGCCGAGCCCACCGCCCTGGTGGCTCCGTGGCTTGAACCGCTCCTGCCGGAACTGATCGAATTCCGGCGGGACCTGCATGCGCACCCGGAACTGTCCTTCAAGGAGTTCCGCACCACCGACAAACTTGCGGAGCGGCTCGAAGCCGCCGGGCTGAGCCCGCGCCGGCTCGAAGGAACCGGCCTGACCGTGGATGTCGGGGACGGCCCTATTGCCACCGCTCTCCGCGGTGACATCGATGCCCTCCCCATTATCGAGGAGACCGGCCTGGCGTTTGCGTCCAGGAACCACGGCGTCACCCACGCCTGCGGCCACGACGTTCACACCACCACCATGCTGGGTATTGCCTTGGTGTTGCAGCGGATGCACCAGGAGTCGCCCCTTGGCGCAACGGTGCGGATAATTTTCCAGCCCGCCGAGGAAACGATGCCCGGCGGAGCACACGCGTGCATCGAGCAGGGAGTCCTGGAAGGGGTCCCGCGGATCCTCGCGTTGCACTGCGACCCCCGCATTGAGGTGGGTAAAGTCGGAACCCGGATCGGCGCCATCACCTCGGCCTCGGACACTATCCGGATTGAACTTTCCGGCCGCGGCGGCCACACGTCGCGCCCGCACCTCACCGAGGACCTTGTCTTCGCGCTGGCCCAGATCGCCGTCAACGTGCCGGCCGTCCTGTCCCGCCGGGTGGATGTCCGCAGCGGTGTATCCGTGGTGTGGGGCCAGATCACCGCGGGATCGGCGCCCAACGCCATCCCCGGCTCGGGGTACATGGCCGGAACCATGCGCTGCCTTGACCGCGACGCCTGGCACGCTGCCGGCGAACTCCTCGACGAAGTGGTCCACCAGGTGGCGGCGCCGTACGGAGTGGACGTCCACATTGAGCACACCAGGGGAGTGCCGCCAGTGGTGAACTCCGAGCATGAAACGGCCATCATCGAGGCGGCCGCGCGGGCGGAGATCGGCGAGAGTGCCGTGGTGCTGACCCCGCAATCCATGGGCGGCGAGGACTTCGCCTGGTTCCTTGCGGAACTTCCCGGCGCCATGATGCGCCTGGGCACCAAGACGCCCGGCGGCGAGGATTACGACCTCCACCGCGGCGATTACATCCTGGACGAACGCTCCCTCGGGCTGGGTATCCGGGTCCTCACGGCAGCAGCGCTGAGGACCATCAGGGACCTCGAGCAGCCAACCACGCTGTAGCCGCCCGGCGGGCAGTCATTGCCAGTGCGGTGGCGCCCGGCCGCGGCCGGCGGTGCTGCAGGATCACGAAGACGTCAGCGGGTGACCTTTCCGGCCCGGTTAAGTTGTGCACAATTGAATTGTGGGCTATGTTTATGTCATGACCGAAGCACCCCGCCTGGACCGGCAAGTATGTTTTGCGCTGTACTCGGCCTCCCGGGCCGCCACCGCCGTCTACCGCCCGGTCCTTGAACAGCTGGGGCTCACCTACCCGCAGTACCTGGTGATGCTGGTGTTGTGGGAAAACGAGCCCCGCGGCGTCAAGGAACTGGGCGGGGAACTCGGACTGGACTCGGGGACTCTCTCGCCCCTCCTCAAGCGGCTGGAAGCACTGGGCTTCGTGGAACGCCGGCGGTCCGGCGAGGATGAACGCCGCGTGGCAATCCATCTGACGCCGGCAGGGCGCGACCTCAGCGGCCCGGCCCGGGCCATTCCGCAGCGGCTGGCTGACGCCGCAGGGCTCTCCCTGGACGAGCTTGAGCAGCTGCGGACCACCCTGGGCAAGCTCACGGCCGCACTGCACCAGTCGCTCTGAGCGGCGGCACACTGCACCACCCCATCTACAGGACGGACATCTTTTCGTGAAGACTCTCTATACCGCTGAGGCGCTTGCCTCGGGTGAAGGCCGTGACGGCGCCGCACGCAGCAACGACGGCAAACTGGCCGTTGACCTCGCCAGCCCCGTGGAGCTGGGCGGCAGCGGCCTCGGCACCAACCCGGAACAGCTTTTCGCCGCCGGGTACGCCGCCTGCTTCCATTCCGCACTGCGCCTGGTGGGCCGCAAGGCAGGCGCCGACCTTACCGATTCGGCCGTGGCGGCGAAAGTACACCTCGGCCAGCTGGACGGCGGAACAGGCTTCGGGCTTGCCGCCGAACTGGAAATCGCCCTGCCGGCGCTGGACCTTTCCACCGCCGAGGAACTGGTAGCCAAGGCGCATGAAGTGTGCCCCTACTCGAACGCCACCCGCGGCAACATCACCGTTGACATCAAGATTTTGGAGTATGCAGCATGAGCACAGCACTTGCCACCAGCACCCGTGAAATCCGGCTGGCCTCGCGCCCGGTAGGCCGTCCCTCAAGCGACAACTTCGAGCTTGCCGAGTCCCCGCTGCCCGCCCTTGAGGACGGCCAGATCCTGGTCCGGAACCTCTTCATGTCGGTTGACCCCTACATGCGGGGCCGGATGAATGACGTGAAGTCCTATTCCGCGCCCTTCGCCGTGGGCAAGGCGCTCGACGGCGGTGCGGCCGGCGAGGTGATCGCGTCCCGTTCGTCGGCACACAAGGAGGGCGACGTCGTCGTGCATTCCCTCGGCTGGCGGGAGTACGCCGTGGTTGACGGCGCTGCCGCCACCCCGGCCCGCACGGACCTGGCCCCGGCCTCCGCCTTCCTTGGCGCCCTGGGCATGACCGGCCTGACCGCTTACTCCGGCCTCTTGAAGGTCGCCGAATTCAAGCCGGGCGACGCCGTGTTCGTCTCCGGTGCCGCCGGTGCCGTGGGCTCCCTGGTGGGCCAGATCGCCAAGGCCATGGGCGCGCCCCGTGTGATCGGCTCCGCCGGTTCGCCCGCCAAAGTAGCGCGGCTCCTCGAACTTGGCTTTGACGCAGCCTTCGACTACCACGATGGTCCCGTGGTGGAGCAGCTGCAGAAGGCCGCCGGCCCCGCCGGCATCGACGTCTACTTCGACAACGTCGGCGGTGAACACCTCGAGGCCGCCCTGTCAGTCCTCAACGTTGGCGGCCGGGTGGCAATGTGCGGTGCCATCGCGCAGTACAACTCCACCGAACCCACCCCGGCACCCCACAACCTGATGCAGGCCATCGGCAAGCAATTGACGCTCCGCGGCTTCCTGGTGGGCGGGCAGCGGCAGCACGCGGCGGAGTTCTCGGAGAAGATGGCCGGCTGGCTGGCTGATGGCACCGTGCGCTACGACGAGACGATCGTGGACGGACTGGAGAACGCGCCGCAGGCCTTCATGGATCTCCTGGACGGTGCGAACACCGGAAAGATGCTGGTCCGGCTGTAGCGGGCAGTTATAACCACAGAACCAAGCAGTAGGGGCGCCTCCTTTTGGAGGCGCCCCTACTGCTTGGTAACAACTTGTAAACAATATCCGGGGTCGGCTCCTGCCGTGCTATGGGGACGTGGCGCAGGCCACTAAAGTGATTGCCATCAGTGCGCTCCGGCGCAGTGCTGCGTGCCTTCAGTGAAAACAGAATTTCAGCGCCGAAACGGACACTCATTGAATTCCGCCCGTAGTGCCACTCGCATCATCCCTGGAGGAAAATTGAAGAAATCACTGCGTGCCGGCTTCAAGCGCGGTTCAATGGCCGGTGTGGCCACCCTCGGTGCGTCCGCCTTGCTGCTCACCGGTTGCGGAGCCGCCCCGTCCGCGTCCGGCCCCTCCGGTTCAGCGACCGCATCGGACTACACCGCCTGCATGGTGTCCGACTCCGGTGGCTTCGACGACAAGTCGTTCAACCAGTCCGGCTACGAGGGACTGCAGAGCGCTGTCAAGGACCTCGGCATCAAGGAAAAGCACGTCCAGTCCAAGGCCGACACCGACTACGACCCCAACCTCCGCTCGATGGTCCAGCAAGACTGCAAGCTCACCGTGACCGTCGGCTTCCTGCTTGGCGACGCCACCAAGTCCATCGCGACGGCAAACCCCAACAGCCACTTCGCCATCATCGACTACAACGACCCCACGTTCCCCAAGAACGTCAAGCCGATCGTCTATGACACGGCCCAGGCGGCCTTCCTGGCCGGCTACCTCGCAGCAGGCACCTCCAAGACCGGGAAGGTCGCAACCTTCGGCGGCATCAACATCCCCACCGTCACCATCTTCATGGACGGCTTCGCCGATGGCGTGAAGTACTACAACGACAAGAAGGGCAAGAGCGTCCAGCTCATCGGCTGGGACAAGGACAAGCAGGACGGCACCTTCGTCGGCGACTTCAAGCAGGTGGACAAGGGCAAGGTCCTGACCCAGGGCTTCCTTGACCAGGGCGCGGACATCGTCCTTCCCGTAGCGGGGCCCGTCGGCAGCGGCGCGGGCAGCGCGATTCTCGACGCCAAATCCAAGGGCAAGGATGCCAAGCTCATCTGGGTTGACTCCG
This sequence comes from Pseudarthrobacter sp. fls2-241-R2A-127, assembly GCF_030209355.1. GTDB lineage: Bacteria > Actinomycetota > Actinomycetes > Actinomycetales > Micrococcaceae > Arthrobacter. The sequence continues at coordinate 156,680 of NZ_JARVSF010000023.1, forward strand.
ATGGCTACCTGACGGCCCCGGACTACAAGTCCGTAATCCTCTCCTCCGTCCAGAAGACCATGGCCACCGCTGTGGAGACGGTCATCAAGGACGACAAGGACGGCAAGTTCGACGCCTCGCCCTACATCGGAACCCTGGCAAACGGCGGCGTGGCCCTGGCTCCGTTCCACGATCTCGATTCCGCCGTGCCGGCAGACCTGAAGAGCGAACTGGACCAGCTCAAGAAGGACATCATCTCCGGCACCGTCAAGGTCGAGTCGAAGTCCAGCCCCACCAAGTAACAACCGCACCGCGGGGCGCGCTGCCCTTCCGCCGTCACCCGGCCGGAGGGCAGCGCGTTCTGTTTTGCTGGCCCCGCAAGGCAGCCAGCGCCCTGCCGGCGGCCTTTTTTGGCGCCTGCCCGCCCTGCCCAGGAACCACCCGTGACACTAGGCTGGGACTACCCGCTGCCTTGCCGCCGACAGCGCGCCGAAGCAGATCCATACACACACAGATTGGTTGGGGTTTTGAAACTCGAACTGAAGGGGATCACGAAACGATTCGGATCCCTGGTAGCCAATGACCACATCGATTTGGTCGTCGAACCGGGGCAGGTGCACTGCCTCCTGGGAGAGAACGGCGCAGGGAAATCCACCCTGATGAACGTGCTCTACGGCCTGTACGATCCGACCGAAGGCGAAATCCTGGTCGACGGCAAGCCGGTCGTCTTCAAAGACCCCGGCGAGGCCATGGCGGCCGGCATCGGAATGGTCCACCAGCACTTCATGCTCATCCCGGTCTTCAGCGTGGCCGAGAACGTGGCGCTGGGCAACGAGACCACCAAAGCCGCCGGCCTGCTCAACCTGGAAGCCACGCGCGAGAAGATCCGCCGCATCTCCGACCAATACGGGTTCGACGTCGATCCCGACGCCATGGTGGAGGACCTGCCCGTAGGCGTCCAGCAGCGGGTGGAGATCATCAAGGCACTCGTTCGCGACGCCGAGGTGCTGATCCTCGACGAACCCACTGCCGTATTGACGCCGCAGGAGACCGATGAGCTCCTTGAGATCATCCGGCAGCTGAAACGCGACGGTAAGTCGATCGTCTTCATCTCCCACAAACTGCGCGAAGTCAAAGCCATCTCGGACACCATCACGGTCATCCGCCGCGGCAAGGTGGTGGGACAGGCGGACCCCTCAGCATCTCCCACCGAACTGGCGTCCGCCATGGTGGGGCGCTCCGTGAGCCTGACACTGGACAAGGCGCCCGCCAACACCGGTGAGGTGACCTTCAAGGTCCGCAACCTGACCGTGACCGACCACAATGGCCAGCACGTGGTCGATGACCTGTCGTTCGACATCGCCAAGGGCCAAGTGCTCGCCATCGCCGGGGTGCAAGGCAACGGCCAGACGGAGCTGACCGAGGCGATCCTTGGCGTGCAGCCGCACGTGGCCGGGTCCATCACGCTCGGCGGAGAGGAACTGCTGGGCAAGAGCGTCAAGCATGTCCTCGGTGCAGGCGTCGGCTTCGTCCCCGAGGACCGCACCCTGGACGGCCTGGTAGGCACGTTTACCATCTCCGAGAACATGATCCTGGACCTTTACGACAAGGCACCCTTCGCCAGCGGCGTAGGCATGAAGCCGGGCGTCATCGCGGAGAACGCCGCCAGGAAGGTCGAGGAATTCGATGTCCGCACGCCTTCCGTGTCCGCTGCGGTGGGCACCCTCTCCGGTGGCAACCAGCAGAAGGTCGTCCTGGCCCGTGAGCTGTCGCGTCCGTTGCGCCTGTTCATCGCCTCGCAGCCCACGCGCGGGCTCGACGTCGGCTCGATCGAATTCGTCCACAAGCGCGTCATCGCCGAACGCGACCACGGAACGCCCGTCATGATCGTGTCCACGGAACTTGACGAAGTACTGCAGCTGGCAGACCGGATCGCGGTGCTCTACCGCGGCCGGCTGGTGGGAATCGTACCCGCCGGCACGTCCCGCGACGTCCTGGGCCTGATGATGGCCGGTGTGCCGGCCGCAGAAGCCGAAGCCAACGCCTCCGCCCATGCTTCCGGCGCCACGACCCCCGCGACGGTATCGGAGCCTGTCGGCCACGAAGGAGAATCCCATGTCTGAGCAGACAACCCCGGACCCGCAGGCCACAGGCCATGACAGCGCCCCCGGGCCTGCCCCGACCCAGGTGCCAGGCGGCACCTCCTCGGAGGCCGTCGCCTCCGACGTCGCACTGGACACGGCCGGCGGACAGATGCCGCCGTCCGCCGTTCCGGCGGCCACCCAGCTGCCCAGCCGCGACAAGGACGGCGAAGGCTCGGTGCTGCATCAGATCTTCACCGGAAACGCCATGGTCTCGTTCCTCTCCGTGCTGCTGGCCATCGTGCTTGGCGGGATCCTGATGGCAGTGACCAACCCCAAGGTCGCCGTCACCGCCGGCTACTTCTTCGCCCAGCCCGGAGACCTCCTGACCGAGGTCATCCGGCCCTACACCGCCCTCGTGCAGGGGTCCATCTTCAACTGGGCCGGCGCCGACCTGGCCGCCCAGCTGTACCCGATCACCGAGACCCTCACCGTGGCAACCCCGCTGATCTGCGCCGGGCTTGGCGTGGCGCTGGCGTTCCGCGCGGGCCTTTTCAACATCGGTGCCCAAGGGCAGATCATTTTCGGCGCGCTCTTCGGCGCCTACGTCGGCTTCGCCTGGCACCTGCCGATTGGCCTGCACCTGCTGGTCGTCATCCTGGCCGGACTGGTCGGCGGTGCGGTCTGGGGCGGCGTCGTTGGCCTTCTGAAGGCCCGGACCGGGGCGCACGAGGTAATCGTGACCATCATGCTGAACTACATCGCCAACTTCCTGCTGCTGTTCCTGCTCACCACCCCTGCTTTCCAGCGCAAGGGTTCCACCAACCCGATCTCCCCGTTCCTGGACTCCACCGCGCTGTTCCCCGAACTGCTCGGTCCGCAGTTCCGCCTGCACGCGGGCTTCCTGGTCGCGATAGCGGCCACCGCCTTCGTCTGGTGGCTGCTGAACCGGTCCACCATAGGTTTTGAGTTCCGCGCCGTTGGAGCCAACCCCAGCGCAGCCCGCACCGCAGGCATCAACGTTGCCCGCAGCACCATCCTGGTGATGGCGATCGCCGGCGCGCTGGCCGGCCTGGCCGGCGTGGCCCAGGTATCGGGCACGGAGAAATACCTCTCCGGCGGTGTGGCAGCCTCCATCGGTTTTGATGCCATCACCGTCGCACTGCTGGGACGCTCCACGCCGTGGGGAACCTTCTTCGCAGGTCTGCTGTTCGGCGCCTTCCGTGCCGGCGGCGTGGCAATGCAGGCCCAGACACAGACGCCCATCGACATCGTGCTCGTCATCCAGTCCCTGATCGTGCTGTTCATCGCAGCACCGCCGCTGGTCCGTGCGATATTCGGACTCAACCCCCGTAAGAAGAAGACCACCACGAGTGGGACCGCAGGTGCGCGTACCGGCGGCGTAAAGAGCGGAGCGGCAGCATGAGCGCCACCACACAATCTCCCGCCAGCAAACAGCCGGACGCCGGAAAGGCAACCAGGGCTGACCGCGCCGGAGGACAAGCCGGCACGACGGGGCTGGTGAGCTGGAAGGCCGGCGTCGGCCTGGGCCTGCTTGCCATCCTGGGCACCGTGTTGTTCGGGTTCCTGGCCAACACGAAATCTGCCGGGTTCCGGATCGCCGAAGCCCGGGATCCGAACGCCTCCTCCACCGCAGCGTGGATCACGCTGGCCGTGGCGCTGGCGGCCACAGCGTACGTCGGATACCGCTGGATCAGCCACCGGCGCGAGGGGAGGGGAGTGGACCGCTGGATTCCCGCGACCACCATCGCTGCGGTTGTGGTCCTGGGACTGGCCGCCCTGGGCGTCGCCAGGGTGGAAAAGATCACCGTGCCCTCAATGGCACTGGGCTGGACCTGCTCGGTCCTGCTGCTCGCCCTGGCAGGGTACGCCTGCTTCCTGACCGTGCAGCGGCGGCGTACCCCCGGGTGGCTGGGCGGCCTCTTCGCCGTGGTCTTCCTGGTCGGATTCATGATCTGGATCGTCGCCGGCGGCCGCGACCCCGAACCCTCCATCTCCCTTGGCGGCCTGATGGCCGGTGCGGTAACGCTCGCCGTACCCCTGGTGTTCGGCTCACTGTCCGGCGTGCTCTGCGAACGGGCCGGCGTGGTCAACATCGCCATCGAAGGCCAGTTGCTGCTCGGTGCGTTCTCCGCCGCCGTCGTCGCAACCGTGACCGGGAATGTCTATGTGGGGCTCATCTCGGCGGCCGTTGCCGGTGCACTCGTTTCCCTGGTCCTGGCCGTGGTGAGCATCAAGTACCTGGTCAACCAGATCATCGTCGGCGTGGTGCTGAACGTCCTGATCAGCGGCCTCACCAGCTTCCTGTTCTCCACCCTGCTCACGGCGGACCCGGAACACCTCAACAAGCCCGGCCGGCTGCAGGCGGTGGACATCCCGTTCCTGGCCGACATTCCGATCATCGGACCGATCCTCTTCCGCCAGTCCCTGGTGGGCTACCTGATGTACATCGCCGTGATCGTGGTCTATGTCGGGCTGTTCCACACCAAATGGGGCCTGCGCGTGCGCGCCGTCGGCGAACACCCGCAGGCGGCGGACACCGTTGGCATCAACGTCAACCGGACCCGCTTCATCAACGTCCTGATGGGAGGCGCGATCGCCGGGATCGGCGGCTCGTTCTTCACCCTGGTATCCGTGGATGCGTTCAGCAAGGACATGTCCGGCGGCCGCGGCTACATCGCCCTGGCCGCCATGATCTTCGGCCGGTGGAATCCCATTGGGGCCTTCCTCGCCGCCTTGCTGTTCGGGTTCGCCGACAACCTGCAGAGCATCATCACCATCATCGGTTCACCGGTGCCCAGCCAGTTCATGGCGATGCTGCCCTATGCCCTGACCGTCATCGCCGTGGCAGGACTGGTGGGCCGGTCCCGGCCGCCCGCGGCCGACGGCATACCGTACGTCAAGGGGTGACGGGCATGACCGGAACCCCCGACGTCGAGCCCGTGGACCTCAGCGCCGCGGTCGATTGGGCCGCCCTGGAAGCTGCCGCCATCGCTGCCATGAAAAACGCTTACGCGCCGTATTCCAAATTCAAGGTGGGGGCGGCCGCCCTCACCACGGACGGCCGGATCGTCAGTGGCTGCAACGTGGAGAACGCCAGCTACGGGCTCACCCTGTGCGCCGAGTGCGCCTTGGTGGGGAACCTGCACATGACCGGCGGCGGCACGTTGCGCGCCTTCTACTGCGTCGACGCCGACGGCACGGTCCTGATGCCGTGCGGCCGCTGCCGGCAGCTGCTTTACGAATTCCGGGCCCCGGACATGGAGCTCATGACCACCCAAGGCATCAGGACGATGGACCAGGTGCTGCCAGACGCATTTGGTCCCCAACATCTGGAGGAGACCCGGTGACCCAAACCACCAGCAACCCCGAGGCATTCGATGCCGTGGACATCATCCGCATCAAGCGGGACAAAGGCACCCTGAGCCCCGAACAGATCGACTGGACCATTGACGCGTATACGCGGGGGGCCATTGCCGACGAACAGATGGCCGCCCTGAACATGGCCATCCTGCTCAACGGCATGGACCGGGCGGAAATTGCCCGCTGGACCGCGGCCATGATTGCGTCCGGGGAGCGAATGGACTTCTCCAGCCTCCGGCGTCCCGACGGTGGCCTGAAGTACACCACTGACAAGCACTCCACCGGCGGGGTGGGGGACAAGATCACCTTGCCGCTGGCCCCCCTCGTGGCAGTGTTCGGCGTGGCCGTCCCGCAGCTTTCCGGCCGCGGCCTGGGCCACACGGGCGGCACCCTGGACAAGCTCGAGTCGATTCCCGGTTGGCGGGCAAACCTGACCAACGGCGAGATCCTGGCCCAGCTCCAGGACGTTGGGGCGGTCATCTGCGCGGCCGGTGCGGGCCTGGCCCCGGCGGACAAGAAGCTTTATGCCCTGCGTGACGTGACCGGCACGGTGGAAGCCATCCCGCTCATCGCCTCGTCCATCATGAGCAAGAAGATCGCCGAGGGTACCGGCTCGCTGGTCCTGGACGTCAAGGTGGGCAGCGGAGCGTTCATGAAGGATGAGGCCCGGGCCCGGGAACTGGCCGAGACCATGGTTGCCCTGGGCAAGGATGCCGGCGTCAACACGGTGGCGCTGCTGACCAATATGAACACGCCGCTGGGCCTCACGGCGGGCAACGCGATCGAAGTGGAGGAGTCCGTGGAGGTCCTCGCCGGCGGAGGCCCGGAAGACGTGGTTGAGTTGACCGTCCGGCTCGCCGAAGAGATGCTCGCCGCTGCCGGAGTGCACGACGCCGACCCCGCCGCCGCGCTCAAGGACGGCCGCGCCATGGACGTCTGGAACCGGATGATCTCCGCCCAGGGAGGCGATCCCCATGCCGCCCTGCCCGTGGCCAGGGAATCCGACGTCGTCTATGCCCCCGCCGACGGGGTTCTGGTGGAACTCGACGCCCTCGCTGTCGGGGTGGCCGCCTGGCGGCTGGGGGCCGGCCGTGCCCGCAAGGAGGATGCCGTCCAGGCAGGTGCCGGGGTACGGATGCACGCCAAACCGGGCGCCACCGTCCGGGCCGGGGAGCCCCTGATGACCTTGCTCACCGATACGCCGGACCGCTTGGCCCGTGCCCGGGAAGCACTCGAACACGCAGTGGTCATCGCTCCGGATGGTTCGCGGCCTGCCCAGCAGCTGATCATCGACCGCATAGCATAGGGACCAATGCAGGCCATCAACGATTTCATCCTCGCCGCCGCCGGACAGCCCTGGGTGCTGGTCCTGGTGCTGGTGTGCTGCATCATTGACGGCTTCTTCCCGCCCGTGCCCAGCGAATCCGTGGTGGTGGGCCTCGCCGCCGTCGCCGCCACCGCGGATGTACCCAACCCACTGCTCCTGGCGGGGGTGGCCGCCGCGGGCGCCTTCGTGGGCGACAACATTGCCTACCTCCTGGGCCGGCGGGTGGGTACCACCCGCTGGTCCTGGATGCGCGGACCGCGGATGCAGGCCGCTTTCCGGTGGGCAGGCCGGGAACTGCGCAAGCGGCCGGCGTCCCTGATCCTGGTGGCCCGGTTCGTTCCGATCGGCCGGGTGGCGGTCAACCTGACCGCTGGCGTGACGCACTATGCGCATCTGCGGTTCGTTGGCCTGACCATCCTCTCGGCCAGCCTGTGGGCCGGATACTCCGTAACGATCGGGCTGTTTTTCGGCCAATGGTTCGAGAACAACCACGTCCTGGGCGCTGCGATTGCCATCGTTTGTGCCGTCGCCCTGGGCATCGTGGTGGACCTGGTCATCAACAGATTGCGGGGGAAACCCAACGTGGTGGAACGGATCCGGGAACCCGGGACCTGAGCCCTGCGTTTAACGGGATAATTCCGGGCCCCGGGGCGTAGCGGACTGCGTCCCCGGCATGGGACACTTAGGAACGATTTCCGCTTTGGCTGCGGCGCTTCGGCTGTGCCATTTTTTTACAGGAGCAACACCGCGTGGAGTTTATTAATGAGGCCGTGCTCCATGCAGCGGGCCAGTGGTGGATCTACCCTGTGCTGCTGGTGTTCTTCTTCGTGGACGGCTTCGCCATGGTGGTCCCCAGTGAGACCCTCATCGTGGCCTTGGCGGCTTTCTCGCGGCACAGCGGCGAACCCAACCTCTGGATCCTTGGCCTGACGGCCCTGATCGGCGCGATCTGTGGCGACAACATGGCCTACATACTCGGGCGGAAGATCGGACTGGACCGGTGGGCGTGGATGCGGCGGCCCAAAGTCCGCAAGGTCTTCGCCTGGGCCCGCTACGAGCTTGAGAAGCGCGGAGCCGTCCTCATCTTCACCGCCCGCTACATCCCCTGGGGCCGGGTGGCCGTCAACTATGTGGCCGGCAGTACCGGGTTCTCGCACCGCAGGTTCTTCGTCTTCGATGCCTTTGCCTGTTTGACGTGGGTCGGCTACTCCCTGGGCATCGGGCTTCTGGCCAGCTCGTTCCCTTGGCTGCACCACAACCCGCTCCTGAGCGCCGGCATCGCCGTCGTGTTCGCGATTGTCCTGGGCGTCGTCATCGACCACGCCTTGCGCTGGTGGCACAAACGGCTGGGACGGCACGATGAGTCCGAGGACGAAGCCGGGGCGGACGGATGGGCCGAAACCCCCTCCGGCCAGGAAGCGCGGCCCGGCACCCGGCCCCTCACGGTGCCATCAGCGGATGCGGGTCCGGCAGCCAAGTAGCGGCTGGCTTTGAACCCCGCCCCACCCTAAGGTGGGAACGTGACTGAGCCCATTCTTGACGCTGCCCCTGCCATTGATTTCGACCTGAAGAGCCTGCCCAAGGTCTCCCTTCACGACCATTTGGACGGGGGACTCCGTCCGGCCACCATCATCGAACTGGCCGAAGCCGTGGGGCACACCCTCCCTTCGACGGACCCGGTCGCCCTGGGGGAGTGGTTCCGCGAATCCGCCGACTCCGGATCGCTGGTCCGCTACCTGGAAACCTTCGACCACACGGTAGCCGTCATGCAGACCTATGACGGACTGTTCCGCGTGGCCAAGGAGTTCGTCGAAGACCTGGCGGATGACGGCGTGGTGTACGGCGAGGTCCGCTGGGCACCCGAGCAGCACCTGCAGAAGGGGCTCAGCCTGGATGAAGCCGTCGAAGCGGTCCAGGACGGCCTGGAAGCGGGCGTCGAAGCCGTGTCGGAGACCGGCCGCGAGATCCAGGTGGGCCAGCTGATCACCGCCATGCGGCACGCCGATCGCGGCCAAGAGATTGCCGAACTCGCCGTGCGCCACCGCAACCAGGGCGCAGTGGGCTTTGACATCGCGGGTGCTGAGGACGGCTTCCTGCCCAGCCGTTTCAAGGACGCCTTCACTTACCTGGCCCAGCACAACTTCCCCGCCACCGTGCATGCCGGCGAGGCTGCGGGGCTGGAAAGCATCCAGTCCGCGCTGGTGGACGGCCGGGCCCTCCGCCTGGGACACGGCGTCCGGATCGCCGAGGACATCATGGTGGAATTTGACGACGACGACGAGGCCGGCGACACCGTTGGCCTGGTCACCCTGGGCGACCTCTCCAGCTGGGTCCGCGACCGTGGCATCGCCCTGGAAATCTGCCCGTCCTCCAACCTGCAGACCGGGGCCATCGCAGGATTTGGCGAGGGCATCGAGAGCCACCCGCTGGACATGCTCTACCAGCTGGGCTTCAACGTCACCATCAACACCGACAACCGCCTGATGAGCGGCGTCACCCTGACCGACGAGTTCAACCTGCTGGTGGAGACGTTCGACTACGACCTCGACGACTTGCTGGAACTGACCTTGAACGCCGCCGAGGCATCCTTCTTGCCCCTGGAGGAAAAGGAAGCACTGGTGGAGTACATCAACGACGCCTACGCCAACCTTGGCTGACCAGCATCCTCCTGCCGGCAGCTCCGCCACCGCGGAGCTGCTGGCGACGATTGCGCAGCTGCGCGAGCATTGCCCGTGGATGGGTGCACTGACGCACGCCTCGCTGGTGGAATACCTCCTGGAGGAGGCCTACGAGGTTGCGGAGACCATCGAGGAGGGCCACCCCGACGCCGAACTCCGGGGCGAGCTCGGTGACGTGCTGCTCCAAGTGGTGCTGCACGCCCGCCTCGCCGAGGAACGCGGAGCGTTCACGTTCGACGACGTCGCGCAGGGCTTGACTGCCAAAATGGTCCGCCGGAACCCGCACGTCTTCCGGCCCGACGGTTCCCTGCAGGACACCTTCCCCGCCACGGTGGTGGAGATCGAGCAAAAATGGGACGCCGTCAAACGTGCCGAAAAACCGGAACGGCAGGACCCTTTTGAGGGGATTCCGCAGGAGCTCCCGGCGCTGGCCAAGGCGCAAAAATCGCTGGACCGCTCAGCACGCGCCGGCCTCGCTCTCCCCTCCGGGGCGCCCGTCCCCGAAAACGAGGAAGAACTTGGAACCCTGCTGCTCGCCGTCGTGCGGTCCGCCCGGGACCGCGGCATGGACGCCGAGCGTGCCCTCCGTACCGCAGTACGCCGCTACCACAGGGACCAAGCGGCATCATGACGTCCGGACCTTGACCGGTTTGAGTAACCCGGAGCACTCTCGACTAGGCTGGTCCCTGACGAGTACGTCGAGTTTTCTGCCTGATTCCCCCCGTTAATCGCCCATAAGGAGCAAATTCATGGCGCTTATCGATGCCATCCACGCACGCGAGATCCTTGATTCCCGCGGCAACCCCACCGTTGAAGTTGAAGTCCTGCTGTCGGACGGCCAGATCGGCCGCGCCGCAGTTCCCTCCGGTGCCTCCACCGGTGAGCACGAAGCCGTTGAACTGCGCGACGGCGACAAGGGACGCTACCTCGGCAAGGGCGTGCAGAAGGCCGTAGACGCCGTGATCGACCAGATCGCCCCCGCCCTGACCGGCTTCGACGCCACGGACCAGCGCAGCATCGACCAGGCCATGCTGGACCTGGACGGCACCCCCAACAAGGGCAAGCTGGGCGCCAACGCCATCCTGGGCGTCTCCCTGGCTGTCGCCAACGCTGCTGCTGCGTCCGCTGACCTGCCGCTCTACAAGTACCTGGGCGGTCCGAACGCCCACGTCCTGCCCGTGCCGCTGATGAACATCCTCAACGGTGGATCCCACGCCGACTCCGATGTCGACATCCAGGAATTCATGATCGTCCCCATCGGCGCCGAAACCTTCTCCGAGGGCCTGCGCTGGGGCGTTGAGGTCTACCACAACCTCAAGTCCGTGCTGCAGCAGAAGGGCCTGTCCACCGGCCTCGGCGACGAGGGCGGCTTCGCCCCGAACCTGCCGTCCAACCGCGCTGCGCTTGACCTGATCCAGGAAGCCATCAAGAACGCCGGCTACACTCCGGGCAAGGACATCGCCCTGGCACTGGACGTCGCATCCTCCGAGTTCTTCAAGGACGGCGCCTACCAGTTCGAAGGCAAAGCCCTTTCTGCCAGCGAGATGAGCGCCTACTACGCAGAGCTCGTTGCCGACTACCCGCTGGTTTCCATCGAGGACCCGCTGGACGAGAACGACTGGGAAGGCTGGAAGACCCTCACCGACACCATCGGCGACAAGGTCCAGCTGGTGGGCGATGACCTCTTCGTCACCAACCCGTCCATCCTGCAGCGCGGCATCGACACCAAGACCGCCAACTCCCTGCTGGTCAAGGTCAACCAGATCGGTTCCCTGACCGAGACCCTGGACGCCGTCAGCCTGGCCCAGCGTGCCGGCTACACCACCATCACCTCGCACCGCTCCGGCGAGACCGAGGACACCACCATCGCCGACATCGCGGTGGCCACCAACGCCGGCCAGATCAAGACCGGCGCACCTGCCCGCTCCGAGCGCGTTGCCAAGTACAACCAGCTGCTGCGCATCGAAGAGGAACTCGACGACGCCGCACGCTACGCCGGCCGCAGCGCTTTCCCGCGTTTCAAGGGCTAGTAACCGGCTAAACCCCTCGGCGGTGGCTATGGTTGGAAGACCATAGCCACCGCTGTTGTTTTCCGCAGCAATGGTCCCAGCAGTGTTTGTCCAGCACAGATAGTGGCGGCCCAGGGAGGCTGCGTTTCAGGAGTGTCATGGCTACCCGCCGCCCCAAAGTTCCCAAGGTCGCCCCCGCCCGTCCGGCAAAGGATACGGACGACGACGGTTCCTCCGGCGGTGCCGAGGTAATCCGGGCGGATTTCCGCCCGGCCAAGGGCCCGGCGTCGAAGGGCAGCGCAGCTTCCCCGGACGCTGCGCCGTCCGGACAGAACCACGGGCGCGGTCCTGCGGAGCGGACCAAGGCCGGGAAAGCCGGGGAGGGGAGCAAGCCCAAACCGGCTGCCGGACGCAAGGGCGGCAGCCCCGTGGACGCCGACCGAACCCCCGAAGAGGACCAGCACCCCGTCCCCGCGAAGGCCTTCTCCGGCCGCATGCTCGCCCTGGCCGTGGTGATGGTGGCCATCACCATCATGCTGGCGCCCACCGTGAAGATCTTCTTCGACAAAAAGGCCGAAATCGACTCGCTGAATGCCGATATCGCCGCCCGTCAGGCCGAGGGAGACGCCCTCCGGCAGCAGGTGTCGAGGTGGCAGGACCCCAACTACGTCAAGCAGCAGGCCCGCGACCGCATTAACATGGTTATGCCGGGCGAAACCGGCTACTGGGTTTTTGGCAGCGATGAGCCGGCCGGAGAAAGCAGTAGCCCCGCCGGCGCAACAGCACAAGACCCCGCCGATCTGCCGTGGGTGGATTCCCTGTGGGAGTCCATCAGGCGCGCGGCCACAGACTGAACCGCACAGGAAGGACGGCCCGCGACAATGGAACACAGCACGGCAGCCGCCCGGGACGAATCCCGCCAACCGACAGCACACGACCTTGACGTACTGAGCAGGCAGCTGGGACGTCCTGTCCGCGACGTCGTGGAAATTCCGGCGCGGTGCGTCTGCGGCAACCCGCTCGTCGCCGCCACCGCTCCCCGGCTCAGCAACGGAACCCCGTTCCCCACCACTTTCTACCTGACGCACCCGGTGATCACCTCCGCGGTTTCCAGGCTGGAAGCCGCAGGCGTCATGAATGAGATGAATGACCAGCTCGCGGGGGACCCCGGACTGGCCGCGGCCTACGCCTCGGCCCACGAAGAATACCTCGCCGCCCGGAATGCGATCGGCGAGCGTTCCGGCATCGGCCCGGTACCGGAAATCGCCGGCGTCTCCGCCGGCGGGATGCCCACCCGCGTCAAGTGCCTGCACGTCCTGGTGGGCCACTCCCTGGCGTCCGGTCCGGGCGTTAACCCGCTGGGGGACCAGGCCCTTGGAATGATCAGCGAGTGGTGGACGGCGGACAGGTGCTACTGCGACGGCGCCTGGGACACCACCGGGGAAGCGCCGTCCCGGGACCTCAGCCGCCACGGCCCCCAAGGCCTGCCGGACATCGTCGGCCGCCCCGCCCCTGTGCGAAAGCCTGCCCGCGACGCCGGGGTGGCGGAATGACGCGCGTCGCCGCCATCGACTGCGGCACCAACTCCATCCGGCTCCTGATCGCGGACATCGACCGCAGCAACGGCGGTGCGGCCTTGGCCGACGTCGTCCGGGAAATGCGCGTTGTCCGGCTGGGCCAAGGGGTGGACGCCACCGGCGAACTCGCTCCCGAAGCGCTGGAACGCACTTTTGCGGCAGCCGCCGATTATGCCCGCCTGATCCGTAAACACGGTGCGGAGCGGACCCGGTTCGTGGCGACGTCGGCAAGCCGCGACGCACGCAACCGGGACGTCTTCGTGGACGGAATCCGGGAACTGTTGGGCGTCGAACCGGAGGTCATTTCCGGCGACGAGGAAGCTGCACTGTCCTTCGCCGGAGCCAGCAGCGTGCTGCCCATCCTCGACGGCCATGAAGTACTCGTGGTGGACCTCGGCGGCGGAAGCACCGAATTTGTCCTCGGTACCGCCTCGGGGGTCACAGCCGGCAAATCCGTGGACATCGGCTGTGTTCGCCTCACCGAACGGCACCTGCGCAACGATCCGCCCACTGCCGAACAAATCGCTGACGCAGAAGCTGACGTGGACGCAGCCCTGGCCAGCGCCGGCCGTGATGTGCCCCTGGAACGCGCCACCGCCGTCGTCGGCGTTGCCGGGTCCGTCACCACCATCACGGCGCACGCCCTCCGACTTCCCGAATACTCGCCGGACGCCATCCACGGCGCTGAGCTGCCCATCGAGGACGTCAGGGCCGCCGCCGGCGACCTGCTCGCCATGACCCGGGCAGACCGCGCTGCCCTGCCGTACATGCACCCGGGACGGGTGGACGTCATCGGCGCCGGGGGACTGGTGTGGCGCCGCATCCTGGAACGGATGGGCACGCTGACCGGCGGCAGGATCACCTCCGCCACCGCGAGCGAGCACGACATCCTTGACGGCATCGCCCTGAGCATCGGCTAGTCCCATGCAGCCCACCCCAGCTCCGACCCAGCCCGCGCGCCGGGCCGCCGCGGCCCTCATTGCTGTCCTGCTGGCAGCGTGCTGCGTCTGCGCCGGCCTCTTTACCGCCCCCGCAGCCACGGCCGACGATTGGCGCGACAAAGAGTACTGGCTGGCAGACTCCGGCATCACCAAGGCCTGGGAGGTATCCAAGGGCGCCGGCGTCAAGGTAGCCGTCATCGACAGCGGAATTGACGCCCAGCACCCCGACCTCAAAGGTGCAGTCACCGGCGGGTATGACGCGTCCGGCTCAGGCCAGCCGGACGGCCAGAAAAGCGTCGGCTCCAAGCCTGAACACGGCACGCTGGTGGCCACCATGCTGGCAGGCCGCGGGCACCAGCCGGCCAGTGCCTCACCCAGCCCCAGCCCCGCGGCCACGCCGCCGGACGGCATCATAGGCGTTGCGCCGGAAGCGCAACTCCTTTCCGTTTCCACCTGGTTGGGTTCGCCGAACCCCTCCGGCAAGAGCGACCAGGACCAGATTCCCGAAGCCGTCCGCTGGGCAGTGGACAACGGCGCCAAGGTGATCAACATTTCGCTCGGCAGCACAACACCCCAGTGGCCCCAAAGTTGGGACGCGGCATTCCTGTACGCCGAACAAAAAGACGTGGTCATCGTGGCCGCCGCCGGCAACCGGGTGGGCGGCAATACCCAGGTGGGCGCCCCCGCAACCATCCCGGGAGTCCTCACTGTGGCTGGCCTGGACCGGAAGAACACGGCCAGCGTGGACGCTTCCTCGCAGGGGATCAGCATCGGTGTGGCGGCGCCGGCGGAGAACCTGGTGGGCGGACTGCCCGGTGGGAGCTACGCGGAGTGGGCCGGAACGTCCGGTTCCACGCCCATCGTTGCCGGAGTGGCCGCCCTGATCCGGTCCAAGTGGCCGGACATGAGTGCCGAGCAGGTTATCAACAGGATTATCTCAACAGCGAAGGATGCAGGGGCGCCCGGCAAGGACCCCCTGTACGGCTACGGCATCCTCAACGCGGAGGCGGCGCTGAAGGCCGATGTCCCGGAAGTGTCGGTGAACCCGTTGGGCACCATCGCAGAATGGATCCGGGTCCACCGGCGCGGCAACGCAGCACCGGCAACACCGGTTCCCTCCGCCACCCCGGTGCCCAGCGCGGCACCAACGCTGCCGGAGGCAACCGTCCCTGCCGCCAAGGCTCCCTCCCAGCGCGACAGTGCCATCGGCGCCGCCGTCGTGATTGGCTTTGCCGTCCTCTTCCTGGCAATCATCGCGGCGGCCGCCTTCCAACTCAGGAGGGCCTACCGCAACCCGGCCCTGGCCCGGGAAGACCCCGATACCGGGGTGGTGGAGAGGGTCAAAATGCCCCGGGAATCCCACGTTACGGACCAGCGACCAAGTTAGTGAAGATTTTCACAAACTGCGCTATCCTTAAACTATGGCAACCACCCCACAGCTCCAGGACCGTCCCAGGGTACTCGTCGTCGGCGGCGGGTACGTCGGCCTCTACGTAGCACTGAAACTGCAGAAGAAGATCGCGAATGCCGGTGGCATCGTCACTGTCGTTGATCCCCTGCCCTACATGACTTACCAGCCCTTCCTTCCCGAGGTGGCCGGCGGCAACATCGAAGCCCGGCACGCGGTGGTGTCCCACCGCCAGCACCTCAAGCAGACCGAACTTATCCAGGGCCGCGTCACCTCGATCGACCACGTCAACCGGACGGCTGTGGTGGCACCCTCTGACGGCGGCGAGAACTTTGAGGTTCCCTACTTCGACGTCGTCCTGGCAGCCGGCGCGATCACCCGCACGTTCCCCATCAAGGGCCTTGCGGACAAGGGCATCGGCCTGAAGACCATCGAAGAAGCCGTTGCCCTGCGCAACAAGCTGCTGGAGCGCATCGAAGTTGCCTCCACCATGACGGACCCGGCTGCACGCGCCAAGGCCCTCACCTTCGTGGTGGTCGGCGGCGGCTTCGCGGGCATCGAGTGCATCACCGAAATGGAAGACCTCGCCCGCGCCGCCGTGCGCAACAACCCGCGCGTCAAGCAGGAGGAAGTCCGCTTCGTCCTGGTTGAAGCCATGGGCCGCATCATGCCCGAGGTCACCGCCAAGCAGGCCGACTGGGTGGTGGAGCACCTCCGCAGCCGTGGGATCGAGGTCCTGCTGAACACGTCGCTGGACAGCGCCGAGGGCAGCCTGAAGCTCATCAACCTGCCGGACAAGACCCCCGCACAGGAATTCGAAGCCGACACCCTCGTCTGGACTGCAGGTGTGCAGGCGAACCCCATGGTCCGTTCCACCGACTTCCCGCTTGAGCCGCGCGGCCGCGTCCGCGTCCTGCCGGACCTGCGCATCGCCGGCGACGAAGGCATTGTCGAGAACGCCTGGGCCGCCGGCGACATCGCCGCTGTTCCGGACCTCACCGGCAAGGGCCTCCCGGACGGCACCTGCGTCCCGAACGCCCAGCACGCCCTCCGCCAGGCCAAGCGCCTCGCCAAGAACCTCTGGGCATCGCGCTGGGAAAAGCCGCTGGGGGACTACAAGCACAAGAACCTCGGTGCTGTGGCCGGCTTCGGCGAATGGAAGGGTGTTGCCAACATCAATCTCCTGGGCCGGATCGGTCTCAAGGGCGGTCTCGCCTGGCTGGCACACCGCGGTTACCACGGCATGGCCATGCCCACTGTCGAACGCAAGTTCCGCGTCATCCTGAACTGGATCATCAGCTTCTTCGCCGGCCGCGACACCACGCAGTTGCTGGACCTGGACAACCCGCGCGGCGCCTTCGTCGCGGCCGCCACCCCGGCTCCCAAGCCTGCGGCGGCGCCCGCAGCCGTTCCGGCCGCCGGCTCCACGGCCACGCCCGCTCCCAAGGAAACGGTGGCGGCCAACGCCAAGTAGGGCGTCCACAACCGCTTCAGCGCGTCCGACGGCGGCTGTCCCCGGCAAGGGGACGGCCGCCGTCGGCGTTTCCCGGCAACGCGTCGCCGGCAGGTACGATTGACCCGGCGCCCCAGTAGCCCAATTGGCAGAGGCAGCGGACTTAAAATCCGCGTGTTGTGGGTTCGAGTCCCACCTGGGGTACAACTGCCATTCGCGGGGACTGACGCCCCTGCGACCGAAAGCCGCCTGCACGCGCAGGCGGCTTTCGCCATTTACTTCCGCATAGGCAACGACTGTTATAAGGCTGTGACCTCAGTCACTTAGATTCACTGCCCTCCATGCACTAGCTTGAACCTAAATCAGGAATACCTGGTCCCATTTTCGGGCGCCGCAGCGTCCCATTGAACCGCACGCGCATCGCATGGCCCTGTTTCGGAAGGCAGACAAATGTACCGAAAGAAAGTCCTCACCTCGTTGGCAGCAGCAGCCACATTCAGCATGCTGCTGTCGGCCTGCGCCAACCAGGCGGGCCCCGGCACCACCGAAAGCTCCGGCTCCTCCAGCAAAGTGAACATCCCCTCCATTTCCAAGGTGGATGTTCCTTCCGGAGCGGTCAAGCCGGCCGGCGACGGCAAGGCAACCTGCCCGGCCACCACAACGCTGGCCTACGCCGGCGCACAGACCGGCCCGAACGCCCAGCTCGGCGTCAACATCTTCAACGGCATCCAGCTGGCAATCGACCAGCACAACAAGGCCAACCCCGGCTGCCAGGTCCAGTTCAAGAAGTTCGATACCGAAGGTGACCCCAACAAGGCCACCGGCCCGGTCACCCAGATGGTGAGCGAGCCCGACATCCTGGGTGTCGTGGGCCTGCCGTTCTCGGGTGAATCCAAGGCAACCGGCAACATCTTCGAGCAGAAGGGCCTGGTCCACATCACCCCGTCGGCCACCAACCCCACCCTGACCGAAAACGGCTGGACCACCTTCTTCCGCGGCCTCGGCAACGACGCCGTCCAGGGCCCCGCTGCAGCCAAGTTCCTCACCGGAAAGATCGGTGCCAAGAAGGTCTACCTGGTCCAGGATGACTCGGACTACGGCATCGGCCTGGGAACCTCCACCTCGGCCGGACTTGGCAGTGCCCTGGCCGGCACTGAGAAGGTGACCACCGGCCAGAAGGACTTCTCGGCCGTGATTTCCAAGATCATGAACGCCAAGGCGGACGCGGTCTTCTACGCCGGCTACTACGCCGAGGGAGCACCGTTCGACCAGCAGCTGGTCTCCAAGGGCTTCAACGGAACGTTCGTGGGCCCTGACGGTGTGAAGGATGACCAGTTCATCAAGCAGGCAGGCGACGCTTCGAACAACGCGTACTTCACCTGCCCCTGCATCCCGGGTGAACTGATCACCGATTTCGCTACGGCGTACAAGGACGTCTCCAAGGGCGCCGAACCCGGCACGTACTCGATCGAAGGCTACGACGCCGCAACGGTACTCCTGTCCGGCATCGACGCGGGCAAGCAGAGCCGCGCGGACCTGCTGTCCTGGGTCAAGTCCTATGACAAGGACGGCCTGAGCAAGCACTACAAGTGGGATGCCAAGGGCGAGCTCCAGGCACCGACTGTTTACGGCTACAAGGTTGACAACGGCAAGATCGTACCGATCGGCCCCATCGGGGAGTAGCAGCCCGGCGGGAAAAGGCTGTGGGGGCCAGCACTTATGGGCCCCCACAGCCTTTTCTTCGCTTGGCAGCAGCCCAGGACCAAGCAACGTCAATCGACAAGCAACGTCAATAGACACACGTCCCACGGCCGGGCCCACAAAGCCGCGTGCAACTGGATCAGGATGTTCCCATGCTTCCCTCTCTCGTCCCACTGCTCCCCACCGAAAATGACTGGATCACGTTCGACATACCGTCCCTGATCCAGAACTTCTGGAGTGCCACCTTCGATGGCCTGACATTCGGTGCCATCTACGCGCTCGTTGCGCTCGGCTACACGCTCGTTTACGGCGTTCTGAACCTGATCAACTTCGCCCACTCGGAAGTGTTCATTGTTGGCTGCTACGCAGTTTTCTTCACCCTCAGCAGCCTTGGCTTCGGCCCCTCGGCTCCCCGCCTCGATATCTGGGCGATTATCCTGAACCTGCTGCTGGCACTGGTCCTCGCCATGCTCGCCTCGGCGGTCACAGCCTTCCTGCTGGAACGGATCGCCTATAAACCCCTGCGGCAACGGAACGCACCACGCCTGGTCTTCCTGATCACCGCAATCGGTGCTTCCTTCACCATCCAGTACCTGATCTACCTGTGGCGCGGTCCCAGCCCTGAGCTGGCACTGACCATGTTCCGGCCCACGCCCATTTTCGACGTCTTCGGTACCATCGTGGATTCCCAGCAGCTGGTGATCATCATCGCTGCCGTCATCATGATGGTGGGCATTGACAGGTTCATCAGCAAGTCGCGCACAGGCCGCGGCATCCGTGCGGTTGCCCAGGACCCCGACACCGCCACATTGATGGGCGTCAACAAAGAGCGCATTATTATTACCACCTTCGTCATCGGAGGCCTGCTCGCTGGAGCCGCTGCTTTGTTCTACGTCATGAAGATCCCGTCCGGTGTCCAATACAGCGGTGGGTTTGTCCTGGGCATCAAGGCCTTCGCGGCCGCGGTGCTCGGCGGCATCGGCAACGTCCGCGGTGCCCTGCTGGGCGGCCTGCTGCTCGGCCTGATCGGCAACTACGGCCAGATCCTGCTGGGCAACTCGCAGTGGACCGACGTCGTGGCATTCGTGGTGCTGGTGCTCGTGCTGCTGCTGCGGCCCGAAGGCATCCTGGGCACCTCCCTTGGAAGGAGCAAAGCATGAGCATGACGGATGGCCCCACGCCGCTGCGGACTGCTGCCGCCGAACAGGCTGCAGAGGACCGCGAAGCCTCGCCGAAAGCACCGGGCCGAAGCGCCCTCAGGCAGCAGGGCAAACGCAAGTCCGGGTACTTCTCCGATCGTTGGCACGCCCTGTCGCGTCAGCAGCAGTGGGCCTTCCTGGTCATCGTGGTTGTCCTGGCCTACCTGCTCCCGCTGCTCAACCCGCCGATCATCACCACCGAACCCGGCAACAACTTCGCCCTGGCCTGCTTCGATATGGCACGCTTTGCGCTGATCGCAGTCGGACTCAATATCGTGGTGGGGTACGCCGGCCTGCTGGACCTGGGATACGTGGCCTTCTTCGCGGTGGGTTCGTACGTTGCCGCCATGCTGACAAGCCCGGATTCGCCCTACCTGCACATCCCGTATCTGTGGACGCTTCCTGTGGCCATGGCGGTCACCATGTTCTTTGGCGTCATGTTGGGTGTGCCCACGCTCCGGCTTCGGGGCGACTATCTCGCCATCGTGACGCTCGGCTTCGGGGAAATCATCCGCATCCTGGCCACGATCATCCCGGCCATGAAGGGCCAGGTGGGCTTCCAGAACGTCGGCCACCCGCCCGGTGACGGGGCCGACGGAACCCCGATTTTCTCCAACTCAAACGGCGTTCCCTGGTACTGGCTGACCCTGACCATCATCATCATCGTCACCCTGCTGGTGGGCAACCTGGAACGAAGCCGGGTGGGCCGGGCGTGGATTGCCATCCGCGAGGATGAGGATGCCGCGGAGATCATGGGTGTCCCCACCTTCAAATACAAGGTGTGGGCCTTCGCTATCGGTGCTGCCGTCGGCGGCCTGTCCGGTGCCCTGTTTGCCGGCCAGGTTGGGTTCGTCAACAACCAGAAGTTCGATGTCACCACGTCCATCCTGTTCCTCGCCGCCGTCGTCCTGGGCGGCGCGGGCAACAAGGTGGGGGCCATCCTTGGCGGGGCACTGGTCAGCTACATCCCGCTCCGGTTCACCGCTATTGCCGAGTACAAATACCTGATCTTCGGCATCGCACTGGTCCTGATCATGATCTTCCGCTCCCAAGGGCTGCTCCCGGCCCGGCAGCGCCTGCTTGCTTACGGCCGGACTGCCATGAACAAGATCACCAGCCGTGACGCCACCGAAACCAAAGACACGGACAAACCACCGGCCGGACCGGGCGCCCACGCGGCCGGCCAGAGAGGAGCGGAAGCATGAGCTCCGAGGAAAGGTTCAGCGGCCCCGGCGGCGTAGGGGAGCAGTCGGTGCAGGACGACACCGCCCAGGAAACGCCTGCGGCCCCTGTTGCGCCGGAACTGGACATGGAAGCCCTGGCCGAGGCAGGGGTTGACCAGGAACTGGCGGAAAAAGTGGCGCCCGACCGCGACATCGCGGTTGCGGTCGGCGACAACATCGTCGAGGTCCAGAACCTCACCATCAAGTTCGGCGGCCTCGTGGCGCTGGATAACATCAGCTTCAACATCAAGCGGGGCGAGATCCTGGGGCTCATCGGTCCCAACGGCGCCGGGAAGACCACATGCTTCAACGCCATGACCGGTGTCTACAAGCCCACCAGCGGCAAAGTGGTGCTCGAGGGCGTGGTCCTGAACGGCATCAAGCAGCATAAGATCACCCGCTTGGGGCTGTCACGCACTTTCCAGAACATCCGCCTGTTCGGCGAAATGACCGCCCTTGAGAACGTGGTGGTGGGCCTGGATGCGCGGCACCGCACCAGCGTTGGCGGGGCGCTGCTGCGCCTGCCGACCCACACGAGGGAGGAAAAGTCGGCCATCGAGCGCGGCATGGCCCTGCTGGACTTCGTGGGCATCAGCAGCCACGCCCACGTCCTGTCCCGCCAGCTGCCCTACGGCTTCCAGCGTCGGCTGGAGATCGCCCGGGCACTGGCCACCGATCCCAAGGTCCTCTGCCTCGACGAGCCGGCCGCCGGCTTCAACCCGGCCGAGAAGGAGGAGCTGATGGCGCTCATCCGCACCATCAGGGATGAGGGCTACACCGTGCTCTTGATCGAGCACGACATGAAGCTCGTGATGGGTGTGACCGACCGGATCGTGGTGCTGGAGTTTGGCAAGAAGATCGCGGACGGACTGCCGCGCGAGATCCGCGAAGACCCGAGGGTCGTTGCCGCTTACCTAGGAGAGCCCGAAGATGACGTTGCTTGAACTTGAGGACGTTTCCGTCCACTACGGCCGCATCCAGGCGCTGCGGAACATTTCCTTCACGGTGGAAGAAGGCGAGGTGGTGGCGCTGATCGGCGCCAACGGTGCCGGCAAGACCACCACCATGCGCACCATCTCCGGCTTGTTGAACTGCTCCGAGGGAAAAATCACCTTTGCGGGCCAGGACATCACCAAGATGAAGGCGCACATCCGGGTTGTGCACGGGATTTCCCAGGCGCCCGAAGGCCGGGGGATCTTCCCGG
This sequence comes from Pseudarthrobacter sp. fls2-241-R2A-127, assembly GCF_030209355.1. Taxonomy (GTDB): domain Bacteria; phylum Actinomycetota; class Actinomycetes; order Actinomycetales; family Micrococcaceae; genus Arthrobacter. The sequence continues at coordinate 178,844 of NZ_JARVSF010000023.1, forward strand.
GGATGACGGTGATGGAAAACCTCGATATGGGCACTTTCGGGCGCAAGGACAGAAGCGGTGTAGCCAAGGACCTGGACCGCGTCTTTGACCTGTTCCCGCGGCTGAAAGAGCGCGAGAAGCAGTTCGGCGGAACAATGTCAGGCGGCGAGCAGCAGATGCTGGCCATCGGACGGGCCCTGATGTCCAACCCGAAGCTGCTGCTGCTGGACGAACCGTCCATGGGCCTGGCGCCGCAGTTCATCCGGCAGATCTTCAAGATCATCAAGGAAATCAACAACCAGGGCACCACGGTCCTGATGGTGGAGCAGAACGCCAACCAGGCATTGGCCGGGGCGCACCGTGCCTTTGTCCTCGAGACGGGGGAGATCACCCGCAGCGGTACCGGCAAGGAGCTGTTGGAAGATCCCTCCGTCAAGGAGGCCTACCTGGGCGTCGGATAGCCGAGGGACGGGGCCCGGTGCCCGAACCGGCCGCAACGGTCACGGTTCGGTTGCAACCGGGCCCCGGGGGAACTTTCCCCACTGCCTCCACGTGGGAATTGGTAGCGTGACAAACAGCTCATCACCCAAACCCACATGGAGGAACCCCGCAATGGCACTTGGCGGCAACCCGATCTTCAACGGAAAGAATTTCCGTGGAGCCACCCAGGCACCGCCTGTCCCGCAGGCTCCCTACGGCGCCCAGTACGGCCAGGGCGCATATGGTCAGCAGCAGTACGGGCAGCCCGCCTACGGTCAGCAGGCGTACGGCCAGGCCACCTACGGGCAGCCGCAGGGAATGACGGACGAGCAACTGCGCCAGATGTACGCCCAGCCGTCGGCAGGACCCGCGGATACCGGCCGGATGACGTTCGACGACGTCATCATGAAGACCGCAGCCTGCCTCGCCGCGGTGGTTGCCGGCGCCGCAGTCACCCTGGTGGTGGCGCAGGGCCTGGCATCGCTGCTGATGGTGGTCGGTGCGCTGGGCGGATTCGTCCTGGCGATGGTCAACACCTTCAAGAAGCAGCCTTCCCCGGCCCTGATCCTGGCGTACGCCGCCCTTGAGGGCCTGTTCCTCGGCGGCCTGACCCGCATCCTCGACGGCATGTTCCCCGGCGTCGGCCTGCAGGCCGTCATCGGCACGCTCTCCGTCTTCGCCGTGACCCTGGTGTTGTTCAAGAGCGGCAAGGTCCGCGCCACGCCCAAGGCCATGCGCTTCTTCATGATCGCCCTGATCGGCTACGCCGTTTTCGCGCTGATCAACATGGTCATGATGTGGACAGGCGCCGTGCAGAGCCCGTTTGGCCTGCGCACCTCCTTCGAGATCTTCGGCATCCCGCTGGGCGTCTTCATCGGCCTTCTGGCCATCGGCCTCGCCGCCTTCTCGCTGGTCATGGACTTCACCAGCATCGAGGCCGGAGTCCGCAGCGGCGCCCCTCAGCGGTTCTCCTGGACGGCAGCGTTCGGCCTCACGGTCACGCTGGTCTGGCTGTACGTTGAAATCATCCGCCTGCTGGCCATCCTGCGCGGCGACGACTAGGCACTCCGGCAACTTCCGCCGTCGTACTTTAAATGACTGTGGGCCCCACCTGACCGGTGGGGCCCACAGTCATTTAATGCGAGGTCTGCCTAGGCGAGACGCATGGCTCCAGCGGCAGGGGAGACGGTGAAGATGTCCGGTGCCGTGAAGCCGGCGTCGGAGAAAGCCTTGACGACGGCGGTCCGCACCTGCTGCTCCGCGTCCACGGGCGTCAGGGCGATCGCCGCCCCGCCGAACCCGCCGCCGGTCATGCGGGCGCCGAGCGCACCGTTCGCCCGGGACGTGTCCACGGCGAGGTCCAATTCCGGGCACGAAATTTCAAAATCATCGCGCATGGAGGCGTGGCTGGCATCCAGGAGTGGGCCGATGGCACTCGGGCCCGGGCCGTCCAGCAGTTCGACAGTCTGGAGCACCCTGTCGTTCTCTGTCACCACGTGCCGGACACGCCTGAACGTCACCTCATCAAGCAGCCCGCTGGCCTCGTCCAGGTCGCCCACCTGGACGTCCCGCAGCGCCCTGACCCCGAGGACCTCTGCCCCGAGTTCACAGGACGCCCGCCGTGAGGCGTAGCCGCCGTCGGCGTGGGAATGGGACACCTTTGTGTCAATGACCAGCAGCACCAGGCCGGCGGGTTCTGTCTCGAACGGAACCAGGGCAGCTTTTTGGTCCCGGCAGTCCAGGAACACCGCATGTCCCTTGGCTCCGCGCAGCGACGCGGACTGGTCCATGATCCCGGTGGGCGCCCCCACGAAGTCGTTCTCCGCGCGCTGCGTTGCCAGCACCATCTCCTCGGCCCCCAGTCCGGCGCCGGTGAGGTCGTTAAGGGCAGAGATCACTGCGCACTCGATGGCGTGCGACGACGAGAGGCCGGCACCCAGCGGCACGGTGGAGTCCAGGAGCAGGTCCAGGCCGGGGACGTCGATGCCCCGCTCCCGGAGGGCCCACATGACGCCCAGGGGGTACTTGGTCCAGCCTTTGGCCGTTCCTGGCTCCAGGGAGTCCAGCGAGGTGGTGACGACGCCCTGGTCACCGTACGTAGACAGGAGCCGGACGGTCCGGTCGCGGCGGACCGCTACGGCCACGCGGGCGGTGCGGTCGATGGCGAACGGAAGGACGAACCCTTCGTTGTAGTCGGTATGTTCGCCGATGAGGTTAACCCGCCCCGGGGCCTGCCACACGCCGTCGGCAGCGCCACCGAAGGCCTCGGTGAAGCGGGCGGCGAGATCGTCGACGGAAACCGGGGCTGTGCGGGCTTGGTCCTGGCTGCTCACGCGGAAGCTCCTTCTGCTGTGGCCGCCATGGCAGACGGCTTCGACGACGACGGGACAGAAATGCTGCGCAGGCGCTCCGCCACGCTTTCCGGCGTGGTGTCGTTGATGAACGCGCCCATCGCTGCCTCCGAGCCGGCGAGGTATTTCAACTTATCCGCTGCCCGGCGCGGGGAGGTCAGCTGCAGGTGGAGGTAGCCGGCCGGGCGGAGGACCTCGTCCAGGGGAGCCTGGTGCCAGGCGGAGATATAGGGCGTCGGCGTGGGGTAAAGGGCATCCACCCTCTTGAGCAGGTCGAGGTACACCTGCGCCAGCTCGTCCTTCTCCTCTCCGTTCAGGGCGGCGAGGTCGGGAACGTGGCGGTGCGGGACCAGGTGGATCTCCAGGGGCCATCGCGCGGCGAAGGGTACGTAAGCGCTGAAATGCGTGCCTTCCAGCACCATCCGGCTGCCGTCTTCCCGCTCGGCGCGCAACAGGGAACCGGTCAGGGTTTCGTTCCCGTCCTTGGCGTCGTAGTACTTCCGGGCCGCGGCCCCCAGGACGCCGGCGCGCGGGGTGACATAGGGGTAGGCGTAGATCTGCCCGTGCGGATGATGCAGCGTCACGCCGATATCGGCGCCCCGGTTCTCAAACGGGAACACCTGCTTGATGCCCGTCATACTGCTGAGCGCAGCGGTGCGCTGCGCCCACGCCTCGATTACAGTGCGGGACCGCTCCTGGCTCAGTCCGCTGAACGAGCCAGTGTGTTCCGGGGTGAAGGACACCACCTCGCAGCGGCCGTAGGCCGGACCCTTCGTTCCCCACCCGGGATCCGCCGGAACGGACCCCAGTGCCGGGCCGAGCGACGGGAAGCGGTTTTCGAACACCACAACGTCATAGTCGGCGGCCGGAATCTCCGAGGCGTTGGAGTCGGTGGTGGGACAGATGGGGCATTGGTCCGCGGGGGGCAAGTGCGTCCGTGCCTGCCGGTGGGCGGCAACGGCCACCCATTCGCCGGTCAGTGCATCGAAGCGGACCTCGCCCGGTTCGCCCCTGGGCGGCAGTCCGCGATGGTCAGTGGTGAATTCCGCGGTACGGGGAGTGGTGGTGCCCGCGTCGTCGAAGTACATCAGTTCCCGACCGTCGGAGAGCGTGGTGGTGGTCATCCCTGTCATGGCAAAAGTTTCTCATAAACGCTCAATAAAGAATAGTTAACAACAAAAAGTAACAGTGACGCTCATGCGGACACCGCTCCGCGCGTTGTACGGTAGGCCCATGACTGCCTCTTCCGAAACCGAAAACTACGGTCCCGCACCCCTCCCGTCCTGCGCTACCGGCCGGCAATACGAGTTGCGCCGGGGCGACGCCGTGGCCGTGGTCACCGAACTCGCCGCAGGCCTGCGCTCATACCACCGTGGCGGTGTCCTGCTCACGGAGACCTATGGTGATGACCAGATCGCCCCCGGTGCCACCGGCATTACGCTGGCGCCTTGGGCCAACCGGGTGGAGGACGGGACCTGGTTCCTGGACGGGAGGAAGCAGCAGTTGGACATCACCGAGGTGTCCCGCAACAACGCCAGCCACGGACTGCTCCGGAACGCCGGCTACTCCCTCGTGGGGGAGTCGGACCACTCGGTGGAACTGGAAGCCACCATCTTTCCGCAGCACGGGTACCCCTTCCTGGCCCGGCACCGGGTGGAGTACCGGCTGACCGAAGACCTGGGACTCCATGTCCGGCAGACGCTCACCAACAATGCCGCGGCGCCGGCCCCCTTCGTCCTGGGCGCGCATCCGTACCTGCGGGTTGGCGACACCCCGGTGGAGGACCTGGTGCTGACAGTCGCCGCCGAGACCCGGCTGGTGGCCGACGGCCGCCTGATCCCGCGCGGCACAGCGGCGGTGGAAGGGGATACCGACTTCCGCTCCGGCAGCGCCATTGCCCACCTCGCCGTGGATGTTGCCCTGACCGACCTGCAGTATGACGGGGGCAGGGCGCGGCACACCTTGTCTGCTGCGGACGGCGCCGAGGTGTCGCTCTGGCAGGACGAATCCTGCCGCTACGTCCACGTTTTTGTCAGTACCGAGTACCCCGGGCGGACCCGTGCCGTGGCCGTGGAACCGATGACCGGACCGGCAAACGCTTTCAATTCCGGAGATGGGCTGCGCTGGCTGGCGCCGGGCGAATCCTTCAGCATCGAATGGGGGATCGACTACGTCCCGGCCCAGGCCGGGACCTTGGTTTCCCATTAGCGCAAGGCTGCGGAAGTATTGGGTTATGACGCCACATGAGGACGCCGTAACCCAGCCAAACCGACCTTCTGCCACCGCCGCCCCGCTGAGGGTGCTGACGGACCGTGAGCTCGACAAGGACATCCCGTACGGCGTCCGTATTGCCGCGTCCTGGTCGTGGCGGCTGGGCCTGATCCTGCTGATGGCAGGAACACTCGTGTGGCTGCTCAGCAAGATTACCCTCCTGATCATTCCCATCATGGTGGCCGCGCTCCTTGCAGGCCTCCTGAGCCCCGTAACGCGCTGGCTGAGACGCCGGCGCCTGCCCGCCGGCCTCGCCGTCGCCGTAACGGTCCTGGGATTTATCGGCGTCATCGCGGGTGCGCTGGGCCTGGTGGGGCGCCAGCTCGCCGTCGGCTTCGGAGAGCTCTGGTCCCAGGCCCTTGAAGGCGTGCGCCAGGTCCAGGACTGGCTTTCCACCGGCCCCCTGCACCTCACAGCCGCCCAAGTGGACCAGTACGTCAAGGAGGCCACTGACGCGCTCCAGAACAACAGCAGCAGCATCCTCAGCGGTGCACTGTCCTTCGGCAGCACCGCCGGCCACTTCGCGGCCGGGATGCTCCTGTCGCTGTTCATCCTCATCTTCTTCCTGCTGGAAGGAGACAGGATCTGGGCCTTCCTGGTCAGGCTGCTGCCCCGAAAGGCCCGGGCCGCTGCCTTCGGTGCAGGCCACAAGGGCTGGGCGTCAATGGTCAGCTACGCACGCATCCAGATGTTCGTCGCTGCCGTCGACGCGATCGGAATCGGCGTCGGCGCGGCCATCATCGGTGTCCCGCTGGCACTTCCCCTCGGCGTGCTGGTCTTCCTCGGCTCCTTCATCCCCGTGGTGGGGGCCCTGGTGACGGGCGCCGTCGCCGTCCTGCTCGCCCTGGTGGCCAACGGACCCGTCAATGCCCTGTTCATGCTGGCCATCGTCCTGCTGGTCCAGCAGCTCGAGGGCCACATCCTGCAGCCCCTGGTCATGGGCAAGGCCGTCTCGCTGCACCCCGTGGCTGTGATCCTCAGCGTCGCGGCGGGCTCCTACCTGGCCGGCATCCCCGGGGCGCTGTTCTCGGTACCCATCCTCGCCGTAGCAAACTCGGCCGTTCGCTACATTGCCGCAAGAACGTGGGAACATGAACAGGTGCCGGTCATCGCCGGAAAGCCCATCACAGCCGCAGCGGGCGGGGACAACACCATCGAGGACGTTGACCCGCAGGCCGCTTCCGATGCAGGGCTCGAGGCGGCCGGTGCGACAACCGAACACCGCGATGCCCGCACCGCCTCCCGAGAGGGCACCGGAGCCGAATCCAGAGGAGAGTAGTCCGTGAAGATCCTTGAAACCCTTCCCGTCACGCTGGACGATGTCCTTGAGGCGCAGAAGCTGCTTGACGGGATTATTGCGCGCACCCCCGTGGAATCGTCCCGCGCGCTGGGCAGCATGGTGGGCGGCGACGTCTACTTCAAATGCGAAAACCTGCAGCGTGCCGGGTCCTTCAAGGTCCGCGGTGCCTACGTCCGCATGGCGCGGCTCTCCGCAGAGGAGAAGAAGCGCGGTGTGGTGGCAGCGTCCGCCGGCAACCACGCCCAGGGCGTCGCCGTTGCCGCCAAGAGCCTTGGCATCAAAGCCCGTATCTACATGCCCCTGGGTGTTGCACTGCCCAAGCTCGCCGCCACGCGCAGCCACGGCGCCGAAGTGATCCTGCACGGCCACAACGTTGACGAGGCGCTCGCCGAAGCCCAGCGCTACAGCGATGAGACCGGCATGGTCTTTGTACACCCGTTCGACAACGTGGACGTCGTGGCAGGGCAGGGGACCGTTGGCCTCGAAATCCTGGAGCAGGTGCCTAACGTTGACACCGTCCTCATGGGCGTGGGAGGCGGAGGGCTCCTCGCGGGGGTCGCCGTCGCCATCAAGGCCCGGGCCAGGGAACTCGGCCGCGACATCCGCATCATCGGCGTCCAGGCGGAGAACGCAGCCGCCTACCCGCCCTCGCTGGCCGCCGATGCGCTGGTGCCCCTGAAGAAGGTCTCCACCATGGCTGACGGCATCGCCGTGGGCCGCCCGGGACAGTTGCCCTTCAGCATCATCCGTGAACTGGTCGACGACGTGGTCACCGTCAGCGAAGACTCCTTGGCACGCGCCCTGATCTTCCTGCTGGAACGGGCCAAAATGGTGGTGGAACCCGCCGGTGCGGTGGGTATCGCCGCCCTGATGGACGGCAAGATCGAGAACCCGGGGACCACGGTGGCCGTCCTCTCCGGCGGCAACATCGACCCCATGTTGATGCTCAAGGTCATCCAGCGCGGCCTCTCCGCCGCCGGCCGCTACATGACCGTTCGAATGATGCTTGACGACCGTCCCGGCTCGCTGGCAACCATTGCGCGCATCATCGCCGAGAACGATGCGAACGTCACCGGCCTGGACCACACCCGGGTGGGAGGCTCCATCAGCATGGGCGACGTATCCATCACGGTGAACCTTGAAACCAAGGGACACCAGCACGGTGAGCAGGTCCTCAGCGCACTCCGCGCCGAAGGTTTCCAGCCGATCGTGGTCCACTAGGACCGCCCATGGCCGGACCTGCTGGTAACGGACGCTTCCCCGGGCGCCAGACCCTGGCAGCGCGCGCGAAGGGCGGCCTGGCGGTGCTGGGTGGCTTCCTCGCGCTGCTGTTCGCCCTGGAGGTGGCCAATACGCTGATGATGGGCGCGCTGGTCAGGACCTTCGGCCTGCGGCCCAGGAGCGCCGACGGGCTGCTGGACATCGTCACCTTCCCGCTCCTGCACGCCAACCTGAACCACCTGCTCTCGAACAGCCTGCCACTGGTCATCTTCGGGTTCCTGGTGTTCCTGTCCGGGGTGCGGGTCTTCCTGACCGCGTTGGCCTTCAGCTGGCTTGGCAGCGGCCTGACGGTGTGGCTCATTGGCGACGGCGTCACCGTGGGGGCGTCGGGCCTGGTCTTCGGGCTCTTCTCGTTCCTCCTGGTGCGCGGCTTCTTCAACCGGAGCTGGCGGCAGATCCTGCTGGCCGTGGTCCTGTTCATGGGTTACGGGAGCATCCTGTTGGGCGCCCTGCCGTTCGTTGCCGGTTACGTGAGCTGGCAGGCCCACCTGGGCGGGGCGGCAGGGGGCGTCGTCGCGGCCCTGCTGCTGCGGCCACGCATCCCGGCAGCCGTGGAGTCTTGAGCGAGGACGCGTGTCCCGCCCGGGGCGGCACTTAACGTACAGCGGCGGCCGTCCCGTGAGGGGCGGCCGCCGCTGGTTGCTTACTCGATGCCGGGAAGGCGAAAACTTAGGCTGCGTAGGGCTTGGCGGAGAGGATCTCCACCTTGATGTCCTTGCCGTTGGGAGCGACGTAGCTGAGGGTGTCCCCCTCCTTGTGGCCCACGATGGCGGCCCCAAGCGGCGACTTTTCGCTGAACACATCCAAATCGGAGTCGCCGGCGATTTCACGGGAGCCCAGGAGGAACGTCTCTTCGTCTCCCGCGATCTTGGCCACCACGATCATGCCCGGCTCCACGATGCCGTCATCGGCAGGTGCTTCACCCACGTGCGCGTCCCGAAGCAGGACTGTCAGCTGGCGGATGCGGGCTTCGATCTTGCCCTGCTCCTCCTTGGCTGCGTGGTAGCCGCCGTTTTCCTTGAGGTCGCCCTCCTGCCGCGCTGCTTCAATCTTCTGGACGATCTCCGCCCGGCCTGCGCCGGAAAGGTGGTCCAGCTCTGCCTTCAGGCGGTCAAAAGCTTCCTGGGTGAGCCAGGCTGCAGAAGCGCTGTTGGTGGTAGACACGGACTTCTCCTCTGGTGGTCCTACATGCAAAAGACCCCGCCATGGTGGCCACTTATGGAGCGGCAACCAGCTCAGCGGGGTAAAGGTATCTACACATTGTAGTCAATCACTTGGAGATAACCCAACCTGCAGGAGTCGCGGGTCACATCCCTATTGCGCCTGGCTGGGAATCCAGCAGCTGTCCACCAGGCCCGACACGGACTCCGACTCCGTCAGCACGGTGACGCGCTGGGCGACTGTCCTGCCGCCGTCGGCCGTTGCATCCGCCGCTGACGGCGGGATGTCCACTACCTTCCAGCCCACGACGGCGAACCTGGAATCCAGCGCCTTGACCGCGCACTTCACGGCGTTGCCGGGTTCGCGGGTGACCTGGAAGTCAACTTCTGCAACGGTGGCATCGGTGGTGCTGTAGCCAATGTCCTTGTAGGTCACCCCGGACAGCGAATTCGACGTCGAAACCCATGCGAGGAACCCAATTCCGGCCGCCAGGGCGATTCCGATGGCGGTGCGGGTGGCCACAGGTGTGAACCGGCGCTTTTTAGCACCATACCGATTGGCTAGGCTAGTGTCTGCGGGCGCGGGTTGGGCCGGCTGGTCCGGGGAAGTCACCAAACCAGTTTAGTGCCCTTTCCGGCGGCTCCTTGCGGCGGCTGCGGCCACCGGCAGGCAACCACCACCCGCAACAACATCCCGAGGCTGCGACAAGCCGCAAAACAAGAATAAGGAGCCGTCCTCTCCATGACAGCGTCCAGCAATTCCCAGGTGCCGCTCCGGCTGCTCGCAGTCCATGCCCACCCGGACGACGAGTCCAGCAAGGGCGCTGCGACCATGGCCATGTACGCAGCCGCCGGCGTGGACGTCATGGTGGCAACCTGCACGGACGGGTCGCGCGGTGATATCCAGAACCCGGCTGTTGAAGGCGAACCGCACCCGAAGCGGGACATGGCCGGCGCGCGCCGGCTGGAAATGGCCAACGCTGCCGCCGTCCTGGGCATCCGTCAGGTGTGGCTTGGATTCGTCGATTCGGGCCTGCCCGAAGGTGATCCGCTTCCGCCGCTTCCGGCCGGTTCCTTCGCCACCCTCCCGCTGGACCGGGCCGCGGCGCCGCTGGTCCGGCTGGTCCGTTCGTTCAAGCCGCATGTCATCCTCAGCTACGACGAAAACGGTGGCTACCCGCATCCGGACCACATCATGGCCCACCGGGTGGCGGTGGAAGCATTTGAAGCAGCCGGCGATCCCGCACGCTACCCGGATGCGGGGGAGGCGTGGGAGCCCAGCAAGCTCTACTACGACCGCGCGTTCAGCCCCGAACGGTTCCGTGCACTGCACTTTGCGCTGGAAGAGGCCGGCCTCCAGTCCCCGTATGCGGAGCGTTTGGCCGCCTGGCTCGAATCCGATGCCGAGGGTCACACGCCGCCGCCGGCCGCGCACCCCACCACCACGCAGATTGACTGCGGCGATTACTTCGAAGTGCGTGACGACGCCTTGCGGGCCCACCGGACGCAGGTGGACCCGCTGGGGTTCTTCTTTGCGGTCTCACCTGATATGCAGCGCCGGACCTGGCCCTGGGAGGACTACTCCCTGATCCATTCGCGGGTACCGTCCGAGCTCCCGGAGAAGGACCTGTTCGCCGGGCTAAGATAGTCAGAGCAGGCTATTTCTATCCAGCGTAGAAGTCGGGTGCGGCCAAGGCCCGTGCTGTCCGCTTCCTGCTGCATCCGTTCCACCAGAAGGTATTAACCGTGCATTCTCTGCTCCTCCGCCTCGCCACCACTCCGACTCCGATGCCCACTCCGACGCTCCGGGACGGGATCTCCGAGGACCAGGTAACCCCGGGCCTGCTGGGGTTTGTCATGACGGCCTTCTTCGTGGTGGCCACGGCCCTGCTGATCGTCGATATGGTGCGGCGGATCCGCCGGGTGCGCTACCGCGCCCAGGTGGAGGAAGAGCGCATGGCGGCCGCAGCGGCTGCGGACGTGGAGGCCGCTGATGCGCAGGAGGGGCTCGACGAGGGCCCGCACCCGGCGACGCCCGAGTCCAACGGAAACGGGCTCCAGCGGCCGGGCGGGTAAGCAGCGTCAGGCCAGGACTGCCAGGGCGATCGCGACGAAGTGGGCTGCGAAAGCGAACACCGTCAGCGCATGGAACAGTTCGTGGAAGCCGAAGTGGTGGTAGCTGAAGTTTGGTTTCTTCAGGGCGTAGAAGACGGCGCCCGTAATGTACAGGACCCCGCCCACGCAGATCAGGACCGCTGAAGCCGGGTTCGCCTGGAAGAACTGCGGCAGGTAGAACAGGGCGCCGCATCCCAGCGCAATGTAGATGGGCACGTACAGCCAGCGTGGTGCATCGGTCCACAGCAGCCGGAACAGCACGCCAAGGATGGCACCTGACCAGATGACCCACAGGAGTATCACCGCCTGCGGACGTTCCAGGAGGGTCCACGCAAGGGGCGTATAGGTGCCGGCAATGACCAACATGATGTTGGTGTGGTCCAGCCGCTTGAGGACCAGCTTGACCCGCGGTGACCAGTTGCCGCGGTGGTAGACGGCACTGACGCCGAACAGCAGCACGCCCGTGGCGGCAAAGACGGCAGACGTTATCCGACGGTCCGCAGTGGGTGCCATTACAACGAGGACGATGCCGGCCGCAAGCGCCAGCGGAGCCGTCACGGTATGGATCCAGCCCCGCCATTTCGGCTTGATCATCAGCAGTTCAGCCAGCCGGGCGGCGGCCTCATCCACTTCGTTGGGTCCTGTGCCGTCGGCAGGGTCCCGGCGCTCCGGCGTGGATGGCTGGGAAGCCTGCGGAGAGTCGCTGTTCATTGGTCCAGAATAACTTACGCAACAGTAAGTTACCCGCTGGTAACTTGCCGCTGCGCCTGCCGCGCCCGCACTGGCGCGTCCCGGAGCGCTGCTGGCGGTAGCCTAGGATGTGGATGTACGTACGGCAGGAAAGTCAGGTGAGTGGACGCGTGGAGTTGCCCGGGTTCCTCTATGGCTACTACGAACGCCGGCTGCTCAAGGATCTCCCGCGCGACCGGATTCCCCGCCACATCGGCGTCATGGTGGACGGCAACCGGCGCTGGGCCAAGCAGTTCAACGCGCCCACCAGCCAAGGCCACCAGGCCGGGGCGGACAAGATCCACGAGTTCCTCGGCTGGTGCCAGGAGCTCGGCGTCAAAGTGGTCACGCTGTACATGCTGTCCACGGACAACATGAACCGGTCCAGCGAAGAACTGGACCTCCTGATGGGCATCATCGCCAACACGCTGGACCGGCTCGATGACGACGCCAACATTTCCGTCCACGCGATGGGCGCCCCCGAACTGCTCCCTGACTACCTGGCCGAGCGGCTGAACAAGCTGACCGCCAGGACCCCGGTACGGGAAAAGATCCATGTCAACGTGGCAGTCGGTTACGGCGGGAGGCGGGAAATCGTCGACGCCGTCCGTGAACTCCTGCACGACGCCGTCGCCAAGGGCGCGGACATTTCGAAACTCGCCGACGACCTGTGCGTCGATGACATCTCGCGCTTCCTCTACACGCGCGGCCAGCCGGACCCGGACCTGGTGATCAGGACATCGGGGGAGCAGCGGCTTTCCGGCTTCCTCATGTGGCAGAGCGCCTACAGTGAGTTTTATTTCTGTGAGGCCCTGTGGCCCGCCTTCCGCAAGGTCGACTTCCTCCGTGCCCTGCGTGACTACGCCGGCAGGCAGCGGCGCTTCGGCGCCTGACATCCCGGGTTCACAACTAGTTAATCGACCCGCAACGGGAATCGCCGCGTAATGGTTGCGGAAACAAGCCCGGGTGGATTTACGTTATATCCATCAGCAGGCAAAACCGCCGGCTGATCGGGGAGGCCAATACATGGAGCGAAACATCGCGCCGGTTGTATGGGAGGCCGGACCCGGCCTCGTGGCCGAGCCGCCTCACCAATAACAATTCCGGGCTGGTACCCGGGGCTGGAGTCGATGTGGCTACTTCTGAACAACTGCCCGAAGTCCTTGCTGGACAGGGCGGAAAAGCTACCTCTCGCGCCGAGCGCGTCACTTTTGAAACCGGCGCAGCAACTGATGCTGCGGCCGGTTTTGCTGTCTCCGGAAGGGAAGCCGACATCCACACTTTCGTCATCGACACGTCCGTCCTGATCTCGGACCCGCGGGCCCTCCTGCGGTTTGCGGAGCACGAGGTCGTGGTGCCAATCGTTGTCATCACCGAACTTGAGGCGAAACGGCACGATCCCGAACTCGGCTATTTCGCCCGGAAGGCCCTCCGGCTCCTGGACGATCTCCGGGTCAAGCACGGCGGTCTGAACCAGGCCATTCCCATTGGTGAGGACGGCGGCACCCTCGTAGTGGAGCTCAACCACATTTCGGCGGAGGTCCTGCCGCTGGGATTCCGCAGCGGTGACAACGACAGCCGGATCCTTGCCGTCGCCAAGAACCTGGCCAACGAGGGCCGCAACGTCACGGTGGTCTCCAAGGACCTCCCCATGCGGGTAAAGGCCTCCGCGATGGGGCTCACCGCTGACGAGTACCGCAATGAGCTGGTCAAGGACTCAGGCTGGACCGGCGTGGCCGAAATCGAAGCCGACGAACAGGAAATTTCCACCCTGTACGGGCACGAGCCCGTGTTCATTCCCGCCGCGGCGGAACTGCCGGTCAACACCGGGCTGGTCCTGCTCTCCAACCGAGGCTCGGCATTGGGCCGGGTGGGCGCGGACAAGCAGGTGCGCCTGGTGAAGGGCGATCGCGACGTGTTCGGCCTCCACGGCCGGTCCGCTGAGCAGCGGCTCGCCATCGACATGCTGATGGATCCCGGCGTCGGCATCGTGTCAATCGGCGGACGTGCCGGCACCGGAAAATCGGCGCTCGCCCTTTGTGCGGGCCTCGAAGCCGTGCTTGAACGCCGTGAGCACCGGAAGGTGATTGTGTTCCGGCCCCTGTACGCCGTGGGCGGCCAGGAGCTTGGCTACCTGCCCGGTTCCGAATCCGAAAAGATGAACCCGTGGGCCCAGGCCGTTTTCGACACGCTTGGAGCCCTGGTCAGCCAGGAAGTCGTGGAGGAAGTCATGGACCGCGGCATGCTGGAAGTCATGCCGCTTACCCACATCCGTGGCCGCTCCCTGCACGACGCCTTCGTGATCGTGGACGAGGCACAGTCGCTGGAAAAGAACGTCCTCCTGACCGTCATGAGCCGGATGGGCCAGAACTCCAAGATCGTCCTCACCCACGACGTCGCCCAGCGGGACAACCTCCGCGTCGGCCGCCACGACGGAATCGCCGCCGTCGTCGAAACCCTGAAAGGACACCCGCTCTTCGGCCACATCACCCTGACCCGCTCCGAACGCTCGCCTATCGCAGCCCTGGTCACGGAGCTCCTCGAAGGATAAGCCACCCGCCGGGGAGGGCCGTGGCCGGGTTCGCCGGGCCACGGCCCTTACCGTATGCCGAGGAACTTCACCGCAGCTTCGTGGCCATCCACCTTCAACGTCCAGTCGGGACGGTTGAAGGTTTCGGGAGAGAGGCGGACGTGCTGCAGTGTTTCAACCGTGGTGCCCCAAGCCTTGCGGGTGATGCCGTTCAGTTCGTAGCCGAGGGAGGCCGAGACGCCCAAGGAGGCGGCGTTCCAGGCGGCGGCTTCTGATTCGGCCACCTCTGCGCCGAGCCAGTCAAAGGCCCAGAGGACGACGGCGGCACGCATCTCCTTGCCGAGGCCGCGGCCGTGGACGGACTGCCTGAGCCATGAACCGGTGGACACGGTCCTCAGGGTTGCGAAGTCCTTGGCGCCCACATCCTGGCATCCAACGAACCGGCCCTCGTGCCAGATGCCCAGGAGCAGCGTCCAGTTCTCCGGGGTGCACCCGGCGGCACCGCCAGTACCAGCGGGCCATGTTGGGGCCCAGTTCGTCCTCCGGGAGTTCGGCCCAGGGCATACTGAACGGGTTCCGGCCGGGCTCGTGGATGCCGCTGAGGGCAGCACCGACCGCTGCCGGGATGTCCTGATCGGTGATAGGGCGGAGCTCCAGCCGGGGCGTGGTCAGCTTGAGGTCGAACAGGGGCCAGATGGGGCTCAGGGAAGTCATCCGCGAAGCCTAGCTGAACACCGCCACCGGCACCTGTCACGCTTCCGCGGGGAGGTCCCAGCTGATGTGCCGCCGGACGTCCGTGAGGTTCATGGACTGGGCCAGGAACAGGTCATCAAGCATGTATTCGTCCACCGCAAGGATCCTGATCCAGTGCCCGTAATCCTCCGTCCCCGGTTCAAGCGACCGGCTGGCAACGCACACTCCGGTGCCCACGTCCACGCGGAGGTGCGTACGCCCGGGAAGGCACAGCGGGGCAGAGGTGTCTCCCGGATGGTATGCGGCGTTCGGGACCACCACGGCCTCCAGGACCGGCCTGCCCTCGTGCTCGGCAGGCCGGACGTCCTTGATGTCCAGCGCGTTGCTGCCGGGGAACTCGATCGGTACAGGTGCGTTGCCGGCGAGTTCAACCGGGTCCAGTGCGGCCGAGAAGCGGCCGTTGCCGAATCCCGGTTCACCGTAAGCGGCCTCAGGCCTGCGGCGGACGTGCCCGGCGTCGTCATAGACAGGGGTGACCAGATGGGGCGGCAGGAGCCAGGACTTTCGGGTCGCACTGACATAGAAGACATCGCGGGAATCGTTGATTCCCGTGGTGCTGTGCAGCACCAGGCCGGCCGGATTTTCCAGCCGCAGCGCCCCCGGACGCCGCAGCCAGGCCCGGACGTACGGGGCCCCGGGCCCGGGAGCCGACTCGAATGCCTGGTCCCAGTATTCAAACCTCAGCGACTGCCACTTCCAGGGGGACGACCGGCACAGGTTCCGGAACATGGAGGCGGGGTCTGCGGGGGCGGCAGGAGGTTCCGGAACCGTCCGGCGCCGGGACTCCCAGGTCGACATATCCACAGTTTACGCGGCGGCGCTACGGCCGGTAGGGGCGGATCCAGTAGCATCCGAGGGGTGATCGGACGACTCGGCGAGCTGTGGCAGTACACCCCTGTGGCCTTCTGGCTGGTACTTGCCGCCTGCCTCTACTTTGTGGTGATGGCCGTGCGGCTCACGGTCATCGACGTCCGGCACCACCTCCTGCCCAACCGCATCGTGTTCCCGTCCTATGCGGTGGCGGGGTTCCTCCTCCTGGCTGCTGCCGCGGCGGCTGCCTGGGGCGGCTCTGTGCAGCCCGCGGGGGATCCGAACGGCAATCCGGTCCTGCCCGTCGTTCGGGTGGTGGCCGGTGCGGCGATCCTCTGGCTTTTCTATTTCGTCCTTCGCCTCGTCTATCCGCCGGGGATGGGGTTTGGCGACGTCAAGCTGGCCGGGGTGCTGGGCATGTACCTGGGCTACCTCAGTTGGGGGCACCTCTTCGCCGGTACCTTCATGGCCTTCCTGCTCGGCGGCCTTTGGTCGCTGGCGCTCCTGGCGGCCCGGCGGGGGACGTTGAAGTCTGCCATACCGTTTGGCCCGTTCATGCTGGCCGGGGCCGCGGCCGCCATGCTGCTGCCGGCGTAGGTGCGGTGCCGGGACGTTCGTGGCCTTGGGTAGGCTGGCAGTATGCCTGCACCCGAATACGTCCTGAAACTGCGCAAGAAGATCGGCAACGACCCCCTCTGGGTCCCGGGCGTCCGGGGCGTGGTGGTCGATGACACGGGCAGGATCCTGCTGGCCCAGCGGGCGGACAACCGGCAGTGGGCGCTGATCAGCGGGATGCTGGACCCGGGGGAGCAGCCTGCGCGCGGCCTGGTCCGGGAGATTTTCGAGGAAACCGCCGTGGTGGCTGAAGCCGAACGCGTGGTGTCCGTGGGCGCGGTAGGTCCGGTGACATACCCGAACGGCGACGTCTGCGAATTCCTCGACGTCGTGTTCCTGTGCCGTTACGTGTCCGGCGACGCCAGGGTGAACGATGACGAGTCCCTGGCCGTGGGCTGGTTCGGCCTGGACGAGCTTCCCGACCTCATGCCCGGGCACCTCACCAGCATCCGGCAGGCGCTGACGCCGGCAGGAGCCGTCTACTTCGAGCCGTAGGAACGTCCGGCCCTCGTTGCCGGGCAGGTGACGGGGGCGCCAATACGGAACAGGGGCGCCGCAACCCCCAAGGTTGCGGCGTCCCTGTTGGTCTTCACGGCCGTCCCCAGTGCCCGACGACGGTCAGCGGCCCGGAGAGACCAGCTCGTCGTCGTCCTTGGCCTGGACCCCGTCCGTGTCCTGGTCCGTGTCCTGGTCCACGTCCGGGTCTGCGGAGGCAGGCAGCCCGGCGGCGAGCCGTTCCGCTTCCTCTCCGCCGACGGCCTCCCCGCGCGCCACCATACCGGCGGTGTCCGACAACGGGATCTGCTTCAGTGTCAGGGCCAGCAGCAGCGCCACGGCAATGAAAGGCAGCAGGTACCAGAACACCGGTGCCAGCGAATCCGCGTAGGCGTTCACGATGGCGTCGCGCAGTTGTGGCGGCAACTGGCTCAACGCCTGCGGGTCCAGCGTCCGGGTGGATTGCCCGGCCTGCTCGGCAGAGGCCCCGGCACCCGTAAAGGCGCTGGTCAATGCCTCGGAGAGGCGGGTGGTGAAGATCGATCCGAACACCGCGACGCCCATGGCGGCGCCCACCTCGCGGAAGTAGTTGTTGGTGCTGGTGGCGGTGCCGATCTGGTCGGCCGGTACGGAGTTCTGGACCACCAGGACCACTACCTGCATGATCAGGCCCAGGCCGGCGCCGAAGACGAACAGCTGCAGGCAGATGACCCAGATGGGGGTGCTGGCGGCAAGGGTGGTCATCCACAGCATGGCGGCCATGGTGAACGCGGCTCCCAGGATGGGGAACATCTTGTATTTGCCGGTCTTGGAAATCCGGATGCCCGAGTAGATGGACGTACCCATGAGCCCGGCCATCATGGGCAGCATCAGCAGCCCGGATTCGGCGGCTGAGGTGCCGGAGGACATCTGCAGGAACGTGGGAACGAAGGCGATGGCGGAGAACATGCCAAGGCCCAGGGTGAAGCCGATGGCGGTGGCGTTGATGAAGATCCGGTTCCGGAAGAGGCTCAGCGGGATGATCGGGTCCTCGGCACGGCGTTCCACCAGCACGAACGCTGTGGCCGAGACCAGCAGGCCCGCACCGAAGGCCCAGGTGATGGGTGAATCCCAGCCTTCATCCTTCTTGCCGCCAAAGTCGGTGAAGAAGATCAGGCACGTGGTGGCCGCGGAGAGCAACACCACGCCCAGGATATCGATGCGTTTGTCTGCCTTCTTGTTGGGCAGCGTCAGGGCGAACCAGGCGATCGCAAAGGCGGCAAGGCCTACCGGGATGTTGATGTAGAACGCCCACTCCCAGGTGAGGTGGTCAACGAAGAAGCCGCCCAGGAGCGGGCCGGCCACGGCGGACAGGCCGAAGATGGCGCCCAGCGGGCCCATGTACTTACCGCGTTCCTTGGCGGGCACGATGTCGGCGATGATTGCCTGGGAGAGGATCATGAGGCCGCCGCCGCCCAGTCCCTGGATGGCGCGGAAGATGACGAAGCCCCAGAAATCGGTGGCCAGGGCGCAGCCCACCGACGCGAGGGTGAAGAGCGCGATGGCAACCAGGAACAGGTTGCGGCGGCCCAGGATATCGCCAAACTTGCCGTAGATGGGCATGACGATGGTGGTGGCCAGCAGGTAGGCCGTGGTGATCCAGGCCTGGTGCTCTACCCCGCCGAGCTTGCCCACGATGGTGGGCATGGCGGTGGAAACGATGGTCTGGTCCAGGCTGGACAACAGCATTCCGGCGATCAGTGCGGAAAAGATGATCCAGATGCGTTTTTGCGTCAGCAGGAGTGGTCCTGCCGGCGCCTTGGTGGTGGCGGTACTCATGATTGTCCTTCTGCGGCGGTGGTGTCCGGAATGTCGAGCGGTTGTGAAAACAGGACGCTGGCTGCGGAGATGTTCTCCAGCAGCAGCTCGGGGTAGCTGCGGGTATTGCCCTCGCTGAAGTACGCCATGCTGCTCTTGCGGGCGATGGTGCTGAGCAGCACGACGGCCATCTGAACCACGGGGTGGTCAGCGGTTACTCCTTCACGCCGTGCCACGTCCCGGGCGAACTGGGCCTCGCGCTGTTCCGTTACTCCGATGATCCTGAGGATGAGCTGGGGTTCTTTCTTGACCACCGCGATCAGTTGACGCGTCTCCTCTTCGGAGGCCGACATGCCATCCGTGAGGCGCAGTGACAGCTCCACCAGGTCCCGGAAGAGCGTGGGGGAGATCTGGCCTGCCGGTGATCCGGCTCCGCCGGCAACGAACTCCTCGATGACCTCGGCGGGAATATCGTCATCCGCGTGGCCGATGATGGCGTCTTCCTTGGTGGGGAAGTAGTTGAAGAACGTCCGGCGGGAAATGCCGGCGGCCTCGCAGACCTCTTCCACGGTGTAGCCGTTCAGGCCCCGTTCGGACGTCAGGGCACGGGCTGCCGCGGTGATGGCGCTCCGGGTGGCGGCACGTTTCCGTTCACGCAGCCCGGAGTCAGAAGTTGCACTATCACTCACAAAGTGAAGTTTTGCACTATTTGAATCTCAGTGCAACTTTTTGCGGGGCTGTTCCCCGGGGGGGGCTTAAAGTACGACGGCGGCCGGCACCTTCCGTGTGGAAGGTAACCGGCCGCCGTCGTTCTTGGCGCGGAAGGGGTGCTGCTAGGCCTTATGCGCCGGAGTCGTCATGGTGGTGACGTCCAGGGCCTTGTCCAGGTCGGCTTCGGACACCTTGCCCTCGCCCTCGCCGACGAAACCGAGCTGCTCAGTGGCCTGGCGGATGGTCAGGCCCTCCTTCACGGCGGTCTTGGCGATCTTGGCGGCGTTCTCGTAGCCGATGTACTTGTTCAGCGGGGTGACGATCGACGGGGAGGCCTCGGCCAGGAAGCGCGCGCGCTCCACATTGGCGGTGATGCCGTCGATCATCTTGTCCGCCATGACGCGGCTGGTGTTGGCCAGCAGGCGGATGGATTCGAGCAGGTTGGCGGCCATGACCGGGATGCCCACATTGAGTTCGAAGGCGCCATTGGTGCCGGACCAGGCGATGGCGGTGTCGTTGCCGATGACCTGGGCGGCCACCATGATGGAAGCCTCGCAGATGACCGGGTTGACCTTGCCGGGCATGATCGAAGAGCCGGGCTGCAGGTCTGGGATGGCGATCTCGCCGAGGCCGGTGTTGGGGCCCGAACCCATCCAGCGGAGGTCGTTGTTGATCTTCATGAAGGAGATCGCGATGTTGCGCAGCTGGCTGGACGCTTCGATCAGGCCGTCGCGGTTGGCCTGTGCCTCGAAGTGGTCGCGTGCTTCGGTCAGCGGCAGGCCGGTGTCCGTGGCGAGCAGCTCGATGACGCGCTCGGGGAACCCGGCGGGGGTGTTGATGCCGGTGCCCACTGCGGTGCCGCCCAGCGGGACCTCGGCTACGCGGGGGAGCGAGGCGTTGATGCGCTCGATGCCGTAGCGGACCTGCGCGGCGTAGCCGCCGAACTCCTGGCCCAGCATGACCGGGGTGGCGTCCATGAGGTGGGTGCGGCCGGACTTGACGACGTCCTTGAACTCGACGGCCTTGCGTTCCAGCGACTCGGCCAGGTAGGCCAAGGCGGGAATGAGGTCGTTGATCAGGGCGGAGGTGGCAGCCACGTGCACGGACGTGGGGAACACATCGTTGGAGGACTGCGAGGCGTTGACGTGGTCGTTCGGGTGGACAACCTTGTCACTGCCGGCGGCCTTCAAGGCACGCGTGGCCAGCTCTGCCAGGACCTCGTTGGTGTTCATGTTCGAGGACGTGCCGGAGCCAGTCTGGAAAACATCGATGGGGAAGTCGCCGTCGTACTTGCCGGCAGCCACCTCGTCGGCAGCATCTGCAATTGCCTTGGCCAGCTCGCCGTCGAGCACACCCAGTTCTGCGTTGGCCTGGGCGGCAGCCTTCTTCACCCGGGCCAGCGCCTCAATGTGGGTGCGTTCCAGGGTCTTGCCGGAAATAGGGAAGTTCTCCACTGCCCGCTGCGTCTGCGCGCGGTACAGTGCGTTCACGGGGACGCGGACTTCGCCCATCGTGTCATGTTCAATGCGGAACTCTTCAGTGGAAGTCATGGGGCTAGCTTATGGCGATCCGGCGCCCCATCGAAAACCGTTAAGGGAGGGATGCCGGCGGTCCAGTGGACCGCCGGCAGGTGTCTCCTAGAGCTCGCCGATTCCGTAAACCAAGTCGGCGCGGCCTTCTGCCAGCCGATAGGAAAGACCGACGACGGCGGTGCGGCCGTCCTCGATTGCGTCCGAAATCACACGCGAGCTGTCCGCCAGGCGCTGCGACGTCTGCTTGACGTGCTCCACCACCATGTCGTTGACCTCGGGCTGGTCGTTGCGCAGTGAGGTCAGGACGGAGGGCGTGATGCGCTCCACGAGGTCGCGGATGAAGCCCGCAGGCATCTCACCGGTTTCCACGGCGTCCTTGGTGGCTGTCACGGCCCCGCAGCTGTCGTGGCCAAGGATGACGATCAGCGGCACGTTCAGCACGCCGACGCTGTACTCCAGGGAGCCCAGGACGGCGTCGTCGATCACCTGGCCCGCGGTGCGGACCACGAAGACGTCACCCAGGCCGACGTCGAAAATGATTTCCGCCGCGAGCCGGGAGTCGGAGCAGCCAAAGATCACCGCGAACGGATTCTGCGTCTCCACCAGCGATGAGCGGCGGGACGCATTCTGGTTCGGATGGGAGGACTCGCCGTTTACGAAACGTTCGTTGCCTTCGCGCAGGCGGCGCCAGGCCAGTGCAGGGGTCAGGTTAGTCGTCACGGCCCCACCTTACGGCGTGGGGGCCGCCGACGGTGAAACTGTGACGGCCGGGTTGCTGTCCAGGGAGCTTACGACGGCGGCCGCAAGCGTGGAGAATTCGTCCAGTTGGGCGGCCCCGGAGAGGATGACGGTGCTGCCCCGGAAGTTGAGGATCATCGACTTTTCCCCCTTGCCGGTGTCGCGGAGTTCCCAGTCCTGGCCGCCGGCGTTCCGGGTACCGGTGACGGGGGCGTTCTTGGTCTGCTGAAGGAGCCAGGTGGGGTTGGCGCTCCTGGTCTGCACCAGGGCGATGAACGAGGTCTTGGGCGTCACGTAGCCCACCTCCCACGTGGGCACGCCACTTCCCGTCCCTGCCTCCCACCGTGCATAGTTGGCGCGGAAGGCGTTGCCGGTATCCGGTGCGACGGGTGTGAATCCGGCCACTTCCGCGGCATTCCTTGCCACCGACGCGACGTCGATGTCAGGCCGGTAGCCGTCACTCTTGGGCTGTGGGTTCATCAGGACCACGGGCAGGAAAGCGGCAATGCTGAGGACCAGGGCAATGATCATGCCGATCACCGAGGCGTTGGCCCGCTTGGCTGCCGCCGCCGGAATGACGGGCTTTACGGGGGCATCCGCGCCGGCCTTCGAGGCCTCGGGCCCGCCTTCGGGCTGTGCCTGTCCGGAGTTGGGGCTGGTGGCTTCCTGCATGTCGTTCACTCCTCTATAGTCGCCCATCCCGGAGCCGTAGTTCCATTCGGGCGGCAGCAGGCTGCGGCGGCGCGTGTCCTGGCACATTGCGCTGCCGCGTCATGGGCCGCCCGCCGCGCGGTGCCGCGACTATGATCGGTAGCAGAGGAATCACCGCTCTGCTGCACCGGCAAGCGGGTTCAATGATCGCCACTCGAAGAAGAGGTTCACGTGTCACCAGCGTCCATGACCCAGAAGTACTCCACGATTTCACCGTCCCTTGCGGTGGGCCACGACGAGCCAGACCGCAACCTTGCCCTTGAGCTCGTCCGCGTCACCGAGGCCGCTGCAATTGCCGGCGGCCACTGGGTGGGTTTCGGTGACAAGAACACCGCCGACGGTGCAGCCGTTGACGCCATGCGTTCCTTCCTGCAGACCGTCCACTTCAATGGCGTCGTGGTCATTGGCGAAGGCGAAAAAGACGAAGCCCCCATGCTGTTCAACGGCGAGCGTGTCGGCGACGGCACCGGCCCGGAGTGCGATGTCGCCGTCGACCCGATCGACGGAACCCGGCTGACCGCCCTCGGTATCAACAACGCCCTGGCCGTCCTGGCCGTGGCCGAGCGCGGCTCCATGTTCGACCCTTCCGCAGTGTTCTACATGGAGAAGCTCGTTACCGGCCCGGAAGCCGCGGACATGGTGGACCTGCGGCTGCCGGTGAAGCAGAACCTGCACCTCATTGCGAAGGCCAAGGGCGTCAAGGTCAACCAGCTCAACGTCATGATCCTGGACCGCGACCGTCACCGCCCGCTGGTCGAGGAAATCCGTGAGGCCGGCGCCCGCACCAAGTTCATCATGGACGGCGACGTCGCCGGCGCCATCGCGGCCGCCCGTTCCGGCACCGGCGTGGATGCCCTGATGGGCATTGGCGGCACGCCTGAGGGCATCGTGGCCGCCTGCGCCATCAAGTCCCTTGGCGGCGTCATCCAGGGCCGCCTCTGGCCCACCAGCGACGAAGAGAAGCAGAAGGCCATCGACGCCGGCCACGACCTGGACCGCGTGCTTTCCACGAACGACCTCGTCTCCAGCGACAACTGCTACTTCGCCGCGACGGGCATCACCGACGGCGACCTGCTCAAGGGCGTCCGCTACTCCAAGGACAAGGTCCTGACACAGTCCATCGTGATGCGCTCAAAGTCGGGAACCATCCGCTTTGTGGACGGCGAGCACCGAGCCGACAAGTGGGAAGGCTACGCCCGCAAGAGCTGATCAGCGTCCGGAAACGGATACCAAAGCCCCGGGGCGCCCCTGTGAACTGGTCCCCCAAAGTTGGACTTTTAAATGCTTGACGTTTCACTTTAGCGGC
>NZ_JARVSF010000027.1 GCF_030209355.1 Pseudarthrobacter sp. fls2-241-R2A-127
CCGCCATCGCGCAAGAAGCCCTCGCCACCGGCAAGGGCGTCGCCGAACTCGTCCTGGAACACCGCCTCCTCACCGACGCCCAACTCCAGGACCTCCTCAGCCCCGAACGCCTGGCAAACCTCAGCAAGTAGTCCCCACCCGCCCCCTGGCCCCGCAAACCCGGCCAGGGAACCCGGCAGGCCTGGGCCCACCTAAATCGTCCCCTGGGCTTTGTACCAGGGGTATATGAACGTGCCCGAATTTCCTCAGCCGACGACACAGAAGCGGACCTCAGCGACGAGGACCGTCCCGGCCACGGGACCGACTTCCCGGCATTTACCGAAGGATGGATATGAAAAACAAGTCAACCATGTGGATTCTCGCCGCACTGGTTTTCGGAATACTGGGCGGCCTGCTGTTCCACTGGCTGCTTCCCACGGACGCCGGCGGATCAGTCGTTACGGTGCTGGACACCGTTACGCACATGTTCCTGAACCTGATCAAGATGATCATCGCTCCGCTGATCTTCGCCACCCTTGTCTCGGGCATCGCAGGTGCTGCCAAGTCAGCTGGGGTGGGGAAGCTCTTCGGCCGTTCCATGATCTGGTTCCTGTCCGCCTCCGCCCTGGTGGGTGTCTTCGGCTTCATCAGCGCGCATCTGCTCAATGTGGGCGCGGGACTGCATCTGCTGCCGGGTGGAGACGCGGGGATTGAGTCGAAGCCGCTTGATTACGCGGACTTCATCACCCACATCATCCCCACCAGCGTTTTCGCCGCCCTGGCCGCCAATAACCCGCTTCAGATCCTCGTCTTCGGGGCGCTCTTCGGTATAGCGCTGTTGAACCTTCGCAAGCGGGGCCGTTCCTCCATCGCAGACGCTGTCGATGAACTCATGGGTGTGATGCTCAAGGTCACCGGATACGTGATGCTTGCGGCTCCGGTGGGTGTCTTTGCCGGCATCGCGTCCGCCTTCACGGCCCAGGGCCTCGATGCGTTTGCCACCTATGCCTCGTTCATCGGCGGATTCTATGTTTCCCTTTCGGCTCTGTGGGTCCTCATGATCGCCGTCGCCGTTGCCTGCCTCGGGAAGGCAGCGTTCCGCCTGGTCCGGATCGTGCGTGAACCCATGCTCATAGCCTTCGCCACCTCCAGCAGCGAAGCGGCTCTGCCCAAGCTCATCGAGGGCTTGACCAAGTTCGGCATCGAGAAACGAACCACCGGGTTCGTCCTTCCCCTGGGCTACTCCTTCAATGTCGACGGCTCCATGATGTACATGACCTTCGCGTCCGTCTTCCTCATCAACGCCTACGGCATCGACATGGACCTCGGCCAGCAGATCGCGATGACCGGAATGCTGTTGCTCAGCAGCAAGGGCATGGCCGGCGTCCCGCGCGGTTCGCTCGTGGTCGTGGCCGCCGTCGTTCCCGCCTTCGGCATCCCGGCGGCCGGTATCGGCGTCCTTCTGGTGATCGACCAAATCCTGGATATGGGCCGAACCGCCACCAACATCCTGGGAAATGCCATTGCCACGGCTGTCATCGGACGGAACCACGACAAAGAGTCCAGCGTGTCGCCGTCTGTCGCCGGCACCACGCAGGCCGCAGCGGAACCAGTGGAAGAACTGGACGCTGAGGGCAGGCAGCGCGAGACTGTCTCGATGCACTGAGGTACTTCCCGTTGGCAGATCATGCCGTGTCCGGTTTGGCCTGGCTCCGGCCCGGCACCGAAACCGGGCACGGCTGATCTGCAATGGGCGGGCTCCTCGTGATGGTGGCGGCCCCCGCTTGGCGACCTGCCGGCCGGCGGCGCGGCTAAGATTCTGGATGAGGTCCGGGTCCTGTGGCTCGGCTTTGCACTGCGCGGAACCAGGTGCCGTAGCAGGCCGTTCCTTAGGTAAGGAGGAAACGTGCACAACCATCACAATGGACTGAAGACCGCCGCGCTGTTTGGGGTGCTCTGGGCCGTACTGCTTGGCCTCGGCGGCCTCATCGGCGTCGGTACCCGCAGCTCCGCACCCATCGTGATCATGGCGCTGATCGGCGTCGGCACCACGTTCTACGGCTACTGGAACAGCGACAAGATCGCCATCCGCTCCATGCAGGCCTTCCCGGTGACCGAAGCCCAGGCGCCCCAGCTGTACCAGATTGTCCGCGAGCTCTCCATGCGCGCCAACCAGCCCATGCCGCGGATTTACGTGTCGCCCACTATGAACCCCAACGCATTCGCCACTGGCCGCAACCCGAAAAACGCTGCCGTCTGCTGCACTGAAGGCATCCTGCAGTTGCTGGACGCCCGCGAACTCCGCGGGGTCCTGGGCCACGAACTGATGCACGTTTACAACCGCGACATCCTCACCTCATCTGTCGCGGCCGCCGTCGCCGGCGTGATCACCTCGGTGGGCCAGATGCTGCTGTTCTTCGGCGGCGGGGACCGGCGGAACGCCAACCCGTTGGCCATGATCGCCATGGCACTGCTCGCGCCCTTCGCCGCGTCGCTGATCCAGATGGCCATCTCCCGCACCAGGGAGTACGACGCCGACGAGGACGGTTCGCAGCTCACCGGCGATCCGCTGGCACTCGCCTCAGCCCTGGCCAAGATTGAGCGCGGCGTCAGCATCGCGCCCCTGCCGCAGGACCAGCGGTTGGTCAACGCATCGCACCTCATGATCGCCAATCCGTTCCGGGGCGGCGCCATGAACAAATTGTTCGCCACCCACCCGCCCATGAGGGACCGGATCGCACGGCTGGAGCGGATGGCGGGCCGGCAACTGTAGCCGGGACCCCGCCGTCGAGCCCCATACCGACGTTCGAGAGCTGGAAAACTTTCCCGCACCCCGAGGTGATCGAGCTCAGTTGGCCGGGCGCGAGAACAGGTTGACAAGGTTTCCATCAGGATCGCGGAACAGCGTCGACCGGTTTCCCCACGGCATGGTGGTCGGTTCGAGCACGATATTCTCCAGTGCAGCGCGGAGTCGAGCAAAATCAGCGTCAACGTCCGGGACGAGGAACTCGATAATGAGGCCGTCATTGCTACCGGGCCTCGGAGCCTGGTCACCAAGCATAGCCACGGTCGCTGGGCTCCCGATCGCGATAACACACGTCCCGGTGCGGATCTCTGAGAACACGGGAGCCGGCCTTAGCGCGGTGGTGCCCGTGACTGTCTCATAGAAACGGGTGAGCCGCTCTACGTCGTGGGTGATGATGCGGATTGATGCGAATTCCATGGGTCCTCCAGGCTGTAGGGGTTTTGCCTCAACCCGTCCAACCTAAATTGGTGTCCCGACACCGTAGTGTCGGTGTTTAGCGATTTCTCCGATGGGGCTGACCTCGCGGAGAACCCCATGGACAATGCCGAGGTCCTCTGGATGCAGTGGGCGTTGCGGCGGCTTTTCGCCGGTCGGTTCAGCCATGCTGATGCGATCGCCACGGAACGCACGAACGCCGTCTCGGAGGCGGCACCAGGCAACCAGATACCAGTCGCGCCCCTTCCCGATGTAGCCCATAGGTTCGACTTCGCGTGAAGTTGTGATGGTGTTGCGGTCGGCGTAGGCGATGCGAAGCACCTGCCCGGATCGGAGCGCCGTTGCGAATTCGTCAGGCACCACTGCCGTGGGACCCTCGTCCAGGAGATGGATGCGCATTGCAAGTCCGGCGGTCTCTGTAAGATTTCGATCTTCCATGACGGCAGCGACTTTCCGCTGCGCAGACCTCGCCGCGTCTCCGAACGGAGACGTCGACAGCATCCCGAGCGCGATCGTAACCGCGAGAGCTTCGTCAACGGAGAACCCGAGCGGCGCCAGGGTGTGCGCCCTATCAAGACAGTAGCCACCCGAACGCCCCGGTTCTGACCAAATAGGGACGCCACCCTGTTGCAGTGCCGACAAGTCCCGTTCAATGGTGCGCGCACTGACACCAAATTTCTCGGCAAGCCAACGGGCACTCCTCGGGCGGGGTGCCACAGCACGCAGCTCCTCAACGAGTGCATAGAGCCGGTCCGTGCGAGTCACGTCCCGATCCTATAATCCCTACTAGGCCGAATCCTCCTTGCAGCGGCCCTGCGCCGGTGGTTCAACGGTCGCTCCGGCGAGCACCGGCAGGCCGTAACGAAGAAGGCCGGGAAATTCAGGTCCGCTACGCTCCGGTGTATGCCTTCCTCTTGGACCGTCTTGATCGCTGTGCACGCAGTGGCTGCCAGCTATGCACTCATCTTTGGAGCCGTAAACCTGTTGCGTCGGACCAAAGGCGGCGACCTTCATAGGGCAGTAGGCCGGATCTGGGTTGCCGCCATGTACATCGTGGTGCTGACCTTCTTCGGAATCCGGACCATTGACGGCGGGTTCAACTGGCTCCATGCGCTCTCAGCTCTTACGTTCTGCACACTCACGGCAGGGCTGTGGGCTGTCCGGAAAGGAAATATCCGTGCCCACCGCAGCTTCATGACAGGTAGCTACTTCGGTCTGCTCGGCGCCTTCGTTGGTGTGCTGGCCGTGCCCACGCGCCGCATCCCCCAGCATCACGCAGACCGCACCGAACGCCCATGGCCGGCGGCCTACTTTCGGTGTGGCATCCCCCAATGTCATGAGTCGCACTCTACCGGGCTTGGACGTTCTCGAAGCCGGCCCCTACGACAGCTGAGGTGCCATTATGCGGCGTCCGGTAAAGGACCGGATTTACGTAACCGCCGTGGAGCTCTTGCGCGAGTACCAGAGCGACAGCACAAGGGCTGAACCCCAAAGGAAGAACAGCGGATCCCACAGCCAGGCGTGGCCAATCATCGCATTGAGGTCGTACCCACCTTCAGGGCGGATTACTCCTCCAAGAACGGCACCGCTGACGATGGTGTTCACACCCCCATAAGTGACAAGGAGTAAGCCGCCGGCCCAGCTCACCGCACGCCAGAACCTCTGCCGGGGCGTTCTTTCATAGGCGACGACGACGGGAATCGCCGCTGCCAGCAACTTTCCCGCCGCGACAACTCCAAGGACGAGTCCAGCCTCGAGGGGAGCATCGGCTGACAGCTGGACTGCCCATTGGCCGACCGTGGCCAGGAGCCCTTGCCCACCCAGCGCCCAGTACAAGCTGAATCCGGCATGCACAGTACCGGCCAGGCAGGCCAGCCACACCAAGAATCGACTGAAGGTCAACTTTCTCGCGGACGTCACGTGGCTCACTGTAGCCAACCGCCGAAGATCGGCTGAGTCGAAAGTGCCGTTTGCCAGGGGCACAGCCCACACTCTCCAAAAGACACCAAGCCCACAACGTCAAAAGCCGGCGCGCCCGTAGATCGGGTGCGCCGGCTCTTTTACGCAGCGGAACAGCATTGCGCGCCGGGAACGACGCCGGGGCAGTGCTAGCTGCGGAAGTTCACAAACTGCAGGTCGGCTTCCTCAAAGTCCTTCAGGAGCGCCATGGTGGCCTGGAGGTCGTCACGGGACTTGGACGTCACGCGCAGTTCATCGCCCTGGATCTGCGACTTGACCGACTTGGGGGCTTCGTCCCGGATCAGCTTGTTGATTTTCTTGGCCAGGTCCTGGGCGATGCCCTCCTTAATGGAGGCTTCCAGACGGAACTCCTTGCCGGAGGCGTAGGGCTCGCCGGTGTCAAGCGACTTCAGCGAGATGCCCCGGCGGATGAGCTTGGACTGCAGCACGTCCAGGACGGCCAGCACGCGCTCCTCGGAGTTGGCCTTCATGAGGATCTTCTCGCCGCTGAAATCCACCTCGGCGCCGACGCCTTTGAAGTCGTAGCGCTGGGTGAGTTCCTTCTGGGCCTGGTTAAGGGCGTTGGCCACTTCCTGCTTGTCCACTTTGCTTACGACGTCGAACGTTGACTCGCCTGCCATGACTCTCCTTTTGCTGATGGGAGCCCTGCGCATAACAGGGCCGGGATCACTGGCATCAAGCCTAATACGGATGCCCCGGCAGGGGTGGTGCTGGATTCACAGTTCCCTCTCAGCGGACGCACCGCGGGAACGAAGGCGCCCCGGCGAGAGTTGGAGCAGTTGTACAAAGCTCGAAGGGAACACCATGCACCGCAAAGCCGCCCGTTACGTCACGCGGACCACCTCAGCAGCAGCCGGGGCGGTGGCAACAGCGGCAACCTCCGTGGCGGCGGCGGCAGTGGCGGCCTCGATCGTCTTCAGCCCGCTACCCGATGCTTCGGCCCGGATGGAGGGGGTGCGGGCAGACCTCCAGCGGGCGGTGCAGCTGAACCAGATCACCGCGGAGCAGGCGCTCAGCTTCGAAGCCAAGCTCGCGGACCGCATCCTGGGTGAGGTCTGATCCGGCCTTATTTCCCGTCATCTCAAGGGTTTTGGAGTGATGCAGGGCCCGATTCGATTCTTCGCCGGAAGTTCTGTAAAGTTGTCTTGCCCGCGGTTACTGGAAGCGGAACGGACCGGAAACGGACGCTCCGAACACTGCATCGGCGGGTACTTCTTTTGAAGTTCGGCAGATTACCCGAGCGGCCAAAGGGGGCTGACTGTAAATCAGCTGGCAACGCCTACGGGGGTTCGAATCCCTCATCTGCCACCCTTGGAAAAGCCTCCGGAACCGTCAGGTTCCGGAGGCTTTTCTGTGTCCTGGGTCAGTTCAATGCGATCAGGAGCATCGTGCTGGTGCCCGGGATGCAGGTTTGCAGGATGGCCCGCGGGAACCCGCCGAAGACTGCAATCACGTCGTTGGTGGTTCCGGGGTTGGGGACGGTGCCGCGGCCCGTGACGGTGTAGGTGCCGTAGCCGGGGATGCTGACCGTCTCACCTACCCCGATTCCGGAGAATCGTGCCCAGCCGCCGCAGAAATCGTGCTCGGTGATGAACAGCGAATACCCGTCGTTCGGAGTGAAATGGATGGGGCCGATGCACGCGTCCACCATTGACTGGCCGCCGGACCCCGCCACGTAGATGGTACGGACGGCGGGTGCCGCCGGTGCAGGAGCGGGTGCCGGGGCCGGGGCTGCCGCCGGCGCGGGTGCCGGGGCCGCGGCAGGAGCGGGAGCCGGGGCGGCCACCGCCAGGGCGGGACCGGTCAGCAGCAGCGTCTGGCCCGGGTAGATGATGCTGTACGCGCCCAGTCCATTGGCCGCGAGCATGGAATTCATATCCACCCCGTGGCTGGCAGCAATCGCGCCCACCGTGTCGCCGGAAACCACTGTGTACACGTTGGGGTCCCCGGCCGGTTCGGGAGCCGGCGCTGGCGCTGGCGCAGGATCGGGAGCGGGTGCCGGGGCCGCTGCCGGGGCGGCCTCCACCGGGGGAGCGGCCGCAGGTGCCGGTGCAGCGGCGGCAGCCGCATCGGGTGCGCTTGGCGCGGACGAGTCTGCTGCGGCGCCGGATTCAGCGGCGGGAGCCGGCGATGGCACGGCGGCCTCCGCCACCTGGACCGCCGCCGCAGGCGTACCTCCGCTGAGGGAGGCGGGCGGCGCGGCCATCGCGCCGATTCCCATCGCGGCCACAACGGCCGCCGTGGCCATGCCGGCCCATAACTTGTTGCTGATGGCCGGGCGTCCGGTGGTGAGGTCCGTCCGGGGTTCGTCGGTGACAAAGCTTCTGCTGGTGCCGTCGGAAGGGGGGAGAGGCTGGTTCATGGGAGGGCCCATCTGGGTTCGGTCCAGCCAGGACATACGATGCATGCCTAAGGCGGGGGACGGATCGCAATGCTGTTGCACCGCCGGCCCCGGCAAGTGCCGGAGCCGCTGCGGCGCAAGATGGAGGCATCCGCATACCCAGAAAATGCGAAGCTCCGCGTGTCGGCAGGAACATCCGGAAGCAACCCGGTGCACCTGCCGGTGCGTGGTAGTCCTAGGAATCCCGAGTCTAGGAATCACGCCACGGCGCGGGCACCAGTAGGAATTACCCGAGTTTTCGGCCCCGGTACTCGTCCCCGGCAGCGCCCCTACTCAGGCCCGGAGCGTCCGGTACTTGCCGCTACAGCGGCCGGCGGTCCCGGAGTGCCGCGATTTCCCGGCGCAGCAGGGCGATCTCAGCCACCAGTTCCGAGACTTCAACCCGCATGGGCTCTTCAACCGCTTCGGCCACCGATTCCGCCGTGTCCTCCACCCGCTGGACCAGCCAGGATGCGATGGACGCGGTGACCACGCCCAATACCGCGATCCCGCTCATCATCAGCGCCGTAGCCACCAGCCGACCAATCGGAGTCACGGGATACATGTCCCCGTAGCCCACCGTGGTGATGGTGGACGTGGCCCACCACAGGGCGTCACCGAACGTGAGGATCTTGGCGCCCGGCGCCCACTGCTCCACGTCCAGGACTGCCAGCGCGCCCACGAACACCAGCAGCGCGGCAGAACCCGCCACATAGGTGACCACCCGGCCCCGCAGTGTTTCGCCCACGGTCCGGTGCAGTACGGACAACAGGGTCACCAGCCGCAGCAGCCGCAGGGGCCGGAAGAAGGGCAGCGCGACGATGACCAGTTCGTGGAGGTTGCGGATGAACCACCGCCGGCGGTTCTCCGCCAGCCACAGGTTCGCTGCATAGTCCAGCACGAACACGCACCACGTCCCCCACATGACCATTTCCAGCCAGTCCGCTCCGCTGCCCTCAAACCTGCCGATGACCTGCCACGCGTACGCCGCCAGGAATATCAGTGCCGTTGCCATCAGGGGCCACTCCGCCAGGTCACGGTAGCGTTGCTGCGTCATGCAGGAAATCCTACGGCGATGGCATCCCCAACAGCAGGGCCCAGGATGTTACCCGCGGGTAGCATTGGTCCATGCACCTGCTTCTGAGAACCCTGCTCCTGCTCTTCCGGTCCAAACGGCGGCCGTCCCTCACAGTGTGGGAGCCGTCGTCGCTGCCGTTGCGCGTCCTGCCCACGGACATCGACATCGCCATGCACGTCAACAACGGCATGTACCTGTCCCTCATGGACCTGGGCCGGTTCGACCTGATGGTCCGCAGCGGCATCTGGCAGCGGATGCGGCGCCGCGGCTGGAGCCCTGTCGTGTCTGCCGAGACCATCTCCTTCCGTAAATCGCTGCAGCTGTGGCAGGAGTACACCATCGAGACCCGCATCATCGGGCTGGACACCAAAGCGATCTTCTTTGAACAGCGCATGGTGGCCGACGGCGAGATTTACGCACGTGCCTACATCGCCACCCGGCTGGTCACCAAAGGAGGGCCGGTCAGCCAGGAGGACATCATCGCGGATTTTGGTGCCCCACCGGCGGACCTTGTGCTGCCCGAATGGATCCACGAATGGCGCGCCACCAGCGCCCTGCCCGGCAGCCGCACCCCCGCCCCGCACCTGTGGGACGCCAACCGCTGAACCGGCGTTCCGTCGTCGTACGCCAGTATTCCCGATGACGCGGGGAGCGAACATCCGCGACACGGGCAGCCCAGGGCGCGTAGCGTGGACACATGGCTACCCTTGACATCACAGGTGAACAGTTCGCATCCACGATCGAAGGCAACGATATTGTCCTGGTCGATTTCTGGGCAGAATGGTGCGGCCCCTGCAAGCAGTTCGGCCCCACGTACGCCAACGTCTCCGAGAAGCACCCGGACGTCCTCTTCACCAAGGTGGACACCGAGGCAGAACAACAGCTCGCGGCGGAGGCAGGCATCACCTCCATCCCCACGCTGATGGCCTTCCGCGAAAAGGTGCTGGTGTTCTCCCAGCCCGGCGCGCTGAACGCCCAGCAGCTGGAACAGGTGGTGGACGCCGTGAAGGCGCTGGACATGGACGAGGTCCACGCCCACGTGGCCAAGCAGCGGGAAGAAGCATCCGCAGCGGCCGGCAATCCTTCCACCCAGAACGGCCCGCAGGACGGCTCGCAGATTCCTGACTTCTAAGACCCGGTTAAACGCAGAATGCGGGACCTCCCACCGGAGGTCCCGCATTCTGCGTTTAACGGCTGCGCTAGACGCGTTCCACCTTGACCGGTTCGGCCAGCAGCGCGCTCAGCGATTCATTCAGGTCCTGGACGGCGATGCCCTTGGAGTGCCTGTCCAGGTCTTCCTGGGAGGCCCACTGCTCCGTCAGGACCAGCTTCTGCTCGGTGGCTTCGGTGAGCTCGTACTGGATGCAGCCTGGCTCCTTCACCACCTCGTCGATGGCGATTTCCAGGGCCAGCTTGACGCGGTGGAACTCGCCGTCATTAGGGATGAACGTTGCTTTCAGGTCAATGGGTGCACTCATGGATTTCACAATACCGGGCGCCCCCGGCCAGTCCCTTGTGTTGCGCCCGTTTCCGGCCCTGCCTTCCTTCTCCTGCCGGGATCCTGTTGGTAGCGTTCCAGCATGCGTGCTTATACAGCCGGGGACACTGACGTCCCGCTCCTGGAAGAAACCATCGGCGCGAACTTCGAGCGCGTCGCCGCGCAGTTTCCGCTCCATGACGCCCTGATCGAGGCCGCCCCCGTGCCCGGCGCGGATGCGCGGCGCTGGAGCTACACCAAGATGAACGACGACGTCGACCGGCTGGCGAGGGCGCTCCTCGCCCTGGGTGTCGCCAAGGGGGAGCGGGTGGGCATCTGGAGTCCCAACTGCGCCGAGTGGACGCTCCTGCAATACGCCACCGCCAAGGCCGGCGCGATCCTGGTGAACGTCAACCCCGCCTACCGCAGCCACGAACTCGAATTCGTGGTCAAACAGAACGGCATGCGGATGCTGGTCACGGCGCCGTCGGACACCAACAGCGACTATGTGGGCATGGCCCGCCAGGCGCTCGCCGCCTGCCCGGACCTGAAGGAACTCATCTTCCTGCCGGACCACGGACTGGACGGGCTGGCGGCCGGCAGCCCCGAAAGCGACGCGGAGCTGACCTACGCCGAACTGCTCAAGCGCGCGGACGCCGTCGGACACTCCCTCCTGAAAGCCCGGATGGCCGAGGTCAGCCCGCACGATCCCATCAACCTTCAGTACACCTCGGGCACCACAGGATTCCCCAAAGGCGCCACGCTGACCCACCACAACATCCTCAACAACGGCTACGCGATCGGCGAGCTGCTGGGCTATACCGAACACGACCGGGTGGTCATCCCTGTGCCGTTCTACCACTGCTTCGGCATGGTGATCGGCAACCTGAACGCGCTCAGCCACGGCGCTGCCACCATCATCCCGGGGCGCGGTTTTTCGCCGGCCGCCGCACTCGAGGCCGTGCAGGACTTTGCCGGTACTTCCCTGTACGGCGTGCCCACCATGTTCATCGCCGAGCTGGCGCTCCCGGATTTCGGCTCCTATGACCTGTCCACGCTTCGGACCGGCGTGATGGCCGGTTCGCTGTGCCCCATCGAGGTGATGAACCGGGTGATCTCCGAGATGCACATGGTGGATGTGGCCATCTGCTACGGCATGACCGAGACGTCTCCGGTGTCCACCATGACCCGCATAGGGGACACCCTGCAGCAGCGCACCGAAACCGTGGGCCGGACCATGCCGCAGCTGGAAAGCAGGATCGTTGACCCGGCCACCGGGGAAGACCTGGAGCGCGGGCAGATCGGTGAACTCTGCACCCGGGGCTACGCCGTGATGTCCGGGTATTGGAACCAGCCGGACAAGACAGCCGAGGCGATCGATGCCGACGGGTGGATGCACACCGGCGACTTGGCCCGGATGGACCAGGACGGATATGTGGTGGTGGAAGGCCGGATCAAGGACATGGTGATCCGAGGCGGCGAGAA
Organism: Pseudarthrobacter sp. fls2-241-R2A-127; assembly: GCF_030209355.1. Classification (GTDB taxonomy): domain Bacteria; phylum Actinomycetota; class Actinomycetes; order Actinomycetales; family Micrococcaceae; genus Arthrobacter. The sequence goes on from NZ_JARVSF010000027.1 coordinate 11,621, forward strand.
CGTCTACCCGCGGGAGATTGAGGAGTTCCTGTATACCCATCCCGCCATCCAGGACGTCCAGGTCATCGGTGTCCCGGATCCCAAATACGGTGAGGAACTGATGGCCTGCATCATCCTCAAACCGGGAGCCGAGCCCCTCGAGGCCGGGGCGCTCGCGGAGTTCTGCCGCGGAAAGCTGGCGCACTACAAGATCCCGCGCTACGTGGAGGTCCGCGAGAGCTTCCCCATGACGGTTTCGGGGAAGATCCGCAAAGTCCAGATGCGCGAGGAAGCGGTGGCCCGGCTGGGCCTGTGACTATCCGGGCTGCTGCACCAGGTCGAAGCGGACACTTTAGTCCCAACCTCCAACAGCCTGTGCGGCAGCAGGCGGAGGCGGGATGGGGACAAGTGCGCCTAGCCCTCCAGGGAGGCCCTGGAGGTGCGGCGTGATAACTGGATAACCGCAAGGGCAGCCAGGACGACTCCTGCCAGCGCTGTCGCCGCCAGGATCTGCCGGGAGGGGCCTTCAGGTGTCATCAGGTTTCGGAGGGCACCCCGCCCGCCGCGTCCGGGGTCCGCGCTGGTGACCTCGTTGGCCGGAATGTTCCACTCAGATGGTTTGGGGAGGATTCCCTCCGGCAGTTGTACCTCGCGCAGCTTCCGGCGGTCGGCCAGCCGCTCGCGCACTGCTTCATCGGGTGCGGCTTCCAGATCGTCTGCGGCGATGGCTGTTGGGTAGTCGATGATGTACGGCTCACCGTAGAACGCCGAGGACGCCGCCGACTCCACCCACGTGAACGGCGGCGGGGCTACGTTCCGCGCGGCGAAGGCTGCCATCAGCATCTCCCGGATTTCCTCAAGGCTCTTGCCCGTGGCCCCGCGGCGCGTCACGTCGAAAATGGCCAGTTGCAGCTTGAGCTTGGCATCCTCGTCAGGATCCTGCGCTTCCGGGTCAAGCACCGCAGGGTCCTGGGGCGGGTTGTCGACCTTCGGGCGAGCAGGAACGTTGCTGCCTGTTTCGGAGCTCATCGTGATCCTTTCAGTCGTGGTCCAGCCGTCGGCCTGGCTGGACGCCACACCATAGCCGTACCCATTGCAGTGCGGATCAAGCACCTGCCGGCCGGCCGTTGCGGCGTCAGTGCCGGCGGTGGTCCTGGATGGTCATCCGCGGGCCGAAGGTGGGTTTGCGGTAGCCGGTGCTCTGGATCATCCGCACCACCCGTTGCCGGTGGCCGCGCCAGGGTTCCAGCAGCCGGATCATGCCGGCGTCGTCGGTCCTTCGCCCGGTGAGGGCGGCCCCTACGTAGGCTGCCAGGTGGTAGTCGCCCACGGCGATGGAGTCTGGGCAGCCGTGCGTGCGCTGCACCACCTCGGCTGCCGTCCAGACACCGATTCCGGGAATCACCTGCATCTTTTCGGCGGCTTCCGCGGCAGGCAGCGCTGCCAGCCTTTCCAGGGCGGCGGCGGAGCGGAGGGCCCGCATGACGGTCGCCGAACGCTGGGGGCCCACACCGGCCTTGTGCCACTCCCAGCTGGGAATCTGCAGCCACTGCGCCGCCGTCGGCGCCACGATGAGGCCCGCCGGAGTGGCCGGCCCCGCCGTCGGGGCCGGCGTTCCGTAGCGGTGCACCAGGTACCGGTAGGCGCGCCGGGCCTCTATGACCGTCACCTTTTGCTCCAGGATGATGGGCACCAACTGGTCCACCATGCGGCCGCTCGCCGGCAGGCGCAGGGACTGGCTCCGTCTGCGTGCCTCCCGGACCATGCGGGGCAGCGTTGCATGGAAGGAGGGTTCGTCGAAACCCCGCCAGTCGTCGTCGGCCCCCAACAGCCGGGGTGCTGCGTGGATCGCGGCTGCGGCTCCCGGACCCCACGCCTGGACGTCCACCCACGGCCCGCCCGCTTCGCCGCCTGCGGGTGCCAGCCGCAGGGTGGCCGGCCCGGCGGGAGCGGTGAAGGCGTTCCAGATGACATCACCCTGGACGCAGAAGGAAGGATCACTGGCGCCTCGCAGCAGTGGAGCAAGGGTCCTGGACAGGCTGTAGGGCGCCTCCGGGTACCAGCGCAGGGACACGTCCGCCGCGGCCGCCAGCCGGGGAGGTGCGTCTGCGATCGTCATGTCTTCCATGGTCCCACGGACCACCGACACTGGCGGGACCAACGACCCTTCTCCCCACCGGCCAACTAACCGGAGGGCGGGAACCCGGACCCGGTTTGAGCGCCGGGATCCTGCCGACGCCGGCTGCTTCGGACCCGGCCGGCCCTCAGTGCATGCCGGAAACCAGCCACAGTGCCAGCACGGCCAGCGGCACAGTCAGCACGACGGCCACCAGCCCTGCTAAAGCAAACCCGCCCCACCTGATGGGGACGTTAAGCACCCGCAGCCGCTCGTGCCACAGCAGCGTGGCCAGCGAAGCCCACGGGGTTACCAGCGGACCCAGGTTCACGCCGATGAGCAGGGCGGCCAGCCTGGCCGGGGATCCGGCCACCGGCTCCAGTGCCAGGTAGGCGGGAAGATTGTTCGCGGCATTGGCCGCCCCCGCACCCAGACCGGCCAGCTGCAGGAGCGCCGGCAGGCTGTCGCCCGATCCGGCAATGCCGGCCAGCAGGGTGGTCAGCCCGTGCGCGTGCAGCGTTTCCATGAGCATGAACAGGCCCACTGTCAGCATCAGCGGCCGCCAGGGGATCATGGACCACCGCAACGCCGAGGGCCTGCGGCGCAGGAAAACCGCCAGCAGGACCGCCGCCGCGGCAAGGGCGGGGTACTGGACCGGGACTCCTGACACCAGGGCCGGGAGCAGGACCAGGAGGGTCACCGCGGCGGCCTTCAACAGGGTGCGGTCACGGACGGGGTGGGACGGCTGCGGCCCGTAGGTTCCGCGCAGGTCCCGGCGGAACGCCAGCCACAGCAGGATGAGGGGGACCAGCAGTCCCACGACGGCGGGCGCCCAGACCAGTCCCGCGAAGCGCCACGGGCTCAGGCCCAGCCGGTCCTGGGCCAGGAGGTTGGTCAGGTTGGACACCGGCAGCAGCAGCGAGGCGGTATTTGCCAGCCAGATGCTGGTCAGCGCGAACGGCAGCGGGGGGATCCGCGCGTGGACGGCGAGGAGGACCACCACGGGTGTCACCAGCACCGCCGTCGTGTCCAAGGACAGGAACACCGTGGCTACAGTGGCCACGGCGACTACCAGCAGCCACAGGGTGAACACGCGGCCCCGGCCCATCGCCGCCAAACGGTCGGTCACCACCCTGAACAGCCCGGCCTCATCCACCAGTTCAGTGACCAGTGACATTGCCAGCACGAAGGCCAGGATGGGAATGGTGCGTCCGGCCAGTTCGCCGAAGGCCGGAACGGGGAGGGCACCAACGGCGAGGGTGGCCAAGCCTGCCGCCAGGGTTGCGCCGGACAGCAGGTAGCTGCGGGCTGCTTTCAGCCATGCGAACTGCATCACCGGGCTATCCTCCCATCCCGGGCGGGGAACGGCCTGCAGGAAGCGGTAGCTTTGTATCTATGAAGTACGCCCAGTCCATCCTGGACCTCATTGGCAATACGCCGCTCATCAAACTCAACCACGTGACTGACGGCATCAAAGCCACCGTCCTGGTCAAACTGGAGTACCTGAACCCCGGCGGCTCCATCAAGGACCGTATTGCGGCGCAGATGATCGAGGACGCCGAACGCGAAGGCAAACTGAAGCCCGGCGGCACCATTGTTGAGCCGACGTCCGGCAACACCGGGGTGGGCCTGGCCCTGGTAGCGCAGCAAAAGGGCTACAAATGCATCTTCGTGGTTCCGGACAAGGTGGGCGAGGACAAGCGTGCCGTGCTGCAGGCGTACGGCGCTGAAGTAGTGGTAACCCCCACGTCGGTGCCGCCGGACAGCCCGCAAAGCTACTACGGCGTCTCGGACCGGATCACCCGCGAAACACCCGGCGCCTACAAGCCTGACCAGTTCTCCAACCCGGCGGCACCGGGCAGCCACTACAAGACCACCGGCCCGGAGATTTGGCGCGACACCGACGGCAGGGTCACGCACTGCGTCATCGGCGCGGGCACGGGCGGCACCATCACCGGCACCGGGCGGTACCTCAAGGAGGTTTCGGCTGACAGGCCGGAGTCCGACGGCGGCGTGGTCCGGATCATCGGCGCCGACCCAGAGGGCTCGGTCTACTCAGGCGGAACCGGGCGTCCCTACTTTGTCGAGGGCGTGGGTGAGGACATGTGGCCCGGGAACTACGACAAATCCATCCCCGACGACGTGATCGCCGTCAGCGACGCCGACTCCTTCAGCATGACCCGCCGGCTCGCTCGGGAGGAAGGCCTGCTGGTGGGAGGTTCCTCCGGAATGGCGGTAGTGGCCGCCCTGCAGGCCGCCCGGGACCTGCCGGAAAGTGCCGTCGTCGTGGTCATCCTGCCTGACTCCGGGCGCGGCTACCTGGCCAAGATCTTCAACGACCAGTGGATGCGCTCCTACGGTTTCCTCTCCGGCGGCGAGGAAACGTCGGTGGGTGAGGTCATCAAGTCCAAGAACGGCGAACTCCCGGACCTGGTGCACATCCACCCCAACGAATCGGTGCGTGATGTCATCAACATCATGACCGAGTACGGCGTCAGCCACATCCCGGTCCTCTCGCAGGAACCGCCCGTCGTCATGGGAGAGGTCCTGGGCGCCGTGGACGAGCGCACGCTGACCGCCAAGCTGTTCCGCGGCGAAGCGAAGCTGACGGACAAGATCTCCGAACACATGGGACCCAAGCTGCCGGTGATCGGATCGCTGGAAACCATCTCCGCCGCCAGGGAGCTGCTCTCGGACTCGGACACCCTCATGGTCACGTTCGTGGGCGCGCCCGTGGGCATCCTGACCCGGCACGACCTGCTGGCCTACCTCAGCAACTAATTTGCGTTACCCCGTAAAGGAGCATCCATGACTGCCTCTGAAAACCAAGGTTTCAACACCCGAGCCGTGCACGCCGGCCAGGCGTTCGAGCCCCGTACCGGAGCCGTTGTCCCGCCGCTGCACTTTAGCTCCACCTACGCGCAGGACGGCATCGGCGGCCTGCGCAGCGGTTACGAGTACGGCCGCGGCGGCAACCCCACCCGGGACGCGCTGCAGGAACAGCTCGCCGCCCTGGAACTGGGGACGCACGCCTACAGCTTCAGCTCAGGCCTCGCCGCGGAGGACGCCCTCATCCGCGCCCTCACCCGGCCGGGCGACCACATCGTGCTCGGCAATGACGCCTACGGCGGCACCTACCGGCTGATCAGCCGCGTGCTGGGCGATTGGGGAATCGGCAACACCCCGGTGGACATGGCCAACTTGGACAGGGTCCGCCACGCCGTCGCCGCCCACAAGACCCGGTTCGTCTGGGTGGAGACGCCGTCCAACCCGCTGATGAAGATCACTGACATCGTGGCGCTCGCCGACATAGCGCACGACGCCGGTGCCCTCCTGGTGGTGGACAACACCTTTGCCTCCCCCTACCTGCAGAACCCGCTCGCCCTCGGTGCCGACGTCGTGGTGCACTCCACCACCAAATACATCGGCGGCCACTCGGACGTGGTGGGCGGCGCCGTCGTGGTCAAGGACGCGGAGCTGGCCGAGAAGATCGGCTTCGTCCAGTTCGCGGTGGGGGCGGTGTCCGGTCCGATGGACGCCTTCCTCACCACCCGCGGCCTGAAGACCCTCGGGGTGCGCATGGACCGGCACAGCGAGAACGGCCAGGCCGTGGCCGAGTGGCTGCTGGAACGTCCCGAGGTGGAGGCCGTCCTGTACCCGGGCCTGCCGTCGCACCCCGGCCACGAGCTGGCCAAGCGGCAGATGCGCAAGTTCGGCGGCATGGTCTCCGTCCAGTTCAAGGGCGGCGAGGCTGCCGCCCGCAAGGTGGCCGAATCCACATCCGTGTTCACCCTGGCCGAGTCCCTGGGCGGGATCGAATCGCTGATGAACTACCCGTCCGAGATGACCCATGCTTCGGTCAAGGGCACCGAGCTCGCAGTTCCGGTGAACCTGCTGCGCCTGTCCTGCGGCATTGAGGACGTCGAGGACCTGATCGCGGACCTGGACCAGGCTTTCTCCGCCATTCCATAGCAGACCCTCCGGGAACTCTAGCTTTCTTGAAGAGAGTCAGCTAGGGTTCCTGTATGCCCCTTCGCTCCGACTGGTCCCAACGCACCTGCAGCATGGCCCGGGGCCTGGACATTCTGGGTGACCCCTGGTCCGTCCTGGTCCTGCGCGAGGTCTTCTTCGGCAACGGCCGCTTCGACGCCATGAAGGCGCGCCTCGAGGTGGCCGACTCGGTCCTCACCAAACGCCTTGCGGGCCTGGTGGAGTCCGGGCTCCTGGAGAAGAAGGCATACGACGACGGCGGCCGCACCCGACAGGAATACGTCCTCACTCCCATGGGCGAAGACGCGCTCCCGGTCCTGAATGCGGTCACCATCTGGGCGGAAAAGCACCTGCCCGCGCCCTCGGCCCAGGCCCACCTGTACGTCATCCATACGGGCTGCGGGAAGCCCACCACCTCGGCCGACACCTGCACCTGGTGCGGGGAACGGCTTACCGCCGCGAACACCAGCTGGCACAGCCGCTCCAGGTCAGAACAGCCCATCCCGTTGTCCACCGCATCCGGCAAGGAGCCCGCCGCATGAGCACGTTGCCCGATGAAGCAGCCGTCCCCGCCCGCCAGGCCGAAACAGGCGGCGCCCGTACTTCCCGGCGCAGGCTGCATCCGGCCTGGATCGTGGCTGCCGTGGCGTTCCTGGCACTGGTCGGGGCAGCAGGGTTCCGGGCCGCCCCCGGCGTCCTCATGGTCCCGTTGCAGCAGGAGTTTGGCTGGTCCACTACGGTGCTCTCGGCGGCAGTGAGCATCAACCTGGTTCTCTTCGGACTGACCGCCCCGTTCGCAGCCGCCCTGATGGAACGCTTCGGCGTCAGGGCCGTTACGGCAACAGCCTTGGTCCTGATCGGTATGGGAAGTGCCCTGACGGTCATGGTGAACCAGTCCTGGCAGATCCTGCTCACCTGGGGCCTGCTGATCGGACTCGGTACCGGTTCCATGGCGCTGGTCTTCGCCGCCACGATCGCCAATACCTGGTTCACCAAAAGCCGCGGGCTGGTCATTGGCATCCTTACCGCCGGCAGCGCCGCCGGGCAGCTCGTCTTCCTCCCGCTCATCGCCCTGCTGGCCCAGGACCCCGGCTGGCGGCAGGCGTCCCTGCTGATCGCCGCCGGCGCCCTGGCCGTCGTCCCGCTGGTGCTGAAGTTCCTCAAGAACTCGCCCGCCGACGTCGGGGTGCTGCCATACGGTGCGGAGCCTGAGGCAGCCCCGGCAGCCGCACCGGAATCCGGGCCGCGCACCAACGCCGCCGTCCGTGCCCTCCAAGTTCTCCGCCGCGCCAGCAAGGTCCGGACCTTCTGGGCGCTCGCAGCCGGTTTCGCCATCTGCGGCGCCACCACCAACGGCCTGATCGGCACCCACTTCATCCCCTCGGCACATGACCACGGCATGCCCGAAACCACAGCTGCCGGGCTGCTCGCCGTCGTCGGGATCTTCGACATCATCGGTACCATCGCCTCCGGCTGGCTGACCGACCGCTTTAATCCGCGCGTCCTGCTGGCCGTCTATTACCAGTTCCGCGGCATCGGCCTGCTGGTGCTGCCGCTGCTGCTGAACGCCGAGGTGCAGCCCAGCATGATCGTGTTCGTGGTGATCTACGGCCTGGACTGGGTGGCCACCGTTCCCCCCACGGCCGCCATCTGCCGCGAGACGTTCGGCGCGGACGGCAGCGTGGTCTTCGGCTGGGTCTTCGCGGCCCACCAGCTCGGAGCCGCTGCAGCCGCCATCGCCGCGGGGGCCCTGCGCGATGCCACCGGGCACTACACGTACGCCTGGTTCGGTGCGGCGGCCATGTGCACCATCGCTGCGGTCATCAGCGCCACAATCCGCCGGAACCGCAGTTCGCGGGACGCGGAGCCGGCCGCGGCCTGAGGCAACGCATTCCGGGTCGCCGCTAGGCTGGTCGGATGGAACCTGACGCACCCGCAGCCGCCCGCCCCGTTGCCCTGGTCACCGGCGCCGGACGCACGGGGAACATCGGCGCCGGCATTGTCCGGCAGTTGGCTGCCGATGGGTGGGACCTCGTCCTCTCCTATTGGGGCGGGTATGACGCCCGAATGCCGTGGGGGAGCGAGCCGGAAGATGTCCTGCGCCTCACCGCCGAGCTCGAAGCGATCGGCGCCACCGTCCGCGCCCTTCCCGCAGACCTGCAGGACCCCGGTGTGCCGGATCAACTGGTGGCAGAGGCCGTGCAGCTGGCCGGCCCGCTGCGGGGCCTGGTGCTCAGCCACGCCGAATCGGTGGATTCCGGGGTGCTGGACACCACCGTTGAATCGTTCGACCGGCACTTCGCCGTGAACACGCGGGCCAGCTGGCAGCTGATCGCCGCCTTCGCCCGCCAGGCCGCGGACGGCGGCGGCGCGATCGTCGCGTTGACCAGCGACCACACGGCCTTCAACCTCCCGTACGGGGCCTCGAAAGGCGCGTTGGACCGGATTGTCATTGCCGCCGCGCGCGAACTCGGTCCACAGGGTATCTCGGCGAACGTCCTGAACCCCGGCCCCATCGATACCGGCTGGATGACCCCGGAGATCCGTGAAGAGCTCACGGCACAGCAGCCCACCGGCCGCCTCGGCACCCCTGCCGACGTCGCCGGAACCGTGGCCTTCCTGCTCTCGCCGGCCGGCCGCTGGGTGTCCGGGCAGCTGATCAAGGCCGACGGCGGCTTCTCGGCCTGAGGTCCCTGTTGCCGCCAGGGGACAGCGTCAGTGGAAGGCGCCTAACCCGGTGATGTGCCGGCCCAGGATCAGGGTGTGCACTTCGTCGGTCCCCTCGTAGGTCCGGACCGATTCCAGGTTCGCGGCGTGCCGGAGCGGCGAGTAGTCGCCGGTGATGCCGTTGCCGCCCAGGATGGTCCGGGCTTCGCGCGCCACGGCGATGGCCTCGCGGACGTTGTTCAGCTTGGCCAGCGAGATCTGCTCGGGCCGGAGGGCCCCGGCGTCCTTCAGCCGCCCCAGGTGCAGCGCCAGCAGGGTGCCCTTCTGGATCTCCAGCAGCATGTTCACCAGCTTCTCCTGCGTCAGCTGGTACCCGGCCAGCGGTTTGCCGAACTGCAGCCGGTCCAGCGAATAGGCCAGCGCGGCCTCGTACGAGTCCCGGGCCGCGCCCATGGCGCCCCAGGCGATGCCGTACCTTGCCTCGTTCAGGCAGGTGAACGGGCCGCGCAGCCCGCGGGCCGCCGGCAACAGCGCCTCCGGACCCAGGCGGACGTCGTCGAACACCACGTCGCATTGGATGGACGCCCGCATGGAGAGCTTCTGCGCGATGGGCGTCGCGGTGACGCCTGGGGTTCCGGCCGGTACCAGGAAGCCGTGCACGCCGTCGTCCGTCATGGCCCAAACCACCATGACGCCCGCCACGGAAGCCAGGCCGATCCAGCGCTTGGCACCGTTCAGTACCCAGCCGGCGTCCTCGCCGGTGCCGTCGCGCTGGGCAACGGTGGCCATGGCGGCGGGGTCGGATCCGGCCGTGGGCTCGGTCAGGGCAAAGCAGCCGATCACCTCGCCGGCGGCCATCCGCGGCAGCCACTCCTGCTTCTGCTCCTCCGAGCCCCAAGTATGGATAGCTGTCATGGCCAGCGAGCCCTGGACCGAAACGAACGTGCGGATTCCGGAGTCCCCGGCTTCCAGCTCCATGGCCGCGAGTCCATATTCGACGGCGGTCCGGCCCGGGCAGCCATAGCCTTCCAGGTGCATCCCCAGGACGCCCAGCTCGCCGAGTTCGGTGGCCAGCTCCAGCGGGAACACCGCGTCCTCGTACCAGCGGGCAATATCCGGTTTGATCCGCTGGCGGGTGAAGTCGCGGATGTGCTCGCGGAGCGCCAGTTCGTCCGCGGACAGCAGGGAGTCGAGGTCCAGGACGTCGGACGGCCCGGCGCTCACCGCTTCACCTCGAAGTAGCCGCGGGTAGCCGGAAGGAACCGGCACACAGCTGCCAGGACCACGCCCAGCGCCAGCAGCACCACGCCGCTGACAAACGCACCGCCGACGCCGAAGATCCGGGTATCGCCGTACGCCGGGTCCCACATCTGCACGGCGGAGACGAAGAACGCAGCCGTCAGCAGCAGCGCCCCGAGCAGGGGCAGGATGCCGCGGAACCAGAGGTTCCGGGCGGAGTCCCGCAAGGTGGTCCGGAAGTACCAGAAGCAGGCGTACCCGGTGAGGGCGTAGTAGAAAGCGATGAACAGGCTGATGGCGCTGATTGAGTCCGCCAGCAGGTTCTCGCTCAGGAAGCTCATGGCCACGTAGTAGGCAGCGGCCGCACCGCCCATCACCTGGGTGGAAAAACCGGGCGTCTGGTTCCGCTCATGGACCTCGGCGAACTTCGCCGGCAGTGCCCCGTGAACCCCCATGGACAGGGTGCCGCGGGCTGTGGGCAGGATGGTGGTCTGGGTGGAGGACAGGACGGAAGCCAGGACCGCGACGACGATCAGCCAGCCCCAGGGCCCCAGGACGACGTCCTTCATGGCGAGGAAGACATCATCCTTGTTGGCCTCATTGCCCAGGCCGATACCCTCCGAGCCCACAGTGGCATACATCATCACCAGCAGCGCCACCGAAACATAGATCGCCATCAGGACGAAAGCTGAGATGACGGCCCCGCGGCCGGGCGTACTGGCGGGATTCTCGGTTTCCTCGTTGACGGCAAGGCACGTGTCCCACCCCCAGTAGATGAATAGGGCAAGGAGTGTTCCATGCACCACGGCACCGGGATCGGTAAGGGCACCCACCGGGTTGAACCACTCGAAATCGAAGGCCTGGCCCTCCGGGGCGCCACCCACGATCCGCGCCACCAGGGCCAGCGCGAAAACGCCCAGGGCAATGTACTGCACATAGGTCAGCACCCGCTGGACGTGCTCGCCCAACCGGATCCCGCGGTAGTTCACCAGGGTCATCAACACGATGAACAGCAGGCCCGTGGCCGTGACCACCACCTTGTTTTGCGCCAGCGAACCGTCACCCACCAGCAGCCACAGATACTGGCCCGCCACCTGGGCGAGGTTGGCCAGGACCACGATCCCTGCCAGTGCCACGCCCCAGCCTCCCAACCAGCCCGCCCACGGGCCGAAGGCCTGGCGCGACCAGGTGAAGGTGGTGCCGCAGTCCGGGATGGCACTGTTGAGCTCCCGGAAGGCGTAGGCGATGAACAGGACCGGGACGAATCCCAGCAGCAGGATCAGGGGAGTGTAGTTGCCGTTGACGGCAACAATCAGGCCCAAGGTGGCGGCCAGCGAGTACACCGGGGCGGTGGAGGCCAGCCCCAGCATCACCGAGTCGCCCAGGTCCAGGATCCCTGCCCGCAATCCCTTGCCCGGCACCGGGGTGCCGGGGGCGCCGCCGGGGCCTCCCGTCGTCGTCATGTCCGTGCTCATGCTGTCTCCGGGTTCATAGGACGATACCTGCCTTGCTGGAGTTGGCCACCGCCGAGAGCGGCGCCGGTGCGTCGATGGTGTTGGGCACGAAGCGGCAGAAGTAGTCAGTGACCGGGCCGTCCGATTCCCGGATGCCGCAGCCCACGGATTCGCCGTCCACCACCCAGAGTCCCAGCACGGGTCTGTTGCCGTCGAAGTCGGGAAGCGCGTGGTACTGCTGGTAGCACCAGCCCTCGCGGCCGTACCCGCCGGGTTGCTCCAGCGTGATGCCGTCCGCGTGGATCCGGATGTTGTCGCCTTCGCGCCCATGCAGGGGCTTGGCCACCCATTCCTTCAGCGGCCCCGGGTCCGAGAGGTAGGCGGGCAGCAGGTTGGGGTGGTCCGGGTAGAGGTGCCACAATGCGGCCAGCAGGGCCTTGTTGGAGAGCAGCATCTTCCAGGCCGGCTCAACCCAGCGCGGGTTGTGCGCCCGTTCCAGCAGGCGGGGCCCGAACTCCTCCTTCATCATCAGCTCCCAGGGGTACAGCTTGAAGATGGTGCTGATCATGAAATTGTCCAGGTCCACGAACCGGTTCAGGTTGGGGTCCCAGCCGATATCGGACATGTTGATGCCGATGGTGGTCCAGCCCGCCTGGCTCGCCACGTCGCGCATGTACGCGGCCGTCATCCAATCTTCGCCGGACTCTTCCACCTCGGAGTGGGCCACGTGGAGGGTGCTCATACCCGTGCGGTACTGGAACTTCTTCCACTGCCGGATCAATGCCTCGTGGATGCCGTTCCACTGGTCCTTCTCCGGGAACACGTCCTGCAGCCAGAACCACTGGGCCACGGCGGCCTCGATCAGCCCGGTGGGGGTGTCGGCGTTGTATTCGAGCATCTTGGCCGGGCCGCCCTGGCCGTCGTAAATGAAGTCGAACCGGCCATAGACGTCCGCGTCGCCGGCCTGCAGGGATTCCGCCGCCAGCTCCAGTGCCTGCGGTCCGATGCCGATGCTGCCCATGGCCCCGGTGGCAAGGAACTTTGCTGCCTCCAGGCACATCCGGTGCATGTCCTCCGCGGCGACCTCAAGGGCCTCCACCTCGTCCATGGTGAACTCGTAGTACGCTGATTCGTTCCAGTACTCGATCCGTCGGCCGTCATCCATGGTGGTGGTGGAGAACACCAGGCCCTGCTCTTCGATCTTTTGCTTCCAGCCCGGCCGGGGCTCAGACAACAGTCTCTTCATCGCTCAGCCCCCCGAGACCTTGCCGCCGCCGCTGGAGCCGCTCTTGGCGCTGGAACCAAACCCGCCGCGGCTGACAGTGCCGCCCTTGCTGCTGTACCCGGTGGAGGCCTTCGCCCCGCTGGGGATGGTCCGCGTGTAGCCGGGCGCCGTGGACCTGTTCTGGCCCACCGGTGGGACGCTGGCCCCGCGGGAGTAGAAATACCAGGCGTAAACCCCGCCGCTGCGGCCGGCAGAGCTGTCGCAGTTGGTGTCCTCGACGCGCTCGCCGGTGTCGTCGTTGAAGCAGACCTGGGCGTACTCGGGGTCGTCCTCGTTGCTGGCCACCACCGCCGTGATGGTCCCCGCCAGGAGGGCAGTGACGCCCAGGCCCACCACCACCGTGCGGCGCTGGGAGCGTTTCTTCCGGGCTGCGGCGTCGTTGAGCTGCTTTTCCCGTTCCCGCGCGAACGGGTCCACCGGGCTGAGGGGCTCATTGAGCAGTTCGGGGCGGAGGTCCGGCTTGGGGACCTGCCAGGGCGGAGGCTTGGCGGTTCCGCTTCCCTCCGGGGGTGCCTTGTCCGGGTCCTCTTTCGGGTCTTTCTCGTTCGAGTCCACGGCCGTCCCCCTCAGTTGTCCACGCCATTTGGGCGCAGCGCTGCACCCCCACAGGCAAGTCTGGACCCAGCGTAGTCCCTGCAACGGTCCGTTGACGAGATTGGCACGGCGGGCAGGAACCCTAGACTGAAGCCATGGAACCAGCTTCTGTCCTCGCCGTCTGCCGCGTCCACCAGCTCCTGGGAGACCGGGGAAACGTGGGTGTCACGGCGATCGACAAACGCCCGTCCGACGGTCCCGTGAAAGTCCACAAGCTGGGCGTGCACGGGGATATCCAGGCCAACCGGGTCCACCACGGCGGCGAGGACCAGGCCATCTACGCCTACTCGCAGTCGGACGCCGATTTCTGGGCCGGGACGCTCGGACGGGAGCTGCCACCGGGTACTTTCGGCGAGAACCTCCGGGTCTCCGGCATCGAACCGACCAGCGCGGTGATCGGGGAGCGCTGGCAGGTGGGTACCGACGTCGTCCTTGAGGTCACGTCCCCGCGCGTCCCCTGCGCCGCCTTCCAGCGCCGGATGAAGGAACCCCAATGGGTGAAGCGCTTCACCGAGGAAGGGCGCGTGGGCGCCTACCTGCGCGTCATCCGCACCGGCACCATCCAGGCGGGCGATTACATCCACCGGACGTTCGTGCCGCGCCATGGCGTCACCATCGGAAGATGGTTCAGTGCGCCGGACGCGGAGGCCGTCGAAGCCCTCCGCGATGCCGAGGCCGACGGCGAGATCAGGCTCCAGGAGGAGTACCACGCCAGGTTCGAGGTACTGATGCGGCGGCTGGGGGAGTAGGCCCGACGCGCCCCATGGCGTGCTGTCCGTGCACCGTGTGCGCAAGCTCACCGTCGTCGTCGGGCCCTTAATTTCCCGCCGGCGGTGTCCGTGCCCTACACTTGAAACATCCCCCACTCCGGAAATCCCTTATTCCTGCCCAATTTTTGAGGCAGGACTGGCAAGTGTTGGGGCCCGCGCAAGCGATGCGGGCATTTTCATAGGGAGAGCCGGCTAAAGAAAACGCTGTACAGACTGCTGGGATAGCAGCCAAGAGATGCAGCGCGAAGTCCTGCCATGGGATTGCGAAAGCGCCGGACTTCTGTGACCGGCCGGTCAACGTCTGCCCGGCACCATCGGCACGTGTACTGCGGCTCCGCTCACCCCGGGTAGTGCCGCCTGGCCCCCTATGGATGAGGAATCTCCCTATGCCCGAAAACCAGAACGAAACCACCTCCGAAGCAACCGCCAGCATCGAATTCACCGAGCCCGCTGCGCCCGCAGCAGAGGCCGCCGGCGTAACCGCTGAAGCTCCCGAAGCCGCCCCGGCCGCTCCCGAAGCCAAGGCAGACGCCGAAGAAACCCCGGCGTCCAAGGCCGGCGAAGACGAAGAAGGCGGCGTGCGCTTCGCCGACCTCGGCATCGACGGCCGTGTCCTGGCCGCCCTGCAGGATGTCGGGTACGAGAAGCCGTCCCCCATCCAGGCAGCCACCATCCCGCTGCTGCTCGAAGGCCGCGACGTAGTAGGCCTGGCACAGACCGGTACCGGTAAGACTGCAGCATTCGCAGTGCCGGCACTGTCCCGCCTGGCCGAGCTCCACGACCTCAACGGCCCGTCCCGGAAGACCCAGGCCCTTGTCCTGGCCCCCACCCGTGAGCTTGCCCTCCAGGTCGCCGAGGCCTTCACCTCCTACGCCAAGCACATCGACGACTTCACCGTGCTGCCCGTCTACGGCGGATCCGCTTACGGCCCCCAGCTCGCCGGCCTGCGCCGCGGCGCCCAGGTGGTTGTGGGTACCCCCGGCCGCGTGATTGACCACATCTCCAAGGGTTCCCTGGACCTGTCCGAGCTCCAGTACCTGGTGCTGGACGAAGCTGACGAGATGCTGCGCATGGGCTTCGCCGAAGACGTGGAGCAGATCTTCCAGCAGACCCCGTCGGACCGCCAGGTTGCGCTGTTCTCGGCCACGATGCCGAGCCAGATCCGTCGGATGTCCAAGCAGTACCTGAACAACCCTGCCGAGATCTCGGTGAAGTCCAAGACCACCACCGGCGCCAACACCCGCCAGCGGTACCTGCAGGTCATGGGCCCGCACAAGCTGGATGCCATGACCCGCATCCTCGAGGTGGAAGAGTTCGACGGCGTCATCGCGTTCGTGCGCACCAAGATGGCCACCGAAGACCTGGCTGACAAGCTGAAGTCCCGCGGTTTCCAGGCCGCCGCGATCAACGGCGACATCCCGCAGCAGCAGCGTGAGCGCACTGTGGACGCGCTGAAGGAAGGCCGGATCGACATCCTGGTGGCCACCGACGTCGCTGCCCGCGGCCTGGACGTTGAGCGCATCAGCCACGTGGTCAACTACGACATCCCGCACGACACCGAGTCCTACGTGCACCGCATTGGCCGTACGGGCCGCGCGGGCCGCAGCGGTGAGGCGATCCTGTTCATGACGCCGCGCGAGAAGTACCTGCTGCGCGCCATCGAAAAGGCAACCCGCCAGCCGGTGGAGCAGATGCACCTGCCCACCGCCGAGACCGTGAACTCGCTGCGCCTGGGCAAGTTCGCCGAGCGCATCACCGAGACCCTCGAATCCGAGGACGTCTCGATGTTCCGTGACCTGATCGCCTCCTACGAGGAAGAGCACAAGGTGCCGGCAGCAGAAATCGCTGCGGCACTGGCAGTCATGGCCCAGGGCGGACAGCCGCTCCTGGTCAAGGAACTGCCCGCTGCTCCCGAGTTCCAGAAGCGTGAACGCTCCAAGGACGGCTTCGGCTCCCGCGGGCCGACCCGCGCCCTGACCGAGGGCAACGCCACCTACCGGATCGCCGTCGGACGCCGCCAGCGCGTCATGCCGGGTTCCATCGTGGGCGCGATCGCCAACGAAGGTGGCATCTCCTCGGCCCAGATCGGCGGCATCGACATCCGTTCGGACCACTCCCTCGTGGAGCTCCCGGCGGACCTGAGCCCCGAGCAGCTGCGGGCCCTCTCCCGCACCCGGATCGGCGGCGAGCTGATCCACCTCGAGCTGGACAACGGCCGCAAGCCCTCGGGTGACCGCGGCGCCTACCAAGGCAACCGTGGCGGCGACCGTGGCGGAAACTTCAAGGGCAACGGCGGGTTCAAGAAGGAATTCCGCAAGAACGACGGCGAGCGGTCCTCGGCGGACCGTGGCGGCCGTTCCTACAGCGACCGTTCGGAGCGCTCCTTCAGTGACCGCGGCCAGGCCGGTGACTCGCGCTTTGGTGGCCATGGGGACGGCTCCCGCAAGCCCCGCAGCGGCGGCGACAGCGGCCACCGCGACTTCAACCGCAAGGGCAAGTGG
Source organism: Pseudarthrobacter sp. fls2-241-R2A-127 (assembly GCF_030209355.1). GTDB lineage: Bacteria > Actinomycetota > Actinomycetes > Actinomycetales > Micrococcaceae > Arthrobacter. The sequence continues at coordinate 28,216 of NZ_JARVSF010000027.1, forward strand.
TAAACACTTCCCCGGCGTTGAGTGATTGACGACGGCGATGGGCCGGCTTTCGAGCCGGCCCATCGGCGTTTAACCACCAGTAAGGTGTGGGCCTCACCACATTCGGCCGCCTCAGCGTTGAAGGGTGGCCGCGCAGGCCGCTTCCCGGCGTCGTTCGTTCTGTCTTTTCGATGCCTGTAAACCGCGGAAAGACGCGGAAAAACGGACTTTTTCCCGGCGCCTTTGCAACTGTTTCGACCGCTCCGGACCGCCCTTGATGCCGATTTGTTGGTGCGTAAATCTTCCGGTAGAGTATTTACTCGTTGCCCCCCTAGCTCAGTGGTAGAGCGCGTTCTTGGTAAGAACGAGGTCACCGGATCGATTCCGGTGGGGGGCTCTGAATGAGGGCCTGCGTCAAGGCGGTTTTGACCGGCTTGACGCAGGTTTTTCTCATTCGTGGCGGTGTAGCTCAGTTGGTTAGAGCGCACGACTCATAATCGTGAGGTCGGGAGATCGAGCCTCCCCACCGCTACAGGCTAAGCCCCCGGAATCCGCAAGGATCCCGGGGGCTTTCCTGTTTCCTGGATCGGCAGTAGCTTTGCAGCAACTGTCGGATGGGGGATTCGGTGGATGTTATTGCTGCGGTCCTGGAACCGTTCCGGTGGCTGGTGTCCGTGATCATGGTGGCTTTCCATGACGGACTCAGCGCCGCGGGCATGCCTGCAGCCGGTGGCGGGACGTGGGTAATGGCCATCGTCGGGCTGGTGCTGGTGATCCGCGCCGCCCTCATTCCGGTGTTCCTGGCCCAGGTCCGGGCACAGCGCAGAATGGGTCTCCTGCAGCCGGAACTGATGGAGCTGCAGGACCGGTACAAGGGCAGGACTGACCAGGCTTCCCGGCAAGCGTTGGCCCGGGAGCAGATGGCCCTGTACCGCAAGCACGGCACCAATCCGTTCTCGGCGTGCCTGCCCCTGCTGATCCAGGCGCCGTTCTTCCTCGCCCTGTTCCAGGTCCTGTCAGGGCTCTCCAACGCCTCGCAGCAGGGCGCCGGCCTCGGCGCCATGGGCCGGGACCAGGTGGCGCAATTCGACTCGTCCAGCATTGTCGGGGCACCCCTGTCCGCGTCCTTGGTCCGTGGCGGGGGAGACCCGGCCGCCGTGGCCGTGCTCGCCGTCGTGATGATCCTGGTGATGACTGCCTGCCAGATCCTGACCCAGAGGCTCGTTGCTGCCAGGACCACGGGCCGGCAGGACCCGGCGGGCCCGCTGGTCCGGCAGCAGAAGGTCCTGCTGTATGTGTTGCCCCTGGTTTTCGGCGTGGGCGGAATCTTCTTCCCCCTGGGCGTCCTGGTGTACTGGACGGTCTCCAACCTCTGGACGCTGGGGCAGCAGTTCCTGGTCTCCCGAACCCGCTGAGCACAGCGCCGACCGAAACCCCATCACCGTTCCGGGCCTGTTCCCGGCGACATTGCCCCGGGCAGAATGGGCCCATGGCGAAGCTGATCTACTCCGCAATCATGTCCCTGGACGGCTACACGGCAGACCCCGACGGCAACTTCAACTGGTCCGCGCCGGATGAAGAAATCCACGCCTTCATCAACGACCTCGAGCGGGACGTGGGCACATACCTCCTGGGCCGGCGGATGTATGAGGTGATGTCCGTCTGGGCAACCATGGACACGCGGGACGAGCCGCCGGTCATCCAGGACTACGCCCGCATCTGGCAGGGGGCGGACAAAGTGGTCTACTCAACCACTCTCGATACTGCCAGTACCCCAAAAACCCGGTTGGTGCGGCGCTTCGACCCCGAAAGGGTGCAGGACATGAAGAGAAGCAGCGACAGGGACATCAGCATCGGCGGCCCCACCCTGGCGGCACACGCCCTCAACGCCGGGCTGGTGGACGAGTGCCAGCTGTTCATCAACCCGGTGGCTGTCGGCGGCGGCCTGCGCTTCCTGCCTGAGGGGCTGAAGGCGCAGCTGGAGCTGGTGGACCAACGCCGGTTCGGCAATGGGGTGGCCTACCTGCGCTACCGCGCGCGCTGAACCGCTGCCGTGCGGCGGGAAGCAGTCGCCCATGCCGCTGGCGGCACTCACTTTGCATAAAGGCCCTGTTCAGGACGGGGGGTCTGCCCGAATGTCTGGCGGGACGGGCAGAATGGGTGCATGACACGCATCGCCATAATCGGCGGCCACGGAAAAGTGGCCCTCCTCCTGTCCGCACTCCTCACCGACGAGGGCCACAGCGTCACCTCGCTCATTCGAAACCCGGACCATGCCGGTGACGTGAGTGCCACCGGCGCCACGCCGTCCGTCCTGGACGTGGAGAATGCCACGACGCCGGCGGTCGCCGAGGCCCTCGCCGGGCATGACGCCGTGGTCTGGTCCGCGGGCGCGGGCGGCGGCAGCCCCGAACGCACCTACGCCGTGGATCGGGACGCCGCCATCCGTTCCATGGATGCCGCAGCCCAGGCCGGCGTGGACCGGTACGTCATGGTCTCCTACTTCGGGGCCGGCATGGACCACGGGGTGCCCGAAAGCAACAGCTTCTTTGCCTACGCCGAAGCCAAAGCGGCCGCGGACGAGTACCTGCGAGGCACCAACCTGGCGTGGACCATCCTGGGGCCCGGTGCGCTGACGGACAACCCTGGAACCGGACGGATCGACGTCGACCCCTCGCCGGAAGGGGACCGGGACACCGCCCGGGCCAATGTGGCAATCGTGGCCGCGGCGGTGCTGGACCTGCCTCAGACCGCGGGCCGGACCATTGAGTTCCGCGACGGCACCCTTCCGGTGGCCGCGGCGCTGGAACCCCGCCCGTAGGCGCCGGCAGGGAAGAGGCTTATGGATCAGCTCGCTCTTATTGTCGGACTACTGCTGGCCACGGTGGTGGCCGTGGGCCTGGGGGACAGGCTGCGGCTGCCCTACCCGGTCCTGATGCTCCTGCTGGCGGTAGCCCTGACGTTCATCCCGGGTTTCCCGGACCTGGAAATTGAACCTGAGCTGATCCTGCCCATCTTCCTGCCGCCGCTGCTGTTTGCCACGGCCCAGCGCAGCTCGTGGGCCGTCTTCCGCGTCCGGTGGCGGACCCTGATCATGCTGGCAGTGGCCCTGGTGGTGATCAGCACCGCCGTGGTGGCCGGGGCCGCGTGGCTGATGATTCCCGGCATCGGGATTCCCGCGGCCATCGCCCTCGGGGCCATGGTGGCACCGCCGGACCCGGTGGCCGTGGAGTCCGTGGCGGGCCGCGTCCACATGCCGCGCCGCCTCATCACCGTCCTGCAGAGCGAGGGCCTGTTCAATGACGCCGCCGCTATCGTCATCTTCCAGGCTGCCGTGGCGGCTGCCGTGGGCGGCACCAAGGTGGGGCCCGACGTCGTCCCGCAGTTCCTGGTGGGCGCGGCACTTGCCGTCCTTGTCGGCATCGCCATGGGCTGGCTGATCGCGCTCATCACCCGGCTGGTCACGTCCATGGTGGCCCGGAGCGCGGTAACGCTGGTGGTGCCTTTTGCCGCCTACATCCTGGCTGAAGAGGTCCACGCCTCCGGCGTCATCGCTGTGGTGGTCACAGCCCTTGAGATGCAGCGGCACGCCCGCCCGCAGGACGCAGCCGAACGGGTCACCCGCAACGCGTTCTGGGACGTGGTGGAGCTGCTGGTCACCGGGCTGGCGTTCGGTTTGGTGGGGTTGGAAATCCGCCACGTCATCCGGGATGAAGGGACGGAAATCTTCGGCATGATCGGGGTGGCCGCGGTGGTCTGTGTCCTGGTCTTCGCAGTCCGCTTCCTGTGGCTGGGCGCCCTGGCCGTGGGCGCCAGGAAACGCAGGAACCTCCTGCAGCCCACATCCCTCAAGGAGGTCCTCATCCTGACTTGGTGCGGCATGCGCGGCCTGGCCACCCTGGCCTTGGCACTGGCCCTGCCGTTGACTCTCGCGGACGGCACGCCGTTCCCGGCCAGGGACTATCTGCTGGTCATTGCCTGCGCTGTGCTGCTGGCCACGCTGGTCCTGCCGGGCCTGACGCTGCCCTGGCTGATGCGGGTGCTCAAGGCCTCCGAAGACGGCACGGCCGAACGCGACGCCGTCCGGCTGCTGGCCACCAGGGCCCAGGCCGCCGCGGTGGCCGCCTTGAAGCAGCACGACCTGATGACGGACCTCCCGCCGGAGAAGGTGGCGCTGGTGAAGGACAGGATGCGGCGCCTGCACGCGGAACTGACGGACGGCAGCCTGCGGAACGAACCCTTGGCGGAAAAGCGCCAGCGGGGACGCGAACTTGCCATCGCCGTTCAGACCATCGCCCTGGACGCGGCCAGGCAGGAAGTGGTGGCGGCGCGGAACGAGCCGGACATGGATCCCGAGGTGGCGGACAGGGTGCTCCGGCAGCTCGACCTGCGCACCATGGTCATGCCGGAGTAACCGGCCCAGGCAGAGGCAGCTCCGCGTAGGCAACCGGCCTCAGGCCGGAGCAGCGGGCGCCGCCAGCTCCAAATCCAGGGAGTTCTTCTCCACGTAGTCCAGGGCGCAGCGCACGGCACCCACCGTCACGATGGAGTCACCCAGCGGGGATACCGCAACGCGCGCGGGGGTGGCCGTGAAGTTCTGCAGGCGCTCGCTGATGGGCGCCAGGAGGACAGTAGCCGAATGGGCAACGCCGCCGCCCATCACCACCAGCTCGGGGTTGAGCATGGTGGCCACGGTGCCGATCACCCGTGCCATCCTGTCCGCCAGGCGGTCAAGGATGGCCAGCGCCACTACATCCCCCCGGGCAGCGGCGGCGAAGACCTGCTCGGCTTCCACCCGCCCCGGCCCGAAGGCGCGGAGGGCGGTGGCTACGTCCGTTGCCAGGGCCTCGGCGGCCCAGGTCCGGGCCAGGTGCGCGATCCCGTAGGTATCGCCCACGCCTTCCACGAGGTTCAGGTATGCAAGTTCCCCGGCGCTGCCGCGTGTGCCGTGAACCAGCCGGCCGCCTTCCACGATGCCGGAGCCCAGCCGTTCGCTGGCCAGGATCACCACCACATCGTCGACACCGGCCGCCGCGCCCTGCCACCGGTCGCCCAGTGCTGCCAGGTTGGCGTCGTTCTCCAGCAGGACGGTCCACCCGCGGGCCTCTTTGAGGGCCGGCCGCAGGCCAAGGTCAAACAGTCCCCAGAACTCCTGCGTGGCCACCACCTCCCCGTGCCGGTCCACCGGTGCAGCCACCCCGGCGCAGGCGGCCAGCACCTGCCCGGGCTCAATCCCCGCGGAACGGAGCGCGGCCATGGCCACGGCGTCGATGAAACCGATGCGCTGCCGGGAATTGACGTCACCGGCCTGGAACGGGCGGCTGGAGCGGCCAAGGGTGTTCCCGCGGAGATCGGACACCACCACGGTGACCTTGGAGTAGCCGATGTCCATGCCCAGGACCACCCCTGCCCGGTCGTTGAGCTCGAACCGGCGGGCCGGCCGGCCCTTCTGGTAGCCGCCGAACTCGCGTTGGTTTTCCCGCTCCAGGATCCAGCCGCGCCGGACCAGGTCCTCGCAGACGGCAATGGTGGTGGCGCGGGTCAGGCCGGTGGCTGCCATGACGTCAGTGACGGTTACTGCCGCCGCGGAGCGCATGAACTCAAGGACCGCGCCGGCGCTGACCCGCCGCAGCAATTGGGGAGTCGCGGGAACCATTTCAGGCATGCTGTTGACCTTCCTGCACAATGCACCAGATAATACTTGAGGAAGTAAATTTAGATCCAATATAAATATACCCGCACCGAAGAAAAGGACCGTCTCCTTGTCCACCACTGCCACGCTGGCAACACTGTCCGACTCCGACCGCCTTGCCGATCCCAACTGGTGGCGCCAGGCCTCCGTCTACCAGATCTACCCCCGCAGCTTCGCGGATTCCAACGGCGACGGCATTGGCGACCTGAAGGGCATCACCGCCAAGGTGCCGTACCTGAAGTCGCTGGGAATCGACGCCGTCTGGCTGAGCCCGTTCTACCCCTCCGCCCTCGCTGACGGCGGTTACGACGTGGACGACTACCGCGACGTTGACCCCAAGCTCGGGACGCTGGCGGACTTCGACGAGATGGCAAAGGCCCTGCACGACGCCGGCATCAAGCTGATCGCCGACATCGTCCCCAACCACTCCTCCAACCGGCACCGGTGGTTCCAGGAAGCGCTGGCCGCGCCCAAGGGATCCCCGGCCCGCGACCGCTACATCTTCCGCGACGGCAAGGGCCCCAACTGCGAGTTCCCGCCGTCGGACTGGGACTCAGTGTTCGGCGGACCCGCCTGGGAACGGATCACCGAACCGGACGGTACTCCCGGCCAGTGGTACATGCACATCTTCGCCAAGGAACAGCCGGACCTGAACTGGTCCAACCGCGAGATCCGCGACGACTTCCTGAAGACCCTGCGCTTCTGGTCCGACCGCGGCGTGGACGGCTTCCGTGTTGACGTGGCGCACGCCCTCACCAAGGACCTCACCGAACCGCTGCTGTCCAAGCTCGAACTGAGCGCGGCCAACACCGGCGTGGACGGATTCGACGACGGCTCGCACCCGTTCTGGGACCGCGACGAAGTCCACGAGATCTACGCCGAATGGCGTGAGGTGTTCAACGAGTACAACCCGCCGCGCACCGCGGTGGCGGAGGCTTGGGTGCACGCCACCCGGCGTGCCCGCTACGCCAGCCCGCAGGGCCTGGGCCAGGCGTTCAACTTCGACCTGCTGCAGTCCGACTTCGACGCCGCCGAGTACAAGGAGATCATCACCCGCAACCTCGCGGAGGCCGCTGCCACCGGCGCCTCCTCCACGTGGGTGTTCTCCAACCACGACGTCGTACGGCACGCCACCCGTTACGGCCTGCCTCAGGTCGCCAAGGCGAAGGCCGGTGCCAAGGGCCAGGACGGCAAGGACTGGCTGCTCGCCGGCGGCCCCAAGGACCAGCTGGACGTGGAGCTCGGTGAACGCCGCGCCCGCGCCGCCACCTTGCTGATGCTCGCCGTCCCCGGCTCTGCCTACCTGTACCAGGGCGAGGAACTGGGCCTGCAGGAAGTTGCCGAAATACCGGAATCAGAGCGCCAGGACCCGTCCTTCTTCCGGAACAGGGGCGTGGAGATCGGCCGCGATGGCTGCCGCGTACCGCTGCCCTGGAAGGTGGAAGGCACCTCGTTCGGCTTCGGCGATGGCGGGGCCCACTTGCCGCAGCCTGACTGGTTCAGCAAGTACGCCGTCGAGGCCCAGGACGGCACCGAAGGATCCACCCTGGAGCTCTACCGCAAGGCCCTCAAGCTGCGCCGCGAACTTCTCACGGGCGAGGAACTGGAGTGGATTGACGCCGGAAGCCCGGACGTACTGCACTTCAAGCGCCCCAACGGCTGGCACTCGGTGACCAACTTCGGGTCCACCGCCGTGGACCTTCCCGCCGGTGAGGTGCTGGTCGGCAGCGCGCCGCTGGAAGATGGCAAGCTGCCGGCGAACACCACCGCGTGGCTGCGCTGATGCACGGCAGCCGTGGAAGCGGGCGCCCCTGATGCAGGAACTCATTTATGGGTGCATGGGGCTGGGTGGCAGCTGGTCTGACGAACCGCATGAAACCAAGCATGTGGACCAGGCCGCTGCCGCCGTCCAGGCGGCCATGGACGCAGGTATCACCCTGTTCGACCACGCGGACATCTACCGGAGCGGAAAGTCGGAAGCCGTCTTTGGTGAAGTGCTGGCGGCCACCCCGGGCCTGCGGGAGCGGATCCGGCTGCAGACCAAGTGCGGCATCAGGCTCAACGAACGTGGCCTGCAGACCCACTACGACCTGAGCCGGGAAGCCATCCTTGAGCGGGTCAATGGAAGCCTCAAACGGCTGCGGACGGAGTACGTGGATATTCTCCTCCTGCACCGCCCGGACCCCCTGGCGGACCCTGCGGAGGTGGCATCCGCCGTCGGGCAGCTCATGGCCGAAGGCAAAGTCCGGCAGCTGGGCGTGTCCAACATGTCAGCGGCGCAGATCGAGGTGCTGCAGGATCGCCTGGAGACGCCCGTGGTGGCCAACCAGCTGGAGATGAGCCTGCTCAAGCGGGCGTGGCTGGAAAGCCAGGTCCTGGTCAACCACGCGGAGCACCTGGACTACAGTTTCCCGCACGGCACGCTCGAGTACTGCGCCCGCAACAACATCACCCTGCAGGCGTACGGGTCCCTTGCCCGCGGCACCTACACAGGGGCGGAGCTGGAAAGCCCCACCTCTGCCGAGGCCGCCACCACAGAGCTTGTGGCGGAACTGGCGGGGGAGTACGGAACCTCCGGCGAAGCGGTCCTGTTGGGCTGGCTGATGAAGCATCCGGCCGGGATCGCGCCCGTGATCGGGACGGCCAACCCGGACCGGATCCGTGCGTGCCGGGACGCTGAACGGGTGGCCGGCGCCATGACCCGCGCCGAGTGGTACCGGCTCTGGGTGACGGCACGCGGCAGCAACATCCCCTAAGCGCCACCTGGCTGGCAGTAGTTGCCGTTTTGGAAGCTCCAAAACGGCAACTACTGCCGGCTGCTTTCCCCGCCAGGCCGGTCACAACCCGTTTAGTTCGTATTGATCCTCACAAGCGGGCCGTTTTCTTCGCCGTGCCGCTGGCGGGGCGGATACTGTAGAAACCATGACGTCTACCATCCCCGCCGAAACCGTAAGGCCGGAACGCAATATCCCCGCAGAGATCGCCCGTTCGTGGCTGCTGGTCAATGCCATGAAGCCGGAGCTCTTTGATCAGTCGGCAGTGTCCCGCGCTGATTCGATCATCCTGGATATTGAAGATGCCGTGGACCCGTCGCAGAAGGACCAGGCCAGGAACAACGTTATCGACTGGCTGACCGCCGGCGGCGAGGCCTGGGTCAGGATCAACGACGCCACCAGCCCGTTCTGGGCCGATGACCTCGCCGGTCTGCGCGGCACCCCGGGCCTGCTCGGTGTCATGCTCGCCAAGACCGAATCGGCGGACCAGGTCACCGAGAGCTTCCACCGCATGGACGGCAAGACTCCCGTGATCCCGCTGGTGGAGTCCGCCGTCGGCATCGAAGAGGCCAACAACATCGCCAAGGCCCAGGGCGCATTCCGGCTGGCGTTCGGTTCCGGTGACTTCCGCCGCGATACCGGCATGGCGGCCACCCCGGAGGCCATGGCCTACCCGCGCGCCAAGCTCGTGGTTGCCAGCCGCGTCGGCAACCTGCCCGGCCCGATCGACGGCCCCACCGTGGGCACCAACCACCCCATCCTGCGCGAGCAGACCGGCATCACGGTGATGATGGGCATGACCGGCAAGCTGTGCCTGGCCATCGACCAGACACCCGTGATCAACGAGGTCATCAGCCCCACGCCGTCGGACGTCGCCTGGGCCACCGACTTCATGAACGACTTCGAAGCCAACGGCCGCGTCATCCGTGACGGCTCGGACCTGCCCCGCCTGGGCCGCGCAGAGAAGATCATGAAGCTCGCCGTTGCCTTCGGGGTCCAGCCCGCACTCTAGCCACACCACGTTTCAGGAGACCCCGTTGACCGATACCCGCTATCTGGTCCACGGGGTCTTTTGGGATGGCGTGGGCGCCTTCCCGGGGACGCACGCTTCCACCGCCGCGCACGACGCCGGCAATCCGGTTTTGCGCCTCCAGTCACCAGCCGGGGGCTTCCGGCAGCTCAGCCTCCAACCGCACGCACGGCTTGGCTTCGAGGTAGTCCACCCCGGCAAGTCCTGCCTGGGGCATACAGTGGTGCACTCGTCCACGAGGCGGGACCATATCCTTTGCGCCGCAGGGGCTCCCGCCGTCCGCGGCAAGCAGTGCGAGCGGTGCTTCGTGCTCGATGAGTCCCGGCTGATGCACGACTTCCACCGTGGCGGCCGCGTGACGCCCGGCCTGCGGGACTACCTGATGCAGGAACACTGGCTGTACGTGGCCACGTTCGCCGGCGGGACAACGAAGGTGGGAACGGCCTCCGGCCCGCGGAAGTGGAACAGGCTGGCCGAACAGGGGGCCGCAGCGGCGAGCTACGTCGCGAGGGCGCGGGACGGAAGGGTGGTCCGCATTCTCGAGGACCTGGTGACAGCCCAGGCCGGCCTGACCCAGCAGGTGCGGTCCGCGGCCAAGGCGGAGGCGCTGTTGAACCCGCTCCCGGCCGCGGAGCTGGCGGCCGTCAATACCCGCGCTGCTGCTGGGGCGCGGGCACTGCTGGCGACTGCCGCCGTCGACGGCTTCGATGTGGTGGAGGAACAGTGGGCCAGGCCCGCGCACGCCGGAGCCCTCCACGGCGCGGCGCCCCGCCACGCCTACCCGCACGCTTTGGACCGGGGCCGGCACGGCTTCGACGTCAGTTCCCTGAGCGGAGCTAACGCCCTGGCGCGGCTGGACGGCACGGACGCCCCCTTCGTGGTCAACCTCTCCCAGATCGCCGCCCGGACCATCGTGCTGGGGGAGTACGCCTCTGCGGTTCCTGCCCTGCAGGAGGCCTTGTTCTGAGCTTGGGATTTGCCCGGCCGCGGCGCTCGGTAGACTTGGACGGTGCTGAACGAATTCTGGGCCACCGCGCCAACCCGCTATAAAGTCCTGGTTTTCAGCGCGATGGGATTGATCGCCGTCGGCATCGTCCTCAATGTCATCGGCAACACGGGCGGCAACCAGGGTCTTGCCATGGCGTCCCTGCCGCTGATCGGCCTGGGCCTGGTGCTGCACGTCGTGGGCATGGTGGTCCGCGGCCAGTCCATTCGTAAGAACCTCCGCCGGTAGCCTATCCTCCGCGTTTTCCTGCCGCCAACACGCGGAGGATAGGCTGGAATCCATGACTATCAATCCGGATCTGCAGGGCCGAAGCTACCCTGCCGCAGAGGTGTACGACGTTGGCCGGGAGAAAATCCGCGAGTTCGCCCGCGCCGTGAAGGCCACCCACGCCGCGCACTTCGACGTCGAGGCAGCGAAGTCGTTGGGTCACGGCGATCTCGTAGCCCCGCCCACCTTCGCCATCATCATCGCCCAGCGCGCCGATGCCCAGCTCATCGAGGATCCGGAAGCCGGTATTGACTTCTCGCGCGTGGTCCACGCCGACCAGCGTTTCATCCACCACCGCGCCATCGTGGCCGGAGACCGCCTCGTCGCGGAGCTGCACGTCGACGGCGTCCGGGCCATGGGCGGCGGCGCCATGATCACCACCCGCTCCGAGATCTTCGCCCTCGGCCACGACGATTCACGCAAGCACGTCACCACCACCAACTCATCCATCCTGGTCCGCGGAGAGGGACAGTAGCCATGAGCTTCAGCATCCACGAACTCAGCCCGGGCCAGGACATTGGCAGCCGCACCATTGAGGTGACCCGCACCGACCTGGTCAAGTACGCCGGCGCCTCCGGTGACTTCAATCCCATCCACTGGAACGAGGCCTTTGCCACCGGTGTGGAACTGCCCGGCGTCATCGCGCACGGCATGTTCACCATGGGCTCTGCCGTCCAGCTGGTGACGGACTGGGCAGGCGATCCCGCCGCCGTCGTTGATTTCCAGACCCGCTTCACCAAGCCTGTCCTGGTCACCGATACCACCGGCACCCCTGAACCCGGCGCCACCATCGAGGTCAGCGGCATCATCGGAAAGCTCGATGCCGAGGCCAACACCGCGCGGATCGACCTCACCGTCATCGCGGCCGGGCAGAAGGTGCTGATGAAGGCCCAGGCGCTGGTCAAACTGGCCTGAGGCAGCGCCGGCAACACCGCCCGGCCGGCGCATAGGCCCGGCTGCTCAACAGGGTTGAGGGAGGACGCCCCCGTGGGCATCCTCCCTCAACCCTTTTTGTGGCACAGGTGGGTCAGGAAGCCGCGACGACGGGTCGCCCGGCGGTTCCCTAGTATTGTTGACGGGTGACTGTCACCATGCTTTCCCAGCTGACCACGTCCGCCGTCGGCGGCCCCGCCGGCGCCTTCATCGAAGCCCGGACGGAGGAGGAGATCATCGACGCCGTCAGGTCGGCGGACGCCGCAGGGCGGCAGCTCCTGATCATCAGCGGCGGCTCCAACCTCCTGGTGTCCGACGACGGGTTCCCCGGTACCGTGGTCAAGATCGCCTCGGAGGGCTTCACGGTGAACGCGGAAGACTCGTGCGGGGGTGTTGCCGTTGTGGTGCAGGCCGGCCACAACTGGGACCGGCTGGTGGAGCACGCCGTCCGCCACGCCTGGTCCGGGATTGAGGCTTTGTCCGGTATTCCTGGCTCAACCGGGGCCACTCCCGTCCAAAATGTGGGTGCCTACGGCGCCGAAGTGTCACAGACCATTGCCGCAGTCCGTACCTGGGACCGCGAGCGGAACGCCGTGCAAACGTTCACTAATTCGGAACTGAAATTCGGTTACCGGGACTCCATCCTTAAGCGGACCACCGTTGACGGTTCTCCCCGGTACGTGGTCCTCACCGTTGAATTCCAGTTGCCGCTGGGCCGCATGAGCGCACCCATACGGTACGCCGAGCTGGCCCGTTCCCTCGGCGTCGAGGTGGGCAAGCGAGCATACGCCAATGACGTCCGCCGGGAAGTGCTGCGGCTGCGCGCCTCCAAGGGGATGGTGTGGGACGCCGACGACAGGGATACCTATTCCACCGGTTCGTTCTTCACCAATCCCATCGTCCCGGCCGACGTCGCCGAAACGCTGCCGGAATCGGCTCCCCGCTACCCGGCAGGCGGGGACGGGCTGGTGAAACTTTCGGCAGCGTGGCTGATTGACCAGGCCGGGTTCGGCAAAGGGTTCGGGCTGGAACCTGGAAGCGTCTCCGGGGGCCGTGCCTCACTTTCCACTAAGCACACCCTCGCGGTCACCAACCGCGGCACAGCCAGCGCGGCCGATATGGCGGCGGTGGCGCGGGAGGTGCGCGCCGGCGTCGAGCGCCGTTTCGGGATCCTGCTCCACCCCGAACCGCTGCTGATCGGGCTGGAGCTCTAAGCCCTGACGGCTCCGCGCCGGGGGTGACCGGCCTAGGATGGGGCCATGGCTGCACGAGGTGCCCTGCGCGACCGCAGGATGATAGGCAGGCTGCGGCTCGCATCGCAGCGGCTGCTGGGCGCTGGCGGCGGCTCAGTGCCGGAGCTGGTCCGGTGGATGACAGCCATGCAGGCCCAGGACCTGCCGGCAGCCCTGTGGGCCGTCGGGGCGCGGGTGCCGGGCGCCGGGATCAGCGAGGTACGGGCGGCCATCGACAGCGGCACGGTGGTCCGGTCCTGGCCGATGCGGGGAACGTTGCATCTGGTGGCGCCCGAGGACCTGCGCTGGATGCTCGATCTGACTGCCGAGCGGATCACCCGCAGCATCGCAGCCCGGCACCGCCAGCTGGACATTGCATGGGCGGACGTTGAGAAGGCACGGGACCTCGCCCTTGACCGGATTCTGGCGGATGGTCCCGTCAGCCGCCCCGAATTGTTCCGGGTGTTCGACGCCGGCGGCCAGCCGACCCAGGGGCAGCGGGGCGTCCACCTCCTGGGCTCGCTCTGCCGGCACGGCTGGCTGGTGCTGGGTCCCCTGGCCGGGAACCAGCAGCTGATCGCGGCCTACGAGCAGTGGATACCCTCATCCCGTGCCCTGGACCGTGAGGAAGCAGTCGCGGAATTCCTGCTCCGCTACTTCCGCAGCCACGGGCCGGCCACGCTGCGGGACTTCGCCTGGTGGACGCAGCTGCCGCTGACCGAGGTGAGGGCCGCGCTCCGGGAGGTCAGCGGGCAGTTGGAGGAGCTGGAATGCGAGGGCACCACGTACTGGATGTCGCCCGAAACGGCGGCCCTCCTCGAGGCCGGCCTGCCGGGCGCCCGCTCCGTGCACCTGCTGCCCGGTTTTGACGAGTTCGTCCTCGGCTACACCGACCGCACGCCCGTCCTGGCGCCGGAGCACTTCGACCTGATCGTTCCCGGCGGGAACGGTATCTTCAAGAAGACTGTGGTGGCCGCGGGGAAGGTTGCCGGCACCTGGACTGTCCACGGCACCGGCCGGAGTGCCGTCGTCGTGCCGGAAATGTTCGACGCCGACGCGCCCCTTGGCCCGGCCGCCCATAAAACGCTCGCCAAGGCCGCCCAGGAGTATCTCGGCTTTCTTGGACGCTAGGTTCCCGGAATCGGCTTCCCAGTTGCCGGCGGTGCCCACCGCCGGGCGGCACGCTGTCCTGCGAAGGCACTCGCGGTGATGGTGACCAGGGGGCCGAGGAGCACCGCGGCGCCCTCACCGGGGAGCAGGACACCCGTCCGGGTTCCTATGCTGGCCGCGGCCACCGGAATGCCAAGCTGGGCTGCGGACAAGACGCCGAGGATGGCGGGCACGCCGAGGAGGCGGAGGACCGCATGGATGAGAAGGGATCCGCCACCGAGGCACAGTCCCAGCAGGATCATGCCGGGGTGCGCCGCCAGCTCGCTCAGGTTCAGCGAGGCGCCCAGGCACACGAAGAAGACGGGTCCCAGGAACCCGTCGCTCACCGCGAACAACTGGTGGGCGAGCCGACGGGGCTCACCCACGGCAGCCACCACCAGGCCGAAGGCGAAGCCGGCGAGCATGATGGAGACGTTGTTGAGCACCGCCAGTCCGGCCAAGGCGAAGAGGATTGCCAGCTGGATGCGGAGCTCCAGGGCGAACCTCCGGTTTTCCGACAATTTGTGCAGCCTGGCCCGGGCGCCTGACTGCTCGGCACGTCGCAGCAGCAGGAACAGCACCACGGCGCACAGTGCGACGGCGAGGGCTCCCACGGCCGCCCGGCCGGCGTTCGCGGGGTCCAGGGCCAGGGGGAGCGCCACGATGCAGGCGACATCCGCGATGGCCACCTGTGCCGTCATGGCCAGCACGGGAGGGCCGCCGAGGCCCAGTGAGTCAACGATGGGCAGGACCATCGCCGCTGAGGAGGAAGCGAGCAGGACCGCATAGAGCGGGGCGTGGCCGGTACCGAAGGCTGCCGCCACGGCGACTCCTGTGGCAGCAGCCAAGGCCGCTGCCACCACGGCCTGCACGGCACCGTGGCCCAAGGCTGACCGGAGTCGGGCATCCCGTACGGGGACATGGGTACCGACGACGAACATCAACAGCGCAAAACCGACGTCGGACAGGAGCCGCAGCGTGGGGTCGGAAGCGTCGATCAGGTTCAGCCCGCTCCGGCCGATGGCGACGCCGGCGAACAGCTCGCCGGCCACCACTGGCACCCGCCATTTGGCCGGCAACGCCAGCAGCGGGCCGGCCATGGCAACCACGGTGATCAGGGCGAGTGCAAGGAATGCCATGATCTGCCTGCGCGGCGGCCGGGCGGGCTGCTACAGGTTGCCGGTGGCGATGTTGAGCATGCGGCGCAGCGGCTCGGCGGCGCCCCAGAGGAGCTGGTCGCCCACGGTGAAGGCGCTGATGTACTGCGGACCCATCTCCATCTTGCGGATGCGGCCCACCGGGATGTCCAGGGTGCCGGAAGCGGCCACCGGGGTGAGGTCCGCCATGGAGGCTTCCTTGGTGTTGGGGACAACCTTGGCCCACTGGTTGTCCTCGTCCAGGAGCTTCTCGATCTCGGCGACGGACAGGTCCTCGCGCAGCTTGAGCGTCAGGGCCTGGGAGTGGGAGCGCATGGCGCCGATGCGGACGCAGAGGCCGTCCATGATCACATGGGTTTCCTCGGAGGTGCCCAGGATCTTGTTGGTTTCAACCCCGGCCTTCCACTCTTCCTTGGACTGCCCGTTGCCCAGGTCCGCGTCGATCCAGGGGATCAGGGAGCCGGCCAGGGGGACGCCGAACTGGGTGGCGTCGATGTCGGTGCGCTGGTGGGCCAGGACCTTGCGGTCGATGTCCAGGATGGCCGACGCGGGGTCGTCCAGTTCGGTGCTGACCTCGGCGTTGAGCGTGCCGAACTGGCTGAGCAGCTCGCGCATGTGCCGGGCGCCGCCGCCGGATGCTGCCTGGTAGGTCATGGAGGTTCCCCACTCCACCAGGCCGTTCTTGAACAGGCCGCCGAGGCCCATGAGCATGCAGGAGACGGTGCAGTTGCCGCCGATGAAGTCCTTGGTGCCGTTGACCAGGCCCTTGTCGATGACGTCGCGGTTAATGGGGTCCAGCACGATGATCGAATCGTCGCTCATGCGCAGGGTGGAGGCGGCGTCGATCCAGAGGCCGTCCCAGCCGCGGCTGCGCAGCTCGCCGTGGACCTGCTTGGTGTAGTCGCCGCCCTGGGCGGTGACGATAATGGGCAGCTTTGCCAGCGTGTCGACGTCGAACGCGTTCTCGAGCTTGCCGGCGCTGTCAGCGAACGACGGCGCGGCACCTCCCGCGTTGGAGGTGGAGAAGAACACCGGGTTGATGTTGGCGAAGTCGCCCTCGTCCTGCATGCGCTGCATGAGGACGGAACCGACCATGCCGCGCCATCCGACCAGGCCGACGGAAGGGGTAGCTGCTGTAGTCATTCGTCCAGTTTAGACTTCGCGTCCGGAAGGGCGCAGTCGGTTACGTCACGCGTGGGCGAGCAGGAAAGGTACGACGGCGGCACACTCCTTTAGGCGCTATTCCACCGGCCGCGGGAGGTTCTTCGCTCTGCGCAGCTTTTCGGCTTTGCGCTCCTTGAAGTAGCCGGCCCAGGCGCCGAGCAGCGGGATCTGGATCAGCAGGAACATCCACCACGTGCGGCCGAGGATCTCCCATTGTCCGGTGATGGCGATTTGAACCAGGCCGTACAGCATCCCGCCGAATGCAAGGGTGATCAGGATTGAGAGGAACAGCAGACCACCCGAACTGTTCACGGGTTCGACGAGGCCCAGGCCATCATCCTTGCGGACGCCGTACTCCTCCTCGGTGTAGGCCACCGCCTCCCCGTTCTCGGCGAGGCGATGCAGCACGCGCTGTTTGGGCGGCGGGTAAGGAACGTAGCCAGGTTCCTGCGGCACGCCCTTACTACGCTTGGCCATGCCGATCCTGGCCCCCAACCAATCCGGAGTGCACTGGGTTCCGGGATACCCCCATTCCGAGTCTTCCTACCAGTCCGGCCTGCCTGAGCGGCGGGTAGGGGGTTCAAGAGTCTTTCCCGCTGCCTTCCGGAGGCGCACTGCCTTACGTTCTTTGAAGTAGTAGGCCCATGATGTCGGTACCAGGACAAGGGCGATTGCACAGCCGAAGACGAATTGCACCCAGTTGGTGACCCCTTCACCGGTGAGCAGAATAATGGCGGCTACGACGACTACTCCAGAGAACAGCGATATCAGGATGGCCAGGAAGAGCAGGCCGCCGGCCGAGTTGATGGGCTTGATGGCGCTGCCGGTTGAGCCCTTGTAGACCCCGTATTCCTCGGGCGTCAGTCCCTGCTTCCCGGCTTCCAATTCGATCTGGCGTTTGTAGTAGCCTTTGCGCCGTGCCGGAGGCCCGGGTTGGGGCGCCTCGCTGCTCATTTGGTTTCTCCCCGGGTTTCCCGAAGCCGGGTGAGCAGGCCGGCTGTGTCCAGGCCGGTGATTTCCTCGACATCCTTTGTAGGGTCAATGACTTTGCCCACCGCCCAGGCAAGGCCATCTGGTCGGATGAGCAGGTGGTCTTCACCGGAGATCGACTTAACCCGGATGAACGCGGTCCCCTCGGGATGGGTTTGCCTGTGTTGCTCGATGAGGAAGAGTTCGGCATCTGCGCCGTCGAAATCGGGGTCCTGGGCGAAGACGAACCAAGTGCCCAGCGTTCTGGGCTGCATCAGCAGAGATACCTTGTCCGACTCCACGTGCACCACAGTATCGGTTTTCTCCGCGTCAACCAGGCTGATTTCGGACCACCGGACGGCCTTGGACAGGGCGTATGCGACGGGCACCGCCGGCCCTTCCAGTTCAAGGTCGTCGTCGACGCTGGCGAAGCCTCGGCCCAGAAGTGAAGAACTTCCGGCGATGCAGATCGGGTCCGACCTGACTTCCTCTTCCAAACGGAGTACCTGGCCGGACTTCCTGGCGGCTTCGGTATCGAACCTTCTGATCAGGTATGCGATTTCGGCAAAGCCGAAGCCGATTGCCGTGTCCGGCGATTCGATGAGTTCAGTGCTGGTTGTCACGAGTTTGTCCTTTAGTTGAATTATCCGAAGCCAAGGAAGCTGGCCGCACTCTTGCCGAGGTCTGCCAGGTTCTTGCCGGTGTCTTCGACGAACTTGCCCGGATCTTTAACGGCGCTGGCCACTGTGTCCACCACGTTGCTGGCCGCACTGTTGACGAATTCCTTGACCGCGGGGATTTCGTAGATGGCAATTCCGGCACTGACTACGGTGCAGATGGTTCCGGCGGGAGGCGGCAGGAAGCAGGCCACGCCAAGTGCCGCCTTGGCGCCCGACCAACCGGCCTCTTCGTATTTCCCTTCTGCGAGATATCCGGCGGCGTCGAAGGCGTTCAAGCCCACGCCTGCCCAGCCCAGGCCCCGGCCGAGTCCGCCCTTTCCAAGGCCTTCCAGGATTGCGCCCTGGCCTTTGAACAGCCAGGGGCTTTCTTTGAATACTCCGCCGAACTGGTTGAGCGCCGGGATGTATTTCTGCAGATTCTTCAGTCCGAGGAGATCCGTGCCTGAATCCAGCAGGTTGTACGTGATGCTATTGCCCGGAAGCTTCGCCCAGCGGGCGGCGTCGGTGAATTTGTCCAGCCCCTGGGAGGCCATCGTGGCCAGCCCAAAGACATTCTTGGGCAGGTCCAGGGCGCTCTTGAACGTTCCACGGAGGCCCCAAGCATCCCTGAAAGGGGAGCCCTTTGCGAGCCAGTCCGGGCCCCACGGGTTTGGAGCAGCGGGTGATCCGGGAACACCTGGCACTCCGCCACCCGTGGCGGAGCCAGGCCCGCCAGACGTGCTGGCTTTCTCCTGCTCATCGGCGTTCTTGAGCAGTACTTTCGATTCCTGCTGAAGCCGCGAGACTGTCTGCTGGAGGAGGGTCCGGTGGCTGCTGTTCCAGTCAGACCGGAACCGCTGGGCGTCTGCGCCTTTCCAGGCCGGATTGTTGTTGATCTGGCTGCTCAGCTGCGTGGACTGCTGCTGAAGCAGGTCCGCCGTTTTGTTGAACTGCTGCGCGAGGGTCCGCAGTTGCTCGACGTCGGCGCCCCACAAAGTTCCTGCCACCAGGATTCCCCCCAATATTCATCCAACAGCCCCCAGAGTGCTGTGTGCCCAGACTAGGGCAGGAGCTGCTCGGCCGCGATGGGGTGTCCTTCCCATGCCGCTGCCGAAAGCCCTAGCCCTGGTCCGACTGCTCCAGCACCGCTGCCTTCCGCGCACGCAGGGCGAAGAACGCCCCGAAGGTGAACACCTGTGTGACCACCACCAGCACAATGGCTCCGGCGATCTTGTTGCCGCCCAGGATCATGGTGAGCCCCACGATCGCGGAGAGCAGCGCCAGCAGGGGCAGCAGCATGTAACCCAGGACGAACAGGGTTTCCGGTTTCTTCAGCATGTTCCTAGCCCTCGGTCCGTGACCATTTGGTGAATCGGTAGCGTGTGCCGTTGGCGGCCGTCAGCCACCCGTCCGGCGGGACGGAGGCGGTGGCCTCCCAACTGGTGCCGAGCTCCGGGGCGAAGGTGTCGCCGTCGGCCTTCATATCGATGGTGGTGACCACCGCAACGTTGGCGAGGTCCGTGGACTGGCGGAAGACCTCACCGCCGCCCAGGATCCAGACGGTCTCGCCGCCGTCGACGAACTGCGACTCAAGGAGCGCGTCATCCAGGGAGGGAACCACGACGGCGCCCTCCGCCTCGGGCGTGTTGGCCCAGCCCTGTTGCCGGGTGATGACGATGTTGGTGCGTCCGGGCAGCGGACGGTACTTGTCCGGGAAGGACAGCCAGGTCTTCCGGCCCATGATCACGGGGTGCCCGGTGGTGAGCCGGTTGAAATGCTTGAGGTCCTCCGGCAGGTGCCAGGGCATGTCCCCGTCCTTGCCGATGACCCCGTCGGAGGTCTGTGCCCAGACCAGGCCGACGCCGGTGGTTGAGGCGGCCAGCTCCTCGGTGAAGGACTGGGGATCGGTGAAGTTTTCGGTGCTCATACGGCGATCGGCGCCTTGATGGTGGGGTGGTGCTGGTAGCCCACCACGTCGAAGTCTTCCAGCGTGTAGTCGAAGATCGAGGCAGGCTTGCGGGTGATCTTCAGCTGCGGGTACTCGTAGGGCTCGCGTTCCAGCTGCTTGAGGACCTGGTCCATGTGGTTCTCGTAGATGTGCACGTCCCCGCCGGTCCACACGAATTCGCCGGGCTCAAGCCCCACCTGCTGGGCGACCATGCAGGTCAGCAGCGCATAGGAAGCGATGTTGAACGGCACTCCCAGGAACATGTCAGCGGAGCGCTGGTAAAGCTGGCAGGACAGCTTGCCGTTGGCCACGTAGAACTGGAAGAACGCGTGGCAGGGCGGGAGCGCCATGTCATTGAGTTCGGAGACGTTCCACGCTGACACGATGTGCCGGCGGGAGTCCGGATTCGACTTCAGGTTCTCAATGAGTTCAGCGATCTGGTCGATGTGGCCGCCGTCAGGGGTGGGCCAGCTTCGCCACTGCACGCCGTAAACCGGGCCGAGGTCGCCGTCCTCATCCGCCCACTCGTTCCAGATGGTGACGCCCTGGTCCGTCATCCACTTGATGTTGGTCTCGCCGCGCAGGAACCACAGGAGCTCCACCGCCACGGACTTGAAGTGGACCCGCTTGGTGGTGATCAGCGGGAAACTCTTGGAGAGGTCAAAGCGGATCTGGCGCCCGAAAACGCTGGTGGTTCCGGTGCCCGTGCGGTCCGATTTATGGGTGCCGGTGGCCAGGACATCGCGCAGGAGGTCTTCATAAGGCGTAGGGATGCTCACGCCCCAAGTCTACTTTGCAGCGGGGACCAAGGGCTGCGTAGACGCCGCGCCATGACGCGGGCCAACCGCTGCCACCGGGATCACGGCGATGACCACGGCAGCGGCGGCCAGCAAAGCACCGAGGGCGGGGGACACCTGCCACAGGACGTCCCACCGCTCCAGGCCCGGGGGCGACGGCCGCTGCAGCTGTGGCCCGGCGGCCATCAGCAGCACCCCTGCCTGGGCGGCCAGGAACGCGGCCAGAGTCCGGACCACGCGGTGCACAGTGATGGCTCGAAGCGCGGCGTCCAGCCCCGGAACCGGCCCCGGGACGCTGCTCCGACGCCGGGCCAGGACCAACGGAACACTGGCAACGAGCACGATTCCTGCGCTGCTCCACGCCGTCACCTGCCAGGACGGCCCCACTTCCGGCCCCATCCGGCGCCAGGCCACCACAAGCACAACAGCCACAAATACGGCCGCAGCCACCACGAGGGTGCCGGCCATGCCGGGTGCAATCGCGTGGCGCGGCCAACTGCGGGGCTCTTCCGGGGTTCCGTAGTTCCGGTGGACCAACAGCTCGCCGAGTGAAACAACCGCCAGGACGCCGCACGCCGACGCGGCAACGAAGACCGCCGGCTGCCCCGCAAACGCTCCCGGGGCGAAAATTGCTGCGGGCACGGGCAGGAATGCGGCCAGTCCCATGGTCGCGCCGATCGACACCATGAGTCTGGTCACCGGTTGCCCTCCCGCCGCGCCCTTCCCCGGGACCGGCGATGGTCCGGGAAGCCTCGGCGGGGCCCACAACAGCATCAGCAGCAGGACAGCCAGGTTCAGGGCCCCTGCCGGGTTGAACCAGTTGGACGGTCCGGTGGACGGATCGGGCCGGGCTGCGTGGTTCCCCGCAATGGCCGCCAACCCGGACGCGATGGTCGCCACCGTACGGAGCAGGCGGTTCGAGGTGATGGTTCGCAGGAGCCTGTCCGGTCCCGGAGCGAGTCCGTCTACCGGCGCCCTGCGGCTGGTCAGGAACAGCACGGCGAGGGTTCCCCCTGCCAGGATGACCAACGCCGCACCCAGGTACGTCCCCAAGTCCATTCCGGCGATTCGGCCTTCCCCGCCGAAGGTGGCATAGCCGCCGTCACCATCCGGACGTGACCCGTACTCAAGGGGAGCGAAACCGGGCAGCGTGTACGTCCAAGCGATCTGGGCAGCGGACAGGAGGAAGATCACCGCCACCGTCCAGGCGAGCGGACGGGAAACGAACCCCCGGAGCCTGGGAGGTTTTCCGCTCTGCAGGACCGGCCTGGCGCGTGCCTTGGGGTAGCTGGCCTGCCCCAGCGCGTGTGCGGCCACGCAGCCGAGGACCGGCCATGCAAGGGCAGGGAGGATATCCACCGGAGCGGCCGCCGAGTGGGGAAGGGGGATAATTCCTGCGTTCGCGGCCGGAACCAGGGAACTGGCAAGCCATCCGATCAGGCCCGTCAGGAATGCGTGCCGCGACGCCGAAGCCCGTGGGCTGCCATCCCTTGCCCTCCGGATCACCCGCGAAAGCAGCCAGTACACAACGCCGGCAAGAACGACCGGCCAGAGCAGCGCCGGCAGCGGAAAGTCGTCGACAACAGCGAGAGTGGCAGCGTGCACGTTATCCCCCCAGAACAGTGCGTAGTCCACCCAGTCAAGACGGACGGGAGCCCGGGGTCAAGCCGAAGTGTGGCTAGTCGTCAAACGGCTTGAACTGTTCCACCGCCACGATCCGCTTCTTCCCGCCCTGCGTTACATGGCATACCACGAGCTCGC
Organism: Pseudarthrobacter sp. fls2-241-R2A-127; assembly: GCF_030209355.1. GTDB lineage: Bacteria > Actinomycetota > Actinomycetes > Actinomycetales > Micrococcaceae > Arthrobacter. The sequence continues at coordinate 50,733 of NZ_JARVSF010000027.1, forward strand.
CGGGGGAGAGGAAGGGCTCGTCCGCCGGCAACAATTTCGCCAGGTGTGAAGGCATGTGGCCGGCAAGCTGCTTGAGCACTGTTGGCAGGGCGGGCCGGTGGGTGCAGGCAACCACCGGCCGCTGCTTGTCAAAGAGGGATTCGATGACGGCGGCCGTCTTCCGCGGGCTGCGCTGGTGCCTGTGCTCGGTCAGTCCCTCGGCGAGCTTCACCTTCGCTCCCGTAGCCCGTGCGTACGGGGCAACGGTGGCAACGCAGCGCAGCCACGGGCTGGTAACCACGCGCATCGGCTTCCATGCCTGCAGGAGCCTTCCAACGGCCTGCGCCTGGCGGGTCCCGGTGGCGGCCAGGGGCCGCTCACCTTCCGCCTTGCTCCAGGATGAGCGGGGTTTGGCCTTGGCGTGGCGGAGCACCACCAGGGGCCACGTGTCCAGGCTGCCGCGCTCATGCGCGTCCCGCAGGTACTCCAAAGGGCCGACGTCGGACGGGTTGGACAGCAGCCGGGCCGCCTTCTCGGGCCCGCACCACATCACGCTGTCCACCTCCTTGCCGTCCGGAACCAGGCCATTGCCGTTGACTTTGACCGCCCAGTAGTAGACCTTCTTGAGGCCTGAAGCGACGTGGTAGTGGATGGGCGGCAAGGGAATTCCCAGGGGCGCCTCGAGTCCAATCTCCTCGCGCACCTCCCGCACAGCGCATTCGGGGACGGTCTCGCCGTCGTCAATCTTTCCCTTGGGCCATGACCAGTCGTCATAGCGCGGCCGGTGGATCAACAGGACTTCCAGCCGGTCCTTGGTGACCCGCCACGGGATGGCACCCGCAGCCGTCACGGCTACGGGTTCCCCCGGGTGGTCAGTCTGGTCGGCTACGAGTGCATCGCTCGACAATGCGCTGCCTAGCGCCGGCTCAGGGTGCGCTGCCGCGGCCGGGATGCCAGCAGCCAGGACTGGACATCCTCAAGCGGCTCGCCGTCGTCCGAAAGGTGGTGCCGCGTCCACGCGCCTTCGTTGTCCAAGTGCCAGCTGGACGTTTCCGGGTCCATGTAGCGCCGCAGGAGGTCCAGGACATAGGTGATGTCGTCGGCACTGCTCAGCTGGACCAGGGCCTCCACCCGGCGGTCCAGGTTGCGGTGCATCATGTCCGCGGAACCGATGTACACCACGGGGTCGCCGCCATTGGCAAAAGCGAAGACCCGTGAGTGCTCGAGGAACCTGCCCAGGATGGAGCGCACCGTGATGTTTTCGCTCAGTCCCGGGACCCCCGGGCGCAGCGAACAGATGCCGCGGACGATAACGTCCACCTTCACTCCGGCCTGCGAGGCACGGTACAGCGAATCGATAATGGCCTCGTCCACCATCGAGTTGACCTTGATCTGCACATGGCCGGGCACGCCGGCCCTCGCGTTGCGGATCTCCGTCTCGATCCGGTCGATGAGTCCGGACCGGACTGACCGGGGTGCCACGAGCAAACGCTTGAAGGTGGACTTGGGGGCGTAGCCGGAGAGCTGGTTGAACAGCTTGGAAAGGTCCTCGCCCACCTGCTCGTTCGCGGTCAGGAGGCCCAGGTCCTCGTAGTAGCGGGCGGTGCGGGGGTGGTAGTTGCCGGTGCCGATGTGGCAGTACCGGCGCAGCCCGTCGACTTCCTGGCGTACCACCAGCGAAAGCTTGCAGTGCGTCTTCAGGCCGACGATGCCGTACACCACATGCACGCCGGCCTGCTCCAGCTTCCGGGCCCAGGAGATGTTGGCCTGCTCGTCGAAGCGTGCCTTGATTTCCACCAGGGCCAGGACCTGCTTGCCTGCCTCGGCGGCGTCGATCAGGGCGTCCACAATGGGGGAGTCCCCGGACGTGCGGTAGAGGGTCTGCTTGATCGCCTGGACCTTGGGGTCCGACGCCGCCTGCTCCAGGAATGCCTGCACCGAGGTGGAGAAGGAATCGTACGGGTGGTGCAGCAGGATGTCCCGTCGCCGCATGGCGGCGAAAACGTTGGCGGCCTTGGAGGTTTCGGATTCGTTCAGGTACCGCGAGGTGTGCGGCATGTGCTTGGGGTAGTGGAGGTCGGCACGGTCGATTCCGGCAATCACCGACAGCCCGCGCATGTCCAGCGGCGCGGGGACCGAATACACCTCGGACTCTTCGACCCCAAGTTCGCGGATCAGGAGGGCGCGGATGTTCGGGTTGATGTCCGTGGTGACCTCAAGCCGCACCGGCGGGCCGAAGCGGCGGCGCAGCAGTTCCTTCTCGAGCGCCTGCAGGAGGTTCTCGGCGTCGTCCTCTTCCACCTCCACGTCCTCATTGCGGGTAACGCGGAACGTGTGGTGCTCCAGAACTTCCATGCCCGGGAAGAGCTTGTCCAGGTGGACCGCAATGACTTCCTCAAGGGCGATGAACCGTGCCACCCGTCCGGGGACTGCGCCGGCCCGCGGCCCGTCGATGGAAATCAGGCGGGGCAGCTGGTCCGGCACTTTGACGCGGGCGAACAGTTCCTTGTCGCTGACCGGGTTCCTGACCACGACGGCAAGGTTCAGTGACAGGCCTGAGATGTAGGGGAACGGGTGCGCCGGGTCCACCGCCAACGGCGTCAGAATTGGGAACACCTTCTCGGCAAACATCACGCTGAGCTGCTGCTGGGCGGCGTCGTCCAGTTCGCCCCACTGCATGACGTGGATGTGCTCGTACGCCAGTGCCGGGCGGATCTGGTCGGCGAAAACCTGGGCGTGCCGCTGCTGCAGCCGGTGGGCTTCCTCGCTGATCCGCTCCAGCACCTCCACGGGGCTCAGACCGGCGGGGGAGGGAACGGCCAGGCCGGTGGCGATCCGGCGTTTAAGGCCGGCAACGCGGACCATGAAGAACTCGTCCAGATTGGAGGCGAAGATGGACAGGAAGCTGACGCGTTCCAAGAGGTGCAGGGTGGGGTCCTCGGCCAGTTCCAGCACCCTCGAATTAAAGGCGAGCCAGCTCAGTTCGCGGTCCAGGAAACGGTCCGGCCGGATGTCGCCCTCAGGCTTGAGGTTGGGTGCGAATTCCGGGATGTCGATGCGGTCCTGGGTGGCCCTTGCCGCAGGGACCTCGGAGGAGCCGAAACGCGCACGCGCAGGCGACGCAACATCCTGGGACGTGGCTGTTCCGGAGCGTTCCGGGTTCATGGCTTCTCCTTATGGCTGGCGCTGTGGTGCCGGCGCTTCCGCCCCGCACGGCTCCCTTCCAACCTTACAAGCATTCACCCGCCCCACGGCCCTGTTTCACCCACCGCCGGGCGATGTTCCGGCGTCCTTAACCTAGCCGGCAGCCGGGCCGTACATGACGTCCATGTCCCACCGGGTGAACCCCAGCCGCCGGTACAAGGCAACGGCCGCAGTATTGTCCGCATCCACATAGAGCATGACCCCGTTCAGTCCTGAGTCGCGCAAATGCTTGATGCCGGCGATCGTGAGGGCCTTCCCCAGGCCGAGGCCCTGCGCTTCCGGCGCAACGCCCACCACATAGACTTCGCCGATTGCCGGATGACCTCCGTGGCGCGGGTGGACCTTGGTCCAGTGGTAGCCGAGCAAACGGCCGTCACGGTCTTCGGCGAGGAAGAAGCCTGCAGGATCAAACCAGTCCTCCGCCATCCGGGCGTCCAGGTCCGCGCGGGTCAGGTTTCCTTGCTCGGGGTGGTGCGCGAACGCCGCCCGGTTGGCCGCGAGCCACGCCTCCTCATCCTTGCCGGGCACGAAGGCACGGATGGCCACGCCTTCCGGCAGCCCGGCGTCGGGCAGGTCCGCGCCCGCCGTCGTCATCCGCATCTTCCACAATTCGCGCACGGGCGCGTAGCCGTAGCGGGCCGCGAGGTCCGCGGCGGCCTCGTGGTTGCCGTGGGACCAGGCCTTCAAGCCGTCGAATCCCCGCACCTCCTTGAGCGCGCCCACCAGCCGGTCGGCCACGCCCTGGTTCCGGTACGAGGGGTGCACGGCGATTTCCAGGACACCGGTACCGTCCGGTTCGTCCACCACGACGGCGAATCCGGCCAGGTCCTGGCCTGTGGCGGGATCGGAGTCCTCGTCCGGCGCGTACAGGGCCAGCGTCAGCAGGGCGTGGTCCGGGGAGTCGCCGGCGCGCATGGTCACCAGGGTCTGTTCGGAGATCGAGGGATTGCCGTCCGATTCCTCGGCTGCCGCCAGGAGGTCGCGGCAGTCTTTCAGGAGCTGCTGGTCAACCCCGCCCCGGACGACATGGACGGGCCACTTCTGCGGATGCGCTGGAGTCATGAGCCAAGGCTATACGGCAAAGGCGGGCCGGGCTCAGGCTTCGGTCAGTTCGTCTTCCTGCTGCCTGACCAGGGTGAGGCGGTAGCCGACGTTCCTGACGGTGCTGATCAGGTTCTCGTGGTCCGCGCCGAGCTTGGCGCGGAGCCGGCGGACGTGGACATCAACGGTGCGGGTGCCGCCGTAGTAGTCGTAGCCCCAGACTTCCGTGAGCAGCTGCTGGCGTGTGAAGACCCTGCCCGGGTGTTGTGCCAGGTACTTGAGGAGCTCGAACTCCTTGAACGTCAGGTTCAGCGGTGCGCCGTTGACCCGTGCCGTGTAGCTTGCTTCGTCGATGATCACACCGGCGGCCCGGATTTCGCTGGGTGCGTCCTCCTGCTCCGGTACGGCCCGGGCTACGGACAGCCGGATGCGCGCTTCAACTTCGGCGGGTCCGGCGGAATCAAGGACGATGTCGTCAACGGCCCACGCGGAGGAAACCGCGGCCATGCCGCCCTCGGTGAGGATCAGGACAAGCGGTGCGCTGAGGCCGGTGGCCTTCAGGAGCTGGGTGAGGGAACGGGCGCCCACGAGGTCCTTGCGCGCATCCAGCAGGACGATGTCGCACGGGTCCGTTTCCAGCAGGGCAGTGGGTTCGGCGGGAAGGATATGGACCCGGTGGTTCAGCAGCTCGAGGGCAGGCAGGATGTCCACCGAAGAACCGGTGCTGTTCGTCAGTAACAGGATGTGCGACATTGTTCCTCCAAGGGCCGTCCGCGCATCATTGGGCGACTGAACCGGATTCTCACCGGCCGGTACTGGCTTCCTGCGGGAGGTTTTGGTCCGTCAGCAAGCCGCCGGCCAGCCACCTCAGCAGGGAGCGTAGCTGAACTTTGAGTATACCCGGCGCCCCCTTCCAAGCCACAGATTCGGGGCCTGGACAGGAACGTTTTGCGACATAAGCGGTTCACATAGGGCAGGATTGGACCAGGGCGGACCAGCCCTGCCATGAGGGGGCGGACCAGCCTTCCACCCGACGCCAGGATGGGAAATCAGCGCAGTGAGTGCACCGACAACGCACAGGCCGGGCCCCGGATGACGGCGGAACTGCAGTCACCTGTGCGGTCCCTTGGTTCCTGGACCATCGGAGTCGTCGGGATCGCCGGGCTCATCGCGATCATCGCCGGTGTCTATGCCTCCTCGGAAGCCCTGGCCGCCGTCGGCATCCTGATCGCAGCAGCCGTAGGCATCGGGTGGCCCCATTTCCTGCGCATCCCCGCGAAAAAGACCCTGGCCGCCGTCATCGCCCTGCCGGGCGCCGCGGCCGCGGTCTCCGCCTCCGTGGCGCCCCCGCCCGGCTACCTCGACTGGACCCCCGCCTTCGTCGCCTTGGGCATGATGGCCGTCTTCGTAGTGCAACTCATCCGCGGAACCGGGCAGGCGCAACGGCTGGAGTCCACGCTCGGGTGCTGCGTCGGTGTCCTCCTGTCCTGCCTCGGCGCGGGCTGGATAGCAGGCGCCCGGTTCAACGGCGTCCGCGAAATGCTCCTGGTGGCCGCGATCAGCGCCGCCGTGGCTTTGCTTGCCGGACTCATCCAATGGCCGGACAGCATCATCGCGCCCCTGGGCATAGTCCTGGCCGGACTTGCCGGACCGCTTGCCGGGCTGGTCCTCTCGGACATTGCCGTCCTGCCGGCCGCCGTCTTCGGCGTCATTGTCGGGGCGGTCCTGGCCAGCTTCCGCAGGCTCGCCACGCTCCGGGGGGCACCATTGAATATGCTGGCAGCGTTGAGCATGGGCCTGGCGCCGGTCTCAGCTGTCGGATCCCTGGCGTACTTCATAGACAAACTACTCATCTACTAACGGGTTAGGATTGCACCATGTCCGTACTTGCATTTGAAATCTTCTTCCTCGTCCTGCTCGGTATCGCGAGCGTTTCCATGGCCTGGTTTGCCGGTTTCGTGGTCTACCGCCTCTTCAAAGGCCAGAAGTAGCCACATCCTTTCCCACCGCCGTATCTCGAGGTAATAGACAGTGCCCATTGAGATTCCAACAGACCTGACCCCCGAACTCGTCCCCCTTTCCTGGCTCATTGGTGAGTGGGAGGGACGCGGCCGGCTGGGCAGCGGTGACGAGGATTCCGAGCACTTCCTGCAGCACGTGTCCTTCACCCACAACGGACTGCCGTACCTCCAGTACCGCGCCGAAAGCTGGTTGACCGACGACGAGGGAACGCGGCTGCGGCCGCTCACCGTCGAGACCGGCTTCTGGGCGCTGGAGCGCAAGCAGCTGGACGCCGACGGCGGCCCGGGGCTGGTGCCGGCAGACATCGTTCCCGTGTTGAAGAGCGCCGACGAGGTGGAAGCGCTGCGCAACAAGGACGGCGGCTTCGACATCTCCGTATCCATCGCCCATCCCGGCGGCATCACGGAGCTGTACTACGGCCAGATCAAGGGACCGCAGATCCAGCTGACCACCGACATGGTGATGCGCGGCAGCCATTCCAAGGATTACAGTGCCGCTACCCGGATCTTCGGCCTGGTGGACGGGAACCTTTTGTGGCGGTGGGACGTGGCAACGGGTGGAGAGGCCGGAAAAGGGCTGGAGGCCCACGCCTCTGCATTCCTGAAAAGAGTTTCCTGACCCGGAAAGGCCCCGCCATGGAAGACGGAACGGAACACGTAGGCAAGCCCACCAGCTACAGCGACCTCAAGGCCGTCTTCTTCAACGGCACCCTGAAGAAGTCACCCCAGACCTCCAACACCGAAGGGCTGATCACCATCAGCCGCCGGATCATGGAGAAGCAGGGCGTCAGTACCAAGCTCATCCGCACTGTCGACCACGACATTGCCACGGGCGTCTACCCGGACATGACCCAGTACGGCTGGGCCACCGATGAATGGCCGGAGATTTACCCCGCCGTCCAGGAAGCGGACATCGTGGTGGTGGCCGGCCCCATCTGGCTGGGCGACAACTCGTCCCAGACCAAGAAGCTGATCGAGCGCCTCTACGCCCACTCAGGCCAGCTCAACAGCCAGGGCCAGTGGGCGTTCTACCCGAAGGTGGGCGGCTGCCTGATCACCGGGAACGAGGACGGCATCAAGCACTGTGCCATGAACGTCCTTTACAGCCTCCAACACATCGGCTTCAGTATCCCGCCGCAGGCCGACGCCGGGTGGATCGGGCCGGTAGGACCCGGCCCCAGCTACCTGGACGAGGGCTCCGGTGGCCCGAAGACAGACTTCACCAACCGGAACACGACGTTCATGACGTGGAACCTCCTGCACCTGGCCAGGATCCTCAAGGATGCCGGAGGCTACCCGGCCTACGGCAACCTGCCGGGTGAATGGGCGGCCGGTACGCGGTTCGATTTTGAGAACCCGGAATACCGCTAGCGTTGGCTGAACCTGCACACCCCGGAATACCCCGCTGCTAAAGGACGTTGCCGCCAATATGAGTACGCCCAGCCCTTTGTTGTCGCGTCCCGGCGCCGTTGAGGCCGCCGGCCCCGACGCCGGTGTCGCCGCCCACTACGGCGAGCCGTTGCGCGAGCAGCGCGCCCTCGCTGCCGGAACCGCCGTCGTCGACCTGTCACACCGCGGTGTAGTCACCGTCACCGGACCGGACAGGCTGAGCTGGCTCAATACCCTCTCGTCCCAGCAGGTGGCAGCCCTGGCGCCGGGTGAGTCCAGCGAACTGTTGCTCCTCAGCGTCCAGGGGCGCATCGACTTTGATGCCCGGGTTGTTGACGACGACGTGACCACCTGGTTGATCGTGGAGGCCGCCGAGGCTGCACCGCTGGCTGAGTACCTGAACCGGATGAAGTTCATGCTGCGCGTGGAGATCGCCGACGCCTCCGCCGAATGGGCGGTGGTGGGGAGCACCAAAGCCGTTCCCGATTGGTCCGGCCGCCTCGCCTGGCAGGACCCCTGGCCGCACGTTTCGGCGGGAGGCTACTCCTACGCCACTGTCTCCGAGGAAAGCCACCCGGGCCTCGAGCGTCCCTGGTTCGAATACCTCATCCCGGCCGCGGAACTCGAGGCCGCCGTCGATGGCCGTCCGCTGGCCGGAGTACTCGCAGCCGAAGCCCTCCGCGTCGCCGCCTGGCGTCCCAGGATCGGCGCCGAAACCGATGACAAGACCATTCCGCACGAACTCGACCTGCTGCGTACCGCAGTGCACCTGGCCAAAGGCTGCTACAAGGGGCAGGAAACCATCGCCCGCGTGCACAACCTGGGCCACCCCCCGCGCCGGCTTGTCTTCCTGCAGCTGGACGGTTCACAGCACACACTGCCCGCCGCCGGCAGCCCGGTCATGGCAGGGGAGCGCAAGGTAGGAGCGGTGACCTCCGTGGCACAACACCATGAAATGGGTCCCGTGGCGCTCGCGGTCATAAAGCGCTCCGTGGCGCCGGATGAAATACTGACGGTCCTGGACGGCGATGAACCGTATCCGGCTGTCCAGGAGCTCATTGTCGCCCCGGACGCCGGCCAGGTTGTCGGGCGGCAGACCGGATTCCTGAGAGGCCCACGCTGATGACAGACCACACCGCACCGGGAACAGCGGCAGAGGCCATGGAGGACAACGACGCCGCGGTGGCGCTGGCGCACACGCTGTTCCAGGCCGCCCGCGACGGCAACGACGCCCTGCTCGGCGCCTACCTTGAAGCCGGGGCGCCGGCAACCATGACCAACGCCACAGGCGACTCCCTGCTGATGCTGGCCGCCTACCACGGCCACGCGGATACGGTGGTGTTGCTCCTGCAGCACGGCGCCAACCCCAACACCGCCAATGACCGGGGCCAGACCCCGCTTGCCGGGGCAGCCTTCAAGGGTTACCCGGACGTGGCCCGGGCCCTCCTGGGCGCGGGAGCCGATCCCGACGCTGGAACGCCGTCGGCACGCGCCGCCGCGCAGATGTTTGCCCGCGCGGAAATCCTGGATCTGCTGGGCTAGCGAAGACGCCGGGCGCGCCCGGCACCAACACGAAACTTTCAAAGGATGACCAAGTGGAAAACGTAGCGAAGCCCTGGCCGGCACTGTGGTCCCTGGTGATCGGGTTCTTCATGATCCTGATCGACACCACCATCGTTTCCGTGGCCAATCCCCGGATCATGGAAGGCCTGCATGCGGACATCAACGCGGTCATCTGGGTCACCAGCGCCTACCTGCTGGCCTACGCTGTTCCGCTGCTGATCACGGGCCGCCTCGGCGACAGGTTCGGGCCGAAGAAGCTGTACCTCTCCGGCCTGGTGGTCTTTACGCTCGCGTCGCTGTGGTGCGGCCTGTCCGGCGACGTCCGGGTCCTGATCGCTGCCCGTGTGCTCCAGGGGCTCGGCGCCGCCATGATGACCCCGCAGACCATGGCGGTCATCACCCGGATCTTCCCGCCGGACCGCCGCGGCTCCGCCATGGCGGTCTGGGGTGCCACCGCCGGCATGGCGACCCTGGTCGGGCCCATCCTGGGCGGCGTCCTGGTGGACGGGCTCGGCTGGGAGTGGATCTTCTTCATCAACGTCCCGGTTGGCCTGGTCGGCTTCATCCTGGCATGGCGCAACGTCCCGGCACTGAGCACCCACCCGCACAAGTTCGACATCCCCGGGGTACTGCTCAGCGCCGTCGGCCTGTTCCTGCTGGTGTTTGGCATCCAGGAAGGCGAGACCTACAACTGGGGCACCATCACCGGTCCCATCAGCGTGTGGGGCCTGATCATCGCCGGCATCGTGGTGCTTGCGGCCTTCGTGGCGTGGCAGCGCTTCAACAAGGGTGAGCCGCTCCTGCCCCTGGCGCTCTTCAAGGACCGGAACTTTTCGCTCGCCAACATCGGAATCACCACGGTGGGCTTCACGGTGACCGCCTTCAGCCTGCCGCTGATCTTCTACTACCAGCTGGTCCGGGGCCTGACTCCCACCCAGTCCGCCCTGATGATGGTGCCCATGGCACTGATTTCCGGCGGCCTGGCGCCCGTCGTGGGCAAGCTGGTGGACCGCGTCAACCCCAAATACATCACCGCCACCGGGCTCGTCCTGATGGCTGTGGCGCTGCTCTGGAACTCAGCCCTGATGCAGCCCGACACGCCCATCCTCATGTTCCTGCTGCCCAGCGCCGTCCTGGGCTTCGCCAACGCGGGCATCTGGGCGCCGTTGAGCACCACCGCCACCAGGAACCTGCCGCCACGGCAGGCAGGGGCCGGATCTGGTGTCTACAACACAACCCGCCAGATCGGCGCGGTCCTGGGCAGCGCCGCCATCGCGGTGCTCATCCAGTCGCGGCTCGCGGCCGAACTCCCCGCGGGAGGCCCCGGCGGTTCTGCCGGCGAGGGCCTGGCGATGGGCGGCTCCCTGCCCGAGTTCCTGCACAGCGGATTTTCGACGGCGATGGGCCAGTCCATCCTGCTTCCCGCCGGGGTGATCCTGGTGGGCGCAGCCGTGGCGTTGTTCTTCGCAAAGCCGCAGCCTGTGCAGGGTTGGGGCGCGCCGGCCCAGGGCCAGCCGTCAGCGAAGGTGGACGCTGGTCTGGATTCCGCCGGCTGAGAGGCCCAGCTTCCGGGCCAGCGCGAGGCATCCGGTGTTGCTGACGTCCGCACGCCACTGCAGGGTGAGCCCCGCTGCGAGTGCTTCATGGGCTGCAATGGAGCCCGCCAGGGAACCGAGGCCGCGGCGGCGCCACTCGGGGTCCACCAATACACCCATATTGGCCAGCAGGCCTTCCCACTCGCCGTAGGCACCGCAGGCCAGGGGAACGCGCCTGCCGTCCTGCTCGTGGACGATCGTGTACCGGTTCTCCAGGTCGGAGAGGCCAACTTCGTTGACATCATCCGGCGGGCAGCGGCCCTCAAGCTCAATGGCCTCGGGATTGCCGTGGGACACAGTGAGCTCCTCGGCGGGCTGCTGCAGGGGCAAATCGTCGGCGAAGAACAGGGCTGCCGCGCCCAGGCCGTAACCGCCCTGGTCCCTGGTCAAGGTAAGAAGAGTCACGTGCTGGGCCATCTCTTCGTCCGGGATGCCGGCGGCGGCGTCGATCACGCTCTGCGGCCCAACCAGAACCGAACTTCCGAAAAGCCGAACGAACTCAACGGTCCGCGCAGACTCGTCGGCCCGGACAATCCGTTCGCTCGAGGCAAGCGCGGTCCCGAATGCGTCGTCGTCGAGGCCCAGCCGGCGCGCCCACGCCAACTGGATGATGGCAGCAGAGCCGGGATCGAGTGTCATGGTCCCAGCCTAGGGCGGCCCGGCGGCTTATCCGAACAGGACGGCGGCCTCGTCGTACCGGTTCTGCGGGACGGTCTTCAGCTGGCCCAGGGCTTCCTGGAAGGCGACGTGGTGGATGTCGGTTCCCTTCAGCGCCACCATGGTGCCCCAGTAGCCTTCCACCACGGAATCGATGGCTGCCATGCCCAGCCGGGTGGCCAGGACGCGGTCGAAGGCGGACGGTACGCCCCCTCGCTGGATGTGGCCCAGGATGGTTGCACGGGTCTCGATGCCGGTCCGGGCCTCCAGCTCGGGTGCCAGCTGGTCGGCGATGCCGCCCAGCCGGGGCCGGCCGAACGTGTCCAGGCCGCGCTCGGAGTGCGGGCTCTCCATGTGCTCGGGGACAAAGCCCTCAGCCACGACCACCAAGGGTGCGCGGCCGCGGGCGTGGGCTTCATTGACCCACTCGGTGATCTGCTCGATGCTGACTTTCTGCTCCGGGATGAGGATTGCGTGCGCACCCGCGGCCATGCCGGCGTGCAGGGCAATCCAGCCCACGTGCCTGCCCATGACTTCGGCGATCATGCAGCGGTGGTGCGATTCGCCGGTGGTGCGGAGCCGGTCAATCGCTTCGGTGGCGATCTGGACGGCCGTATCGAAGCCGAAGGTGTAGTCGGTGGCGTCGAGGTCGTTGTCCACGGTCTTGGGGACACCGACAATCTTCAACCCGGCGTCGGTCAGGCGTTTGGCGGCAGCGAGCGTACCCTCACCACCGATCGCGATGATGGCGTCGATGCCCAGCCGGTCCATGTGGGCCTTGATGGCCTCGGGACCACCGCCGTTTTCAAACGGGTTGGTGCGGGAGGTGCCCAGGATGGTGCCACCTTGTTTGGCGATGCCGCGGACCATGGTGCGGGGGATGTCGATGATGTCACCCTCCACCACACCGCGCCAGCCATCGAGGAATCCGACGAATTCGTGGCCGTGGATGGCGATGCCCTTCAGCACGGCGCCGCGGATCACGGCGTTCAAGCCGGGGCAGTCGCCACCACTGGTAAGGATTCCAATTTTCATGTTCAGCTCAAATCCTGGGAGAAGGTTTACAGGCAGAGCGCCACGCTGAGCTCACCTAGAAGTGTAATGGGGTGTGTGGGGTACGACACAAACTGGTTACATGCGGTGCCTGTCCCCAGGGTGACCTCGGGCAGGAAAAAGCCCCCGCGTCCGTGATTGGTTCACGACTGCGGGGGCCCGGTCCCCTTGGGGTGAGACGCCTTCCGTGGCTACATGCGGGGCCCGTTGATTGAGCGGCGCTCAAGGAAGTTTTGCAGCACGATCCCGTCGCGCTGGTCCGGCAGCACCACCCACGCCAGCAGGTAGAAGACGACGGCGGGCCCCGGGAGGAGACAGAACAGCAGGAACGCGATACGGACATAGGCCACGTCCACGTTCAGTTTGGCCGCGATGCCGCCCAACACCCCGCCCAGCCACCGCTGCGGGCCGCGCTTCAGGCCAAGGCCCCTGACAATGCCGAAGAACTTATCCATGGTTCAAGACTTCCTTTTCATTGGGTCGTTGTCACGTTTGCGGGCCGAGAGCAGGCCGCCCGCCACCAGGGCCACGCCCGCGCCGATCATGAGGCCGATCAGGACATAGGTCCCGTTGAGGCTGACGATGCCCAGTTGCGCCACGATGATCAGGGCAGCCAAGGCCAGGACGATCAGGCCCCACACCACGGTTCCCACCCTGGCGGGTGCCGCTCCGGCAGGGTCTTGGCCCGTCGTCGTCGGAATATTGCTGTCCATGTCAGTTGCCTTCCTGGATAGTGACGTTGCTGAAGGTGCCATCGATCCGCACCACCAGGTGGTTGCCGGGTTTGCCCGTGTTGTAGCTGCTCTCGCGTGTGGTGGTCCCGCCGCGCTGGCCGGTGACCTCGTTCAGGTTCCCCATGGTCATGTCAGCCTTGATATCCACGGGCACGTTCTGCGGGATCACCACGGTTACGTTGCTGGCGGTGATATCGAGGGGCACCACGACGTCGGAGGTCAGCGGGGCGGAGGGGGACAGTGCCGTGAGGTTCACGGTTCCCCGTCCGGCAGTGATGTCGATCCCGCCGCGGGCCTCCTCGATGCTGGCGGGGTTCCAGTCCACCTGCTGGAAACGCATCCTGCCGTCGTTCGCCAGGTTGTAGACGCCGCCGGTGACCAGGGCGATCACTGCGAACAGGCTCAGAATCCCCGAGGTCCGTCCCCGCAGCCCCGCCACCAGGATGCCCAGGCCCAGGACTGCAGCGGCACTGGCCCAGACAACCGCGTTGCCGGCACCGCCGAGGTTTATCACGTGCCCCGCGTCCAAGGCCTTGAGGCCCCCGCCTACCAGCAGGGCAGAACCGGTGGCGATGGCGACGGCGGGCGCCCCCGGGCCGGCCGGCCGGGGCTTGGGCGGCCGTGGCGGAACCCACGGTGCCGGGGATCCGGCCGCGCCGGGAACTCCGCCGCCGGGCACGCTGGGGCCGCCGGTCCCGCCGGTCCCGCCGGCCGCCCCCGGGCTATTCCAGGCAGGCCCACCGGAGGTACCGCCATAGGCGGGCGCTGGAGGGAATTCCTGGGTGGGTCCGGATGTGGTGCCCGCAGAGAAGGATGACGTGTGGCCGGAACCCGGCCGTCCCGCGGTGTACGGCACCCCGGGAGCCGCCGGCGCGTGGCCGGCCATGGTGGGACGGGCCTTATTGCGCTGGGACAGGTGGTAGATCAGGAAGATCGCGCCGGCCACCCAGAACACGGTCCAGAGGAGCCCGCTCAAGCCGTTATGGCTCCACCCCCAGAACCCTCCGCCCAGGCCGGTGAATCCCAGGACCGTGGCGATGAGGGCGCCCGTCATGCCGCTGGACCAGCGGCCCGCGCCGGCCTCCTGGACATGGATCCTGCCGTCCGGTTCCGGCAGGAACGCCCAGGCCAGGCCGTAGAGCAGTACGCCGATGCCTGCCAGGAGGGTCAGGACAACAAGGGCGCCGCGGATGATGATGGGGTCCACGCCGAGCCGGTGGGCAATGCCGCTGCAGACGCCGCCGATCCAGCGGTCGTTGCCGCGGGAGATGCGTTGGCTGCGGATCCAGCCAAAGAAGTCGTTTGAGGGCGCAGGCGGGGTGGGGCCGGCATGGAATGCGTAGCCCTGCGCGGGGTCGGCAGCGGGAGGAGCGGTGGGGCCGCCCTGCGAACCGCCGGGGATGCCTTCGGCGGGGCCCGACGCCGAGGGCGGAGGAGCCGCCTCGGAAGCCGGCAGCGGCTCGGTGGGCCGCTGGCTGCCGGAACCGGGCAGCGGCTCGGTTGGGTGTTCGTCGTCGGGGGAAGGGGTCTGCGAGTTCATACCTCGATCCTCCCGTCCAGGCCCGTCCCCGCTCTACTGGGGGAAACCCTGAACGGTCCCTGAGCGACCCCCGGGAAAGCGCGGAACGCCGTCCGGGCAACCCTGATCCATGCTTGGATTGATCCATGACAACCCTCCCGGTGCGGCCGCCCCTGGCCCGGAGCAGTGACCGGATCATCGCCGGCGTATGTTCCGGCCTGGCCCTGCATCTGGGGTGGCCCGTGAAGACCGTCCGCTGGGGCATGGTCCTCGCGTCCTTCGCAGGCGGAGCGGGCCTGGTGTTTTACGCCTGGCTCTGGATCATGGTTCCCACCGCGGATGAAGCCGCCCGGCGCAATGCCCGCCGCCCGGCGTCGCCCATTGCCCCGGCGGTGAGCCGGCCACCCGCCGCAACAGCTGCCGACGACGGGAGTCCCATGGGTGCCGCGGGCCCCGACCCGTCCGGCACCGGTGCTCCGCCCGCCGCACCCTGGTTCCGGGTGCAGGGGATGCGCTACGGCAAGGAAATCCTGCTCGGCTGCGGACTCCTGCTGGTCGCCGCAATCATGATCGCCCAGTTGCTGGGAGTAGACGTGTCCCTCGGGACCCTCATCCCCGCCGCCGCCGTCCTGGGCGGCGCCTCGATCGCCTGGATGCAGCTGGATGAGACCCGGCGTGCGGGACTCTTGGACAAGACCAAAGCGGACCAGGCCGGCGGGTGGGGGCGGCTGGCAGCCGGACTGGCGCTGGTGGTTGCCGGTGTCCTGGTGATGGTGTCCGGTTCGGGTTCCTGGGAACAGACGTGGCTCGCGCTGCTGGCTTCCGTGGCCGTCCTGGGCGGTGTGGTGCTTGTGCTGCTGCCGTGGGCGTTGAAGTTCTGGCGCGACCTCGAAGCCGAGCGGGCGGGCCGGATCCGGGAAACGGAACGCGCGGAGATTGCCGCACACCTGCACGACTCCGTCCTGCAGACGCTCGCCCTGATCCAGCGGCGGGCGGGCAGCGAGCACGACGTCGTCCGCCTCGCCCGCGCGCAGGAGCGCGAGTTGCGTGGCTGGCTCTTCCAGGACCATGGACGGGAAAGCGGCCAGCTCTCGGACCGGATCAAGGCCGCAGCCGCCGAGGTGGAGGACCTGCTTGGTAATGCCGTGGAGGTGGTCACCGTGGGCGACGCCGCCATGACGGAGGCCCATGAAGCCCTGGTCCAGGCCAGCCGTGAGGCGATGCTCAACGCGTCCCGGCACGGCGGCGGAACGGTGTCTGTGTACCTTGAGGCTTCTGACGCGCAGGCCGAAATCTTCATCAAGGACAGGGGCCCCGGTTTTGAGCTCGGAAACGTCCCATCAGACAGGCTTGGCGTGCGGGAATCGATCATCGGCAGAATGAAACGGCATGGCGGCTCGGCCGTCATCCTCAGTACTGATGGCGGCACCGAGGTTCGGCTGAGGCTGCCGGCGGCGGACAACGCGGAAGGAAAACCATGAGCACCATCCAGGGAACAGGGGGCCCAGCTGCCCGGCCGGCCAAGTCCGTGCGGGTGGTGATCGTGGACGACCATGCGATCTTCCGGTCCGGGCTGAAGGCGGACCTTGATGCCGGGATCCACGTGGTGGGGGAGGCCGCCACCGTGGAGCAGGCCATCGCCGTGATCGCCGAACAGCGGCCCGACGTCGTCCTCCTGGACGTACACCTGCCCGGCGGCCTGGGCGGCGGCGGCCGGGAAGTCATCGCAGGTTCCGCAGCGCTCCTGTCCGCCACCCGCTTCCTGGCCCTGAGTGTTTCCGACGCGGCGGAGGACGTGGTGGCCGTGATCCGCGCCGGCGCCAGGGGCTATGTCACCAAGACCATTTCCGGCGCCGAGATCACCGATGCCGTGTTCCGGGTGGCCGGCGGCGACGCCGTATTCTCGCCGCGCCTGGCCGGGTTCGTCCTCGACGCGTTCGGAACCGCCCCCGCGGACATTGCCGACGACGAACTGGACAAGCTCTCCGCACGCGAGCTGGAGGTCATGCGGCTCATCGCCCGGGGCTACAGCTACAAGGAAGTGGCCAAAGAACTCTTCATCAGCATCAAGACGGTCGAAACCCATGTGTCCGCGGTGCTGCGGAAGCTGCAGCTTTCCAGCCGCCACGAACTGACCAAGTGGGCCGCCGAGCGCCGCCTCCTCTAGACGCCCCATCACCTCCCGCGCATTACATCCAAACGCCCCAACACCTTTCGGGCCATAAACCAGAACGCCCCATCACTCGGTGATGGGGCGTTCTGGTTTTTCCTGCAAAAGGTGATGGGGCGTTACTGGGCCTTGCCCAGGAAGTCCTGCAGGCGCTGGACGCCGGTGGCGAGGTCGTCATCGCCCAGGGCGTAGGAGAGGCGGACGAATCCGGACGGGCCGAACGCCTCGCCGGGAACGACCGCAACCTCGACCTCATCCAGGATCAGGGCGGCCAGTTCGGCAGAAGTCTGCGGTGTGGCGGTGCCGGACGCAGTCGGGAATTCCTTGCCCAGCAGCCCCCGGACGTCCGCGTAGGCGTAGAAGGCGCCCTTCGGCGTCGGGCATTCCACGCCGTCGATGGCGTTCAGGCCGGCAACGATGGCCTTGCGGCGGCGGTCGAAGGCCACCTTCATCTCATCCACCGCGGTCAGAGGCCCGGAGACAGCGGCGAGGGCCGCGATCTGCATGATGTTGGAGACGTTGGATGTGGCGTGCGACTGCAGGTTGGTGGCGGCCTTGATGACGTCGGCGGGGCCGATCATCCAGCCCACGCGCCAGCCCGTCATGGCGTACGTCTTGGCGACGCCGTTGAGGATGACCACCTTGTCAGCAAGTTCGGGGGCCGCTGTGGCGATGGAGGTGAAGGGGACGCCGTCGTAGGTCAGGTGCTCGTAGATCTCGTCCGTGACAACCCACAGGCCCTTTGCCGCTGCCCACTTGCCGATCTCGGCCACCTGCTCGGGGGAGTAGACGGCGCCGGTGGGGTTCGACGGCGAGACGAACAAAAGGATCTTGGTCTTGTCCGTGACAGCCGCCTCGAGCTGCTCGACGGTTACCAGGTAGTCCTGCTCCGGCCCGGCGAAAACCTCAACGGGCACGCCGCCGGCCAGGCGGATCGCCTCGGGATAGGTTGTCCAGAACGGGGTGGGCACGATCACTTCGTCACCCGGATCCACCAGGGTGGCGAAGGTGTTGTAAACGGCCTGCTTACCGCCGTTGGTGACCAGCACCTGCGAGGGATCAACGGTGTAGCCGGAGTCCCGGAGGGTCTTTTCGGCAATGGCCTTCTTCAGCTCCGGCAGGCCGCCCGCGGGTGAGTAACGGTGGTACTTGGGCTGGCTGGCCGCTTCGATGGCGGCCTGGACAATGTAGTCCGGGGTGGGGAAGTCGGGTTCGCCCGCACCGAAGCCAATAACCGGCCGTCCTGCTGCCTTGAGCGCCTTCGCCTTCGCATCAACGGCAAGGGTTGCGGATTCGGCAATTGCGGATATGCGCTTGGAAACGCGGGCGGCAGACATGGCAGGTCCGTTCTTCGCTTGCAGCCGGAAGGCTGGAATGTGGGTTTCGACGAGTTCTACTCTATGCTGTTCAGCGGACCCTCCGGGGAGCCGGTTTGGTTTTGTGACTGCTAGCTGCTGCACATGTCGGACCGGCCGGCGGTTGGGCCGGTTCGGGCCGGTTTTACCTACGCGGACTTCTTGCGTAGACTGGTTCACCGGTGTTGAAACACGGATGATGGCGTGCGCCCCAGTTCAAACTGGTGCATGAGTCGTCAAAGAGTGGCATTCACTCCATAGGGTAGTGGCGCAATTGGTAGCGCAGCGGTCTCCAAAACCGCAGGTTGCAGGTTCGAGTCCTGTCTGCCCTGCGCAAGCTGTCTCCGGGCGAAAGCCCGGGGCAGGCGCAGTAACCATGGTTCTGATCAGGGCCGGGTAATCCACCATTGCAAAGATGAGCGAGGACCAGGTGACCGAAACAGCTGCCAGCAGCTCCAAGGGCCGCCCAGCTAAGAAGGAAGCCAAGGCAAGCTTCTTCGCCCGCATTGCTCTCTTTGTCCGCCAGATCATTGGCGAACTCAAGAAGGTTGTGGCCCCCACCCGCAAGGAACTGATCAACTACACGCTCGTGGTGCTGGTGTTCGTGGCCATCATGATGGTCATCGTCAGCCTGCTGGACATTGGTTTCGGAACCGCTGTCAGCTGGATCTTCGGCGGTACCGGCTCGACGGACAGCTAAGGCTGGATGGTCCGCAGGCCGCGTGTTTCGTCCGGGAAACCGGAAGGGAAGCGCCGGCGTGCGGAATTGAGCCATTTAAATAGGCATGTTAGGCAATGAGGAAGCAGGAGACCAAGTGTCTGAGCAGGAGCTCGAGGTAACCGAGTCTGGGCTGGAAGAGTCCCAGGACGTCGCGGCAGAAGCCGGTGAAGAGTCCGAGGTTGAGTCCTTCGCGCCCGAATCCGACGACGCCGGCTCCGATGCTGACGACGTCGCCGGTGAAGAAGCCGACGCCGCAGACGGCGACGACGACGAGTCCACCGACGCCCTCGCCGCCGCAGCGGCCGCTGCAGCCGTTGATCCCGCCGAGGAATTCAAGGCCAAGCTGCGCCGCCAGGAGGGTGACTGGTACGTCATCCACTCCTACGCCGGTTACGAGAACCGCGTGAAGGCCAACCTTGAAACCCGCATCCAGACCCTGGACATGGAAGACTACATCTTCGAAATCCAGGTGCCCATGGAAGAAGTCGTGGAGATCAAGAATGCCCAGCGCAAGGTGATCAACCGCGTCCGCATCCCCGGTTACGTCCTGGTCCGCATGGACCTGACCGACGCCTCCTGGGGCGCCGTCCGCCACACCCCTGGTGTCACCGGCTTCGTGGGCAACGCCCACAACCCGGTTCCGCTGCGCCTGGACGAGGTCTTCTCCATGCTCGCCCCTGTCTTCGAGGAGGAACAGGCCGAGAAGGGCAAGCCGGTCAACAAGCAGAACCAGGCTCCCGTGGCCGTCGACTTCGAGGTCGGCGAGTCCGTCATCGTCAAGGAAGGTCCGTTCGAGACCCTCCCCGCCACGATCTCCGAGATCAAGCCCGAGTCCCAGACCCTCGTGGTGCTGGTTTCGATCTTCGAGCGCGAAACGCCCGTTACCCTGGCGTTCAACCAGGTCACCAAGATCTGACAACCCGAGAATTCGTTCCGGCACCGCCTGCTTAGCGGCACCGGAACGGCCGGCCGCCTCGCCATGGCGGCCAAAAACCTGAGGCACGCTCCTGTGCCCCAGGACGTTATTGAGAGAAGGACCCTACATTGGCTCCCAAGAAGAAGGTCACCGGCCTCATCAAGCTGCAGATCCAGGCAGGTGCCGCCAACCCGGCCCCGCCGATCGGTCCTGCACTTGGCCAGCACGGTGTCAACATCATGGAATTCTGCAAGGCGTACAACGCTGCGACGGAAGCCCAGCGCGGAAACGTCATCCCCGTGGAAATCACGGTCTACGAGGACCGTTCCTTCACGTTCATCACCAAGACCCCGCCGGCTGCAGAGCTCATCAAGAAGGCTGCAGGCGTTGCCAAGGGTTCATCCACCCCGCACACCGTCAAGGTTGCCAAGCTGACCCAGGCCCAGGTCAACGAGATCGCCTCCACCAAGATGGAAGACCTCAACGCCACCAGCCTCGAAGGCGCAGCCAAGATCATCGCCGGCACCGCCCGCTCCATGGGTATCACCGTCGAGGGCTAATTACCCCTACCGCTGTCCTGCGTCGGGATTACGACGACGGGCCGCACCGCCGGGACACCGGCACCACAACAATTGAAATGTCGGGCATCCGGGCCGGATAACGAACCGGACCACCGACTGTGGCAGGGCCCAGCGCGGTCCGCAGACCACAACTGCACAAGGAGAAATAAGCAGCATGGCAAAGCGCAGCAAAGCATATGAGGCAGCAGCCGCCAAGATCGACGCGGAGAAGCACTACGCACCGTTCGAGGCAGTAACGCTGGCCAAGGAAACCAACCCGTCCAAGTTCGACGCAACCGTCGAGGTGGCTTTCCGCCTGGGCGTTGACCCCCGTAAGGCCGACCAGATGGTCCGCGGTACGGTCAACCTGCCCCACGGCACCGGTAAGACCGCCCGCGTCCTGGTCTTCGCCACGGGCGACAAGGCTGAGGCCGCAATCGCAGCCGGCGCCGACTTCGTTGGTTCCGACGACCTGATCGAAAAGATCGCCGGCGGCTGGACCGACTTCGACGCAGCCGTTGCCACCCCTGACCTCATGGGCAAGGTTGGCCGCCTCGGTAAGGTCCTGGGTCCGCGTAACCTGATGCCGAACCCGAAGACGGGCACCGTGACCCCCGATGTCACCAAGGCCGTCAACGACATCAAGGGTGGAAAGATCGACTTCCGCGTCGACAAGCACTCCAACCTGCACTTCATCATCGGCAAGGTGTCCTTCGACGCCATCAAGCTTGCCGAGAACTACGCAGCAGCACTCGAAGAGGTGCTTCGCCTGAAGCCTTCCGCTGCCAAGGGCCGCTACATCCAGAAGGCCACCGTTGCCACCACGTTCGGTCCCGGCATCTCTGTCGACCCCAACGTCACCAAGGTGCTCACCGAGGCGTAGTCCTTGACTGAAGTTCCTGCTCCGGGCTGATTCCGGTGCGTCAGGAGCCCGCCACAACGCTTATGCGTCGTGGCGGGCTCCTTTGTTGTCCGGGTGTTTTGCCTAAGCTGGCTGCATGGATAATCCGGATCCCGATGGAGTCCCGTCCTTGCCGGCGCCCGATGCGTTGGTGATTGCCGCCGTCGTGGTGCCACCCGCCGGAGGCGCCCCGGATGCCGCCCGGGTGTCCGGGGACCTCCGGGATTGCCAGGCCATGAGGGCGGCGCAGGACATGGCGGTGTGGGGAAACCTGGACCGCTGCCTGACAGACAGGGAAGCGCTGGAGTACTGGCCTGGCAACCGATACGAAGAACGGCATCTCTTCCTGGCCCGGATCGGCAGCGAACCAGTGGGTCTGTGCTCGGTCACCCTGCCGTTGCAGGACAACACGGCCACGGCAGGCATTGACGTCCTGGTGGTTCCCCGCTGGCGCCGCCGGGGGATCGGCCGTGCCCTGCTGGGTCACGCCGAAACCGTGGCCCGCACCCGCGGCCGGTCATCCCTGGACGGCTACCACGAACTGCCACTGGACCCACCGGAGGGTGCCCGTATGCTGGCCGCGAAGTCCGGCAGCGGGCACCTGCCCATGGACCACCCCGCAACCGCGTTTGCCGTTGCACACGGCTACCAACTGGAACAGGTGGAGCGCTCCAGCCGGCTCGCGCTTCCCGTGCCCCGAGACCTGCTCGCCCGTCTGGAGGCGGAAGGGCATGCCCATGCAGCGCATTACACGCTGACGTCCTGGGACGATCATTGCCCGGAAGGGCTCGTTGCCGGTTATGCCCGGCTCAGGGTGCGGATGAGCACGGATGCTCCCACGGCGGGTATGGACTGGCAACGTGAGGACTGGGATGCCGCCCGGGTCCGGGAGGACGAGTCGGCGCTCGGCCGCGGCGGCGTCCAGTCATCCGTGGCGGCCGCCCTGCACCGGCATACCGGCGAGCTGGTGGCGTATACGGTCCTGACTTGGCGCCCGGAGGTGCCGGGGTCGCTCATCCAGCAGGACACCCTGGTGGCGGCGGAGCACCGCGGCCACCGGTTGGGCATGCTGGTCAAAGCGGCCAACCTCCGCCGTGCCCAGGAAAAGTGGCCCCCGGCGCGCTCGGTCCTGACATGGAATGCCAGCGAAAACCAGCATATGCTGGCGATAAATACCGCACTTGGATTCAAGCCCGCTGGCTATGAAGGTGAGTGGAAGAAACGGCTGGGATGATGCCCGTATGGCAATAGACGTGAAGATCGAGCAGCTGTGGATCCCCGATTCTTTGGACACCCCCGACGCAGCGGACTTCCTCGCCGCCGTCGAAGTGGGCCGCAAAGTGCGGATGCAGACTTGGGGGAGTGACGATCTCGCCTACGGTCCGTTGGAGAAGCTGCTTGAGTTCGCTGATCCCTATGAGCGCCAGCTGATCCTCGTCGCCAAGGTGGACGGCGACATCGTGGGCACCGTGGACATCGCGCTGCCACTGACAGACCACCTGGACCTCGCCGAACTCACCCTGGACATCCTGCCCGAGTTCCAGCGCCAGGGCGTGGGGCGGCGCCTGCTCGAAGCGGCCGAGCAGTTGGCCCGGGGTGAGGGCCGCACCATGATCCTGGTGGACACCAACCACCCCGGCGCTTCGCTGCACGAGTTCGGGCAGGCCCAGCTGGTCCCGGGCACCGGCCAGGGGTTCGTTCCCTTGGAAAGCCGGGAGGTGGAGTTCGCGCAGCGGACCGGTTACACGCTCCAGCACATTGAGCAGTTCAGCTCCTGCCTCCTTCCCCTGGACACCAAACTGGTGGCAGACCTCCAGGGCGAGGCCGACGAAGCCAACGGCGGCAGGTACCGGCTGCACCACTGGACGGACCGCTGCCCGGACCAATGGCTGGAGGCCGTGGCGGTGTTGGAGAACCAGGCGGGTGCCGACGTCGACCCCTCACTGGACGTGCCGGTGGAGCAGGACATGGTGTTCGACGGCGGGATCCTGCGTGAGGCCGAAGACGTCGCCATCGCGCAGGGAAGGCGGACGGTGGTCACCGCCGTCGAAGACATCGCCACAGGTTCGCTCGTGGGACTGACCACCATCACCGTGCTGGCCCACCGCGCCGACGTCGTTTTCCAGGACGATACCCTGGTCCTGCAGGAGCACCGGGGCAACAAGCTTGGCCTGCTGATCAAGGTGGCCAACATGGAGCGGCTCAGCGAACAGTTCCCGGATGCACGCATCATCTACACCTGGAACGCCCCCGAGAACCGGTACCTCCTGACGGTCAACAAACAGCTTGGGTTCCAGACGGCCGGGGTGACCGGTATATGGCAAAAGGAACTTCCCACGATGCGGACCAGCACCAGTTGACGCCCGATTTGGCGGACCGGCGTCACCTCGCGTAAGCTGGGTGGACCAAAGACCGTCGGTTGTTGGAAATCCACTCTCCTGTACATGGCTCAACTCTGCAGTTGTGCGCCGGAGACCACAGTGGCTTTCCGGACGAAGGACCCTCAACGCAGGGCGGCCGGCGCAGGTGAACGAAGCAAAGCTCCGCGGCAAAGCCGTGTTGAGCCAAGCCCCGTGCATCTGCGCGGGGCGTTTTTAGTTTTAGCTCTCTTGAGCGGGGACCGTCGAATACCGGCACTATCCCCGGAAGGAGGGTTATGGCAACGCCTACCAAGGTTTCAGCAGTAGCTGAGATCACTAACGATTTCAAGGAATCGAACGCCGCTGTCCTGACCGAATACCGCGGGCTCACCGTTGCACAGCTCAAGCAGCTGCGTGTTTCTCTCGGCCAGGACACCAAGTTCGCGGTCGTCAAGAACACCCTGACCGCCATTGCAGCCAAGGAAGCCGGCGTCGAAGCATTCGACGGCCAGCTCTCCGGCCCCACTGCAATCGCGTTCATCAAGGGTGACGCAGTTGCCGCTGCCAAGAGCCTGACGGATTTTGCCAAGGCCAACAAGCAGCTGGTCATCAAGACCGGTTACTTCGAGGGCAAGGCACTGGACGCCACCGAGGTTGCAGCCCTGGCTGCCCTCGAGTCCCGTGAGCTGCAGCTCGCCAAGGTTGCAGGCGTCCTCAAGGCACCCGCCGCCGCAGCTGCACGCATCATCGACGCACTGCGCCTCAAGCTTGAAGAAGAGAACGGTGCACCGGCAGCTGCCGAAGCGCCTGCCGCTGAAGAAGCTCCCGCCGCTGAAGCCGAGGCACCCGCCGAAGCTCCCGCTGCCGAAGAGAACTAATTCTCTTTACCCCACCAGACTCCGGTGTCAGGTCCGGCTCCGCGCCGTTCGGACACCACAACAGGAAGGACGCCAACCATGGCGAAGCTCAGCAACGAAGAGCTCATTGAAGCTTTCAAGGAACTGACCATCATCGAGCTCTCCGAGTTCGTCAAGCTCTTCGAAGAGACCTTCGAAGTTACCGCCGCTGCTGTTGCAGTTGCCGGCCCTGCCGGTGGCGGAGCTGCTGAAGAGGTTGAAGAGAAGACTGACTTCGACGTCATCCTCGAATCTGCCGGTGACAAGAAGATCGCCGTCATCAAGGAAGTTCGCGCCATCACCTCCCTCGGCCTCAAGGAAGCCAAGGACCTGGTTGACAGCGCCCCCAAGGCTGTTCTCGAAGGCGCCAACAAGGAAGCTGCCGAGAAGGCCAAGGAGCAGCTCGAGGCTGCAGGCGCCACCGTTACCCTCAAGTAACAACGCCTTTTCCTTTCGGAAACCCCGTCCACTTCGGTGGGCGGGGTTTCCTGCTTTAAGCGGGCCGGGAGGCTCAGCCGGGTTCTGAGATGTCGGCGACGACGGCGCCCAGGGCCTTGGTCAGCGAGTCGGCGTCAACAAAAGCACTGTATCCATGGGCTCCGGCGCCCATGGAGATCCGGCGGCCGGTGATCGTGGCGTCGGCGTAGACGGGCCAGGCCGTGGTGCTGCCCAGCGGCGTGATGGTGCCACGTTCGTATCCTGTCGCGTCGAGGGCGATGTCTGCCGGCGGCAGCGAGAGCTTGTTGACGCCCACCAGGGACCGGAGTTTGGGCCAGGAGATCTGCCGGTCGCCGGGAATCAGGGCGAACAGGAACGTACCGTCCTTGTGCTTGACCACCAGTGACTTCACAATGTCGGCCGGCGTGATGCCCAGAATGCCGGCGGCTTCCTCCAGGCTGCGGGCCGGCGGGCGTTCCACGACGTCAACGTGCAGCCCGCGGGCGGCGGCGTCGGCCAGGAAACGTTCCCGCCCGGCGCCGTCCGTACCGTTTACGGCGGTGCCCGCCACTAGTCGCGGTAGAGCAGGAGCGCTTCGCCCTGCCCTCCTCCGCCGCACAGCGCTACGGCGGCCTTGCCAGTCCCGCGGCGCTTCAGCTCGTGGGCGGCGTGGGCGGCCAGCCGGGCTCCCGAAGCGCCGATCGGATGCCCCAGGGCGATGGCCCCGCCGTGGATGTTGCACTTTTCCAGGGGGTAATCCAAGTCCTTGAGCGACTGCACGGCAACGGAACCGAAGGCTTCGTTGATTTCGATGAAGTCCAGGTCCGCCGTGCCCCAACCGGCCTTGCCGAGGGCATTCATGATCGCGTGCGAAGGCTGTGAATGCAGTGAGTTGTCCGGTCCGGCAACCTGGCCCGGTTTCCCGACGACGGCCAGGTACTCCAGGCCGTGTTCGTCGGCGTAGGCGCGGGAGGAAAGCACCAGGGCGGCGGCGCCGTCGGACAGGGGGGACGAGTTGCCGGCGGTGATGGTGCCGTCCGTAACGAAGGCGGCCCGCAGGCCCGCGAGCGATTCCACCGAGGTGTTGGGGCGCACGCCTTCGTCGGTGTCCACCACCAAGGGGTCGCCCTTGCGCTGCTTGACGCTGACCGGGGCGATTTCGCCGTCGAACGTTCCGTTTTTCGCGGCGAGGGCGGCGCGCTGGTGAGACTGCGCCGCCACGTTATCCTGGGAGGTGCGGTCAATGCCCAGGGTGAGGTTGCGCGTTTCGGTGGACAACCCCATGGACTCACCGTCGAAGGCGTCGGTCAAGCCGTCGTGCGCGGCTGCATCCAGTGTCTGGATCGAGCCGTAGGTCCATCCCTGCCGGGACCCGGGGAGCAGGTGCGGTGCCCGGCTCATGGATTCCTGGCCGCCGGCCACCACCACGGAGGCCTCGCCGGAACGGATCATACGGGCGGCGTCGATCACCGCGGTGAGCCCGGAGAGGCACACTTTATTGACGGTCACGGCGGGGACGTTCCAGCCGATCCCGGCGCCGATGGAGCTTTGTCGCGCGGGATTCTGGCCGGCACCCGCCTGCAGTACCTGTCCCATGATTACGGCTTCCACATCGGCGGCGTCGACGCCACTGGCCGCCAAAGCAGCCTTGATGGCGTGGGCGCCCAGGTCCACCGCCGTCAGGCTGGACAATTGGCCGTTGATGCGGCCCTGCGGGGTCCGCGCTGCCGCGAGGATGACGACGTCACTGTTGTCAGGAGAGTTGCCCATGGTCATCACTTTCAATCCGGTTCAGGTGTAAGCCACCAAGGCTATCGTGAGCCTGGTCACCCATCTACTCAAACGCCCGGACGCCTGTGCGCATTCCGGCGCCGCGGCTGCTGCGGGTTCGCGGCCGGGGCGGGAGGCCGCCGGGCGGGGCAGGGGAGAGGTCCCCATCCCGCCGGCGTGCACGACGGCGGCGGCTTGCGTAGGGTGGTGGGCGAGGCTTTTCAGGGGGACACCGGGTCCGGGGCCGTGACGGACGGAGCGAGATCATGAAGACGAGAATTGCCGCAGCGGCCCTTGCCGCCATTGCCGCGCTGAGCGGCTGCTCGGTATCGACGCCGGCGCCGGAGCCGACGGAGTCAACGCAGGCGGCCGCTTCGCCCGCCGTCCGGCCCAGCGACGGCAGCACGCCCCGTGCGTCAGCATCAGGCTCCGTCGCCCAGGGTGCGGGGGCCAAGGAAGCCTGCGAACTCTTCAACAAACTCTTCGCCGACTACGCCGCGGTTTCGCCCACCGACGCAAAGGGCTATGAAGACGTGTACCTGAAAGCCCAGGACGCCAAGGACACCGTTTCCGGGGACCTGGAGGGGCTGTTTGCCTCGCTCAGCCTGCTCGCAATCGACCACTCGGCCGCAGCGGAGTCCGGCAGCACGCCTGCCCAAGAGTCCAAGGATGCAGTGCGGGACGCCGTCTTCGCCAACTCGGGGACCTGCACTGCCGAAGGTGTCACGCTGCGCCTCTAGGTAAAGTACGGCACACAGGCACACAGCGGGAAAACAGGTGCTTGCAATCCGGCCGGATGTGGGGTAGACACGTAGGTTGTTTTGCCGTATCGTAGATATTTGCGTCTTCCCTGTTTACCTTCAGCCTTCATATAGCGGTGGGCTTTGCCTGGCAGCTGGCAATCAACGTGCCGTGACAACGTCACAGCATCGTCAGCGCGGGTCCCGGGTCATATAGCGGAACCGGATGGTAGCGCTGCGGAGTCACTTTCGCAGGGTGCACAGCGGGGGAGATCTGAAAACGCCTGAAGGTCTGTGGAAGGATCCCTCTTGGTCGCCTCGAGCACCTCTAATAACGAAACCGCTAACACCGCCGACAGCACTGATGGTGCCACTCGCCGGCTCTCATTCGCAAAGATTCACGAACCTCTTGACGTTCCGAATCTGCTTGCCCTGCAGACAGACAGCTTCGACTGGCTGGTCGGCAATGAGCGCTGGCAGGCACGCGTGGCAAAGGCTGTCGAAGAAAACGATCTCAGCGTCGCCACCACGTCCGGCCTGTCGGACATCTTCGAAGAGATCTCCCCGATCGAGGACTTCCAGGGCACCATGTCCCTGAGCTTCTCCGATCCGGAGTTCGCTGACCCCAAGTACACCATGGCCGAGTGCAAGGACCGGGACGCAACGTACTCGGCTCCGCTGTACGTGAAGGCCGAGTTCATGAACAACAACACGGGCGAAATCAAGCAGCAGACCGTGTTCATGGGCGATTTCCCGCTGATGACCGAGAAGGGCACCTTCGTGGTCAACGGCACGGAGCGTGTCGTCGTCTCCCAGCTGGTCCGTTCGCCGGGCGCCTACTTTGAGCGCGCTGCCGACAAGACCAGCGACAAGGACATCTTCACCGCCAAGATCATCCCGTCCCGCGGTGCGTGGTTCGAGCTCGAAATCGACAAGCGCGACCAGGTCGGCGTCCGCCTCGACCGCAAGCGCAAGCAGTCGGTCACCGTCCTGCTGAAGGCCCTCGGCTGGACCGAAGGCCAGATCCTCGAAGAGTTCGGCCAGTACGATTCCATGCGGGCAACCCTGGAGAAGGACGCCACCGAAACCCGCGAAGACGCCCTGCTGGACATCTACCGCAAGCTGCGTCCGGGCGAGCCGCCCACCGTCGAGGCTGCCCAGTCCCTGCTGGACAACCTGTACTTCAACTCCAAGCGCTACGATCTGGCCAAGGTTGGCCGTTACAAGATCAACCGCAAGCTCGGCATCGACCGCTCCCTTGGTGACAAGGAAGCTTCGGTTCTGCACGTTGAAGACATCGTTGCCATGATCAAGTTCCTTGTCGCGCTGCACGCCGGCGAGAAGACCATCAAGGGCACCCGCGATGGCCAGGAAGTGGACCTGCGCGTCGAAATCGACGACATCGACCACTTCGGCAACCGCCGCATCCGTGCCGTCGGCGAGCTCATCGAGAACCAGGTCCGCACCGGCCTGTCCCGTATGGAGCGCGTCGTCCGCGAGCGTATGACCACCCAGGACGTCGAGGCCATCACGCCGCAGACCCTGATCAACATCCGCCCCGTGGTTGCAGCCATCAAGGAGTTCTTCGGAACCTCCCAGCTGTCGCAGTTCATGGACCAGAACAACCCGCTCTCGGGCCTGACCCACAAGCGCCGCCTGTCGGCCCTTGGCCCCGGTGGTCTGTCCCGTGACCGCGCCGGCATGGAAGTCCGTGACGTGCACCCGTCCCACTACGGACGTATGTGCCCCATCGAGACTCCTGAAGGCCCGAACATTGGCCTGATCGGTTCGCTGGCATCCTACGGCCGCATCAACCCGTTCGGCTTCATCGAGACCCCGTACCGCCTGGTCAAGGACGGCGTCGTGTCCGACGACGTCCAGTACCTGACGGCCGACGACGAGGCAGAGGTCCTGATCGCCCAGGCCAACGCCCCGCTGGACGAGAACAAGAAGTTCGCCGAAGAGACCGTCCTGGTCCGTGCCCGCGGTGGTGGAGGCGAGCCCGTCCTGGTTCCGGCCGCGGACGTCGAGTTCATGGACGTTTCCCCGCGCCAGATGGTGTCCGTGGCAACCGCCCTGATCCCGTTCCTGGAGCACGACGACGCCAACCGTGCACTCATGGGTGCCAACATGCAGCGCCAGGCCGTGCCGCTGGTCCGTTCCGAGGCCCCGTTCGTGGGTACCGGCATGGAACGTGCTGCCGCCGTCGACGCAGGTGACGTTGTCATCGCCAAGAAGGCCGGTGTGGTCACCGAGGTTTCCGCCGAGCTCGTCATCATGCTCAACGACGACGGCACCGAGACCAACTACCGCATCAACAAGTTCGCCCGCTCCAACCAGGGCAACTGCTACAACCACCGCGTCCTGGTGAACGAAGGCCAGCGCCTGGAAGTTGGCGGCATCATCGCCGACGGCCCGGCTACGGACCAGGGTGAACTCGCACTGGGCAAGAACCTGCTCGTGGCATTCATGTCATGGGAAGGCCACAACTTCGAGGACGCTATCATCCTCTCGCAGCGCATCGTTGCCGAGGACGTCCTTTCCTCCATCCACATCGAGGAGCACGAGATCGATGCCCGCGACACCAAGCTTGGTGCCGAGGAAATCACCCGTGACATCCCCAACGTGTCCGAGGAAGTCCTTGCAGGCCTGGACGAGCGCGGCATCATCCACATCGGTGCCGAGGTTGAAGCAGGGGACATCCTGGTCGGAAAGGTCACCCCGAAGGGTGAAACCGAACTGACCCCGGAAGAGCGCCTGCTGCGCGCCATCTTCGGCGAGAAGTCCCGCGAAGTCCGCGACACTTCCCTGAAGGTTCCCCACGGCGAGTCCGGCACCGTCATCGGCGTGCGCGTCTTCGACCGCGACAACGACGACGAACTGCCCCCGGGCGTGAACCAGCTGGTCCGCGTCTACGTGGCCGCCAAGCGCAAGATCACTGACGGCGACAAGCTCGCCGGCCGCCACGGCAACAAGGGTGTTATCTCCAAGATCCTCCCGATCGAGGACATGCCCTTCCTTGCTGACGGCACCCCCGTTGACATCGTCCTGAACCCGCTGGGTGTTCCGGGCCGTATGAACGTGGGCCAGGTGCTCGAAACGCACCTCGGCTGGGTTGCCAAGACCGGCTGGAAGATCGAAGGCGAGCCCGAATGGGTCAAGCAGCTGCCGAACCTGCCGCGCGAGAGTGGTCCCACCACTGTTGCAACGCCGGTATTCGACGGTGCCCGTGAAGAGGAAATCACCGGCCTGCTGGATTCCACCAACGTGACCCGCGACGGTGACCGCCTGATCAACTCCTCGGGCAAGACCCGCCTGTTTGACGGCCGCTCCGGCGAGCCGTTCCCGGATCCGATCTCGGTCGGCTACATGTACATCCTGAAGCTCCACCACCTGGTGGACGACAAGATCCACGCGCGCTCCACCGGCCCGTACTCCATGATCACGCAGCAGCCGCTGGGTGGTAAGGCGCAGTTCGGTGGCCAGCGCTTCGGTGAAATGGAAGTGTGGGCGCTCGAAGCTTATGGCGCCGCCTACACCCTCCAGGAACTCCTCACGATCAAGTCGGATGATATCCACGGTCGTGTGAAGGTCTACGAAGCGATCGTCAAGGGCGAGAACATCCCCGAGCCGGGCGTTCCCGAATCCTTCAAGGTCTTGATCAAGGAAATGCAGTCGCTGTGCCTGAACGTGGAAGTGCTTTCCACGGACGGAACCACAATTGAAATGCGTGACTCTGATGACGCAGTCTTCACGGCTGCGGAAGAACTGGGCATCGATCTGTCTCGCGCAGAGCCCAGCTCCGTAGAAGAGGTCTAGCAGGCGGGCGTACGACGGCGGGTGCCCACCCGCCGTCGTACCCCACCTCCCTCATTCGTCAAGACTTCAGAATTTAGAGAACAAGAGAGAACAGGGACCATATGTCCAGCGAATCCTCCTTCGGCCTCATGCAGATCGGCCTCGCCACCGCGGAAGACATCCGCGGCTGGTCTTACGGCGAGGTTAAGAAGCCGGAAACCATCAACTACCGCACCCTCAAGCCCGAGAAGGACGGACTCTTCTGCGAGAAGATCTTCGGCCCGTCCCGGGACTGGGAATGCTACTGCGGCAAGTACAAGCGCGTGCGCTTCAAGGGCATCATCTGTGAGCGCTGTGGCGTCGAAGTCACCCGCGCCAAGGTCCGCCGTGAGCGCATGGGCCACATCGAGCTGGCCGCCCCGGTCACGCACATCTGGTACTTCAAGGGTGTTCCGTCCCGCCTGGGCTACCTCCTTGACCTGGCCCCGAAGGACCTCGAGAAGGTCATCTACTTCGCTGCCTACATGATCACCAGCGTCGACGAGGCCGCCCGCCACGAAGAACTGCCCAACCTCCAGGTTGAGCACGACATCGAGAAGAAGCAGCTGATCGACAACCGCGACGCCGACATCGCCGCGATCGCCCGCGACCTCGAAGGCGAAATCGCACGCCTTGAGGGCGAAGGCGCCAAGGCTGCCGACAAGAAGAAGGCCCGCGACTCCGCCGACCGCCAGATGGCCAACGTCCGCAAGCGTGCCGACGCCGACATCGAGCGCCTCGAGCAGGTCTGGGACCGCTTCAAGAACCTCAAGGTCGCCGACCTTGAAGGTGACGAAGGGCTGTACCGCGAACTGCGCGACCGCTACGGCATGTACTTCGAAGGCTCCATGGGTGCCGAAGCCATCAAGAAGCGCCTTGAGAACTTCGACATGCAGGCCGAGTCCGACCTGCTGCGCGACATCATTGCCAACGGCAAGGGTCAGCGCAAGACCCGCGCCCTCAAGCGCCTGAAGGTGGTCAACGCGTTCCTGACCACCAACAACAGCCCGCTCGGCATGGTGCTCGACGCCGTACCGGTGATCCCGCCGGAACTGCGCCCGATGGTCCAGCTGGACGGTGGCCGGTTCGCGACCTCCGACCTCAACGACCTCTACCGCCGCGTGATCAACCGGAACAACCGCCTCAAGCGCCTGCTTGACCTCGGTGCCCCGGAGATCATCGTCAACAACGAGAAGCGCATGCTTCAGGAAGCTGTTGACAGCCTCTTCGACAACGGCCGCCGCGGCCGTCCGGTCACCGGACCGGGCAACCGTCCGCTGAAGTCCCTGAGCGACATGCTCAAGGGCAAGCAGGGCCGGTTCCGCCAGAACCTCCTCGGCAAGCGCGTCGACTACTCCGGCCGTTCGGTCATCGTTGTCGGCCCGCAGCTGAAGCTGCACCAGTGCGGCCTGCCCAAGCAGATGGCGCTGGAGCTCTTCAAGCCGTTCGTGATGAAGCGCCTGGTTGACCTCAACCACGCCCAGAACATCAAGTCGGCCAAGCGGATGGTGGAGCGCTACCGCCCGCAGGTCTGGGATGTGCTCGAAGAGATCATCACCGAACACCCGGTGCTGCTCAACCGTGCACCTACCCTGCACCGCCTGGGCATCCAGGCGTTCGAACCGCAGCTTGTTGAAGGCAAGGCAATCCAGCTGCACCCGCTGGTTTGTGGCGCGTTCAACGCCGACTTCGACGGCGACCAGATGGCAGTCCACCTGCCGCTGAGCCCCGAGGCGCAGGCTGAGGCCCGCATCCTGATGCTGTCCTCGAACAACATCCTGAAGCCGTCTGACGGACGTCCGGTCACCCTGCCTTCGCAGGACATGATCATCGGCCTGTACCACCTGACCACCAAGCGCAAGGGTTCAGCCGGTGAGGGCCGCATCTTCGGTTCGGTTTCGGAAGCCATCATGGCGTTCGACGCCCGCGAGCTGCACCTGAACTCGCAGGTCAAGATCCGCCTCGAAGGCTTCGTGCCCTACGCCGGCTGGGAAGCTCCGGAAGGCTGGGAGCAGGGTCAGCCTGCTCTCGTCCAGACCTCCCTGGGCCAGGTCCTCTTCAACGAGACCCTGCCTGAGGACTACCCCTGGGTTGAGGCTGTTGCCGACAAGGGCGAACTGTCCCGCATCGTCAACGACCTTGCCGAGCGCTACCCGAAGGTCGTCACCGCGGCAACGCTGGACAACCTCAAGGATGCCGGTTTCTACTGGGCCACCCGCTCAGGCGTCACCGTCGCCATCTCCGACATCGAGGTTCCGGCGGCCAAGCCGGAAATCCTTGCCGGTTACGAGGAACGCGCCGCCAAGATCCAGGGCCAGTATGACAAGGGCCTGATCGACGACGACGAGCGTCGCCAGGAACTGATCGAGATCTGGAACAAGGCCACCAACGACATCGCTGCAGTGATGCGCGAGAGCCTGTCGCCGATGAACACCATCAACCGCATGGTGTCCTCCGGTGCACGTGGTAACTGGATGCAGGTCCGCCAGATCGCGGGTATCCGTGGCCTGGTGGCCAACCCGAAGGGTGAGATCATCCCGCGCCCCATCAAGTCCTCCTACCGTGAGGGCCTGTCGGTGCTGGAATACTTCATCGCCACGCACGGTGCCCGTAAGGGTCTGGCCGATACCGCACTGCGTACCGCCAACTCGGGTTACCTGACCCGTCGTCTGGTGGACGTCTCGCAGGACGTCATCGTCCGCGAAGAGGACTGCGGCACCGAGCGTGGCCTGGTCACGCCCATCGCCGTCGCCGATTCCAACGGTGAGCTCGTCCTGGACGAGAACGTCGAGAACAGCGCCTACGCACGTACGCTGGCCGTCGACGTCGTCGACTCCGAGGGCAATGTCCTCGCAGCCGCCGGCACCGACTGCGGCGACGTTGTGATCGCTGAGCTCTTCAAGGCAGGCATCACCGAGGTCAAGGTCCGCTCCGTACTCACCTGTGAGTCCAGCGTTGGCACCTGCGCCCTGTGCTACGGCCGTTCGTTGGCCACCGGCAAGACCGTGGACATCGGCGAGGCCGTGGGCATCATCGCCGCACAGTCCATCGGTGAACCCGGTACCCAGCTGACCATGCGTACGTTCCACACCGGTGGTGCTGTTTCCGCCGGCGGTGGCGACGACATCACCCAGGGTCTGCCCCGTATCCAGGAGCTCTTCGAAGCCCGTACTCCGAAGGGTGTTGCACCGATTGCTGAAGCAGCCGGCCGCATCACCATCGAAGAGTCCGAGCGCCAGATGCGCCTGGTCATCACCCCGGATGACGGATCGGAAGAGATCGCTTACCCGGTCCTGCGCCGTTCACGCCTGCTGATCGAAGACGGCGACCACGTCGCCGTCGGACAGAAGCTGATCAACGGCCCGGTGGACCCCAAGCAGGTCCTGCGCATCATGGGCCCGCGTGCGGCACAGAAGTTCCTGGTGGACGAGGTCCAGGGCGTGTACCGCAGCCAGGGCATCGGTATCCACGACAAGCACGTCGAGGTTATCGTTCGCCAGATGCTGCGTCGCGTCACGGTCATCGAATCCGGTGAATCCGACCTGCTGCCCGGCGAGCTCGCCGAGCGCAGCCGCTTCGAGGAGGCCAACCGCCGCGTTGTGTCCGAGGGCAAGACTCCGGCTTCCGGACGTCCCGAGCTCATGGGCATCACCAAGGCGTCGCTGGCCACCGAGTCCTGGCTGTCGGCAGCTTCCTTCCAGGAGACCACCCGCGTCCTGACGCAGGCGGCCATGGAAGGCAAGAGCGACCCGCTGCTGGGCCTGAAGGAAAACGTCATCATCGGTAAGCTGATCCCGGCCGGCACGGGCCTCCCGCGCTACACCGAGGTCACTGTCGAGCCCACTGAAGAAGCGAAGGCCAACCTGTTCACCGGCCCCAGCGCATTCAGTGACTTCTCGTACGACACCCTGGGCGGTGACGGAGCTCCCGAGTTCCACGCCATCCCGCTGGATGACTACGATCTCGGCAACGACTTCCGCTGACCCGGAAGCCTGACGAAGGATGGTCCCGCACCGCAAGGTGGGGGACCATCCCCGTTTAACCCGTCGATTGCTCCGTACTTGTCGTTTTGGCGGCCCATAACGACAAGTACGGAGCAATCGATGCAGGGGGAGGCGTCGATTAAGGCTTGGACAGTGTCCGTGGTAGACTAGTTACCAATTGTTATTGTGGCAGTGGATGAGTGCGCCGGTACCAGCTGAAAGGCTGAACCAGAGCGACGTTTCCGGTTTGCAGGGTTCTTGTGCAACGTATGCCACATTTTTGCATGCCTAGGGACTGATAGGATCGCAAGCTCCTTCCCGGTATGCGATCCGACTATTAAAGGCTTCGCCTTCGCCGCCATGGAGATCCTCTTCAGGGCCCGGGCGGCGGGGCAACGCAACAGGAGAGTGGCCGGAAACAGCCACTCCGGATAAAACGGAGAACACGAGAGTGCCTACGATTAACCAGCTGGTCCGCAAGGGCCGCACGCCTAAGGTCTCAAAGACCAAGGCTCCCGCGCTTAAGGGCAGCCCCATGCGCCGCGGTGTTTGCACCCGCGTTTACACCACCACCCCGAAGAAGCCGAACTCGGCTCTGCGTAAGGTGGCGCGTGTTCGCCTCAACGGCGGCGTGGAAGTTACCGCCTACATCCCCGGTGTTGGCCACAACCTGCAGGAGCACTCCATTGTGCTCGTCCGCGGTGGTCGTGTTAAGGACCTCCCCGGTGTCCGCTACAAGATCGTCCGTGGCGCCCTTGATACCCAGGGTGTGAAGAACCGTAAGCAGGCCCGCAGCCGCTACGGCGCAAAGATGGAGAAGAAGTAATATGCCTCGCAAGGGTCCGGCCCCCAAGCGGCCGCTCGTTTCGGATCCGGTTTACGGTTCCCCGCTGGTAACCCAGCTCATCAACAAGGTGCTTGTTGACGGCAAGAAGTCCACTGCAGAACGCATCGTCTACGGTGCCCTCGAGGGCGCACGCGCCAAGTCCGGTGGCGACCCCGTCGCAGCGCTGAAGAAGGCCATGGACAACGTCAAGCCGTCGCTTGAGGTTCGCTCCCGCCGCGTCGGTGGCGCCACCTACCAGGTTCCGGTTGAGGTCAAGCCGGGCCGTTCCACCGCACTCGCCCTGCGCTGGCTGGTTGGCTACTCCAAGGCCCGCCGCGAAAAGACGATGACCGAGCGTCTCCAGAACGAAATCCTGGATGCGTCCAACGGTCTCGGTGCCGCTGTGAAGCGTCGCGAAGACACCCACAAGATGGCCGAGTCCAACAAGGCCTTCGCACACTACCGCTGGTAATACTCCCCGGGCGCCGCCGGCTCAACAGAGCCGGCGGCGAACGTGTAGTCCATCCCAAAAGGAGACCCCGTGGCACAGGACGTGCTTACCGACCTTAGTAAGGTCCGCAACATCGGCATCATGGCCCACATTGATGCCGGCAAGACCACCACAACCGAGCGCATCCTGTTCTACACGGGTGTGAACCACAAGATCGGCGAAACGCACGACGGCGCTTCGACCACTGACTGGATGGAACAGGAAAAGGAACGCGGCATCACCATCACGTCTGCCGCCGTGACCTGCTTCTGGGAGAACAACCAGATCAACATCATCGACACTCCCGGCCACGTGGACTTCACGGTTGAGGTTGAGCGCTCCCTGCGCGTCCTCGACGGTGCAGTCGCCGTCTTCGATGGCAAGGAAGGCGTTGAGCCGCAGTCGGAGACGGTATGGCGCCAGGCTGACAAGTACAACGTTCCGCGTATCTGCTTCGTCAACAAGATGGACAAGCTCGGTGCTGACTTCTACTTCACCGTAGACACCATCATCAGCCGCCTCGGTGCCAAGCCGTTGGTCATGCAGCTCCCCATCGGTGCCGAGAACGACTTCATCGGCGTCGTCGACCTGCTTTACATGCGTGCCCTGGTTTGGCCGGGCGACGCCAAGGGCGACGTGACCATGGGTGCCAAGTACGAGATCCGCGAAATCCCCGCTGACCTCCAGGAAAAGGCCGAAGAGTACCGCGCGAACCTCGTTGAGACGGTCGCCGAGTCCTCCGAGGAACTCATGGAGAAGTACCTCGAGGGTGAAGAGATCTCGATCGACGAGCTCAAGGCCGGCATCCGCAAGATGACCATCAACTCTGAGCTGTACCCGATCTTCTGTGGCTCCGCCTTCAAGAACCGCGGCGTTCAGCCCATGCTCGATGCAGTTGTGGACTACCTGCCGAACCCGCTCGACGTCCCCCCGATGGTCGGCCACGATCCTCGCGACGAAGAGAAGGAACTGACCCGCAAGCCTTCCGCCGACGAGCCGTTCTCGGCACTGGCGTTCAAGATTGCTGCGCACCCCTTCTTCGGCCAGCTCACCTTCATCCGCGTGTACTCCGGTCACGTGGAAGCAGGCGCCCAGGTGGTCAACTCCACCAAGGGCAAGAAGGAGCGCATCGGCAAGCTGTTCCAGATGCACGCCAACAAGGAAATGCCCGTTGAGGGCGCTACCGCCGGCCACATCTACGCAGCCATCGGTCTGAAGGACACCACCACGGGTGACACCCTGTGTGATTCCAACAACCAGATCGTGCTCGAGTCCATGAGCTTCCCGGAGCCCGTGATCTCGGTTGCTATCGAGCCGAACACCAAGGGTGACCAGGAGAAGCTCTCCACGGCCATCCAGAAGCTCTCCGCTGAGGACCCCACCTTCCAGGTGTCCCTCAACGAAGACACCGGCCAGACCATCATCGCCGGCATGGGCGAACTCCACCTGGACATCCTGGTGGACCGCATGCGCCGCGAATTCAAGGTCGAGGCCAACGTGGGCAAGCCGCAGGTTGCTTACCGCGAAACCATCAAGCGCGCCGTCGAACGCCACGACTACACGCACAAGAAGCAGACCGGTGGTTCGGGCCAGTTCGCAAAGATCCAGATCGCGATCGAGCCGCTGGACACTGCCGAAGGCGAGCTGTACGAGTTCGAGAACAAGGTCACCGGTGGCCGCGTTCCCCGCGAGTACATCCCGTCTGTTGACGCGGGTATCCAGGATGCGCTGAACGACGGCGTCCTGGCCGGCTACCCGGTCGTCGGCATCAAGGCCACGCTTATTGACGGCGCCTACCACGATGTTGACTCTTCGGAAATGGCGTTCAAGATCGCCGGCCGTATGGCTTTCAAGGAAGCTGCACGCAAGGCGAACCCTGTACTGCTTGAACCGCTGATGGATGTAGAGGTCCGCACCCCTGAGGAATACATGGGTGAAGTTATCGGTGACCTCAACTCCCGCCGTGGCCAGATGCAGTCCATGGAAGATGCACAGGGCGTCAAGGTCATCCGCGCGCACGTTCCGCTGTCCGGCATGTTCGGCTACATCGGTGACCTGCGCTCCAAGAC
Source organism: Pseudarthrobacter sp. fls2-241-R2A-127 (assembly GCF_030209355.1). Lineage (GTDB taxonomy): Bacteria > Actinomycetota > Actinomycetes > Actinomycetales > Micrococcaceae > Arthrobacter. The sequence goes on from NZ_JARVSF010000027.1 coordinate 89,520, forward strand.
CCAGGGCCGCGCTGTGTACTCCATGACCTTCAACAGCTACGCCGAGGTCCCGAAGGCAGTTGCCGACGAGATCATCCAGAAGACCCGCGGCGAATAGTCTCCGGACTTCTCAAAGCAACAAACTCGGGTGCGCTTGCCGGCAACGGAAAGCACAGCCGGTGCAGATGGCCGGCTACGGTCCAGACCGGATTCCGGCCATCTGCACGAACAGGCTCTAGGGACTAGTATTAGTTCCTGAATCTGCAATTTCACCAATCCAAAGCCCCCCAAGTAGACTTACCTGAGTTTCTGCCGCGACAAGAGCGGCAGAAGGGTATGTCATTTGAAAACGTTCTAGGAGGAACCTGTGGCAAAGGCAAAGTTCGAGCGGACTAAGCCGCACGTCAACATCGGCACCATTGGTCACGTTGACCACGGTAAGACGACGCTGACGGCCGCCATTTCCAAGGTGCTGTACGACAAGTACCCGACTCTCAACGAGAAGCGTGACTTCGCGTCGATCGACTCTGCACCCGAAGAGCGTCAGCGCGGTATTACCATCAACATCTCCCACGTGGAGTACCAGACCGAGAAGCGTCACTACGCACACGTTGACGCCCCCGGCCACGCTGACTACATCAAGAACATGATCACCGGTGCTGCCCAGATGGACGGCGCAATCCTCGTGGTTGCTGCTACCGACGGCCCGATGGCTCAGACCCGCGAGCACGTTCTGCTCGCCCGCCAGGTTGGTGTTCCCTACCTGCTGGTCGCGCTGAACAAGGCTGACATGGTTGACGACGAAGAGCTCCTCGACCTCGTCGAAATGGAAGTTCGTGAGCTCCTGAGCTCGCAGGGCTTCGATGGCGACAACGCTCCGGTTGTCCGCGTTTCCGGCCTGAAGGCCCTGGAAGGCGACCCCGAGTGGGTCAAGTCCGTTGAGGACCTGATGGCTGCTGTCGACGAGTCCGTTCCGGACCCCGTACGTGACCGCGACAAGCCGTTCCTGATGCCGATCGAAGACGTCTTCACGATCACCGGTCGTGGCACCGTTGTTACGGGCCGCGCCGAGCGTGGAACCCTCGCCATCAACTCCGAGGTCGAGATCGTCGGCATCCGCCCGGTCCAGAAGACCACGGTTACCGGTATCGAGATGTTCCACAAGCAGCTCGACGAAGCATGGGCCGGCGAGAACTGTGGCCTCCTGCTCCGCGGTCTGAAGCGCGACGATGTCGAGCGTGGCCAGGTTGTCGTCAAGCCGGGTTCCATCACCCCGCACACCGACTTCGAGGCCAACGTCTACATCCTCTCCAAGGACGAAGGCGGACGTCACAACCCGTTCTACTCCAACTACCGCCCGCAGTTCTACTTCCGTACGACGGACGTTACCGGCGTTATCACCCTGCCCGAGGGCACGGAAATGGTTATGCCCGGCGACAACACTGAGATGACCGTTGCGCTCATCCAGCCCATCGCAATGGAAGAGGGCCTCGGCTTCGCAATTCGTGAAGGCGGCCGCACCGTTGGTTCGGGACGTGTCACCAAGATCATCAAGTAGTTTCTGCTGATCACGGACCATCCGAATCATTGATTCGGTAATCCACAGAAAACCCCGCTGCCCTGCGCAGCGGGGTTTTCTTTTGCTAGCATTTATCCAGACGTTGGATTAATTTGTGGGTAACCGTTGTCTGTTGGAAGAAGGCCGGACATGAGGGACGAGTCGTATGCCGCAGGGTACCGCGCCGGACACTTCCAGGGGTGGATGGATGCCATAGCGGAAATAGACCGGATGCGGCAGGAGACCGGAGTTGAGCAGCCCGCGCCGGAGGGAGTGAACCTGGCGCAGGCCGTTATGGAGCAACCCATCCAGCCGCCTGCACCAGCCCGCCCGGCATTCGCTCCGGCAGCCCCCGCCAGGCAGCCGGTGCCGGCGCCCTCCGCCCGGACCAGCCAAGCCGACGCCGGCGCGTCGGGAAACGTCGTTGGCCTCGCACGGGAGGTGCGGCCACGGCCCTCCGCGCCTGTGGCATCAAGTGTCCGTGCAGCGGCACCAGGGGCAACGCCGGCCGAGCGCCAGGCGCGGCGCGAACGCCGGGACCGGCAGAACATCAACATCACGCTCTACGTCGCGAGCCTGCTCCTGGTAGCGGCTGCGGCTCTCTTCGTCGGCAGCAGCTTGCCCCCGATGCTGCGCTTTGCCGGCGTCGGAGCCCTTACCGCCATGTTCTACTGCCTGGGCATGGGTCTGCATTCGAAGATCGCCCGCCTGAGGCCCGCCGCCGTCGCCTTTACGGGGACCGGACTGGCGCTGGTGCCGGTTTCGGGTCTGGCGCTGTACAACTTCGCGTGGCATAACGGGCCCGCCACCTGGCTTCTGACGTCGCTGGTGGGAACCGCCGCCTACGTGGCGGCCGCCATCAGGTTGGAGAGCAAAGTCCTGACATACCTCTCCTTGACGTTCGTGGTGTCGAGTGCTTGGTCGGGGGTTGCGGTCCTTGGGGGAGCACTCGTTTGGTATTTCGCCGCCATAATCAGCGTGGCCGTGGCCTTCACGCTTCTATCTCACGTGCGCCCGGCGTGGCTCCCGGCACTCTTCGCAGGGCCGCTTGCCGTCTTGCACCCCTATCTGGTTCCAGGTGTCGCCGCCGGTGCCACCTTGTCACCGTTCCTGCCGACTGGCGCGGCGTTGAGCAAGGCAGAGTATGCGCTCGTCCTCGGCGCCTGTGGGGCATACTTCGCCGTGTTTGCAGTGGCGGCGGTGGGTCTTCGGCTGGCCTATTTCAGGGCCGCGAGGGTGGCGCTGACGGTCGCGTCCGTCGTCGGGATCTGGCACCTGATAGGCCGCGGGACAGACGCCCTGTTCACGCTTGCCTGCCTGGCCGGCGCCCAATCAGTAGCCGTTGTATTCCTGGCTGGGCGCTTGGACGCGTGGCTCGCAGGCGCTGCCGTCGCATCGGGCGGGCACCAGACGGTGGCCGGCGCCGGTCCCCATGGCGGCACGGCACGCTGGCGCCGTGACGCTTTCGTCACGTTCGGCGTCCAGTTCGCGGCCACGGCCGCCTTTGCGCTGGCCGTCGTCCTCGCGGGCTTCCTCCTACCGGCCAGGATGGCTGTGACTGCTGTGCCCTTGTGGCTTCCGGTCCTGCTCAGCCTTGTCACGGGCTTTGCCCTGGCTGCCAGGCTCCGCGGCCGCGCAGAGCTCGCCCCGGTTCCTGCCCTATTGCTGGCAGCCGGCGTCACCCATCACATCGGTGAGGGAGTGTTTGCGGCGCTCCTCGCCCTGGCCGCCGGCTTCTGGGCAGCCAGGGCCTACGCTGCGGAGGGGCCATTGCGGCACCGCATGGTGCTGAACGCGCGGCTGGCCGGCATGCTGCTGGGTCCTGCCGTGACAGCAGCCGTGACCGACGGCGCGGAGCAGGACCGGGCCGTATGGTTCGTGTTGTTGATCGCGGCCGCCGCGCAACAACTTCTCTCCGCCGCAATGCAGCGCCTCGCTATAAGCGCCCCCGCATCCGGCGTGAGCCTGGCCGGCTTCGCACTGGTCGGCCTCGGAAGCATCGCCACCATCTCGTCATTTGAGGGCCGTGGGTCCCAAGGGCTGACGTGGGCGGCAGTGCTGATCCAGCTGGCAACTGTCATCGTCATAGGCCTGTTGCTGACCGGCAAACCGACGGTCGGGCGCAACTGGCGGCCCGGCGTCGGCGAGATCCTCGCACCGGTGATGGCCGCGATCCTTGCGGCCTTTTCGTTCGTGAGGCTTACCGAAGGCGCCGGCAACCTGGTGCTCCTGCTGCTGCTGGCGTACCTGGTGGCTTCTGCATCCAGGCTCCCGGCAATAGAGCACCGGTGGGCCTATTGGTGGACAGCCCGGGTAACAGGAACCGTTCTGGTGCTGACAGCGTTCCGGCAGTTCCAGCACAGCAGCGGCAGCCTTGTTGTCGGCGGGGAGGTGCTGCATCCCGCCACGGTTCTCTTCGCCGCCCTTCTTGTCCAGCTGTCACTGCCGCTGGGCGGTCAACTGTTGAGGCGGGCTCCTGCGGGCGTAGTGTCCGATGCCGCCGGTGTGATCCTGCTGCAGTTTGCGGCCTGTGCTGTCCTGGCGCAGCAATCCTCCGGGAGCTGGCAGCACCTCGCTGTCGTGTCCGGAGCTGCAATTTCTGCCGCGGTGGCGGCCTACGTCCTTCGGACTAAGGCGGCCACAGTGGTGTTTGCCCCTGTGGCCTTCCTGGTCCTGGCGGGCCTCTCGCTGGGAAATGCCCGGGTGGTAGAGGTATTGCTGGGTGTCTTCGCCGTCTTCGCCGCCGTCATGGTGGTGGCGGTTCAGCAGGCCCGGAGCAAAGGGTGGTACTTCGTTGCCGCGCGCGTACTCACCGCCAGCCTTGCCTTGGTACTCAGTGACGACGTGACGGCGTCACCTACGGCTGGCTCCGTAACGTTTGCGCTCGTCCTTGCCGCCCAGCATGTGGTCCGCTGGATGATGCGTTATCGGCTCGCTGCCGTGCCGTTCCAGCAGGCCGCAGTGTGGATCACCCTCGCAGGCCAGGCCCTTCTGCCTTTGGCCTACGCTGCGCAGCACGGGGCTTTGTGGCGTGGCACGCACTTCAGCACTCCGCTGCCGGGCGGCGGCAGCGGGATGGGCGATGCCGGCCGTTGGGTATTGCTCCTTGAGTTGGGCCTTCTGGTGGTTTCGGCTGTCGTGGCCCGCAGGTTGTTCGTTGCCCGAGGTGCGCTCTACTTCGGCGTTTACGGGCTTCTTTTGGGTATTTTGTCCCTCAGCCCGGTGGTTTATTTCGGGGACGTGGCGGCGCTCAGCTTCACCGGAACAGCCGTTGTGCTTCTGCTCGTGGGTCTTGCGGCAACTGCCACCGGTCCGGAGTGGCGGCGGCGCAATACCTCAGCGGCCCCGGAGCGCCGCCTGTGGCTCGCCGCCGCAGGAACGTTCACTGGTGCGGTATTGGTTGTGTCGCCACTAGCGGCTGACTGGGTTCCGGGCGTAGCCGTGCTGGCTGTTGCCGCAGTCCTGCTGACGGCTTCCCATGTGGAAGCCTGGCCGGTCCTCTATCCGCCCGCGGTGGCCGGCGTCCTTGGCGGAGCGTTCTTGCTGGCGACCGCCTGGCTGGGAGAACAAGGGAGCGATGTCCCGGGGGAGTGGGCTGGTTATCTGCCGTGGTTGGCCGGACTGGGCGTGGCGGCAGCGGGGCTCTACGCTGCGCGCCGGGCACGCTCCGCCGCGCTGGCGGATGATCCGATCCGGCGCTGGTCCCTGGCGGGCGGTGCAGTCGTTGGCCTCCTCTTGGCCGCATTCGCGGGCCTATACGGAGATGACACCGCGTGGGCCGGTGTGGGCGCCCTCGGTGCCGCCGCCGCTGTTGCGGTCTTCGAAGCTTCACCCCGCCATCGCAGGCTTGCGGCGGAAATGGCCGCCATCCTTGTCGTGGCTGCTGTCCAGCGGGCGGCCCTGTTCGAGTTCAGCGCCGCCGGGGGACACCAGCCGTGGCATGCAGTGTCCCACGTTGACCCCTTCTGGGTGGCGCAGTGGTACATGCTGCTGGCGGCTGTGCTTGCCGGCCTGCGATACCTGATGGGGAGTCCCACCACCGGCCGGCGCTATGCGTGTGCGGCCGCCGGGCTGCTCAGCCTGTCGGGGGTGGGCACCGTCTTCGGCGGCGACGCCCCCCGGCAGTTGTGGCTGCTGGTATGGCTGGCCGTTCTCCTGGTTGCCGGGCTGGTCATTGGTGACAGGCTCTTTGTGAGGTGGGGTGCGGTCGGGATTGCCGTCTGCATCCTGTGGGCAATGCGGCAGTACACGTTTGCGCTCCTGGCAGTTGTGGCCGTCGGCCTTATTGCCTTCGCGGTCTGGCGCCTTAATCGGAGTACGGCCGCGGCGGATAAGGCCCGGAACGCCCCCTGATACTGTTTCAGCACTGAAAGGAGTCCATCATGGGGTGGCTTATTTTCCTGATCATCGCGGTTGCCGTCGTTGCCGGGGCGTTCTGGGCCAAGAAGTATTTCCGGCACGAGATCGATCGTGCCAAGCGGATCAACAGGTCCAACAAGAACCCGTAACACAATCCACGGCAGGTTTGCCGGTACGCCGTAGTCCTACTTTTCGGTATGCCTAAATTGGCGCTATCCTCGTCTTATTGATGCCCGCAACGACGAGGACACGTGATGGCTGCTCCAACACTGACGGCCGGACCTGCCGCCCCCAAGGCCTGGTCCCGGCTCCTGCTGCTCGGACCCGCCTTCGTGGCGGCCATCGCTTACGTGGATCCGGGAAATGTTGCCGCAAACCTGACCGCCGGGGCCAACTTCGGGTACCTTCTCGTGTGGGTCCTCGTGGCAGCCAACGCCATGGCCGTGCTGATCCAGTACCAGTCCGCGAAGCTTGGGCTCGCCACCGGCATGAGCCTGCCGGAAATCCTGGGCAAGCGGCTGGGCACCCGGCGCCGCCGCGCTTACTGGGCGCAGGCAGAGATTGTGGCCGGGGCTACGGACATGGCCGAAGTGATCGGCGGAGCAGTGGCGCTCAACCTACTTTTCGGAGTGCCTTTGCTCGCCGGTGGATTCATCGTTGGCCTGGCCTCCATGATGTTGCTGGCCCTCCAGTCACGCCACGGACAGAAGTCCTTCGAGGTTGCCATTCTGGCGCTCCTGGGTGTCATAGCGGTGGGGTTCGTCTCGGGTCTGTTCGTCAGCCCGCCTGACGCTGGGGGTGCCCTGGCGGGCCTGATTCCGCGGTTTGAGGGAACGGATACGGTCCTGCTGGCCGCCAGCATGCTTGGGGCAACGGTTATGCCGCACGCGATTTACCTGCACTCAGCCCTGGCGCGGGACCGCCATGGCTTCTCGCCGGATCCCGGGGTCAGGTCCAGGCTGATCAAGGCCACTCGGGTTGACGTCGCCGGGGCCCTGCTTCTTGCCGGGATCGTCAACATCGCCATGCTGCTGCTGGCTGCCACCAGCCTTCGCGGCGTGGAGGGAACCGACACCATTGCCGGGGCGCATGCCGCGGTGACGTCGGCACTCGGGCCCGTGATCGGCGTCGTCTTTGCCGTGGGCCTGCTGGCCTCAGGCCTGGCCTCTACATCGGTGGGCTGCTACGCCGGGGCCACGATCATGGGGGGCCTGCTGAAGATGAGGGTGCCCCTCCTGGTCCGGCGGATCATTACCCTGATCCCGGCACTGCTGGTCCTGGGCGCGGGGATTGAACCGACGCTCGCCCTGGTCCTTAGCCAGGTGCTCCTCAGCTTCGGGATTCCGTTCGCGCTGATCCCCCTGATCCGGCTCACCGGCAGCCGGGAAGTGATGGGCATCCATGTGGACTCCAAGCCGCTGCGGATTGCAGGTTGGACCAGCGCCGCGCTGATCGTGGGACTCAACTGCGTGCTGATTGTCCTCACAGTGTCCGGACATGCCTGATCAGCGGCGGACTGCCCTGCGCTAGCTCTCCCGGCGTGCCCGGGCCCGCGAGAGGGCCTGGTACCAGTAGAAGGACCGTTTAGGGGTCCGTTCCAGGGTCTCAAAGTCCACATGCACCAGGCCGAAGCGCTGCGAGTAGCCGGCGGCCCACTCGAAGTTGTCCATCAGCGTCCACACGTAGTAGCCGCGCAGGTCCACGCCATCGGCAATGCCGCCGGGCGCCGTGGCCTCCAGCGCAGTTCCCAGGTGCGCTGCCAGATAGTCCACCCGGTCGGCGTCGTCCAATGTCTCGGATACGCGGTCGGGCTCGGGGAAGCTCGCCCCGCCCTCGGTGATGTACACCGGCGGCAGGGCATCGCCGTAGCGGTCCCGCATTTCCTTCAGCAGGATGCCCAGATGGTGCGGTGCCACCGGCCAACCGAAACCGGTGCTGCCGTACTCCGGGTACCCCACCTCATGGAAGGGAAGCTTGGCCAGTTCCTGGTGTATGTCCGCGGGAAGGGGCGTGATGCCGGGCCCGAGCGCCACCTTGACGGGGAAGTAGTAGTTGAGCCCGTAGAAGTCCAGCGGCTGGTGGATGGTCTTCAGGTCCGCGTCGGAGATTTTGCCAATGGAGCGCAGCCATGGCCTGGCGTACAGGGGCAGGGTAGGGTAGCGGCCCAGCAGGACGGGATCGGCGTAGAGCCTGTTCATCAGAAGGTCGTACAGGTGGGAAACCATCCGGTCGCCGATCTTCCTTGACGCGGGCCTGACCGGAGAGTGCAGGTTGGTCAGGCCGATCCCGCCGGCAACCCCGGCCGCGCGCAGGGCCTGGACGCCCAGGCCGTGTGCCAGGAGCTGGTGGTGGATGGCAGGCAGGGCATCGAACATCAGGCGGCGCCCCGGTGCATGCACCCCCAGGGCGTAGCCGTTCAGGGTCACCGAAACAGGTTCATTGAGGGTGACCCACTGCGCCACCCGGTCCCCGAAGCGCTCGCCGGCTGCCCTTGCGTACTCGGCAAACCGATGCGCCGTGTCCCTGTTCAACCAGCCGCCCCGGTGCTCGAGCGGCAGCGGGGTATCCCAGTGGTAGAGGGTGGCCATGGGCGAAACGCCGGCTTCGAGGAGTTGGTCGATCAGGCGGTCGTAGAAATCCAGGCCCTGGGCATTGAAGCTGCCCTGGCCATCGGGCTGGATACGGGGCCAGGAGAGGGAGAAACGATAGGAGCCAACGCCCAGGTCCTTGAGCAGGGCCACATCCTCGGGCAGCCTGTTGTAGTGATCGCACGCGACGGCGGGGGAGTGGCCGTCCAGGATCGCCCCCGGTTTTTCGGCGAAGGCGTCCCACCCGGAGGGTCCCCGGCCGTCCGCCTTCAGTGCGCCTTCGATCTGGAACGCCGCTGCCGCAACACCCAGGGTGAACGACGGCGGCACGCGCCCGGCCAGTTCGGTCACCGATTCCGTGCCTTCCATGGTCATGCCCCTATCTTCCTGTGCCGTCCCGCGCACGGCAATGGCAGTTCACGGGCCTGAAAAGCGGCGATTCGCTTCTGGCCCGGTTTTCCGGCATACTAGATGAGTTGTTCAAGCGCTTCTTCGCGTCCCGATCCGGATAATGCCGGGTGCAGGGTCCAAGCTGAAGACCAAACATAACCCACCCCCAAGGAACTGCGGATTCATATGCGCGCCCAGCGCGACACGCCCGACCGCGGGGGTCGGTTACGCCGGCAAGGTGAGGAACCCGGATTTATCCGGATTCAGTTTGTGCGGCGGATGGTGGTTACGACCTCAAATGCTTCGGCAGCCATACAACAGGTAAGTGAACAGGGCAGCCCTAAACCGGGGAAGCACAGACTGAAAGAGAGTCAGGCGACATGGCGGGACAAAAAATCCGCATCCGGCTGAAGTCATACGACCACGAGGTCATTGACGTTTCAGCACGGAAGATCGTTGAGACGGTCACGCGCGCAGGCGCAACGGTAGTTGGCCCCGTGCCGCTGCCGACGGAGAAGAACGTGTACTGCGTGATCCGCTCTCCGCACAAGTACAAGGACAGCCGCGAGCACTTTGAAATGCGCACGCACAAGCGTCTTATCGACATCATCGATCCCACGCCGAAGGCCGTCGACTCGCTCATGCGTCTCGACCTGCCGGCTGACGTGAACATCGAAATCAAGCTGTAGGGAGGTGCTGAGAAACTATGACCGCAACCCGTAACGTAAAGGGCCTGCTGGGCACGAAGCTCGGCATGACCCAGGTCTGGGACGAGAACAACAAGCTCATCCCCGTCACTGTGGTCCAGGCAGACTCGAACGTCATCACCCAGCTGCGCAACGCTGAGACCGATGGCTACGTCGCCGTTCAGATCGGCTACGGCCAGATCGATCCCCGCAAGGTCACCAAGCCGCTGGCTGGTCACTTTGAAAAGGCAGGCGTCACGCCTCGCCGCCACGTCGTCGAACTCCGTACCGCAGATGCTGCCGAGTACGAGCTGGGCCAGGAGCTCTCCGTAGAGGTCTTCGAAGCCGGCCAGAAGATCGACGTCATCGGCACCACCAAGGGTAAGGGCTTCGCCGGTGTTATGAAGCGTCACGGCTTCCACGGCGTTGGAGCTTCCCACGGTGCCCACAAGAACCACCGTAAGCCCGGTTCAATCGGTGGCGCATCCACCCCGAGCCGCGTCTTCAAGGGCATGAAAATGGCCGGCCGCATGGGCGCCGTTCGTCACACCACGCTGAACCTCACCGTTCACGCGGTTGACGTCGAGAAGTCGCTGCTCCTGATCAAGGGTGCCGTTCCCGGTGCCCGCGGCCAGGTCGTCTTTGTACGCACCGCCGTGAAGGGAGCCTAGTTCAATGGCTAACACTGTCCAGGTTGACCTGCCTGCAGAGATCTTCGACGTCCAGACCAACGTGCCGCTGCTGCACCAGGTTGTCGTTGCCCAGCTCGCTGCTGCACGCCAGGGAACCCACAAGACCAAGACCCGCGCTGAAGTTTCCGGTGCAGGACGCAAGCCGTTCAAGCAGAAGGGTACCGGCCGCGCCCGTCAGGGTTCCATCCGTGCTCCTCACATGACCGGCGGTGGCGTTGTCCACGGTCCCACCCCGCGTGACTACAGCCAGCGCACCCCCAAGAAGATGATTGCTGCTGCACTGCGCGGCGCACTCTCCGACCGGGCCCGCAACGGACGCATCCACGTTGTCGCTGAACTGGTTGAAGGCTCCAAGCCCTCCGCCAAGACCGCACTGGCAACGCTCCGCGGTGTTTCCTACCGCAAGAACCTGCTGGTCGTCATCGAGCGCGATAACGACGTTGCCGCACTGTCCGTGCGCAACCTCGCCGGCGTTCACGTTCTGTACGCAGACCAGCTGAACACCTACGACGTTCTCGTCTCCGATGACGTTGTCTTCACCAAGGCAGCCTACGAAGCATTCGTGGCCGCCAAGGCAGCCAAGAACGAGGAGGATGCCAAGTGAGCGCAGCCACCATCAAGGATCCCCGCGACGTCGTGCTTGCACCCGTCGTGTCGGAAAAGAGCTACGGCCTGATCGACGAGGGCAAGTACACCTTCCTGGTGGACCCCCGTTCGAACAAGACCGAGATCAAGCTGGCCGTGGAGAAGATTTTCTCCGTCAAGGTCGAATCGATCAACACCATCAACCGTGCCGGTAAGCGCAAGCGCACCAAATTCGGATGGGGTACCCGCAAGAACACCAAGCGTGCGATTGTCACCCTCAAAGAAGGCACCATCGACATCTTCGGCGGTCCGCTCGCGTAGCGGAGACCACTTTAACGAGGAAATAAATTATGGGAATCCGTAAGTACAAGCCGACTACCCCGGGCCGTCGCGGCTCGAGCGTAGCGGACTTTATCGAAATCACGCGGTCGACGCCGGAAAAGTCGTTGGTACGTCCGCTGCCCAAAAAGGGCGGCCGTAACAACACCGGTAAGATCACCACCCGCCACAAGGGTGGTGGACACAAGCGCCAGTACCGTCTGATCGACTTCCGTCGCCACGACAAGGACGGCGTCAACGCCCGCGTTGCCGAAATCGAGTACGATCCGAACCGCACGGCTCGCATCGCCCTCCTGCACTACGTTGATGGCACCAAGCGTTACATCATCGCCCCCAACAAGCTCTCCCAAGGTGACGTTGTTGAGGCAGGTGCCGGTGCTGACATCAAGCCCGGTAACAACCTGCCCCTGCTCAACATCCCGGTGGGTACCGTCATCCACGCAGTTGAACTGCGTCCGGGCGGCGGCGCCAAGATGGGCCGCTCCGCCGGTGCATCCATCCAGCTCGTTGCCAAGGAAGGCCGCTTCGCCCAGCTGCGCCTGCCTTCCGGCGAAATCCGCAACGTTGACGTGCGCTGCCGCGCCACCATCGGCGAGGTCGGCAACGCCGAGCAGTCGAACATCAACTGGGGCAAGGCCGGCCGTATGCGGTGGAAGGGCGTCCGCCCGACCGTCCGTGGTGTCGCCATGAACCCGGTCGACCACCCGCACGGTGGTGGTGAGGGTAAGACGTCCGGTGGACGTAACCCCGTCAACCCGAACGGTAAGCGTGAAGGCCGCACCCGCCGCCCGAACAAAGAGAGCGACAAGCTTATTGTGCGTCGCCGTCGTACTGGCAAGAACAAGCGATAGGAGCCTGGACACATGCCACGCAGCCTGAAAAAAGGTCCTTTCGTTGACCAGCACCTCTTTGTGAAGGTCGCCAGGGAAAACGAAAAGGGCACCAAGAACGTCATCAAGACCTGGTCCCGCCGTTCGATGATCATCCCCGACATGCTCGGGCACACGATCGCCGTACACGACGGACGCAAGCACATCCCGGTGTTTGTCACTGAGTCGATGGTCGGGCACAAGCTCGGCGAATTCGCTCCCACGCGGACATTCCGCGGCCATGTCAAGGACGACCGTAAGGGCAAGCGCCGCTAGGCGCCTGCGTTTACGTCAAAGACGAGAGAAGGAAAGCAATGGAAGCCAAGGCAATTGCGCGCCACATCCGCGTAACGCCTATGAAGGCCCGGCGCGTCGTCAACCTTGTTCGTGGATTGCAAGCGAATGAGGCTCTGGCAATTCTGAAGTTTGCCCCCCAGGCAGCTTCGGAGCCGGTATTCAAGGTAGTTCAGTCGGCAATCTCCAACGCCCGGGTCCTCGCGGACCGCGACGGCGTGGCGTTTGACGAAGGTGACCTCATCATCAGCGAAGCGTTTGTTGATGAAGGCCCGACCATGAAGCGGTTCCAGCCGCGTGCCCAGGGTCGTGCATTTCAGATCAAGAAGCGCACCAGCCACATCACCGTGGTAGTCGCTACCCCGGAGAAAGAGGAGGCTCGCTAAGTGGGACAGAAAGTAAACCCGCACGGGTTCCGACTCGGCATCACCACCGATCACGTATCGCACTGGTTCGCTGACAGCACCAAGGCCGGCCAGCGGTACAAGGACTTCGTTCGCGAAGACATCCGCATTCGCCAGCTCATGTCCACGGGCATGGAGCGCGCCGGTATCGCCAAGGTTGAAATCGAGCGCACCCGTGACCGTGTCCGCGTGGATATCCACACGGCCCGTCCCGGCATCGTCATCGGCCGCCGTGGAGCAGAAGCAGACCGCATCCGCGGCGAGCTCGAAAAGCTCACCGGCAAGCAGGTCCAGCTGAACATCCTCGAGGTCAAGAACCCCGAGATGGAAGCCCAGCTTGTTGCCCAGGGCGTTGCAGAGCAGCTCACTTCCCGCGTGGCATTCCGCCGTGCGATGAAGAAGGCCATGCAGTCCGCACAGCGTGCCGGTGCCAAGGGTATCCGTATCGCCTGCTCGGGCCGCCTCGGTGGCGCTGAAATGTCCCGCTCGGAGTTCTACCGCGAAGGCCGTGTGCCCCTGCACACCCTCCGCGCGAACATCGACTACGGCTTCTACGAAGCCAAGACCACCTTCGGCCGCATCGGTGTGAAGGTCTGGATCTACAAGGGCGACGTCACTGCCAAGGAACTGGCCGCCCAGGCTGCCTCGGCACCGTCCCGCGGCAACCGTGGCGACCGTCCCGGCCGTCCGGGTGGCGCCGACCGCGGTGACCGCCGCCGTCGCAACGACCGCCCGGCCGCTGACGCAGCTCCTGCTGCCGAAGCTCCGGCAGCTGAAGCTGCACCTGCAGCAGCAGAAGGAGGACAGGCTTAAATGCTTATCCCACGTCGAGTCAAGCACCGTAAGCAGCACCACCCGGGTCGTTCCGGCGCTGCCACGGGCGGCACCGAGGTTTCGTTCGGTGAGTGGGGTATCCAGGCTCTGAGCCCGGCATACGTCACCAACCGTCAGATCGAATCTGCCCGTATCGCGATGACCCGCCACATCAAGCGTGGCGGTAAGGTCTGGATCAACATCTACCCGGACCGTCCCCTGACCAAGAAGCCGGCCGAAACCCGCATGGGTTCCGGTAAGGGTTCACCGGAATGGTGGGTCGCCAACGTCAAGCCGGGCCGGGTTCTGTTCGAACTCTCCGGTGTCAATGAAGAGGTAGCTCGCGAGGCCCTGCGCCTGGCAATCCACAAGCTGCCGTTGAAGGCACGCATTGTGCGTCGCGAAGGTGGTGAGTAGAAATGGCAGTAGGATCCAAGGATCTGGCTCCCGCGCAGCTGGACGGTTTCGACAACGAGCGTCTCGTTGAAGAACTCCGCAAGGCGAAGGAAGAGCTGTTCAACCTGCGTTTCCAGTCCGCCACCGGACAGCTGGAGAACCACGGTCGCCTGCGTGCAGTAAAGAAGGACATTGCCCGCATCTACACCGTTCTCCGCGAACGCGAGCTGGGCATTCGTGCCGAGGTTGCCGCACCGGTTGTGGAAGCCAAGGAAGAAAAGAAGTCCAAGAAGGCTGCAACCAAGAAGGCCGACAAGGCTGAAACGGTTGAGACCGAGGAGGATGCCAAGTGAGTGAAAAGGACGAGAACGTGACGGAAACTGCTACCGCCGCCAAGGCTGGGGAGCGCGGTTACCGCAAGACGCGTCGCGGCTACGTGGTCTCCGACAAGATGGAAAAGACCATCGTTGTCGAGGTTGAGGACCGCGTAAAGCACGCCCTGTACGGCAAGGTTATCCGCCGTACCTCCAAGGTCAAGGCACACGACGAAGAGAACACCGCCGGCATTGGCGACCTCGTAGTCATCGCCGAGACCCGTCCGCTGTCCGCCACCAAGAACTGGCGGCTCGTGGAAATCCTCGAGAAGGCCAAGTAGCACCTGCTGCTTCGCTGTTGCCCCTGCTCCCTTCTCGGGAGCGGGGGCTTCCTCGTTTAACGCGCGCGTCACGCCAGGCAGGTTTTCCCAAGAACGGACGACGCCGGGACCCGGGGTTGCGGGGGAACGGCACTTTGGGTGGGCTGAAAGGCTGCCGTGCGTGACGCCGTCGTCCGTCCTGCGGGGAAGGGGCCGGCGGTTGCGGGGCGGGGGAGGGTGGTGATATGGGGACTGGCGGAAAACGTGCTAGGATATTGAGTTTGTATGGCGCCTTTCGTGCGCCGTCATCAACCTCGTAAACAAGCGTGCCACAGCATAGTGCCCCTGTGCGCCCGGGATCCGTCCCGGACCGGATGGGAGCAACTGCTTCTGGCACGGGCGTTTAGGCCTGGTCTGGCAAAATCCAGGCAGGTCAAGAGACACCCCGATCAACCGTTCCGCAAGGCTCATTCCGTAGCAAGACCACGGCCTGAGAACCGGCGCGACGCAAGGAGTAAATAGTGATTCAGCAGGAGTCGCGACTGAAGGTCGCCGACAACACGGGTGCTAAGGAAATCCTTACCATTCGCGTTCTCGGTGGATCCGGCCGTCGCTACGCAGGCATCGGTGACGTCATCGTCGCCACCGTCAAGGATGCAATCCCGGGCGGCAACGTAAAGAAGGGCGATGTGGTCAAGGCCGTCATCGTCCGTACCAAGAAGGAACGCCGCCGTGCGGATGGTTCCTACATCAAGTTTGACGAGAACGCAGCTGTGATCCTGAAGAACGACGGTGACCCCCGCGGTACCCGTATCTTCGGACCGGTTGGTCGTGAACTGCGTGACAAGAAGTTCATGAAGATCGTTTCTCTGGCTCCGGAGGTGCTCTAGTCCATGGCTGCAAAGATCAAGAAGGGTGACCTGGTTCAGGTCATCACTGGCGCCAAGGCTGAGCGCGGCGGCGACCGCGGCAAGCAGGGCAAGGTTCTGCGTGTCTTCACCGACACCAACCGCGTGCTGGTTGAGGGCGTCAACCGCGTCACCAAGCACACTCGGGTTGGACAGTCGCAGCGCGGCACCAAGACCGGCGGCATCGAGGTCGTAGAGGCCCCGATCCACGTTTCCAACGTGGCCCTGGTTGACCCGTCGACCAAGAAGCCGACCCGCGTGGGCTTCCGCCTCGACACTGTGGAGAAGAACGGCGTCAAGAAGACCGTCCGCATCCGCGTGTCCAAGAGCACCGGGAAGGACATCTAATGACCGAGACTATCGAGACCCCGGCAACGAAGATCGTTCCTCGTCTGAAGACCAAGTACGCCGAAACCATCAAGGGCCAGCTCCAGGATGAATTCAAGTACTCGAACGTGAACCAGGTACCCCGCCTGGTGAAGGTCGTTGTGAACATGGGTGTTGGAGATGCCGCCAAGGACTCCAAGCTGATCGACGGCGCTGTCCGCGACCTCACCCAGATCACCGGCCAGAAGCCGCAGGTTACCAAGGCCCGCAAGTCGATCGCACAGTTCAAGCTGCGCGAAGGCATGCCCATCGGTGCGCACGCAACCCTGCGTGGCGACCGCATGTGGGAATTCGTGGACCGCCTGGTCAGCCTGGCACTGCCCCGTATCCGCGACTTCCGCGGCCTCAGCGGCAAGCAGTTCGATGGCAATGGCAACTACACCTTCGGTCTGACCGAACAGGTTATGTTCCACGAAATCGACCAGGACAAGATCGACCGCGTCCGCGGTATGGACATCACGGTCGTCACCACTGCCAAGACCGATGACGAAGGCCGCGCGCTGCTCAAGGCGCTTGGTTTCCCGTTCAAAACCGAAGCTTAATTAACTACGTAAAAGGTCCGGCTGCTCCGCTCCCCAAGGGACGGACCGGCGGAAACCGTTACGAGGAAGGGCATGAGCCCACATGACAATGACAGATCCTGTCGCAGATATGCTTACGCGACTGCGTAACGCAAACTCGGCGTACCACGACTCCGTGACTATGCCGTACAGCAAGCTCAAGGCACGCGTTGCCGACATCCTCAAGGCCGAAGGTTTCATCGCCGGCTGGAAGGAAGAGGACGCTGAGGTTGGCAAGAAGCTGACCCTCGAACTCAAGTTCGGTCCGAACCGCGAGCGTTCCATCGCCGGTGTACGCCGGATCTCCAAGCCGGGTCTCCGCGTTTACGCGAAGTCCACCAACCTCCCGCACGTGCTCGGTGGCCTGGGTATCGCAATCCTGTCCACCTCTTCCGGCCTCCTGACTGACAAGCAGGCCGGCAAGAAGGGCGTGGGCGGCGAAGTCCTCGCGTACGTCTGGTAACGGGAAAGGAAGAGAATAATGTCACGTATTGGACGTCTCCCCATCACCGTTCCTGCCGGCGTTGAGGTCAAGGTTGACGGCTCTGTCGTCAGCGTCAAGGGTTCCAAGGGGGAGCTGAGCCACACTGTGGCCAGCCCCATCGAGGTTGCCCTGGACGAGAACACCCTGACCGTTAGCCGCCCGAACGATGAGCGCGCCTCCCGTTCACTCCACGGCCTGACCCGCACCCTGATCGCCAACATGATCCAGGGCGTCACCGCAGGCTACGAGAAGAAGCTTGAAATCGTCGGTACCGGTTACCGCGTTCAGGCCAAGGGATCAGACCTTGAGTTCGCTCTCGGCTACAGCCACCCGGTCAGCGTTTCTGCTCCGGCCGGCATCACCTTTGCAGTAGAGGGTCCGACCAAGCTCTCTGTCTCAGGCATCAACAAGCAGCAGGTCGGCGAAGTTGCTGCCAACATTCGTAAGCTGCGGAAGCCGGACCCCTATAAGGGCAAGGGCATCCGTTACGCAGGCGAAGTCATCCGCCGCAAGGTCGGAAAGGCTGGTAAGTAACCATGGCCATCTCCATTAACAAGAAGCGTACGAACAAGAGCAAGGCTGCTGGTCGCAGCCGCCGCCAGCTTCGTATCCGCAAGCGCATTTCCGGTACGGCTGTCCGCCCCCGTCTGGTGGTCAACCGTTCCGCACGCCACGTATTTGTCCAGGTTGTCGATGACACCATTGGCCAGACCGTAGCAAGCGCGTCCACTCTGGAAGCCGACCTCCGTGCATTCGACGGTGACAAGACTGCCAAGGCCAAGCGCGTTGGCGAGCTCGTTGCCGAACGTGCCAAGGCTGCCGGCGTCGAGGCTGTCGTTTTCGACCGTGGTGGTAACAAGTACCACGGCCGGATCGCCGCTGTCGCCGACGGTGCACGCGAAGGTGGGCTGTCACTGTGACCGAAGCAAACAAGGAAAAGGACACTGTGTCTGCAGATCAGAAGGCCCCCGAAGCCGCAGCTGCTGAGACCACTGCCCCCGCTGCCGATGACCGCCGTGGTGGCGCCCGTCGCGGCGAGCGTGGAGACCGTGGCCAGGGCCGCGGCGACCGCGGTGGCCGTGGTGGCCGCGATGGTGGCCGTGAAGCCGAGAAGAACCAGTTCGTAGAGCGCGTTGTCACCATCAACCGCGTTTCCAAGGTCGTCAAGGGTGGTCGTCGCTTCAGCTTCACCGCTCTGGTGGTCGTTGGTGACGGTAACGGCATGGTTGGCGTCGGCTACGGCAAGGCCAAGGAAGTTCCCGCTGCTATCGCCAAGGGCGTTGAAGAGGCCAAGAAGTCCTTCTTCCGCGTTCCCCGCGTTGGCAACACCATCCCGCACCGCGTTCAGGGTGAAGCCGCTGCCGGCGTCGTAATGCTGCGTCCGGCTTCCGCCGGTACCGGTGTTATCGCCGGTGGTCCGGTCCGTGCAGTACTGGAGTGCGTGGGTATCCACGACATCCTCTCCAAGTCGCTCGGTTCCTCCAACGCCATCAACATCGTTCACGCGACCGTTGATGCCCTGAAGCGCCTCGAAGAGCCGGCATCCGTGGCAGCACGCCGCGGCCTGCCGCTGGACGAGGTTGCCCCGGCGGCACTGGTGAAGGCCCTTCTCGCACCGAAGGCAGGTGCCTAGTCATGGCTAAGAACCTGGTCCCCTCCGACGCTCAGTTGGAGATCACTCAGATCAAGTCCGCCATTGGCGGCAAGCAGAACCAGCGCGACACCCTGCGGTCCCTCGGCCTGAAGCGGATCGGACACACCGTTGTCCGCACCGCCGACGCCGTGACCGTCGGGATGATCAACACGGTTCCGCACCTGGTAAAGGTAGAGGAGGCGAAGTAAATGGCAGAGAACACTGCTGATAAGGCGCAGGCTGCTGAGAAGCAGAACGCCCTGAAGGTTCACCACCTGCGTCCCGCTCCGGGTGCCAAGACCGCCAAGACCCGTGTTGGTCGTGGTGAAGGCTCCAAGGGTAAGACCGCCGGTCGTGGCACCAAGGGTACGGCTGCCCGCTACCAGGTGAAGGCTGGCTTTGCCGGCGGCCAGCTGCCGCTGCACATGCGCCTGCCGAAGCTGCGCGGCTTCAAGAACCCGTTCCGGGTTGAGTTCCAGGTTGTAAACCTGGACAAGCTCAACGAGCTGTTCCCGGAAGGTGGCGCAGTCACCGTGGAGGACCTGGTCGAAAAGGGTGCCGTTCGCAAGAACCAGCCCGTCAAGGTGCTGGGCACCGGCGACATCACCGTCAAGGTTGACGTCACCGCCCACGCATTCTCGGCCAGCGCCGCAGAAAAGATTGCTGCAGCAGGCGGAAGCACCACCGCCCTCTAAAGGGACGGCGCCAGCTGTTGGACTCCCGGTATCCGCGGGCTTCGGCCCCGGATACCGGGAGTTTTTCATATCCGCCGGGCGAATTTTTCCTGCCTTCCGGCGCACCCTGGCCGGTACGGATTGTTCGCATGGCGCATCCAACCGTTAGACTCGGATGTCGGGATTTATCAAATTCCGCAACCCCACTCTTATTGACACCACAGGAGGACGCTTGCTTAGCGCATTTGGCCGGGCCTTTCGCACGCCTGATCTGCGACGCAAGTTGTTGTTCACGCTGGCAATCATCACCATCTTCCGCTTGGGTGCGTTCATTCCCTCGCCTGGTGTGAACTACCAGAATGTCCAGCAATGCTTGCATAACGGTCAGACTGCCGGCGGGCTGTACCAGCTTGTCAACCTCTTCAGCGGCGGCGCGTTGCTCCAGGTGTCCATCTTCGCCCTGGGCATCATGCCGTACATCACGGCCAGCATCATCGTTCAGCTGCTCCGGGTGGTCATTCCCCGGTTCCAGGAGCTCTACGACGAGGGCGCGTCGGGCCAGTCCAAGCTGACCCAGTACACCCGCTACCTCACCATTGCCCTGGGCCTGCTCAACGCCACCACCCTGGTGTCCCTGGCCCGCTCCGGCCAGCTGCTCCCTGGCTGCCAGCTCCCGGTGATCCCGGACACGAGCATCATCACCACCATCCTGATCATCATCACCCTCACGGCCGGCACCGGCCTGATCATGTGGATGGGCGAGCTCGTCACCGAAAAGGGGGTGGGCAACGGCATGTCGCTGCTGATCTTCACCTCCATCGCAGCGCAGTTCCCCACCTCTCTTGGCGCGATCTGGACCTCGCAGGGACCGGGGACCTTCTTCCTCGTCCTGGTGGTTGGCCTCCTCACCGTGGCCCTGGTGGTCTTCGTCGAACAGTCCCAGCGGCGTGTTCCGGTCCAGTACGCCAAGCGCATGATCGGCCGGCGCACCGTGGGCGGCACCAGTACCTACATCCCCATCAAAGTGAACATGGCCGGTGTTATCCCGGTGATCTTCTCTTCCTCCATGCTCTACATTCCCGGGCTGATTGCACAGTTCAACCAGCCCAAGAATGGCGAGTCACTCCAGCCGTGGGTTGAATGGATCAACAACAACCTGACCCGCGGTGACCACCCGATCTACATGGCGGTTTACTTCCTCCTGATCGTGTTCTTCACCTACTTCTACGTCGCGATTACCTTCAACCCTGAAGAAGTCTCGGACAACATGAAGAAGTACGGCGGCTTCATTCCAGGTATCCGCGCCGGCCGGCCGACCGCGGACTACCTGCAGTACGTGCTGTCACGGATCACCCTGCCCGGCGCCCTCTACCTGGGCTTCGTGGCACTGATTCCGCTGGTGGCACTGGTACTGATCAACGCAAACCAGAACTTCCCGTTCGGTGGCACCTCGATCCTGATCATGGTGGGCGTTGGCTTGGAGACCGTCAAGCAGATTGATGCGCAGCTACAACAACGTCACTACGAAGGGCTTTTGCGATGACGAGAATGCTGATTATTGGACCTCCCGGTTCCGGAAAAGGAACGCAGGCGGAGCGGATTTCAGAACGCCTCGGCGTTGTGGCCATCTCCACCGGCGACATCTTCCGTGCCAACGTGAAGGGCGAAACCCCGCTCGGCATCGAGGCCAAGAAGTACATGGACAACGGCGACTTCGTTCCGGACAGCGTGACCAACAAAATGGTCCGTGACCGCCTGGGCGAATCCGACGTCGACAACGGCTTCCTGCTCGATGGCTACCCGCGCACCACCGCGCAGGTTGACTACCTTGACGAGATCCTCGCCGACGGCGACGAGAAGCTCGACGTGGTGCTGCAGCTGACGGCCGACGACGAAGAGCTGGTCCAGCGCCTCCTGGGCCGGGCCAAGGAAACGGGCCGGAGCGACGACAACGAAGCCGTCATCCGCCACCGCCTTGACCTCTACCACGAGCAGACGGAGGCCGTGGTGGCGAAGTACGCCGAGCGCGGCATCCTGACCCAGGTGGACGGGATCGGTCCCATTGACGAAGTTACGAACCGCGTGATGCAGGCCATCAAGGCCGCACAGGCAGCCTGACCCAAGGCGCCACGGTTATCGAGGCTCCTCCCGGAATCCGGGAGGAGCCTCAGCCATTTGAAAGGACACATCATGGCCTTCGGCCAACCCCGCATCGAATTCAAGAACAATGCCCAGATGCGCACCATGCAGGAAGCCGGACTGGTCCTCAGCCGCGCGTTGGACGCCGCCGTCGCCGCCGCGGTACCGGGGGTCACCACCAAGCACCTGGACGACGTTTTCGCGGCGGTCCTCAACGAAGCAGGTGCCAAGTCCAATTTCCTGGGCTACCACGGCTTCCCGGCCACCATCTGCACCTCGGTGAACGAGGAAGTGGTCCACGGCATCCCGGGCAGCCGGGTCCTGCAGGACGGTGACATCATTTCCATCGACGGCGGAGCGATCGTCAACGGCTGGCACTCCGACTCCGCCCGGACCGTGATCGTGGGAACCGCGGATCCCGAGGACCAGCGGCTCTCCGACGTCACCCAGGCGGCGATGTGGCGTGGCATCGCAGCCCTGGCCACAGGAAGCCATGTGGGTGACATCGGTGCCGCCATCGACGACTACGTTTCCTCCGTACCGGGCAAGCCCTTGGGCATCCTGGAGGACTACGTGGGCCACGGCATCGGCTCCGAGATGCACATGGCCCCGGACGTGCTGAACTACCGCACCAACCACCGCGGCCCCAAGATCAAGCCGGGCCTATGCCTTGCCATCGAACCGATGCTGGTTCGCGGCAGCATCGACACGGCGGTCCTGGACGACGACTGGACCGTGGTCACCACCGACGGCAAGCGGTCTTGCCAGTGGGAGCATTCGGTAGCGGTGCATGAGAAGGGCATCTGGGTCCTTTCGGCCCCCGACGGCGGCGCGGAGCACCTAGTGCCGCTGGGCGTCACGCCTGTTCCCATCCCTTAGCCGGACGGCAGGGACCGGCGGCGTTTGATCGCCGCCGTGACACGCAAAAGCCCTGGCCAACCTGTACGTGGGTTGGCCAGGGCTTTGCGCGTCGAAAGGGCTACGCCTTCAGCTTGGGTTTCACATCTTTGGTGTAGATGCCATCAAGGGTTGTCTTGAGGTCCGTCATGGTGGCCTTGACGTCGCCCTGCTGGGTGAGGATTTTTGCCGCAGCCTTCGCCATCTCCTGGTCTGCGCCGGGCAGGAACACCCGTGCGTTGTCCTGGACGTGCGTGACCGCAAGCTGATCCATGGCCGTCTTGATCTGCGGGGTCTTGGCCAGCACCGCGGTCATGTCGGCGGACTTGCGGACCGGCATGTACCCGGTGGCGGCGGAGAACGCTGCCGTGCTGTCCGGTTCGGTCATGAACTTCAGGAACGTCGCGGCCGCGAGCTGGACTTCCTTGCTCACGCCGCTGGGGATGCCGAGTCCTGCGCCGCCCGTGGGGCAAACTTCGGTGTCCTTCTTGGGGCCGCCCGGCAGGAAGCCGACACCGACGTTGAACTTTGCGGACTGCAGGACGCCCAGGAGGTCGCCGGTCGAGGAAATGGTGGCCGAGGCGATGCCGGCGGCAAAGTCGTCTGCGGCGTTCTTCGAAGACACTCCTGCCCATTTGTCCTTGTAGACAGTGTCCTGGGCCCACTGCAGTGCGGCCACCGACTCGGCTGAGTCACAGTTGAGGTCCCAGCCGTTGGACCAGCTGCCGCCCCAGCCCCAGAGGTTGTTCTGCAGCGTCCAGCCCGCGTAGCCGGCCAGGGCGGGGTACATGTAGGCGTAGCTGGCGCCCGAGGCCGCCTTGAGCTTGGGTGCCCACTCACCAAATTCCTGCCAGGTCTTCGGGGCCCGGTCCGGCAGGCCCGCGGCCTTGAAGTGGTCCTTGTTGTAGTAGAACAACGGGGTGGACCGGCCGTAAGGCAGTGCCCACTGCTTGTCACCATACTTGTAGTCGTCCACCAAGGACTTCTGGAAGTCGTCCATCTTGAAGTCCAGCTGCTTGATCAGGCCGTCGAGCGGGATGATGTTGCCGTTGGTGTAATACCGGAACCACCACACGTCCGAGAGCACCACGAGGCCCGGCAGGTCAGACTTCGCAGCCTGTGAGGTCTGGAACTTCTGCGCGATCTCCTCGTAGTTGGCGCCGGCCGTCACGAGGTTCACCTTGATGTCCGGGAATTTCGCCTGGAACTTGTCGATGATCGCCTTCTCCACATCCTGCGACTTGCCGGGATGGCTGGTCCAGAAGTCGAACGATCCTGCGGGCTTGACGCCGCTGAAGTCGATGTCGGTTGCGCCGGCGGTGGCGCCGCCGCCGCTGGTGGACGGACCGCCGCAGGCGGCCAGGGCGGTGGCAACTGCCCCGGCGCCTGCGAGTCCCAGGAAGTTTCTGCGGTGGAGTTTCATGACCATGGTTGGTCCTTTCAAAGAAGTTTTGACTGGGTGCGAAGCAAAACAGCTTGCGGTGTGAAGAAAATCGGGTTGCGGGCGGGAGCCGCCCCGGCACCCCTAGCCCGTGACGCTGCCCTGGGTCAGGCCGGCGACGATGTAGCGCTGCAGGGCTGCGAACACGAGCAGGATCGGAACGATGACCAGCATGGCCCCGGCCATCAGGATGCCCCAGCCGGCGCCGTTACCCTCCGAGTTCTGCAGCAGGGTCAGGCCGACGGGAAGGGTCATTGTTTCCGGCCGGTCGGTGATGATCAGCGGCCAGATGTAGTCGTTCCACTCGCTGACCACCGTTACCAGGGCCACGGTGGCAATCGAGGGCAGGGACACGGGGGCAACGACCTGCCAGAGACGGCGCCAGTGGCCCGCCCCGTCGATTTCCGCAGCCTCAAGGATTGAAGCGGGCAGCGTCATGAAGTGCTGGCGCAGCAGGAACGTGCCAAAGGCCGTACCCAGGCCGGGAAGGATGATTCCCCAGAGCGTGTTCTTCCCGCCGATCCCGGCAATCAGGATGTAGTTCGGCAGGATCGAGACCTGCGGCGGCACCATCAGGGCCACGAGGATCACGATGAAGATCACGTTCTTGAAGGGGAAGCGAACGAAGACCAGGGCGTAGGCCGTCAGGACCGCCAGGATGACCTTCACGGTGGAACCGACAGTCGTCACGATAAGGCTGTTGATGAAAAACCGGCCAAACGGCACCGTGGTCATCGCCACCCGGTAGTTATCCAGGTTGAGGCCTTGCGGCAGGACCTTCAGGTCCGTGGTGACGATTTCGCCCGGCTGCTTGAAAGAGCTCAGCAGCATCCACAGCAGCGGTAGGACGACGACGAGGGTGGCCAGGATCAGAGGAACGTAGCCGCCAACCACGGTTTGGGCCAGGTTGGCGCGCGAGAATGGACGGCTGCGCTCCGGCGGCAGGTCCGTGCCGGTGGCCGGGGCGGGACTCACAGGGGAGAGC
Organism: Pseudarthrobacter sp. fls2-241-R2A-127; assembly: GCF_030209355.1. GTDB lineage: Bacteria > Actinomycetota > Actinomycetes > Actinomycetales > Micrococcaceae > Arthrobacter. The sequence continues at coordinate 114,214 of NZ_JARVSF010000027.1, forward strand.
GTGCTCATGAGTAATGCACCTTACGTTCGACAAACCGCACCTGCAGCACGGTGATGACCAGCAGGATCGCGAAGAGGACCACGGAGATGGACGCCGAATAGCCGGCCCGGTTGTACGCCCCGAACGCCTGGAGGTAGGCCTCGTAAATCAGGGTGGAGGTTCCGTTGCCCAGCGGGGTCATGATGCGGATCAGGTCGAAGGCCTGCAGGGAGCTGAGCATGGTGGTGATCAGGAGGAAGAACGTGGTGGGCGACAGCAGCGGGACGGACATGCTGACGAACCGGCGGAAACCGTTGGCTCCGTCAAGTGAGGCCGCTTCCATCACGTCCTTGGGAAGCGACTGGAGCCCCGAGAGGTAAACGACCGCGCAGTAGCCGAGGTTCTTCCAGATGTAGACGATGATGACCATCACCAGCGAGAGTTGCGGGTCGTTGATCCACTGCGGACTCTGCTGGCCAAGGCCGCGCAGCAGCCACGACAGGACGCCGTAGCCGGGGTCGAAGATGAACAGCCAGACGAGTCCGACGCCAACGCCGCTGAGGACGTAGGGTGCGAAGACAGCGGAACGGGCGAAGGTGGTGCCGCGGACCTTGGAGTTCAGCGCGAGGGCCACCAGCAGCCCAAGGACCATGGATCCGCCGACGGTCACGATGGTGAAAGTGGCAGTGGTTCCGAGCACATTGGGAGCGTCGGCGCTGGTGAAGAAATTGATGTAGTTGTCGAAGCCGACGACGGTCGCGGAGGCGGAGCCGAGCGTCCAGTCCAATGTTGAGTAGTAGATGTTGTTGATGAGCGGAAGGTAAGTGAACACTGCTATCAAGGCCAGGTTTGGCAGCGCCAGCGCAAGGAAGACGATGAAGTCCCTGCGGGTTCGGGCGGACCAGCGTCCCCTGCGCCGGCCCGGCGTGACCGTTACGGCGGTAGCCGCTCGCCGGTCAGTTAGTTGTTTTGTCACGGTGCTTCTCTAACGGATCCAGGCCTGCCTTGGGCAGGCGGTCGGACGGGGGAGTCTTATTACTTCAGCACATGGTTGCCGGCGGAAACCGCCGTGGGAGCCTCGTCAGGGACTTGTTCCGGCAGGCTTCCATGTCCGTTTCCCCTTTGTTGGTTGTGGGATTCCTCAATGTTCGCTTTCCGCCGCGGGAACCTGGCCGAAGTCCCCGGCCCGGAGCGCAGAATGGACCCATGAGCGCAATTTCAGATGTCCCCGGTATCCGGGTGGGCCACCACCAGCGGACCGGCGATGGCTGGCTGACGGGCGTCACCGTTGTCCTGCCGCCGCCCGGCACGGTGGGCTCGGTGGATGTCCAAGGCGGGGGCCCGGCCACCCACGAAACCGATGCGCTCGATCCCACTACCCTGGTTGGCACCGTGGATGCTGTGGTGCTGACCGGCGGGAGTGCCTATGGGCTGGTGTCCGCGGCCGGGGTCCAGCGCTGGTGCGAGGAAAACGGCCGCGGATTCGCCGTCTCCGGCGGCGTTGTCCCCATCGTCCCCGCCGCCGCCATCTTTGACCTGGGCAGGGGTGGTGACTTCTCCGCCCGTCCGACCCCGGACATGGGCTACGCGGCAGCAGCCGCCGCTGCGGCACAAGAGAAGGGGGACGACGTCGAACGCGGCAACGTGGGCGCCGGCACCGGGGCGCTTATTGGCAGGGGCCGGTTCAAGGGCGGCGCGGGGACCGCGTCGGTCACCCTTGAGAACGGGGTGGTAGTGGGATCGCTGGCCATCGTCAACGCGGTCGGCCTCCCGTTTGGCACGCCGAGGGCTTCGGCCGGTGGGCAGGAGGCCGGCCGTGGTGGCCCCCTTAACACGACGCTCGTCGTCGTGGCCACCAACGCAGTGCTGGACGCGGCGGAGTGCAAGCGGACGGCCTCTGCATCGCATGCCGGGATTGCCCGGGCGTTGAATCCTTCCCACACCCTGGCTGACGGGGACACTGTTTTCTGCCTGGCAACCGGTGCTGTGGCGCTCGACCGCTCCGATGAAGCTGCCCGGCAGGTCAGCCTCATCACGCTCCAAAGCGCGGCAGCCGACGTCGTCCGCCTGGCCATCCTGGACGGCGTGGCCGCGGCTGCCGCGGTGAGCACGCCCGCCGGCGAATATGGTGCCTTCGGCGCCGAGTAGGCTACTATGGCCGATTTAACTTTTAGCGGCCAAGAGGGTAGTGTTGTTTGTTGGTTGTCTGGACTGCCGCGCCCTTTTGGGTCTGGAGATGGCAATCGATCCAACAAAAACGTTCGTAGTCATGCCCGGTGCAATCCGGCGGGGCTGCGGCAACAACAGTTAGCGGAGGGTATGGCCAAGAAGGACGGGGTCATTGAGATCGAAGGCGTTGTGACCGAGGCGCTGCCTAACGCGATGTTTCGCGTTGAGCTCACCAACAAGCACATCGTTCTGGCACACATCTCTGGAAAGATGCGTCAGCACTACATCCGGATCCTCCCCGAGGACCGCGTAGTGGTGGAGCTGAGCCCGTACGACCTCACCCGTGGTCGTATCGTCTACCGCTACAAGTAAATTGCTGGGCAGCTGCAGCGCAAGCTGACTGCTGCTCCAGCTGACCAACTGTTACACGCAAAGGAATGCCATGAAGGTCAAGCCGAGCGTCAAGCAGATCTGCGAAAAGTGCAAAGTGATCCGCCGTAACGGCCGGGTCATGGTGATCTGCGAGAACCCGCGCCACAAGCAGCGCCAGGGCTAATTTCCTTCCCTGAAGGAAATCCTGGGTTGCTAACCCACGCAAGTAAATAAAGGCAGCACAAGCTGATCTGGAACATTGAGCTCGAAAGAGTCCGGACAGCTAACCCCCGGTCGGAGGCTGGGGCCGTACGGAATGTGCGGGTGTACTGCCTACGACCTCCGGTTTATCAAGGAGTACTGCCACTATGGCTCGTCTCGCTGGCGTAGACATTCCCCGCGAAAAGCGGCTGGAAATTGCGCTTACTTACATCTACGGCGTGGGCAAGACCCGTGCACACGAAACCCTGGCTGCCACGGGCATCAGCGCTGACGTTCGCGTCAAGGACCTGACTGACGCCCAGCTGGTTGAGCTGCGTGACTACATTGAAGGCAACTACAAGGTTGAGGGTGACCTTCGCCGCGAAGTAGCAGCAGATATCCGCCGCAAGGTTGAAATCGGCAGCTACGAAGGCCTGCGCCACCGCAAGGGCCTGCCCGTACGCGGTCAGCGTACGAAGACCAACGCACGTACCCGCAAGGGTCCGAAGCGTACCGTCGCCGGCAAGAAGAAGGCCCGTTAAAATCCCCGCCGGGATTAACGGAGCTTTCCCCAATAACTTTCTGTAGGAGAAAAAATGCCCCCGAAGACTCGTGGCGCGGTTCGCAAGCCGCGTAAGAAGGACAAGAAGAATATCGCGCTTGGCCAGGCGCACATCAAGAGCACCTTTAACAACACCATCGTTTCCATCACGGATCCGAGCGGCGCTGTTATTTCCTGGGCTTCCTCTGGTGAGGTTGGCTTCAAGGGCTCGCGCAAGTCCACCCCGTTCGCTGCCCAGATGGCTGCCGAAGCCGCTGCCAAGCGTGCGCAGGAGCACGGCATGCGCAAGGTAGACGTTTTCGTCAAGGGACCGGGTTCCGGACGCGAAACGGCAATCCGGTCGCTGCAGGCCGCAGGCCTGGAGGTTGGCTCCATCCAGGACGTCACCCCCGCAGCACACAACGGCTGCCGCCCGCCGAAGCGCCGCCGCGTCTAATTCTTTTCCGCAGCAGGAGCTTGCCCGGACCAGTGATGGCCCGGGCAAGCCCAGCGCGTTAAGTCTTCAGACCGAATTTCCACCACCTGTGTTGCGTCATATAGCGGATGCTCGCCGAAAGGAAACCTAAGTGCTCATTGCACAGCGCCCCACCCTCTCCGAAGAGGTAGTCTCCGAAAACCGTTCGCGTTTCATCATCGAACCGCTGGAACCGGGCTTCGGCTACACCCTCGGAAACTCCCTCCGCCGTACCCTGCTCTCCTCCATCCCCGGTGCTGCCGTAACCAGCATCCGGATCGATGGTGTGCTGCACGAGTTCACCACGGTTCCGGGTGTCAAGGAAGATGTCACCGAGATCATCCTTAACATCAAGAGCCTGTCGGTTTCCTCCGAGCACGACGAGCCCGTCGTGGCTTACCTGCGCAAGCAGGGCCCCGGAGTCGTCACCGCCGCGGACATTGCTCCGCCGGCCGGCGTCGAATTCCACAACCCGGATCTGCACATCGCCACGCTGAACTCGAAGGGCAAGTTCGAACTCGAACTGACCATCGAGCGCGGCCGCGGCTACGTTTCGGCAGCTCAGAACAAGTCCGGCGACGCAGAGATCGGCCGCATCCCGGTCGACTCGATCTACTCGCCGGTCCTGAAGGTTACTTTCCGCGTGGAAGCAACCCGTGTTGAGCAGCGCACCGACTTCGACAAGCTGATTGTCGACGTCGAGACCAAGCAGGCCATCGCCCCGCGCGATGCCGTTGCTTCCGCAGGCACCACCCTGGTGGAACTGTTCGGTCTGGCCCGTGAGCTGAACACCGCAGCTGAAGGTATCGAGATCGGCCCGTCGCCCACCGACGCTGCCCTGGCAGCTGACATGGCACTGCCGATCGAGGATCTGGACCTCACCGTCCGTTCCTACAACTGCCTCAAGCGTGAGGGCATCCACACCGTGGGTGAACTCGTTGCACGCTCCGAGGCTGACCTGATGGACATCCGCAACTTCGGTGCCAAGTCCATTGACGAGGTCAAGGCAAAGCTGGTTGAACTGGGCCTGTCCCTCAAGGACTCGCCTCCCGGTTTTGACCTCGCAGCACGCGCCGCAGCAATCGAAGAGGACGACGCCGCCTTCGGCGACGACGAACTCTAAACCAGACCTTGGCCGGCGGGCAGCACCATGGTGTGCCGCCCAACGGCTTCCACATGAGGAGAAACAATTATGCCTACCCCCACTAAGGGTCCGCGCCTCGGAGGCGGCCCGGCTCACGAGCGCCTCATGCTCGCGAACCTGGCAGCATCCCTGTTCGAGCACAAGCGGATCACCACCACGGTGACCAAGGCCAAGCGCCTGAAGCCGTACGCAGAGCGCCTGGTGACTTTCGCCAAGCGTGGCGACCTCGCCTCCCGCCGCCGGGTTCTCGGCCTGATCAGCAACAAGGGCGTCGTCCATGAGCTGTTCACCGACATCGCCCAGGCCGTGGAGAACCGCGACGGCGGCTACACCCGCATCACCAAGATCGGCAACCGCAAGGGCGACAACGCTCCCATGGCTGTCATCGAACTGGTCCTCGAGCCGGTTTCCGCCAAGCAGGCTGTCGTAGCCGAGGCTACCTCTGCCGCCAAGCGCGACGCCGACAAGAAGGAAGCTGCCGCTGCTGCTCCGGCTGCCGAAGAGGCTCCGGCCGCTGAGGAAGCTGCTGCAACCGAAGAGGCACCTGCTGCTGAAGAAGCTGCAACCGAAGAGGCTCCGGCCGCTGAGGAAGCCGCCGAAGCTCCCGCAGCCGAGGAGAAGGAAGCGAAGTAATTCGCTGACCTGCTTCGCATAGACTTAGGTCTGTGAACCACCAAAAACCCGCGGCCCCCGTCTTAGGGGGCGGCGGGTTTTTGCGTCTCCGGCTTGATCTTTCGTACGACGGCGGCCCGTTCAGCGGGTGGGCGTTGCAGCCTGGCCGGCGCACTGTCCAGGGGGTCCTCGAGGAAGCAATCGAGTTGGTGGTGCGCCGCGCGGTCCGGGTCACCGTAGCCGGACGCACCGATGCCGGCGTCCACGCCCGCGGCCAGGTGGTCCACCTGGACCTCACTGAAGCTGAATGGCTGGCACTGCCGCGCGGGCATGAACTCGAGCCCGCCGTCGCCATGCTGCGCCGTCTCCGGGGCGCCCTGAACCGTACCCTGGGCGACCTTCACGGCGCCGTCGAAGTCCACGACATCTCATTGGCCCCTGCGGGCTTCGACGCCCGGTTCTCGGCCCTCTGGCGGCGCTACAGCTACCGGATCGCTGACGGACCGGCCTTCTGGGATCCGTTGGCACGGTACTTCACGCTCTGGCACAGGAATCCACTGGATGTGGACCTGCTCAACCAAGGCGCGTCGCAGCTTCTGGGCCTGCAAAACTTCTTGTCCTTCTGCAAGCCGCGCGAAGGTGCCACCACCATCAGGGAGCTGCAGCGCTTCGAGTTCGCCCGCGGTGACGACGGCGTCATCGTGGCCACCGTGCAGGCCGATGCGTTCTGCCACAACATGGTCCGGGCCCTGGTGGGTTCGGCCTTGTACGTGGGGGAGGGCGTTGTGCCGCCGGGCTGGCTGCACGAGAGGCTGCTCCTGCAGAAGCGGGACGCCAAGTCGGTGCTGGCTGCCCCGCATCCGCTGGTACTGGAGGAAGTGGCCTACCCCTCGGACAGTGAGCTGCTGGCACGCGCCGAGCAGACCCGGGCCCTGCGCCAGTAGACCTTCCCATCAGAAGGACGGCGGTGGTCCCTCTGCCGGCAGTGTCACCGTGAAGGTGCTGCCTTGGCCCTCGCCGCTCTCGCAGGCAATCGAACCGCCGTGCCGCTCCACGATCATCTGGGTGATGGAGAGGCCGAGGCCGGCCCCCGGGATGGCGGCTTGGCGGGCAGACTCGGCCCGGAAGAACCTGTTGAAGGCCCTGGCGGCGTCCTCCGCTGACATGCCCATGCCAGTGTCCTTAACGCTGAGCCTCACCCATTGGGTGTCCGCTTCCGCGCTGATGCTCACCGTGCCGCCGTCGGGCGAATACTTGATGGCGTTGGACACCAGGTTGTCCAAGACCTGCCCGATCCGGAGCGGATCGGCATACGCCCAGAGCGGCGAGGGGACGTCGGCGGAGAACTCCACGCGGGACCGTTGCGCCGAGGCCTGCGCGGAGCTGAGGCTGGTTTCCACCAGGCTGGCGATGTCCGTGCGTTTCGGATGGACGTTCAGTGTGGTGGATGCGGATGCCGTCAGGTCGGCTACAAGGTCGATCATCCGCTCCGCGTTTCGTTGCACCACCAGCAGGCGCTTGGCCAGATGCGGTGGCAGGTCTGCGCTGTCGTCGAGCACCAGGTCCACGTTGCCGATGATTGAGTTCAGCGTGTTTTTGAATTCATGCGACACGTTGGAGACCAGGTCCTGGTTCGCCGCCAGGGATTCCACCCAGCCCGTCACATCGCTGTACACCACCACCGCGCCGGTGAGCCGGCCGTCTTCGCTGACCAGCGGCCGGGCTGCAGTGGAGAGAGCCCGCTGGTCCGGCCCCTGGCCCGCCCAGACCAAGTAGTCGGCGAAGGATTCCCCGGCCATCGCCCGGCTGATGGGCCGCCGGTCCGGGGGCAGCAGGGTGCGCCGGTCCTGGCCATAGATCAGCTGGTGCCCCTGGCCGGGGACTTCTTCGTCTGCACCGGTGACCCGGCGGAAGTTCCGCTGCCGGCTGTTGGAGACCAGGAAGTGGCCTGAGCGGTCGACAGCGGCAATGCCGACGTCGGTGGCGTCCAGTACGGTTTCAAGCAGCTTTTCCCGTTCCCGGCTGGCATCCAGCAGTTCACGGAGTTCCCGGTCCTTTTCGGCGAGCTCGCGCTGCTGCAGCCGAAGGTTCACGCTGGCGAAGCGGGTGGCCAGGGAGACAGCGAGCATCACGAGGGGGAACAGGACCACGGTGGTGAGGTCCGAGGCCGTGACGGATGGCAGGTGGACCGTGGCCGGAGGCATCATGATCAGGAACGTGCCCACAAAGCTGAGTACCAGGCTGGTCCGGGTCAGCATGCCGGAGGCGGACAGCCAAATTACCGGGAAGACCACCAGCACTGCCAACCCGGGCAACAGCGGTGCGGCCCCATTGCGGAGGAACCCGATGGCCGCGAAATCGAGCACCGGGATGAGCAGGTAGGCCCGGTGCCCCAAGCGCTCCCAGGGGACCAGGAAACAGGCCAGGAACAGCACCGCGTGCAAGGCAATCCCGGCCAAGTACAGGGGGCTGTGCGTGAGCGAGGGCCAGGCGAGGGGAGTGGCTACAGCAATGATGGCCACAATGACCGTGATGGGGAGTTGGCACAACGCGACTTGGGCGCGGGTTCCCAGCCTGCGGAAGATGCGGGCGGGTCCCCGGTGGAACAATGGCTCAGCCATGTTTCTGACTCGTACCCCTTTTCGGTTGGAAAGCACAGGACCCGGAAGGCCTCATCCATTGCTCCGATACCGGGCAGGTACCCCTTTTCCGCCCATATTGCACATGTCTTGTCATAGTAATTGACTTTTCAATTCTTAGGGCGATTGCGGATGTAATCAGCTGGGCTTACTAGTAGCGTATAAATGGTTGGAGCGGGTATGGCATTGGCGCTGGGCCAATGGGGGGCCATCTCCGCCTGGCGCAGGGATAGCAATGGACGATCTTGGTGTAGCTGTGGTCATCGAAGATGACGCCGATGTGCGGAACCTCCTTGAAGGTGTTTTGACCCAGGCAGGCTTTGAAGTGCATACAGCTGATGACGGGCGGTCCGGGGTAGAGGCGGTCCGCAGCAAGCAGGCCAACGTCGTGACACTCGATATCGGGCTGCCGGATATTGACGGTTTCGAGGTGTTGCGACGGATCCGGACCTTCAGCAACGCCTATGTGGTGATGCTGACGGGGAGGACTGAGGAACCGGACCTCTTGTCAGCGCTGAATACAGGGGCTGATGACTACATTGCCAAGCCGTTCAGGCCCAGGGAGCTCCGTGCCCGGGTGGCGGCAATGATGCGCAGGCCGCGCCACGAGGCGGACGGGCTGCGCCCGTCACCTGCAACGTGGGGCCAGGCCGCAGCTTCTGTTCCCGGCCCGGGCGAGTTCGGCCTCCTGCAGCACAACGGTCTGCGTTTGAACCCCCGGACCCGCACCGTGGAAGTCAGTGGGGAACCGCTGGGGCTGACCCGAAGCGAGTTCGACCTGCTCCATGTGCTGCTGAAGGGCGGCGGCGCCGTATGCACCAGGGCGGATTTGGTGCGGGCTGTCCGCGGAGAGTTCTATGAACACGACACGTACATCAGCGAAGCGGACGAGCGCGCAGTCGAAGTCCATGTGGGAAACCTGCGGCGCAAGCTCAACGAGGACCAGCTTTCTCCGCGCTGGCTGCAGACAGTGCGTGGGGTGGGCTACAGGCTGGCGCCCCGGCGGCCCGGCGACGCCTGACCGAACAGCTAGCCCTGTTCCAGGATGAACGTTGACTGGAGCTCGGACACCGTCCGTGCGCCGTCGTGGGCAACGCCGGCCATCATCGCGCGCCCCTGGACGAAGTCGCCTTGACGGATCAGGGCTTCGAGGACCTCGGCGAGTTTGGCCAGCCGGACACCGCCCACCATGGCGGAACTGATTTTGAGGCTGATCACCGCGTCAAGGGCTGAGGCCTCGTCCTGGCTGTCCACTGCTGTTCCCAACCGGGAAAGGCGCGTGTCCCACATGGCGGCGTAGTCCCGGGCGAAGCGCCGGGCCAGCCCGGACCCTGCGAGTTCGTCGTCGAGTTCATCCAGCACGGTTGTATCAATCAAAGGCAACAGAGCGGCCGCCTTTAGTGAATGGGCCGCACCGGCGGGTGGAATGGATGGCGGCTCGACACCGGCCGGCGGGAAGCCCGGAACGGGGCTGCTTCCGCTGGTGCCGGGATCGGGATTGTGCATTGTCCAAGGCTACTTCCTGGAAATCCTGCGGTGACCGGTTTCGGATGATTCTGTGTAAACCTTGAGGCAACCTTGCCGCCATGCTGAGCAACGTTACTGGCCGGTAAAGGTGGCTATCGTATTGATGACTGCAGGTCCCAGGATGGCAATAAAGAGGACCGGAAATATAAAGAACAAGAGCGGGAAAAGGATCATGACGGGTAGCTTCATGGCCTTTTCCTCGGCCCGCTGGCGCCGCTTCACGCGCATTACCTTGGCCTGGACGCGAAGTACCCGGCTGATGGCGATTCCGTAAGTATCGGCCTGGACGACGGCCTGCACGAAGCTGCGCAGTTCAGGGATGCTGGTCCTCTCCGCCAGGGCGATGTAGGACTCCCGGCGGCTGCGCCCCACCTGCATGTCCTGCAGGGTGCGGACCAGCTCCTCGGCAAGGGGGCCTTTGCCGTTCTCACCGGCCCGTGCCATGGCGCCTTCGAAGCCCAGCCCCGCTTCCACCGAAATCAGCATCTGGTCCAGGGTGTTGGCCAACTCCAGCTGCATGGCCTTCTGCCGTTCCTGGCCTTTGCTGTAGAGCAGGAGGTCCGGGATGAAGTAGCCAAGAACCATGACGAAGAGCCCCGCCAGCTTCATCAGCGGGCTGCTTTCCACTGCCGCCAGGTAGCCGCCCATGGCTGCGCCGGCCAGGCCGAGAGCCAGCTTGGACCCCATCACCTTCCCCAACGGCATGGATGCCGGCCGGCCGGCCAAGGCCAGGAGCCGGTCAAGGAGGGCGACATAGGCCGGTGGTGTCAGGCGCCTGCCCAACGCTTCCAGCAGTCCCGGGCCTGTCCCGGCAGGGGTGGCGGCAACGGCAGGCGCCCCGCGAGAAAGCAGTTCGGCGGCGGCGACGCGGCCCTGCTTGTCCACCGTCAGGACCGACCAGGCCAGGGCGGCCAGGGGCAGGCAGACCAGCAGGATCGAGAGCACGATGATCAGGTTCATGGCATCCTCAGAACTTCAGGTCGATAATCTTGCGCATCCACAGCCCGCCGATGGTCATCAGGACGAACGAGGCTCCGATCATCACCCAGCCCAGGGGGTGTGTGAACATGGCATTCATATAGTTGGGGCTGACGGCCAGCAGCATGGCCACGATGCCGAACGGCATGGCGATCAGGATGTAGGCGGAGAACTTGCCCTCCGCGGCCAGTGCCTTGATGTGGCCTTTGATCTCCGCGCGCTCGCGGATGGTTTCGTTGACCTGGTCCAGCACTTCGGCCAGGTTGCCGCCTACCTCGCGGTTGATCTGGATGGCCTGCGAGATCCACACGAAGTCCTCGTTCTTCATCCGCTCGGCGGTATCGTTCAGGGCTGCCAGCAGGTCACGGCCCAGGCTGGTTTCGGTGATGACGCGCCGCATCTCCTCCGACGTAGGTTTCTGCGATTCCGTGGCTGCGGCGTCGATCGCGCGGAGGATGCTGTGCCCGGCGCGCAGGCCACCGGAGAGCAGCTGGAGGGTGTCGCCGAGCTGGCCGTCGAATGCGGCACGGCGCTTGCCGGCCAGGAACCCGAGGACAACCTTGCCGGCGAACGGCGCCAGAAGCGCGAGGAGCAGGCCCATCAATGGCCCCACGGTGACAATGCCCACCAGCATTCCCACGCAGGCGCCGATCCCAACGAGCAGGAAGAACTCAGCCTGGCTGAGGCGCAGCCCCGCGTTCTCGAGAGTCGCCCGGGAGAAGAGCTTCACGCTCCGGCCCGCGAGCAGCCGTTCGAAGGACTTGACGCCGGAGAGGGCCACGCGCGTCAGGGAGGACGGCGGCTCTGGTTCAAAGGGACGACGGCGGTCCAGGGGCACCGCGGGGGCGCCAGGCAGGAGGACGGCCACGCCGAGCAGGCAGATGGCCGCCAGGAGGATGACTGCTCCGATGCCCATGATCATGAGTGTTGCCCCTGCTTCGCGCCGGGGGACAGCGGCCCGGCAAACACCCCGGGGGAGACGTGGATGCCCAGGTCCTCGAACCGGTCGATGAACCGGGGCCGGATGCCGGTGGCTACGGGCTTGCCCATGAACCGGCCGTGGGCGTCCACACCCGCGGAGTAGTCGAAGACGAACGCGTCCTGGAGGGTGACGATGTCGCCTTCCATCCCTTGGACCTCGGTGACGTGGGTGATGCGGCGGGACCCGTCGCGGAGCCGGGAGATTTGGACGATCAGGTTGACGGCGGAGGCGATCTGCTCGCGGATGGCGCGCAGCGGAAGGTCCATACCGGCCATCAGGACGAGGGTTTCGAGGCGGGCCACGGCGTCGCGGGGGGAGTTGGAGTGCACCGTGGAGAGGGAGCCGTCGTGGCCGGTGTTCATGGCTTGGAGCATGTCCAGCGATTCGCCGCCGCGGACCTCGCCCACCACGATCCGGTCCGGACGCATACGGAGCGAGTTGCGGAGGAGCTCACGGATGGTCACCTCGCCCTTGCCTTCGGTGTTGGGCGGCCGGCTTTCCAGCCGGACCACGTGGTCCTGCTGGATCTGCAGTTCCACGGCGTCTTCTATGGTGACGATCCGTTCGTCGTGTGGGAGGAAGGAGGACAGCACGTTGAGGAGGGTGGTTTTGCCTGTGCCCGTACCCCCGGAGACGATGATGTTGAGCTTGGCTTTGACGCACGCGTTGAGCAGCTCGGCCATTTCCGGGGTGAGCGTGCCGAAGTCAATGAGGTTGCGGACCGTCAGCGGGGTCTTGGAGAACTTTCGGATGGTCAGCGACGAGCCGCCCACGGCCAGCGGCGGGATGACGGCGTTGACACGGGAGCCGTCCTCCAGGCGCGCGTCCACCAGAGGGGACGACTCGTCGATGCGGCGGCCCACCTTGGACACGATCCGTTCGATGACTTTGCGGAGGTGCTCCTCGGAGCTGAAGCGTGACTCGGTAAGTGTCAGCTTGCCCATGCGTTCGACGTAGATCTGGTCCATCCGGTTGACCATGATTTCGGTGACGGCGGGATCGTCCAGCAGGCGTTGGAGGGGGCCGTACCCCAGCACGTCGTCGGCCACGTCGCGGACCAGGCGGGCGCGTTCCTCCGGGCTGAGGGGAACCTGCTCGGCATCGATGATGCGGGTGAGCTCATCCTTGGCGGTGCTCCGCAGTTCCTGTTCGGTGACGGCGGCGTCATTGAAGCGCGTGCCCATACGCTCAAACAGCGCGGTGGCTGCCCTGTCCTTCATGGCTGCGAAGACATCCACACCAGGTGCCTTGGGCACGAAGGAGGTGCCGGCGTCGTGCGTTGAATGCACGACGGCGGCGTGGGCGGGAGGGCGCTTCTCCGTACCCTCGTCGGGGGCCTGGGCAGGCGCAGATGCGGGGTGCGGAGGATCGAGCAGCGCGGTGGCAGCCGGTGCCGCGGGACGGCCCTGGGCCGCGTTGATGCGTTCCGAGAGTTTCATCAGATAACCACCCTTCGGTGAAGCTTCCGTTGCGCCTGGGTGCGCCAGGCCGGGTTGAAACGCTGGACCAGTTGGCGGAGGCTTTTGACGGCAGGGTCCTTCCTGGAGTCCTGGAGGACGGGGATGCCGCGGTTGGTGGACAGTGCCACGGCGCGGGAGCGGGGGACGCTGACGTCCACGGGCGCGCCGATGGTGGATTCAACGTCCCGGACGTTAAGGCCTGCTTTGGCGTCGGCCATGTTCAGGACCACGTGGCGGGATTCGGGCATGATGTCCAGTTGGCGGAGGACTTCCAGGCCCGAGCGGAGGCCGCGCAGGCTGGGGATGTCCATGGCGCTGACCCAGACCACGTCCGTGCATTTTTCCATGGCGGCCAGCCCGATTTCCGGCATGCCGGGGGCGGTGTCCAGCACCACGTACTGGAATTCCTGGGCCAGCTGGTCCAGCAGGTGGCTGACCTGGTCCGGGGTGATGTGGTCCGCGTCCACAGGGTTGGGCGGGGCGCACAGGGCGTAGATGCCCGCCGGGTGCACCGTGAGGAAGGCCTTCAGGACCAGGGAGTCCTGGGCGGCGGCCGGGGTGACGGCGTCCGTGACGGTGTGTTCGGGGTTGAGGTACAGGCCGGAGGCGACGTCGCCGAACTGCAGGTCGAGGTCCACGATGACCACGCTCATGGGTGCAACCTGTCCCAGGCCGATGGCGATGTTGGTGGCCAGGGTGGTTTTGCCGACGCCGCCCTTGGGGGAGAAGACGCCGATGACCAGGCCCTTGGCGTTCCCCGGCTGTTGCGCCTCCGGGCCCCGGTGCCGGGTGGCGAACGACTGGCAGGCGCGCTCCAGCAGCACACGGATTTCGGCGGCGTCCGCCTGGGGGCTGAGGATGTCCCGGATGCCCGCGCGCATGGCATGCAGCAGGCCCGCGGGGTCAACGTCGCTGACCAGGACCAGGCTGAGGCCGGGGAGCTGGACATCAAAAACCTTGGCGAACCGGAGTGCTTCCTCGTACGGGACATCCGGGCCGATGATCAGCACCTCCGGCTGCTCCTGGTTGAGGAGCGCGAAGAGTTCCGCCGGGCCGGCCGGGAGGATATCGCTCGCGATGGTCTGGACAGTGCCGCGCAGGCCGTTGACGACGGCGGCGCGCAGCTTCTGGTCGAAGTCGCCGTTGGGGGAGAGGAGGACGAAGCGGCTCACTTGTACACCGTGTCCTTCCTGGCGATGAACCCGCCGTTGTCCTGGGCGTCGAGGGGCTCCTTGGTGAGCCAGAGGCTTCCGTTGAGGTTGGTATAGATGATCTTGCTTGCGTCCACGTCACTAACCGCCACGGTCACCATGAAGGAACCCTGGGGGAGAGTGGTGTCCTGGGGGTTGGTGCCATCCGAAGGCTTTGCACTTGGTTGCGCTGCACGCTGGACTGCCGTGACGAGGACTTTGCGAAGGGAAAGCTGTGTGGTGGGTTCGGCCGGCTTGGACTTATCAGCTCCACCCCCGAAACTGAAGCCAATCGCAACATGGTCCCCGGCCTCGAGACGGCCGCCCACAACCATCTTGGGTTCCAGCTCGAAGGTCACTTCCTGCATGCCGGCAGGCACTTTGACGGCGCCGCTGGACTTGACATCAGCGGGGTCAACCAGACGTTCCGCCAGAAGCTGCTCGCCGGGGATCAGGTCGACAGCGGCGACGGTACCGGCTTTGCTGTCCAGGGACGTCAGGGCAGTTGGTGCGACACCTGCAGCCGGCACGTCCTGGATGACGAGCGAGGCTGTCATGTCATTGACCGACGTTCCCGCGGGGATGGCTTTTTCGACCACCAGCACCTTTTTGGGGCTAGTAGTGGCAATCGCCCGAGCATCGGCGCCGTTCGCGTAGACGATGATGAGCAAGGCTCCCACAAGCGCCAGGGCGACGGCGGCCGTTCCGGCGAGCATGCGAGACTTCACGTTGGACTCCGTGGGTGTGTTGGTCAGGTGATGGATTAGAGGGTCAGCCGGGCAACGGATGCACCGAAATCCGGAGCGTTTCCCAGTTCAAAGCCTTGGGCGAGGGAAACGAATTTCACGAAGTAGCCGCGGATGGTTTTGTTGGCCACTTTCGCCCCTGCAGTCCAACCGACGCTTGCGAACTGGTAACCCGTAACGTGGAAGGCCGCGAAACCCTTGACGTAGTACTTACCGCTCGAGCCCGTGCCTGTAGCCAGGTCATATAGGGGCAGGAGTACCGTTTGGTTGTTCATTTGATTGAAGTCGGACTGGCTACAGTTGTAGGGGACGCTTGCTCCCGTGTCGCTGGAGAACCAGATCCCCGCGTCGTTGGATGCCCCTGCAGTTGCAGTAATGGCACACTTCGCTGAGGTGGTTTGAATCCAGCCAAAACCCCCTGGGATACCTCCGCATCCATTGACGGACTGCGCTAAGACCTGTTCAGTTCCCGCCGTCGATCCTGCGAGAAGATCAAGTTTGCAGTAAGCGATCGCGAGCGGCAGGATGACGGGTCCCTTAGTTGGGGTTCCCCATGTGGCAGAAGACGTTGCCATTACCTTCTCGCTGTTGATCCCCAGCACACGTGCGAAGGAGAGGGAGACCGAGTCCTGCGGTGCGCCATCTTGTTTTGCCGATGTCACCACACTCACAGTTCGCGCTGCCTTGTCGAGCTGAACGGAGTAAACGTTACTTTTCCCGTCCAGTGCATTCTGGTTTGCCAGGCTGGCCGCCAGCGCTGACATCGTCGAGCACGCCGGATCGGTTGTGTCGACGCCACACTTCTGCGCTATGGCTAGTGCGGATGCATCTGCGCCGCTTTGCAGTTGCGCGCGTTCGGAGTAGATCAAACCTACGTCGACGGAGACGGCCACAAAGCCAAGAAGTGTGACCAGGAGTATGGCGACGATGACGCTGACAGCCCCATTTTCGCCGCTCGTGGTTGTGGCGGTCGGCTTATCCGTTAGCCGCCGCACAGCATGACTCCCTTGCCTGTCATGGCAAATGGCCCTGCGATTCCGGTGATCGTGGAGAGTGTGTATTTGACGGTCACTGTTACCTGAGTGCCTGTGCTGCACGTGGTTGGGCTTACGGTGACCGCGGATGAGGGAATTGTTGAGCTGACCGATGCGGCTGCGCTCTGAACTGCAGTTGCGGCTGCCGACGGATTATTATTGATGGCCATAACGCGCACGCCGTCGCGCGCTGCATTGGTCAAGGTGATCTGAGCGTTGTAGGCCCGGCCGAATTCGATGGTGCCCAGGACCAACATCAAAAGGAGGGGCAGCAGGATCGCGAATTCGACAGCGGCCGCGCCGCGTTCCGAGTCGCCTTTCACCTGCTGCACCTCCTTTCGAATTGTTTCCGTACTGCCGATCAACGCTGTCTCTTTGACGGCTTGGGCGCCCGGTGTGCAGCTTTTACGGCGAAGGAACTGCGGTGGTTGCGGGGTGAGCAATGTCACTCGTGACAGTCGTAAACATTGTCTGGAGCTGACCACCAAGGGTGCTGACGGCGACGATGATGACGACGGCGATCAGGGCGACCATGATGCCGTATTCGACGGCAGTCGCGCCCTTCTCTTCGCTGCGAAGGCGGATCACGAGGTTGGTGTAGAGAGAAAGCATTTTGACTCCTGAGCGAGACGGATCGGCTGGCCCTGCACCAGCACTGAATCGAAGTTAGCAACGCTTGATACGACATTGATGCGATCTTGCAACATCCTGCGCAAAGCTTTTATATGTTGTGCGCGTCCTGCGTTTTTGCTGGGCTTATGGTGGGTGGGCGGTGGGACTCCAGGGGTACAGCAACACAAAACGGACCCCCTCGGTTCTGGGTGCCGAGGGGGTCCGGTCTATGGGCGCGGCAGCGCTGTTTGGGTGGTGGGATCAGGGGATTCCCAGAGCCGAGCTCAACGTCGTCGCCAGGTTCTGGTAGTGGAGGTTCAGGGCCTGCCCAAAAACGGTGACTCCGATAACCAGGGCCATGGCAAGGAAGGCGACCAATATCCCGTACTCGGTGGCCGTCGCTCCGCGTTGGTCTGTTATCAAGGCACGCAGCGTTGCCGCTTGCCGGCTCAGAGCATCATAGATCCGGTTCAACTCGTCCAACTCCTAGGAAAAGACGGCCATGATCTGAAGAACTGCGGGCCCGAGCAAAATGATGAACAGCGTCGGGAGGATGAAGAAAATCAGCGGGAAGAGCATCTTCACCGGCATCTTCATCGCGTGCTCTTCGGCCAGCTGCCGGCGTTTGATGCGCATGTCCTTTGCCTGTGCCTTCAACACGCCGGCAATGGCAATGCCGTAGGTATCGGCCTGGACCACGGCCCGGACGAACGTCCGCACTGCGGGAACATCAACTCGTTCCGAGAGAGCCAGGTACGCCTCCTTGCGTGAGCGCCCCACCTGAATGTCTTGAAGAGTCCGGATAAGTTCATCGGCTAGTGGGCCTCTGCCATTCTCTCCGGCACGCCCCATGGCGGTTTCAAATCCGAGCCCGGCTTGTACCGAAATCAGCATCTGGTCCAAGGCATTGGGAAGCTCCAACCTGATTGCTTCCCTGCGCTTTTGGGCAAAGTTCCGGAGAAGGATGTCGGGCAGGAAGTATGCCAGCGCGACAATCACAAAAGCAATAAAGAACCTCCCCGCCGAGGGTGAACCCATGAAGACCAGAAGTCCCAGGAGTGCGCCGCCGAAGGCGAGCATGGGCTTGACCATGAGGATCCGGGAGAGCGGCCATTGCTTTGGCCGTCCCGCGCCCGACAATTGCTTGTCAAGCCAGGCCTCGTAACCGCGAGGTGTTATCCGCTTGGACAGATTCGAGAATTGCTGGGTGATGTTGAGCGACTGCGACGCTTGTGCGGAACGGCCGCCCAGGTTGGCTTTGATGCGCCGCAAACCGGTCCGGTCGCCTGTGAAGGACAACCAAACCATGCCCGAAATCGGAACGACGATGGCCAATATTGCTGCTAATGCGATGGGTTGCATGTCGTCGCTCCTAATACTTCGGTTTGATGATGCGGCTGAGCCAGAGGCCGCCAACTGATAGGAGGATGATCGCGGCGCCCAACATCGCGAATCCGATGAATGTGGTGGTGAAAACGCGGGAGTACGTTGGGTTGAAGAGCACAAGGCCGATGAACATCAGGATCGGAAGGGCCATGAGGACAAGTGCCGAGATCCGCCCTTCAGCGCTGAGGGCTCTGACCTGTCCTTTAACCTGGTTCCGGTCGCGGATAGTCTCACCCACATGGTCCAGGACTTCCGCCAGGTCGCCACCAACTTCACGGTGGATCTCAATCGCTTGTGCTATCCAGTAGAAGTCCTCGCTCGCAGTCCTGCGGGACACGTCCGCCATCGATTCACCCAGGTCGCGGCCGATCCTGGTTTCGTTGACAATTCGGGTGAGCTCTGCAGCCATCGGTCCATCATTTTCCTGCGCGGCTGCGTCGATGGCCCTCAGGAGGCTATGCCCGGCCCGAAGACCGCCGGAGAACATTTGCAGTGTGTCGGGAACCTGGGCGTCGAAAGCCTTTCGACGCCGGGCAATGAGGAAGTTGAGCCCCAAGTAGAGGAGAAACGGCGTAGCCAGGAAAGCAAGGACGCTCATGCCCAGGCCGCCGAGGAGGAACGCCGCAACGGTTGTCACCAGGGTGACCGTTCCGGCAATCAGGAGATAATCCCCGGGCTCCTTGTTGAGACCCGCCTGCTCCAGCTTCTCGCGGTTGAAGATCGACGTGGGGCGTTTCTTGAGGCCACGGTTCAAGGCGCCCACGGCCTGATTCGTCAGTCGGGTGAGGCTTGAGGATTGCTGGGCAATCTCCGGGCGTCGCCTGGACAGAGGGACGCCCGGACGTCCCTTCCAGACGAATACGAACAGCAGGGCGAGTGACGTGTAGACCAGAAACAGGCCCGTCATGAAGAGGGCGACTGGAACGGAAGGCGTCATGGCTATCTACCTCTGCCCATTTCAGCGCCGAAGATGTGCGGTGAAACCCGGATGCCAAGGTCGGCGAACCGGTCGGTGAACCGTGGCCGAACGCCGGTTGGCACCGGCTTGCCGAGGAACCTTCCGTTCGCGTCAACTCCCGCAGCAAAATCAAAGATGAACGCATCCTGAAGGGTGACGATATCGCCCTCCATACCCTGCACTTCGGTGATGTGCGTTACGCGCCGGGTTCCGTCACGCAGCCTTGAGATGTGAACAATGAGGTTCACAGCAGAGGCGACCTGCTCCCGGACTGCTCGGAGTGGAAGATCCATCCCGGCCATCAATACCAGCGTCTCAAGGCGGGCTATGGCATCGCGGGGCGAATTGGCGTGGACTGTGGAGAGCGAGCCGTCGTGGCCGGTGTTCATGGCTTGCAGCATGTCAAGGCATTCGCCGCCGCGCACTTCGCCGACCACTATGCGATCGGGCCGCATGCGGAGCGAGTTTCGCACGAGGTCGCGAATGGCAATCTCGCCTTTTCCTTCAATGTTCGCCGGCCGGCTTTCCAGCCTCACCACGTGGTCCTGCTGGAGCTGGAGTTCCACCGCGTCCTCAATCGTGACGATGCGGTCCGATGGGGGAATGAAGGAAGACAACGCATTGAGAAGCGTCGTCTTGCCGGTTCCTGTGCCGCCGGAAACGATGATGTTCATTCTGGCCAGGACGCACGCTTGAAGCAATTCGGCCATCTCGGGGGAGAGGCTGCCGAAGGCAATGAGCTTCTGGACAGTCAGGGCGTCACCGCCGAACTTTCGGATCGTCAGCGCGGGGCCGTTGACAGCAAGCGGGGGGATTATGGCATTAACGCGCGATCCATCTGCGAGACGTGCATCCACGAGAGGAGAGGACTCATCGATGCGGCGACCAACCTTCGAAACGATACGCTCGATCACCCTCCTCAGGGCGTCGTCGGAGGCGAACTTGGTGTCCGTCAACATCAACTTGCCGGCCCGTTCCACATAAACCTGGTCGAAACGGTTGACCATCACTTCCGTGACGGACGGATCGTCCAAGAATCGCTGGATCGGACCATGGCCAAGAACGTCATCAATAATTTCGCGGATAAGACGTTGGCGCTCGGACGAACTCAGAGGGACTTGTTCCTCGTCGACGACGACCTTCAGCTCGTCCTTGACGAATTGGTGGAGCTCGCTCTCTTCGAGGGAAGAATCAGTGATGCGGGCACCAAGCCGCTCGTAGAGGGCCGCACTGGCGCGCTCCTTGAGTGCGCTCAAAGCCCCGCTCGCCGCAGCCGCAGTGGGGCTCAGCTCGATGACTTCGGCCGCTTGCGCTGTTTCGGCGGTCTTGACGTCATGGATGCGGCCCAACGTGGCTGGTTCAGCAACGTCCTTGGCCAGCACAAACGGATCATGCTTTTCTTCGACGACTGCCAAGCTCGGCTCGGTGCCGCGTGCCTTTTCAAGCCTGCGTGAGAGGTTCACTGGACTACCGCCCTTCTGTGCAACTTCTTGTGGGGTCTTGCTTCCCAATTGGGTTCAAACCGCTTCACCAGTTGCCGAAGACCCTTTTGCGCGGGATCCCGGCTGCCGTCCTGCAGGAGCGGAATCCCCTTGTTGGTTGAGAACGGAAGGGTCCGCGAGCGGGGGAGCACCACGTCTACCGGGGCCCCGATGGTGGCTTCAACATCCTGGAGCGTCAGGCCGCTGCGGCGGTCTGCCATGTTGAGCACTACGTGCCGGACTTCAGGCAAGAGGTTCAGTTCCGAGAGAATCTGGTTTCCGGAACGAAGGCCCCGGATGCTCGGAACATCCATGCCGCAGATCCAAACAGCGTCCGAAGCCAGGTCAAGCGTTGCCAACACATGTTCACCGAGGCCCGGCGCCGTATCCACGACGACGTACTGGAACTCCTGCCGCAGCTGTGTAAGCAGGTGGCTAACGTTTTCTCCCGTGATCCGGTCCATTTCCACCGGATTCTTTGGGGCACACAAGGCATAGATGCCGGCAGGGTGAACGGTCAAATACGTCTTGAGAACCATGGAGTCCTGGCTCGCGGCACCGACAACGGCGTCCGTGATGGTGTGGTCTGGTTCGAGCATCAGACCGCTGGCGACGTCTCCAAACTGCAGATCCAGGTCCACGATGACCACGCCCATTGGGGCGATCTTTCCCAGCCCGACGGCAAGATTCGTAGCCACGGTGGTCTTACCTACCCCTCCCTTAGGGGAGATGACGGCGATAATTCGACCCCCCGCCGCGTGCTCATGATGCTCGGAGCTGCTGGGGGACAGTCCGCGCCGCCGACCGGCTGAGGAAAGGCTTGCCCGCTCGACGATGATGCGGATGTGGTCCACTTCCGCGGCCGGATCCAGGAGATCCCGGATGCCGGCCCGCATGGCCTGGATAGCCACTTCGGAAGATTCGTCGGTCACCAGGATCATGCTGATCTCCGGATACTGCAGATCCATCACAGCGGCGAACTTTAGTGTCTCGTCAGCCGGGAGCCCGGGTCCCAGGATAAAGACTTCAGGAGCCTCACCGAGGAGCTGCGTCAAAACTTCTTCGGGACCCTGAGGAAGATAGTCAGCCTGGAAGTATTGAAGGGTTCCCGGCATAGCTGCAGTAGCCAGACGAACTTTGCGCTCGAATTCTGCGTTTGGCGTGATCAAGACAAAACGGCTCATCGGAATACCTTCGTCTTGTCCACAACACCCGCGGTGCCTTCCGTAGCCCCGGTTGGCTCTTTCGACATGTAGATCTTGCCGAATTCTGCTGCGTAAACCAGGCGTTCGGCGTCAACTGAGTTCCTGGCCACTGTGATCAAGTAGGTCCCGTCGCTTTGTGCGTTGCTCCCGGAGCTGAGGGATCCGTCCGACTTTTGGGTCGAAGACTGCTGGGCCGGGCTGCCGTTACTCAACTGGGTGGCGGTGACAAGTACTTTGTGGAACGTCAACTGGGTGCCTGCGGACTGCGTCGCCGTCTGTCCTGCCGCGTTCGTGGATGAATCGGTGAGGGAGATGAAGATGCCCACGGTGTCGCCGGCTGAGATCTTTCCGCCAACAACGCGTTCGATGGGGAGCTTGAGGGAGATCTCCTGCATTCCATCAGGGACGGCGACTCGCGACGGTCCAAGGAACGATTCCTTCTCAACCAGGCGGCTCGACAGCAGTTGTTCCCCGGGAACCAGCGCAACGGCCGTGACCTTCGACCCAAGGGAGCTCAGATCGGTCACGCTGTCAGCGGTGAGCGTTGACTTGGGGAGTGCCTTCTTAGCGACCGATCCACCCAAATCGCTGACGGCTGTCCCCGCTGGAACGGCGGACTGAACCACAAATACTTCTGATGTCTCAGTTCCGGCCATGGCACGGGCATCCGCGCTCTGTACGTATGTAATAAGAAGGACTGTGCCGGTTATCGCGATGACTAGCGCGGCGATGCCTCCCAGTAGGCGTGCTTTCACTTTCTTCCCCTTAGTTGTTGCTTTACTTGGTCAGCCCGATGACGATGACGTTGCCATTGGGTGTGATGGAACCTCCGGTAAAGAGATTGGGGTCGGCGGAGTATCCGACGAACGTGCCGTAAAGGCCCTTCTGGCTCCCGGTGAAAACGTTGGTTGGGTCATATTTGGCCTGACCAGTAAAGTTCCATGCTTGGAGCTTGAACCCGGCCCACTTTTCGATGTAGTACTGAACGCTCGAGCCGTTGCATGAGCCGAATTGGGCTGCGGGCATTCCTGCGCAGGTGTATTTATAGACGGGAAGGGCCACGGTGGAATTGGCGAGAGAAGGATTCAGGGCCGGATTGAACAGGTCGATGCAGCCGTTCGGAACTGCAGCTCCGGCGCTCGTCATACTCCACTGCCCAACTTCGGCGGTAACCTTGCAGCCCGTGCTGCTGTCGGGCGCCAGCCAGGCGAACCCACCCGGAATGATCTGATTCGATGGATTAAGACCATTGCAATCCTGGGCGCCTCCGCCGCCACCTTGAGTGAGGATCTTGTGGGGCAGGCCATCGTCTGTGAATTCGCAGGTGGCGAAGGTCAGTGGAAGGATGGAAATACCTTTAGTGGGGTACTTCCATTTCGCCGTTGCGGTAGCGCCTACCGTCACAGGTGGAGCGTTGAGGGCGCTGGCGAACATCTTGGTAAGGAAGCCGGCGTTTGTGGTGCCATCCTTGGTAGAGGTGGTCACGGAGACCTGTCCCGCGACTGAAAGATCAACTGACTGAACTGTCGACTTTGAGTCCAGGGAATTGCTATCGGCCAGGGACGAGGCGAGGGCAACAGCGCTGGCTTGGGAGCAGCCTGAGGCTGCGCAGAGGTCCACCGCAGCTAGAGCCCCTGCATCTGCGGCATTTTGCAGCTGGGCTCGTTCCGCGTATATCTGGCCTGTGTCCACAGCGAGGGCGCCAGCACCTAACAGCACCAGCATCATCACAGCAACAAGGACGCCGGCGGCACCCCTCTCAGCAGCTTCGCGATTCAGATTCATCCGCCGCATCGCATGGCTCCTACTCCGGTCAATCCGACTGACGGTCCAAACAGGCCTGTCATCGTTGGCGCGCTGTAGGTAATCGTGACCTTCATCGTGGTGTCCGGTGTGCATGCCGGCGGCGAGAACGTATAGCTGAACGGGCCTGGGATGCCTGGAGCGCCGGCGACTGCTGCGGCCTTCGCATCCGTTTGACTGTTCTTGACTGCCATGGTCCTGGCGGCCTCGCGGGCGGCCTGTGTCACTGAGATCTGGGCGTTATAGGCATTTGCGAATTCGACGATGCCTACGACGACGGACAGAAGGATGGGAGCCACCAGTGCGAACTCCACAGCCACGGCACCACGGCTCTTGTGTTCCGTGCTTTCTTTGCGGATCTTCTTCAACGGATCCCCCGAGATTGTTTGCGATTTCGGATGTGCCACAACGGATGCGGCACATCCGAAAATTGGGGTGGCTACCAGGTGCCGACTGTCGAGCCCAGGCTGGAGAACCAGGTGTTCAGCGCCGTGCCGAAAGCAGTGACACCGATGATGATGAGGAGTGCAATGAACGCCACGAGGAGCGAGTACTCTGTCGCGGTTGCACCCTTTTCCGAGGAGATGCGCTCCTTGCAGCCCACGACTAAGGCGAGCACGGAGACCATGAATGAAGTCATTTTTGTCCCTAATTTCTTGTTGGCACGGTCGCTGATGCGCCGGCTGATCGCCCCAAGCGATCGCTGACTGGCAGCTTGAACAGGTTCATCGCTGCCACGAAGTGCGCCGCGCCTGCTGGACGGCAAGGACGCGGCGCACTCGAGGGGCTGCGACTTACCAGGTGCCTACCCGGGATCCCAGGCTGGAGAACCAGGTGTTAAGGGCACCGCCGAAGGCGGTAACGCCGACGATGATGAGAAGGGCGATGAAGGCCACAAGCAGCGAGTACTCAGTTGCGGTCGCGCCCTTTTCCGAGGAGAAACGATCCTTGACGCCGGCAACGAATGCCATCATCGAGACCATGAGAGAAGTCATTGTATTGTCCTTAATTCGGTGAAATTGAAGTGATTTGTATTTCAACGAATTTCCAGCTGCCCCCATAAATCCTTAGCGGCTGGACTTCGCTAAGAAGAGATTGTCATTTCGGCGGGAGGGCAACAATGCGTAGTGGTACTCGTCTTTTCCGGGGCAGCCTTGGGGTACGTACTCGAATATTCGGAAAGGTACCTAGGATGCGATCCGGAGGTTCGTCCGACTACTTGGATGGTTACACTTGGTGACGTGTGCGAGGCGCTGGATGAGGGTTTTTCCAGCTATTGAATGAGCAGTGCAGTGAGGGCAAGGGCGCCTAGCATGGCGGGGCCGTGTGGCACTTCCTTGGCGACATTCCGGCGTTTTCCGCCCACGAGCACAGCCGTGGTGACGCCGTTGACGATGAAACCCAAGAGGCCGCCGTAAAGCAATTGGCTCCAACCCAAGTACCCCAAGTAAAGGCCGACGGGCGCCGCCAGCTTAACATCGCCCATGCCGATGCCACCGGGAGAAATTAGCGCCAAAATGAGGTAAATGGCGAACAGTATGACGGCACCAGCGAGTGCGCGGACAAAGTCATCAGCCTGCTGACTAATTATCAAAGGTGCTGCCAATAAGAGAATGCCGGTGATTAGCAGAATGAACACGAGCTGGTTGGGCAATAAATGCAAGGCAATGTCCACCCTCGCAAGCTGAACGCCAACCACGGCAAGGAGTACCAATGCCGGCAGGGACGCCGAATTACTAAAGCGCACGGCGAACGCGACGCAGGCGGCGCCGGTGACGGCCGCCGTCGTCATCCGAATGCGCGGCGACGGAAGGCCTCCCAGTCGCGGCAGGAGCCGGGCAATGAGGATCTCAGCCGCAGGGGAGAGTAAGCACCCCAGGAGGCCCATGGCGGCGATTGTAAGCCAAGCGGCGTGGCCGCCGCCGAATGCTGATACCACTTTGCCCCCTGCGTCTGTCCGGCCGGCGCATGACAAACGGCCTCCGGCTACCCCATTTTGACCCTGAACCACCTGACGCGCTAATCTTGGTAGTCGTTGTGCGTGTCCTATTCCGATGGTGCGTGCCCGCTTGAGAATCCGGTTGCAGGATAACTACTCAACGAGCACATTCGGAACCTCAGGATGACTGGTTACATGGAGCCCTCACCTCTGTTCCGGTAGCGCGCAGACAGTAGGTGCGCGAGCTAGCGACACCTAAACAAGAACGCCAGAACAAGAACGAGGCAAACACCGTGCGTACGTACACCCCGAAGCCCGGCGATATCAACCGCCAGTGGCACGTCATTGACGCCACCGACGTTGTCCTTGGTCGTCTTGCAAGCCAGACCGCAATCCTGCTGCGCGGCAAGCACAAGGCCACTTTCGCGTCCCACATGGACATGGGCGACTTCGTCATCATCATCAACGCTGAAAAGGTTGCCCTTACCGGCGCCAAGCTGGAGCAGAAGCGCGCATACCGCCACTCCGGTTACCCGGGCGGCCTGACCTCCGTCAACTACGCGGAACTGCTGGAAAGCAACCCGGTCCGCGCCGTTGAGAAGGCCATCAAGGGCATGCTCCCCAAGAACTCCCTCGCTGCACAGCAGCTGGGCAAGCTGAAGGTGTACCGCGGTGCTGAGCACCCGCACGCCGCCCAGCAGCCCAAGACTTTCGAAATCACCCAGGTCGCCCAGTAGTCCTGGCCACCAAACAACTTATCTATACAAGGAGAATCGTGGCTCAGAACGAAGAGACCACCGAGGCCGTCGAGGCCGAGGAAAACCTGACCAGCTACACCTCTGAGAGCTCAGCTGCTGAAGCTGCTCCCAAGAAGGAACGCCCGGCCCTGACCGTTGCCGGCGCAGCCGTTGGCCGCCGTAAGGAAGCTGTTGCACGCGTCCGCGTTGTGCCCGGCTCCGGCAAGTGGACCATCAACGGCCGCGAGCTGGCGAACTACTTCCCCAACAAGCTCCACCAGCAGGACGTCAACGAGCCCTTCAAGATCCTTGATCTGGAAGGCGCCTACGACGTCATCGCCCGCATCCACGGTGGCGGCATCTCCGGCCAGGCCGGCGCCCTGCGCCTCGGCATCGCCCGTTCGCTGAACGAGATCGACGTCGAGAACAACCGTCCGACCCTGAAGAAGGCCGGTTACCTGTCCCGCGACGCCCGTGTCATCGAGCGTAAGAAGGCCGGTCTCAAGAAGGCCCGTAAGGCTCAGCAGTACTCCAAGCGCTAAACCCGCTTGCACAGAAGCCCGTCCCGCTGTTCAGCGGGGCGGGCTTTTGCGTGCCGGGCATACTCACTGAGAATTCGTCGGATAAACATCCGATAGCTATTAACGGAGTGACTGTAGTGGTTCTGTCCCTTGTGCTCACTCGATCCGTCTTGATAGGTCGTAGATGGCTTGGCCACCTGCCATCTCGAGCTCGAAATGCCCTTTCACCCAGTCAGAAATTCCACTAACAGTGCTGGTCTTAGACTGTGTTGCCAGGAACTCGTCTTGGGGCAGGAAGTAACAAATCTTCCCGTTCTCGACCTGGTCCTTGAAGGCCTGAAGGGTGGGTGACGGGTCGGATCCCGCAAATCCACCTAGCGGCATGACTGGCCGCCCAGCCTCAAGTTGGAGTCGTGCGGCTGTCTGTGAGGCTGTGGTCGCAGCCGCCCAAAGACACGCTTTTGACGCTGTTAGTTTGTCGAGAATTGCAGTGTTTGGCATTTGGCCAAAAGCAACGTCGTACGCCCACTCGGGGTCTCCATGCTTCATATCATCCAGAAAGCGGTTGATACTGGCCCGGCTCTTGGACAGCTGTCCGGAAACGGGGTTGGAACCGTTCTGCGGGAGTGTTGTATTGAGAGTCGATGTGAGGAGGGGACCCGCCAGCATGGTGGCAACGGCTACGCTAGCCGCGCCCACCTCAAGCCAGCGGACCGGGGGCCGCACAACCGCCAACGCTGCCCCCAGAGCCCCTAGAAGCATTATCGCGTTGACGAGCCACTCCGGCCAGCCAACCACGCTGCTCAGGATGAGCCAAGTGCACACCGCGGTAGCCAAAATGACGACCGCTGCTACCACTCTGACAACTAGCAGCCGGTGGTGCTGCACGTAGATTGCGCTGGCAACCCCGAGGGTAAGGGCCAGCGGCGCGGAGAGCGCCTCCGTGTAATAGGTGTGGATCTGGTTTCCCATAAAGCTCAGGACCAGATAAGTACCAAGGAACCACGTCACGGCCATGAAGGCCAGCGCTCTTGCCCCACGTTTGGGTGGCAGCAACCGCCACCCGAGAACTATCAATGGTATGCCGATGATCGCAGCGGGGAGCATCCACCCGATTTCCTGGCCATAGTTCGCATTAAGGAGCCGCGTAAGCCCTGCGTCCGAATCCACCTGCCTGAACTGTTCCGGTATCAGGTTTGCGACTGAAGCATCCTCGGTCCCAACTATCCGGTCCAACCCGTTGTAGGCCAAGGTCAACTCCAATACGCTGTTGGAATGTGAGCCTCCCACGTAAGGCCGCATGTCAGCAGGTATCAGGTCTACCACCGTCATCCACAAGCCGCCGGTAAAGAGCATTACGGCGCCTGAAATGGCGGCATTCTTCAATCGCCTGTACCAGGTCGAGTTGCCCCAGAACAGATAGGCAACGCTGACGCTTGGCAGCACGAGGAGCCCTTGAAGCTGTTTGGTCATGAACGCCAAGCCCACTGCTATCCCGGTGAGAATGAGATATCTCAGTCGGTTGGATTCAATCGCATGCTGCACGGCGTACACCGATACAAGCATCAGGAGAAGCATAAGGGGGTCCGGGTTGTTATACCGAGACATTAGGGTCACAATTGGCGTCGTGAAGAATACGGCGGCAGCAAAAAGTGCCGATATTGCGGGGAAATTTTTACGAACGATAACGTAAATTAGCAATGTTGATGCAATGCCCATAATTGCCTGAGGCGCCAAAATTCCTATAGGAGTAAATCCGAGCACGTTCGTGGAAATCTCCATGACCCACAGACTAAGTGGCGGCTTGTCCACGGTAATGGAATTACCCCAGTCCGAGGAGCCAAAAAATGCGGAAGCCACGCTCTTCGTACCCGACTGTACTGCTGCGCTGTAGAAATAGTTAGCCCAACCGTTGATCCCCAGGTTCCAGAAGTAAAGAATGCTGTTCAGGACCAAAACGATCAGCAAGGCGGGCCTCTCCCACACTGGATCTTGGGGCCGCCCCCTGACCAGAGCACGAAGAAACCGTGTGGCCGACGCTTTATAGTCAGCCCCGAAGGTTGTAGATAGTGACGCCGTCAACGTTCTCCCCCTTGAAGTTCGACTGAACCCACTCCGTGATGGCGGCGGCGTCCCGGCCGAGTGGGATACCGTCAACGATGGTTTGCTGCCCGATGAAATAGGCGATGCGCTTACTCGACACCAAGGATTTGAACTGGTCAAGGGTGGGAGCGGGGTCGGTGCCGAGCCAACCACCTAAGGCGATAACCGGGCGCTGCGACGACAACTGATATTGCGCTGCGTTCTGGGCTGTGTAGGTGGCCGCGGCCCATTCAGACTCCCTGGCGTTTTGCAGAAGCTCGGTCACCTCCGGCGATGGTTCTGCACCGAATCCGAGTTGTCGGGCAAGAGGCGGATCTCCCCGGCGTGCGGCGTCAAGGTGCGCTGAGAGTGTTCCGGGATTGTTGCTCACAGGCCCGGACAAGGGGTTTGTCCCAAAATGGGATGTGGAAAGAGTGATCGTGTCAGTTGCCACGGGCCCCAATGTCAACACAATCACGATGAGTACCTGCGTGATTCGGAGCTGATTCCTGGATGCAGCCAAAAGCCATCCTGCCGCCGCCAGAAGCGTTATCGAAATTGCGATGACTGGCCAGCTGCCCCAGCCGTCACTGTACTCAAAAATCCGAGTCGCAACGTAGCCTGTTCCCAACAACATGACAACTCCCAGCGCACGTGGGATTAGACGGCCACGGAGTGTCCACAACAGGGCGACGCCCATCGGGACGACCAACGCTATCGGGGCGGCAAGCGAAAATACGTAGTACGTATGTGTCATAGTTCCCATGAAGCTCAAAACCACGTAGGCGGTCGCGAGCCAGGTTACAGAGATCGTCATTAGCCCGGTCTTTGACTTCGAAACGTGGCCCGGCCGTCGCCACAACATCACCAAGGCGAGCGCACACGTCAGAGCAGTAAACAGTAGCCATGCCCCCTCCGGGGCAAAGTTTGCGTTGAACAGCCGGCTGAGACCGCCGTCGTAGGAACTTACTGAGAGGTCTTCCGAGGTCGGGGCTGCGCCCGTCGCAGGATTGGTGCTGAAACGCAGGAATCTTGCCAGTCCGTTGTAGTCGATAGTTAGTTCGAGCATGCTGTTTGCAGCAGAACCCCCGATATACGGCCTGCTTCCCGCAGGGATGATGTCGACCAAGATGAGCCACCAGCCGCCGCTGACCATGAGCGCACCGAGCGAACCCGTGAGCCGCCACATCCGTGATCCGATTGTCCCCGTGCCACAGAGAACAATCGCCAGGACAAATGCTGGAATTGGCATGAAGGCTTGGATTTGCTTCGCCATGAATCCAAACCCCAGAGTGGTACCTGCCAGAAGAAACCATGTCCAGCGGTTGCTTTCGACAGCGCGGATGACAAAATACGTGGCGGCGACTGTCAGCAAGCCCATGAGGGGTTCTGGATTGTTGTACCGGGACATAAGTACGACGACCGGGGTGGTCGCATAAATGAAGCCGCCCAGCAGCGCCGGCGCGGCCGAATGGTTTCGGCGGATGATCTTGTAGATAAGCCATGTTGTGGCGATGCCCATCAGGGCTTGCGGAACTAGAAGAGACCAGGAATTGAGGCCGAAAAGGCGAACCGACAACGCCATGATCCAGATGCTGAGCGGCGGCTTGTCGACAGTGATGAGGTTCCCCGAATCGAGGGAGCCGAAGAAGAAGGCCTTCCAGTCTTGGGACCCGGCCAGGGCTGCCGCGGAATAGTAAGGATTGGCCCATCCATTGCGGTCCAGAGCCCACAGGAACGACGCGGCGGTTGCTGCCAGGAGCCCCACCAAGGCGATGTGTTCCCACCTTGCGTTGTACCGGGCAATCGGGCCAGCGGGGGCAAGGACCTGGTTTGCCTCTTTGACGCTCAACGGACTGACTGTCCAACAGGTCGGTAGGTGAGAAAGGTCGGACGTCCGTCACTCCGGCGAACCCTAAACACCCAGAGTCGAAGAAGCACGAACCGCAGCAAGGTGGCGAGAACGTTGGCGGCGGTCAGTACCAGGAGTTCGGTGCTTGGAGCCGAGTCGAGATTCACCATGTGCAGGACCATGAGTGTCGAGGACGTTATAGCCCAAGCCAGGAGAAAGACGACCAGGCCCTGGAATTGTTGGGTAAACAGTTTCGTCGGACCGCTAATGCCAAAAGTGAACCGCCTGTTAGCGGCAGTGTTTCCAACGGCCGTCAGCAGAAGGGCGAGGAAATTGGCCGGCTGTGCGCCGAACGGTCCTTGGAGAACCAGATACAACAACGCGAATGCGATCGTTGAAATAACGCCCACGAGCCCAAAACGGACGACCTGGCCGAAAAAGCTGGGCCGGCCCGGTGGGACTATGGGCCCGCGGCCGAGTTCCGCATAGATTGCCTGGACGGGAATCGAACCTTTGACCAGGGAGCCAGCCACGCGAACCATCCCGCGAAGATCGTCCAGGGCCGTTTGTTTAATGTTGACCCGGCTGTCGGGGTCATCAATCCAATCAACCGGAATTTCGTGGATCCGCAGCCCTGAGCGTTCAGCGATGATCAACAATTCAGTATCGAAGAACCAGCCATTGTCCTCCACGTGCGGAAGCAATCGCTTGGCGACGTCGGCCCGTATCGCTTTGAATCCACACTGTGCATCGGAGAACCGGACCTGCATCGTGCGTCGTAGAAGAAAGTTATAGGAGCGGGAGATGAATTCACGCTTCGGGCCCCGGCTAACGCGTGAGCTCTGGCCCAGTCTCGTACCGATGGAAATGTCCGAATGCCCGGACAGCAGTGGGGCCACAAGCGGCGGCAGTGCGGCGAGATCCGTAGACAGGTCCACGTCCAAGTAGGCCAAGACCTTTGCCTCCGAAGCGCTCCAAGCATCGCGAAGCGCGAACCCACGCCCTTTGACCTCGAGGCGGCGATACTCGACATTGGGCAGCTGCTCGCTGAGTCGGGCAGCAATCACCGGAGTCCTGTCGGTGCTCGCATTGTCGGCAATGGTTATCTTCCATGTCGACGGCATTTCCTGTGAGAGATATTCGGAGAGTCTTGAGATGCTGTGTTCGAGTACGGCTTCCTCATTGAAAACCGGTACTACAATTTCGAGCGCCAAGCCCCCATAGCTAGGTGTCATGCATCAGAGATTAGGGCTGGCCAGCGCCGGCCGCGAGGCCTTTTGGCAAAGACACGTACCGGACAATGGAATCGAGTAGTGTACCTGGCCCGACGTACTTTGAAGCAGGTAGTGACTACTGGGGACCTCCGACCGCCGCATCACTACTGTCGGAGCGCATGGGGGATGAAAAGGCGAATCGCGGGTCAACCCGCTACGGCGCACTTGACGGGCTAAGGGGGCTGGCCGCCGCAGTCGTGGTCATTCACCATTGCTTCCTGGTCTCCCCGAGCCTCTCCCTTGCCGTGTCCGGTGTAGACGCGGGACAAGTTGAACCGTGGGTGTGGTGGATTACTTTCACGCCCCTGCATTTGCTTTGGGCGGGCACCGAGGCAGTTTATGTATTCTTCATTCTTTCCGGCTTCGTTCTCACGCTCCCCTCCGCGGGAGGATCACAGCCAACGTGGCTGGCTTACTATGCGAAGCGATTTTTCCGGATCTACCTTCCCGTCTGGGCGTCTTTGGCCATTGCGTTGCTTATGGTGTGGATCGTCCCGCGTACGGGGAGTCCGGACTTTAGTGCATGGCTGCTCATCCACGATGAGTCTCCGAACGTGTTTGCGGACGGTGTCCTTATTGGTGGCGCAGACTCTCTCAATTCACCGCTTTGGTCGCTGCAGTGGGAAGTGTTGTTCTCCTTAACGCTCCCGATTTATGTGGTTTTGGCGCTTCGGATTCGAAACGCTTGGCTGCCGTGCCTTCTCACGCTTTTTTCGTTGATCGCTGTGGGAACGGTCATGTATCTGCCGGCGATCGTTTACATGTCCATGTTTGGCATCGGTGTACTCCTCGCAGTGCGGAGGGACTCACTGGAACAATTCGGACGCGCTCTGAGTCGAGTCAAATGGATTGGTCTCATTGCTTCCTCATTGCTGCTGCTCTCGTCGCGGTGGCTGTTTCCGCAACTTTCCACGGTGATATGCATGGCTTGCATCGGTGGCGCACTATTGGTGTTCGCGTTCATTGCCTGCCCTCCAATAGCCAAAGCAGGTAACCACCGAATTCTGCTATGGCTTGGCAGCAGATCCTTCAGCTTGTATCTCGTCCACGAGCCGATCGTTGTATCGATCGGGTTCGTCTCCCATGTCACGAACCCGGTGCTCCTTACCGCCATTGCCATACCGCCCTCCTTGGCTGCGACTGAAATATTCTTTCGGTTTGCCGAACGGCCAGCCCTTCGGGTTGCTGGATACGTCGGCCGTTTCGTGGACACCAAGATTCGCCGATCGCCGCAACTCTTGACGGCCCGGCCGTAGTCAGATCGCAGCTCTTGGAAAAGCCTGGCCGCAAAGCCCCACGCCCCATCCTCTACACTTGACCGGTGTCTAGATTATTTGGAACTGATGGTGTTCGGGGGTTGGCCAACGGCTTGCTGACAGCTGAGCTGGCCCTGCAGCTGGCCCAGGCGGCCGCCGTCGTGCTCGGCCATGACCGCAACTCCAACGGCTCCCGCCCACGCGCGGTGCTGGCACGTGACCCGCGCGCCAGCGGCGAATTTATCGCCGCCGCAGTGGAAGCCGGCCTCTCCAGCTCCGGCATCGACGTCTATGACGCCGGTGTGCTGCCCACTCCCGCGGCGGCCTACCTTGTGGCAGACCTGGACGCGGACTTCGGCGTGATGATTTCCGCGTCCCACAACCCGGCGCCGGACAACGGCATCAAGTTCTTCGCCCGCGGCGGCCAGAAGCTGCCGGACGACGTCGAGGACGCCATTGAAGCCCAGATGAGCAAGGAAGCCGTCCGGCCCACGGGGGCGGACGTGGGCCGCATCCAGCGTTTCGCCGACGCCGAGGACCGCTACATCGTCCACCTCCTGCGCACGCTGCCGCACCGACTGGACGGCCTCACAGTAGTCCTGGACTGCGCCAACGGTGCCGCCAGCGGCTGCTCACCCCAGCTCTTCAAGGACGCGGGCGCCCGCCTCATCGTCATCGGCGCCGATCCCGACGGGCTGAACATCAACGACGGCGTGGGCTCCACGCACCTTGGCCCCCTCAAGGAGGCCGTCATCAAGCATGGCGCCGACCTGGGGATCGCCCACGACGGCGACGCCGACCGCTGCCTGGCCGTTGACCACGAAGGCAACGAGGTGGACGGCGACCAGATCATGGCTATCCTCGCCGTGGCCCTCAAGAAGGCAGGGAAGCTTAAAGACGACGTGCTGGTAGCCACCGTGATGAGCAACCTGGGACTCAAGCTCGCCCTCCGCGACGCAGGCATCACCATCATGGAAACTGCAGTGGGGGACCGCTACGTCCTCGAAGGCATGCGCGACGGCGGGTACAACCTCGGCGGCGAACAATCGGGCCACGTGATCTTCTCCGACCACGCCACCACCGGCGATGGACTCCTAACCGGTCTGCAGTTGGCTGCACAGGTGGCCCTCACGGGGAAGCCGCTCAAGGAACTGGCCACTGTGATGACCAAGCTCCCGCAGGTCCTCATCAACGTCAAGGGCGTGGACCGGAGCAAAGTGGGCAGCAATGACGTGCTGGCCCAGGCCGTGGGGGCAGCGGAGGCAGCGCTGGGTGACACCGGCCGTGTCCTCCTCCGGCCCTCGGGAACTGAGCCTGTGGTCCGGGTGATGGTGGAAGCCGCCGACGAGGAAACCGCCCAATCAATCGCCGAGCACCTGGCCCAAGTGGTCCGGGCAGAGCTCGCACTGGAGCTGACCTCAAGCTAGAAGTGAAAAGAAATGTGGCCCGCCACCTGCAAAGGAAGCGGGCCACATTCGGTTGGATGGACCTACAATGCGGGGTCCCTGGGACCAGCCGCATGTGTCAGAAGAGGCCGGGAACGAAGCGCTTACTTCGCAGCTTGTATGCTGCATATTCGGGCAAGTTCTCCTCCAGAAGCAGTTCCTCCTGTATCGCCCGGTAGGCCTGAATTGCCGCAAGTGTCAAAAGGATCGCCGTTTTCAACAACGTAGGACTGAAACACACTGCGCCGATCAGAGTCACCATCTCTCCGACATAAAGTGGGTTGCGGATCAGCCGATAGGGGCCGTGCTGTACGAGCGTTCGCACCTGCGGCTCCACGCCAAAGCTCCTACCGAGCGTGACCAGGGACCAAACGGTGAAGGCCATTCCCAGAACCATGAGCCCCACCGCAAACGAAGCGAATCCCTGAGGTACTTCCGAGTCACCAGCGAATACGAACAGGAAAGACAGGAAGCTCCCGACATAGGCAGCGACCGTGGGCATAATCCGTCCGCTCCGGGCACTTGCAGGCTTCCTGGTGAGAAGGAAAAAGACCAGCAGGATATAAAAAACGGTTAGCAGCACCTGGTAGGTAAGGTGCAACACGGTGTCAAGGACAGAAGCCGAAGCACCATTCGCGCCCGTAATTATGGCGGAGATCGACCATAACAACAACAGCGTCATGACCGGAACCATAATCACCCGTTCAACGTCGATAGAGCTTAGCTGCTGGCGAAGATTCATCGAAATGCCTTCCAAAGAGTTGCACCGGGCCAACGCTCCGCGGTCACTATTCCGCGGCTTCGTCGGTTGAGCTGCCGTGCAATGAGCCTAATAGGCCTCAGGGAAATTATTAGCGCGAGACTTGCTTACGGACGAAACGTAGTTTGACGCGGGAGCACTCTTAGGCCTTATATGCGAAACTTCCGTGTGGATCAGCCGACAGAGATTGGGTCGCCGAGCACCGGGCACAGGTGGTCCGGGCGGAGCTCGCACTGGAACTTGTCGCCGACTGACCTGCACGAGCCCGCAACGAAAAGTGGCCCGCCTCCCATCAGGGAAGCGGGCCACAAATGTTCAGGCGGCGTTTGGGCGTTACGGGTTCCGGCTCTGGAGGGAATCGCGGATTTCGGTCAGCAGGGCGATCTGCGGGTCTTCCGCAGCTTCTTCCTTGACATCCTTGTTGATGCCGAGCCGGCGGTTGCGCCGCTCGATCATGTGGTTCATCGGCATAACCACCACGAAATAGATGGCGGCGGCAATCAGCAGGAAGTTGACGATAGCGGTCAGCAGCACCCCGAATTCCATGGCGTTGCCGTTGAAGTCCACCTTGGCGAAGCTGTCAAAGTTCGGAGATCCCACTAGCCCTGCGATAAACGGCATGAGCACCTTGTTCACGAGCGCAGTGACAACCGCGCCGAAGGCAGTACCCATGACAACAGCGACGGCAAGGTCAACGACGTTGCCTTTCATGATGAAATTCTTGAATCCTGTCAGCATGGGACTCACGCTAGCCCACACGGCCACGGCAGTGAATGACGCGCCGGTAAATTCTTCCCACGTGTCCGGAACCGGGGGACGGGCATCCGACGTTCAGGAATAGCCGGGCGCCGCCTCCAGGCCGAAGTATTCCTCCAGCGTTCCGATCCCGCGTTTCGCCATGTCCGTGGCCGCTTCAACCCCCACGAACCGGAGGTGCCACGGCTCGTAGTAGTAGCCCGTGATGGGGTGCAGCATCCAGGGATACCTCACCACAAAACCGAACCGGTTGGCGTTCGCTTTCGCCCAGACGGCCGCCGGCTGGTCCGCGAAGCACGGCTGGAAGCTGCAGGCCCCGCCCCCGTCCCCGATGTCGAAGGCCCATCCCGTCTGGTGCTCCGAGTGGCCGGGCCGCGCACTGGCCGTATCGGCGTCGGCTTGCCCCCGCGCGGCGACGTACCCGTTGTAGGTGGTCACCTGCGTGCTGTACGAGCGGTAGCCGCTCGCCAGGACCATTGCCACGCCGTCCCGCGCGGCGGCTGCGAACATCGCCTCGGCCGCTGCCGCCGTCGTGCTGTTCAGCAGGCCCGCTTCACCCGAGGCGGAAATGGCGACGGCGGGCCGCACCAGATCGGCCGGCGCGTAGTCCGCGGGCGCCAGCGGCCGGTGCTTATTGACGATGACCCACTGGCTCGCCGGATTATCCAGCGAGAACTGCCGTGCCAACGCAGCGGACGGCGACGGCGTGGGGGACTGTGTTTCCGGCGACTGGCCCACCGGGGCCGCGTCCGCCGTCGGCGCCGCCGATGCTGTGGAGGCAACGGGGGAGGGTGACGCGGCGGGGGTAACAGCGGACGACGACGGCGCCGCCGGAGTAGCCTTCGGCGAGCAGGCTGCCAGGACCGTCAGCCCGGCCCCCGCAGCGAGGAAGCGGGCAAAGCTGCGGCGGGTGGCCGATCCACATTGGTAGCACACGTGTGCTATACCTTCCGAAGGAGCATGCGGCGGATGGAATGGTCTGCCTCTTTGGTCAGCACCAGCTGTGCCCGGCCCCTGGTGGGCAGGACGTTTTCCTCCAGGTTGGGCTCATTGATCCGCTTCCAGATGTCCCGCGCGGTGTTCTCGGCTTCCTCGTCGGAGAGTGTGGCGTAACGGTGGAAGTAGGACTCCGGCTGCGCGAACGCCGTGCTCCGCAGTTTCCGGAACCGGTCCACGTACCACTCTTCGATGTAGGAGGTCTTGGCATCGACATAGATGGAGAAATCGAAAAAGTCGCTCAGCGCCAGCCCTTGGCGTCCGTCCTGCCGCGGCCGGGCAGGGGCCAGCACGTTCAGGCCCTCCACGATCAGCACATCCGGCCGTCGCACCACGACTTCCTTTTCCGGCACGATGTCGTAGGTGACGTGGGAGTACCAGGGGGCCCGCACCTCCTCGGCGCCGCCCTTGATTTCGCTCACGAAGCGCAGGAGCGCCCGGCGGTCGTAGGATTCGGGGAACCCTTTCCGGTCCAGCAGTTGCCGGCGCTTGAGCTCAGCCAGGGGATACAGGAAGCCGTCGGTGGTGATCAGTTCCACGTTGGGGGTGCCCGGCCAGCGGCGCAGCATCTCGCGCAGCACGCGGGCGATGGTGGACTTGCCGACGGCCACGGAACCGGCCACCCCGATCACGAACGGGGTGCGTTGGGTCTGCTCACCCAGGAAGGTGGTGGTGGCGGCATGCAGCTGCCCGGCTGCCTCCACGTAAAGGTGCAGGAGCCGTGAGAGCGGAAGGTAAACGTCCCGGACCTCGTTGATGTCCAAGGGGTCACCAAGCCCGCGAAGGCGCAGCACATCCTCTTCATTAAGGGGCTGTTCCATCTGGGCTGCGAGCCGGGACCAGGTATGCCGGTCCAGCTCCACGAACGGCGAGGCACCCTCCCCGTTCGCTTCATTGCGTTGCGAAGTCACGCTAAAGATTCTGCCCCGCGCCCGGCCCATCGCGAAATGACGCCCCTGCTCAGCGCGGCTGCGCCCGTCATGGAGGCCCCGCCGGAAGCCGCGCGGGGGCGCCATCCGGTTTAGAGCAACAGGGGCCCTGCCGATAGTCTTGTGCCTATGTGTGGAATCGTGGGATACGTAGGCCGTCCGGTTGACGGTGCAATTGACGGTCACAGTGCCCTGGACGTTGTCCTTGAGGGGCTGCGCCGCCTGGAGTACCGCGGTTATGACTCTGCCGGTGTGGCAGTGGTGTCCCAGGGCGCCATCGAGTCGCGGAAAAAGTCCGGGAAGCTGAGCAATCTGATCGGTGAGCTGGAGGCCCGGCCGCTGCCTGAAGCAGTGACCGGCATCGGACACACCCGCTGGGCCACGCACGGCGGCCCGACGGACCGCAACGCGCACCCGCACCTGGCCGACGGCGGCAAGCTCGCTGTGATCCACAACGGCATTATTGAAAACTTCGCCGAGCTCAAGCTCGAGTTGCTTGAAAAGGGCGTCACCTTCCTCTCCGAAACGGACACCGAAGTTGCTGCCGCCCTGCTGGCCGACATCCTGCGCAACAAGCTGGGCGGCGACCCGGCGAACGGCGGGCTGACCCATGCCATGGAGCTGGCCTGCCAGCGCCTCGAGGGCGCCTTCACCCTGCTGGCCGTCCACGCGGACCAGCCCGACGTCGTCGTGGCCGCCCGCCGCAACTCACCGCTGGTGGTGGGCCTGGGCGATGGCGAGAACTTCCTGGGCTCGGACGTGTCCGGGTTCATCGATTACACCCGCCGGGCGGTGGAGCTGGGCCAGGACCAGATCGTCACCATCACCGCAGACACGGTAGAAATCACGGACTTCTACGGGAACCCTGCCCAGGGCAAGGAATACCACGTGGACTGGGACCCGGCCTCGGCCGAAAAGGGCGGCTTCTCCTCGTTCATGGAGAAGGAAATCCATGACCAGCCGGACGCCGTGGCGCAGACACTGCTGGGCCGCTCGGACATCAAGGGCAAACTGACCCTGGACGAGCTGCGGATCGATCCCCAGCTGCTGAAGCAGGTCAACAAGATCATCGTGCTGGCCTGCGGCACCGCCGCGTACGCCGGCATGGTGGCCAAGTACGCCATCGAAAACTGGTGCCGAATCCCCACGGAAGTGGAGCTGGCACACGAATTCCGCTATCGCGACCCGATCCTGGACGAGAACACCCTGGTGGTGTCCATCAGCCAGTCCGGCGAGACCATGGACACCCTGATGGCGGTGCGCTACGCCCGTGAACAGGGCGCCAAGACCATCTCCATCTGCAACACCAACGGCTCCACCATCCCGCGTGAGTCCGACGCGGTCCTGTACACGCACGCCGGCCCGGAGATCGCGGTGGCCTCCACCAAGGCGTTCCTTGCGCAGATCACCGCGGCCTACCTGCTGGGTCTGTACCTGGCGCAGCTGCGCGGCAACATCTTCTCCGGCCAAATCAAAGACGTCCTGGCGGACCTGAACAAGATTCCTGCGAAGATCCAGACCATCCTCGACAACGCCGGGCCGCTCCGCGAGCTGGCCCGCAGCATGGCCACCGAGAAGTCGGTGCTCTTCCTGGGCCGCCACGTGGGCTACCCCGTGGCCCTGGAAGGCGCGTTGAAGCTCAAGGAGATCGCCTACATCCATGCCGAGGGCTTTGCCGCCGGCGAGCTCAAGCACGGCCCCATCGCCCTGATCGACGAAGGCCAGCCGGTGTTCGTGGTGGTCCCGTCCCCGCGCGGACGTGACTCGCTGCACGCCAAGGTGGTCTCCAACATCCAGGAAGTCCGTGCCCGCGGCGCCCGCACCCTGGTCATCGCCGAGGAAGGCGACGAAGCCGTCAAGGCCTACGCCGAGTACGTCTTCTATGTCCCCGAAACGCCCACCCTGCTCATGCCCCTGCTGACCACCGTTCCGCTGCAGATCTTCGCCGCGGAACTGGCAGCCGCCAAGGGCTACGACGTGGACCAGCCCCGCAACCTGGCCAAGAGCGTTACCGTCGAATAACCGGCACACTGCAGGACAGCTGAAGCCCCGGGCCGTACGGCCTGGGGCTTCTGCGTTAACGCCCGGGGTCGAGCGGGTTTGCGTGACTTTTGGCCCGCACCGGCCACTGAAACCCTTTGGTGCCAGGGTGCGCTCGGCGCAACCAGCCTAAAAGTCACGCTTTTCCGCTGATGGCGGACAGCCCCAATGACCGGCGTGCGCCCGGCTTCCGGCCGCCACCGCCACCGTAGAATGGCACCCATGATCGTTGGCATCGGGGTAGACGTAGTAGACATCGAGCGGTTCGGCCGCCAACTGGAGCGCACGCCTGGACTGAGGGACCGGCTGTTCGTCCCTGCGGAGCGGGAGCTGAACACCAGGTCCCTGGCTGCAAGATTCGCCGCAAAGGAAGCAGTGGCCAAGGTCCTCGGGGCTCCCGCAGGGATGAACT
Organism: Pseudarthrobacter sp. fls2-241-R2A-127; assembly: GCF_030209355.1. Taxonomy (GTDB): domain Bacteria; phylum Actinomycetota; class Actinomycetes; order Actinomycetales; family Micrococcaceae; genus Arthrobacter. The sequence goes on from NZ_JARVSF010000027.1 coordinate 154,707, forward strand.
GGCAGGACTGCTGGATCGGCCTGGACCACAACGGACCCACAGTCCAGGTCAAGGGCACTGTCCTGGCGGTTGCCGAGGCCAAAGGCGTTAAGCGCTGGCACCTGTCCATCAGCCACGACGGCGGCATCGCCACCGCAACGGTCCTGGCCGAAGGCTGACCCGGCGGCCGCCGCATGATCACCGCCTACACCGGAACGCAGGTCCGGGCAGCCGAGCAACCCCTCCTGGCCGCAGGGCGCGGGGACGAACTCATGCAACGCGCCGCGCACAGCCTGGCCACCGCCGTCGTCCATGAACTCCGGGGACGCGGCACGCGACTGTACGGGGCCAGCGTCGTGGTGCTGGCCGGCAAGGGCAACAACGGCGGCGACGGCCTGTTTGCCGGCGCCTTCCTCGCCCGCCGCGGGATGCGTACGACGGCGGTGCTCACCGGGGACGCGGCCCATCCGGCAGGCCTGGAGGCGTTCGAGCGCGCCGGCGGGCGGGTGCACCGGCTCACCCAAGCGTCCCTTCCCGGACTTGCGGCCGAAGCCGCCCGGGCCGACGTCGTCATAGACGCCGTGCTGGGAACCGGGGCCAAGGGCGGCCTGCGGGAACTGGCCGGAGACTTTGTACGTGCCCTCGCACGCGCCCGGGAGGCCCACGGCGCCCACGGCCTGGTGGTGGCATGCGACCTCCCCAGCGGTGTCGACGCGGACACCGGAGAGACCGCAGGCGAGGTGCTGATGGCGGACGTGACGGTCACGTTCGGGGGAGCGAAGGACGGGCTGCTGGCCGATCCCGGGGCCGACTATGCCGGCCGCGTGGTGGTGGTGCCAATCGGGATTGAAGACTATTTCCCGAAGCCCTCCTTGCGCAGGCTTGAAGCTGCCGAGATGGCCCGCTTGCTGCCGCACCCCGCCAGGCGTGCCCAAAAGTATTCGCGGGGCGTTCTCGGGGTGGTGGCAGGCTCCGAAGACTACCCGGGCGCAGCCGTCCTCGCGTGCCGCGGCGCACTGGCCGCAGGCGCCGGCATGGTCCGGTACCTCGGCCCGCCGTCGGTGGCTGACCTCGTCCGCCAATCGTGCCCCGAGGTCGTCTGCAGCACGGGCAGCGTCGCGGAAAACCGCGTGCAGGCCTGGCTGGTGGGCTCCGGCATGGGCCCGCAGGACCACGAACAATTGGCCCGCGCCCGCGATGCTTTCACCTCCGGGCTGTCGGTAGTTGCCGACGCCGGCGCGTTGCCGGCTCTTCCGGACGCTCTCGCACCGCACGTGGTGCTGACCCCGCATGCCGGGGAGCTCGCGTCGCTGTTCCAGCGCCTCGGCGGCGTGGAGGACCGGGAGTCCGTGGAAGCGGGCACCCTCGCTGCTGTCCGACACGCTGCGGACCGTACCGGTGCCACCGTCCTGCTCAAGGGGGCCACCACGCTGGTGGCAGCCCCATCCGGGGAGACCTTCAGCCAGGCGGACGGCACCCCCTGGCTGGCCACGGCCGGGAGCGGGGACGTCCTGGCCGGCGTCATTGGCGCGCTGCTGGCCCAGGCCGGGGCCGCCGTCGAACCTTTCCGGCAGCTGGGCATTGACGACGACGGCCGCTGGGCCGCCCTGGCCGCGCTCGGAGCCGCGCTGCACGGGCGCGCCGGTACGGCGGCGTCGGAGGCCGCGGCCGGCGGACCCATCACGGCAGGCAGCATTGCGGATGCCATACCCGAAAGTTGGGGTAAAGTCAGCATGCTTAGTAACTCTGGGCCCGGAAACGTAATAGTCACAGCCAACCACTACGGTAGGCAATAGTTCGCACCGGCAGCAGGGGCGTTCCGTTGCCCTCTGCTGCTGACCAACAAATGAGGAGCACGATGGAAGTCTGGCCTGGAACTGCCTACCCGCTGGGAGCTACCTTTGACGGCACCGGCACCAATTTCGCCCTGTTCAGCGAACGGGCCGAGCGGGTCGAACTCTGCCTCCTGGCCGATGACCTGACCGAGACCCGGATCGAACTGACCGAGGTGGACGGCTACGTGTGGCACTGCTACCTGCCCCACATCCAGCCCGGCCAGAAGTACGGCTACCGGGTACACGGTCCCTACGACCCCGCCAGCGGAAACCGCTTCAATGCCAACAAGCTGTTGATGGACCCGTACGCCAAGGCCATTCAGGGCCAGATCGACTGGGACCCGGCACTGTTCTCCTACGAATTCGGCGACCCGGATTCCCGCAACGACGCCGATTCCGCCCCGCACACCATGCACGGCGTTGTCATCAACCCCTTCTTCGAATGGGACGGCGACCGCCAGCTGCGGATCCCGTACCACCAGTCCGTCATCTACGAAGCCCACGTCAAGGGCCTCACCGAGCTCCACCCGGAGATCCCCGAGGAGCAGCGCGGCACCTACGCCGGCGTGGCGCACCCGGCCGTGATCGAGCACATGAAGAAGCTTGGCATCACCGCCATCGAGCTCATGCCCGTCCACCAGTTCGTCAATGACGGCACCCTTGAAGAGAAGGGGCTCAACAACTACTGGGGCTACAACACCATCGGCTTCTTCGCGCCGCAGAACACCTACAGCTCCACCGGCGACGTCGGGCACCAGGTCCAGGAATTCAAGGCCATGGTCCGCGACCTGCACCGCGCCGGCATCGAAGTGATTCTCGACGTTGTCTACAACCACACCGCCGAAGGAAACCACCTCGGCCCCACGCTGTCCTTCAAGGGCATCGACAACCAGGCCTACTACCGCCTGGTGGACAACGACCTCAAGCACTACATGGACTACACGGGCACCGGTAACTCGCTCAACGTCCGGCACCCGCACTCCCTGCAGCTGCTCATGGACTCCCTGCGCTACTGGGTCACCGAAATGCACGTGGACGGCTTCCGGTTCGACCTCGCCTCCACCCTGGCCCGCGAGTTCTACGACGTCGACAAGCTCTCCACCTTCTTCGAACTGATCCAGCAGGACCCGATCGTGTCCCAGGTCAAGCTCATCGCCGAGCCGTGGGACGTTGGTCCCGGTGGCTACCAAGTGGGCAACTTCCCGCCGCAATGGACAGAATGGAACGGCAAATACCGCGACACCGTCCGCGACTTCTGGCGCGGCGAACCGGCCACCCTGGGCGAATTCGCATCCCGGCTGACCGGCTCCGCGGACCTTTACGAGAGCTCCGCCCGCCGCCCGGTGGCCTCCATCAACTTTGTCACCGCCCACGACGGCTTCACCATGCGGGACCTGGTGTCCTACAACGAGAAGCACAACGAGGCCAACGGCGAAGGCAACAACGACGGCGAATCGCACAACCGGTCTTGGAACTGCGGCGTTGAAGGCGACACGGACGATGACAAGGTCCTGACCCTGCGGGCGCGCCAGCAGCGGAACTTCATCGCCACCCTGATGCTCTCCCAGGGCGTCCCCATGCTGCTGCACGGTGATGAGCTGGGCCGCACGCAGCAGGGCAACAACAACACCTACTGCCAGGACTCCGAGCTCAGCTGGATCCACTGGGAAGCGATGGACCAGCCGCTGGTTGAGTTCACCGCGTTCGTCAACAAGCTCCGGCACGACCACCCCACGTTCCGCCGCAGCCGCTTCTTCGACGGCCGTCCGGTGGTACGTGGCGAGGGCGAAAAGCTCCCGGACATCGTCTGGCTCAAGACGGACGGCACCGAGATGCGGCCCGAGGACTGGGGCAGCGGGTTCGGCCGGACCATCGGCGTGTTCTATAACGGCGACGGCATCCAGGAGCAGGATTCACGTGGCCGGCGCATCACCGACGACAGCTTCATCATGGCGTTCAACGCCCACGACGACGTCGTGGACTTCTGCATCCCGTCAGACGAGTACTCCCAGTACTGGGAAGTCCTGATCGACACGGCGGCACAGGCCGACGCCTATGAGCCGCTGAAGGCAGGCGCCACCCTGAAACTGGACGCGAAGTCCATGGTGGTGCTGCGCGCCTACTCCGGCCCCGAAGCCGAGGTGGACACCTCTGCAGCGGCGTCCTTGGCCTCCATGGCTGAGCACGAGGAAGCACAGGAAGAGATGGTGGAAGCCCAGACCAAGGCCGCGGAAGCCAGCGAGGCGCGGGCAACCGAAGCCACCAACGCAGCCGACGACAAGGCAACCGAAACGGGTGCCACAAAGGCAACCGACAAATGAGGACGCCAACTTCCACTTACCGGCTCCAAATCCGGAGCAGCTTCACCCTCTTCGACGCCGCAGAGAAGGTCCCCTACCTGAAGGACCTTGGTGTCGACTGGGTGTACCTGTCTCCCATCCTCACGGCGGAGCAGGGCTCGGACCACGGCTATGACGTGACCGACCCCTCCGCCGTGGACCCGGACCGGGGCGGCCCCGAGGGCCTCCTGGCCCTGTCCAAGGCAGCCCGCGAGCACGGCATGGGCGTCCTGGTGGACATCGTGCCCAACCACGTGGGCGTGGCCTCCCCGCCGCAGAACCCGTGGTGGTGGTCGCTGCTGAAGGAAGGCCGCGAGTCCCCGTACGCCGAAGCGTTCGACGTCGACTGGGACCTGGGCGGCGGCAAGGTCCGGCTGCCCATGCTGGGCTCAGACGCCGACCTGGACAAGCTGGAGGTCAAAGACGGCGAACTGCGTTACTACGACCACCGGTTCCCGCTGGCCGAAGGCACGTACAGCGAGGGTGACTCCGCGCAGGACGTGCATTCGCGCCAGCACTACCAGCTGATGGACTGGCGCCGCGCCGATGCCGAGCTCAACTACCGCCGCTTCTTCGCGGTGACCACCCTGGCCGGTATCCGGGTGGAAGAACCCGCCGTGTTCGAAAAGGCACATGCAGAGGTGGGCCGCTGGTTCACCGAAGGACTGGTGGACGGCCTGCGCGTGGACCACCCGGACGGCCTGGCAGATCCGTCCGGCTACCTCCGCTGGCTCAAGGACCTGAGCGGCGGCGCTTACGTCCTGGTGGAAAAGATCCTGGAGCCGGGCGAAGTGCTGCCCCAGGACTTTGCCTGTGAGGGCACCACCGGCTACGACGCACTGGCTGACGTGGACCGGGTGTTTGTTGACCCTGCCGGGCAGCAGGCCCTGGACGCCCTGGATGCTTCGCTGCGGGGTACCCCTGAGCCGGCCGACTACGCGGAGATGATCCGCGGGACCAAACGCATGATCGCCGACGGCATCCTGCGTTCCGAGGTGCTGCGGCTGGCACGGCTTGTCCCGGAATCCCACGGGATCACTGTGGACCAGGCAGCCGACGCCATCGCGGAGATCATTGCCTCCTTCCCGGTCTACCGGTCCTACCTGCCGGTGGGCGCCGACGTCCTCAAGGAAGCGTGCGAGTCCGCCGCCGCCCACCGGCCCGACCTTGAAGTAGCGGTGGGAACCCTCCTGCCGCTCCTGCTGGACCCTGCCAACCCCATCGCCATCCGGTTCCAGCAGACCTCCGGCATGGTCATGGCCAAGGGCGTGGAAGACACCGCGTTCTACCGCTACACGCGCCTGGGCACCCTGACCGAGGTGGGCGCCGAACCCACCGAGTTCGCCGTGGCGCCCGAAGAATTCCACCGGCGCATGCAGCGGCGCCAGCAGGACCTGCCGCTGTCCATGACCACCCTGTCCACCCACGACACCAAACGCAGCGAGGACGCCCGGGCCCGGATCTCGGTCATCGCGGAACTTCCGGGGGAGTGGGCCCAAACCTTGGAGACGCTCCGGGGCCTGGCGCCGATTCCGGACGGGCCCTACGAAAACCTGCTGTGGCAGGCAATCGTTGGTGCGTGGCCTGCCAGCCGGGAACGGCTGCAGGGCTATGCGGAGAAGGCGGCGCGCGAGGCCGGCAACTCCACCAAGTGGACCGATCCCAACGAGGACTTCGAAGCCAAGGTCAAGGCTGCCGTTGACGCAGTGTTCGACGACGCCAAGGTCGCCAAGGTGGTTGAGGACTTCGTGGCCCGCATCGATGCCCTCTCCGCCGCCAACTCGGTCTCGGCAAAGTTGGTCCAGCTGACCATGCCGGGCGTGCCGGACGTCTACCAGGGCAGCGAGTTCTGGGAACGGTCACTTACCGACCCGGACAACCGCCGGCCCGTGGACTTCGCCGCACGCGAAACAGAGCTGGCAAAGCTCGACGCCGGCACGTTGCCGGCCGCGGGCACAGAAGCCAGCAAGCTCCTGGTCACCTCGCGGGCATTGCGCCTGCGCCGGGACCGGCCAGAGCTGTTCGAGGGCTACACCCCGGTGGCGGCCAACGGTGCCGCGGCAGGGCACCTGCTCGCGTTTTCCCGTGGCACCTCGGCATCGTCCGGCGCGCTGACCCTGGCAACCCGGCTCCCCGCCGGACTGGAAGCCGCGGGCGGATGGCGGGACACCGCCGTCGACCTTTCCACTGCCATGCATGACGAACTGACCGGCGCCAGCTTCGGGCCGGGCCGGGTTTCGGTCGCGGAGGTGCTGGGTACCTACCCCGTGGCCTTGCTGGTCCCTGTGGATGGAGAAAAAGCATGACCGTGGTCAACGTTGGCTCCGAGCGCTTCGATGTGTGGGCGCCGGAAGCTGCATCGGTGGTGCTGCTGGCCGACGGCCGGCAGTACCCCATGCAGAAGAAGGAAACTGCTCCCGGATCAGAGGGATGGTGGACCGCGCCTGATGCTCCCGGCGGCAACGACGTGGACTACGGCTACCTGCTGGACGGTGACACCCACCCCATCCCGGACCCCCGGTCCCGCCGCCTCCCCGACGGCGTGCACAACCTGTCCCGCACCTACGATCCTGCCTCCTTCGCGTGGCACGACACGGACTGGCGCGGGAAGGACCTGCAGGGGTCGGTGATCTACGAACTCCACGTGGGCACCTTCACACCCGAAGGAACCCTGGACTCGGCCGTGGAGAAACTGGGCTACCTGGCGGACCTGGGCATCGACTTCGTGGAACTGCTGCCGGTCAACGGCTTCAACGGAACCCATAACTGGGGCTACGACGGCGTCCAGTGGTACGCAGTGCACGAGGGCTACGGCGGCCCGGCCGCGTACCAGCGGTTCGTGGACGCCGCCCATGCCGCCGGTCTCGGCGTCATCCAGGACGTGGTCTATAACCACCTGGGACCCAGCGGCAACTACCTGCCCAAGTTTGGCCCGTACCTCAAGCAGGGGGACGCCAACACCTGGGGCGACTCCGTGAACCTGGACGGGCCGGGCTCGGACGTAGTGCGCGAGTACATCCTGGACAACGCGGCCCTGTGGCTGCGGGACTACCACGTGGACGGCTTGCGCCTCGACGCCGTCCACGCGCTGCGGGATGAGCGCGCGGTCCACATCCTGGAGGAACTCGGGGCTTTGGGCGACGCCGTGTCAGCCGCAACCGGGCTGCCCAAGACCCTCGTCGCGGAATCGGACCTTAACAATCCGCGCCTGATCTATCCGCGCGATGCCAACGGGGACGGCTTGGCGGGGCAGTGGAGCGACGACTTCCACCACGCGGTGCACGTCACCGTGAGCGGCGAAACCACGGGCTACTACTCCGACTTCGAATCCCTGGCCGTCCTGGCCAAGGTGTTGAAAGACGGGTTCCTGCACGACGGCAGCTACTCCAGCTTCCGCGGCCGGCACCACGGGCGGCCCATCAACGCCTCCTTGGTGCACCCCGCGGCACTGGTGGTCTGCAACCAGAACCACGACCAGATTGGCAACCGGGCCACGGGGGACAGGCTCTCGCAGTCCCTGTCCTACGGGCAACTGGCCGTGGCCGCGGTGCTGACCCTGACCTCGCCGTTCACGCCCATGCTGTTCATGGGCGAGGAATACGGGGCCTCCACGCCGTGGCAGTTCTTCACGTCGCACCCCGAACCGGAGCTCGGAAAGGCCACCGCGGAAGGGCGCATCAGGGAATTCGAACGCATGGGGTGGGATCCCGCCGTCGTACCCGATCCCCAGGACCCGGAAACCTTCCGGCGCTCCAAGCTGGACTGGGCCGAGGCCTCCACCGGCGATCACGCGCGGCTCCTTGAGCTGTACCGGTCGCTGACGGCGCTGCGCCGCGGGTATCCGGAACTGGCTGCCCTCGGTTTTGGTGAGACAGAGGTTTGGTTCGACGACGACGCCGGCTGGTTGCGGTTCCGGCGCGGGGCCGTCGAGGTTCTGGTCAACGCCTCCTCGGACGCCAAGGTCCGGCTCGACGCCTCGGGCACGGTCCTCCTCGCGACCGACGAAGGGACCGGGTTCGACGACGGTTCGCTTGACCTCGCGCCGTGGAGTGCCGCGATCCTTAAGTCCTGAACCTGGAAGTTGCGCCGCGGGCCTGGCCCGCGGCGCAACTTTTTCTGCTGAGCGCTAACATCTCCTGGGTGGCACAGCTCACAGGTGGCAGGATGGAACGTATGACTTATTCTGCAGCGGAGAACCGCTACGAATCCATGCCCTATCGCCGAGTCGGCCGAAGCGGCCTCAAGCTCCCGGCCATCTCCCTGGGCCTGTGGCACAACTTCGGGGACGACAAGCGGTTCGAGGAGCAGCGCGATATCCTCCGACGGGCGTTCGACCTCGGCGTGAACCACTTCGACCTTGCCAACAACTACGGTCCCCCGGACGGCTCCGCTGAGACCAACTTTGGCCGCCACCTCAAGGACGACTTCAAGCCCTACCGGGATGAATTGGTCATCTCCACCAAGGCCGGCTACTACATGTGGCCCGGCCCCTACGGTGAGTGGGGCTCCCGCAAGTACCTGATTTCCAGCCTCGACCAGTCGCTGCAGCGCATGGGGCTGGAGTACGTGGACATCTTCTACAGCCACCGGCCCGATCCCGAGACGCCGATGGAAGAAACCATGGGTGCCCTGGACTACGCTGTCCGGTCCGGCAAGGCACTCTATGCGGGCATCTCCTCGTACACTCCCGAGCAGACCCTTGAAGCCGCCCGCATCCTCAAGGAACTCGGTACGCCGCTGCTGATCCACCAGCCCAGCTACTCGATGCTCAACCGCTGGACCGAGAACGGATCGCCCAACCTGTACGAGGCGCTGGACCAGGTGGGAGCCGGCTCCATCGCCTTCTCGCCGCTGGCGCAAGGCATGCTTACCGACCGCTACCTCCACGGCATCCCGGAGGATTCCCGTGCCGCCAAGGCCAGGTTCCTTTCCGAAGACTCCATTACGGAGGAGAAGCTGGACCGGGTCCGTGGGCTTCGCCGCATTGCCGAGGGCCGCGGGCAGTCACTGGCCCAAATGGCCATCGCGTGGATCCTGCGGGACCAGCCGAAAGGCTCGCCCGTCACGTCCGCCCTGATCGGTGCCTCGAGTGTTCGGCAGTTGGAGGACAGCCTGTCCGCCATCAACAACCTCAGCTTCTCCGCTGACGAACTGAATGCCATCGATGAATTTGCGGTGGAATCGGACATCAACCTCTGGAAGCAGAACGCCTGACCGGTCTTTTTTTTCGTTACACGGCGGGACCGGCGGAACAACCGCCGCTCCCGCCGTGTTGGGTAGAATGTAAAGGCGCCGTGCGGCGCCGTGCCAGCCGGCCGCCGTCGGACTTCCTGCGGAGCCATACCCGGCCGGTTGACGTTTGTTCCCAAAGGAGTTTTGTGTCTTCACATCCGATCCGTGTTGCAATCGTTGGCGTGGGTAACTGCGCCGCTTCGCTGGTGCAGGGCGTCCAGTACTACAAGGATGCCGACCCCGCGGAGACCATTCCGGGCCTGATGCACGTTGAGTTTGGCCAGTACCACGTGGGTGACGTTGAGTTCGTTGCCGCGTTTGACGTTGACGGCAAGAAGGTCGGCGTTGACCTTGCCGACGCCATCCTGGCCAGCGAGAACAACACCATCAAGATCGCTGACGTCCCGCCCACTGGCGTGACGGTCCAGCGCGGCCACACCCTGGACGGGCTCGGCAAGTACTACCTTGAGACCATCGAGGAATCCACCGAAGAGCCCGTGGACGTTGTCCAGGCGCTCAAGGACGCCAAGGTCGATGTCCTGGTCTGCTACCTGCCCGTGGGCTCGCAGCAGGCTGCGGAGTTCTACGCCCAGGCCGCGATCGACGCCGGCGTGGCATTCGTCAATGCGCTGCCGGTCTTCATCGCCGGGACCAAGGCCTGGGCTGACAAGTTCACCGCTGCGGGCGTGCCGATCGTGGGTGACGACATCAAAAGCCAGATTGGTGCCACCATCACGCACCGCGTCATGGCCAAGCTGTTCGAGGACCGGGGCGTCACCCTGGACCGCACGTACCAGCTGAACGTCGGCGGCAACATGGACTTCAAGAACATGCTGGAGCGGGACCGGCTGGAGTCGAAGAAGATCTCCAAGACCCAAGCCGTGACCTCCAACGTCGAGGCGGAACTGGCGGCGAAGGACGTGCACATCGGCCCGTCCGACTACGTGCAGTGGCTTGATGACCGCAAGTGGGCCTTCGTGCGCCTGGAGGGCCGCAACTTCGGTAACGCCCCGGTGTCCCTCGAGTACAAGCTCGAGGTCTGGGACTCGCCGAACTCGGCCGGCGTGATCATCGACGCCATCCGTGCGGCGAAGATCGGCCTGGACCGCGGCATCGGCGGCCCGCTGACCTCGGCGTCCAGCTACTTCATGAAGTCCCCGCCGGAGCAGTTCAACGACGACCTCGCCCGCGAAAAGGTCGAAGCCTTCATCCGCGGCGACCTCGAACGCTAAGCTGCTTTCCCGGACGCTCCCTCACCCTTCCCGGGTGGGGGAGCGTTCCCGTTTAACACGCGCCATCACTTCCTGCAGGTTCCCCACCGGCGCCCCACCACTTCCCACGGTTTTCCCCTGGACGCGCCATCTTTTCCTGCGGCCTTTCCCTGGACGCGCCATCTTTTCCTGCGGTTTTTCCCTGGACGCCCCATCTGGTGAGTCACCCGTTACTGACAAAGCCTGCTGCGTAAGGGTGGTCCCGGCGGGCCGTGCGGAGGTGCCGTTTGATGATTCCCGTCGCTCGTTCAAAGCCGTCGCGGACGTCGGCTTTACCGAAGACAATGACTGTCCACCCAGCTGCTTCGAACGCTTTGTCCCGCCGCCGGTCGCTGAACTGCTGGGCTTCGAGAAGGTGATGCCCGCCGTCGTACTGCATTGCCAGCTGGCGGTAACGGTAACCAAGGTCGGCGGTTGGAGAGGCTGGATCACCCGGCCGAAGTGCGAGTTGCAGGTCGGGCTCCGGCAGGTTCGCGTCCAACATGGCTAGCCGCAGTAGGGATTCGGGTGCGGAATCAGCACCCACCCGCATCAGCTCCAGTGCCTCCCGGGCGCGGACGATGCCTTGAAGATTGGGGTGGCGTTCCACCAAGGTGCGGAGCCCCTCCAAGGTGTCGTAAGGCTCAGATCTGTCCTCGAAATGGGCCCGAGGGATGCGAATGATCTGATCTCCGAGGCAGACCAAGTCGGCCAGCGACAGCCGGCGGGCCAAGTCGAGCCATGTCCGCGAACGAGTACTCATTCGGATGCCCTCCACAATCTCAATCTCGTCCTCCGATGCGATGACGTTGTGTGGAATCACACCCCTGCGGCGGACTTGAGGTAACTGTTTCGGTTTACTCAAATGCAATTCCGTTGAGTCGGACAGCCATGGCGGCAGCAGTTGGCAATGCAGACGCGCGGCTGTGACGTGCGAAATCCAAGCTCCCGGCGAAACTTCGGACAGGGCTCGTGCAGCGTCCTCCAACTCGAATCTCCACGCCGACGGGCGGTACAACCCTCTACTCACATGGACTACGTCGTTCCTTCGCAACCTGCTTGGAGTCAAGCCTGCAGCCATCGCGGAAGTGAATGTGAACGGGGCACCTGCCAGGTGAGTGGGCAGTCCAGTACGACTATGCATGCTGGCATTCTGGCTTAGCCGGCGTTAACTCCGCAGAAGTTATCCACAGGTCACTGTTGGAAATCGGCGGGTGGTGGTGGGGCGTTGGGGGGATGGCGGCGGGTGGTGGTGGGGCGTTGGGGGGATGGCAGCGGAAGGTGGTGGGGCGTTGGGGGGGGAAGGCGGCGGGTGGTGGTGGGGCGTTGGGGGGGAAGACGGCGGAAGGTGATGGCGCGTTGGGGTCCGTTTAGGTGAGGCCTACGGGGTTGCCGTCGTCGTCCACGTCCATCCGGAGGGCTGCCGGCACAGCGGGGAGGCCAGGCATGGTCATCACGGCACCAGTCAGCGCAACGATGAAGCCCGCCCCGGTCTTGGGCAGCAGGTCGCGGACGTGGACGGTGAAGCCCTTGGGGGCGCCCAGCCGGGAGGCGTCATCGGTGAAGGAGTACTGCGTCTTGGCCATGCACACGGGCAGCGAACTCCACCCGTTCCGTTCGATATCGGCCAGGCGTTTCAACGCCGGCACGGAGAAGTCCACCCCGTCCGCCCCATAGATCTCCTGGGCAATGGTTCGGATCTTGTCCTCCACCGGCAGGTCCAGCGGGTACAAGTGCCGGAAGCTGCCGGGAGCGTCCACCGCCTGCGCCACCAGCGCCGCGAGCTCGTCGCCGCCGTCGCCTCCGCCGCCCCGGCCCCAGACGTCGGCAACAGCGGCACGCACACCCTCCGCGGCGCACCAGGCCAGCAGCCAATCCAGTTCCTCCTGCGAATCGGACGAGAACTTGTTGATGGCCACCACCGGGGTGACCCCGAACTTCTCCACGTTGCGGACATGCCGGCGCAGGTTCGCCGCGCCGGCCTCAAGCGCGGCCAGGTCCGGGCGGGTCAACGAGTCCTTGGCCACGCCACCTTGCATCTTGAGGGCCCGGACCGTAGCCACCACCACGACGGCGGAGGGCGCCAGGCCGCCGTACCTGGCCTTGATGTCCATGAACTTCTCGGCCCCCAGGTCGGCACCGAAACCGGCTTCCGTCACCACGAGGTCCGCCAGCCGCCGGGCGGTCTGGGTGGCGATGAGCGAATTGCAGCCGTGCGCGATATTGGCGAACGGGCCGCCGTGCACCAGCGCAGGAGTCCCCGCGATGGTCTGCACCAGGTTGGGCTTGACCGCCTCCTTCAAAAGCAGCGTCAAGGCACCCTCCACGCCCAGGTCCGCCACCGTCACCGGGGCCCGGTCGTAGGTGTAGCCGAACGTGATCCGGCCCAGCCGCGTCCGCAAATCCGTCAGGTCCTTGGCCAGGCAAAAAACGGCCATGACCTCGGACGCCACCGTGATATCGAACCCGTCCTGGCGCGGGACGCCCTGCGAGGGGCCGCCTAAGCCAATCACCACTTCCCGCAGGGCGCGGTCGTTCATGTCCAGGACGCGCTTGAAGGTCATCCGGCGCGGATCGATGTTCAAGGCGTTGCCCTGGTAGATGTGGTTATCCACCAACGCCATGAGTGCGTTGTTGGCCGAGGTGATGGCATGGAAGTCGCCGGTGAAGTGCAGGTTGATCTCGTCCATGGGCAACACCTGGGACAGCCCGCCGCCCGTGGCGCCGCCCTTCATGCCCAGGACGGGACCCAGCGAAGGCTCCCGCAGGGCAATCATCACCTTGTGCCCGGCGCGTGCCAGGGAGTCCGCCAGCCCCACGGTGGTGGTGGACTTCCCCTCGCCGGCTGGGGTGGGGGACATGGCGGACACCAGCACCACTTTGCCGTGCGGTTCTGGCGCCGCAAGCCGGGCCGGATCAATCTTCGCCTTGTAGCGCCCGTACAGTTCCAGGGCGTCGGCGTTGATCCCGGCCGCAGCAGCGATCTCCCCGATGGGCCGGATCCGGGCAGCGCGGGCAATCTCAAGATCCGAAGGGAGACCAGACATCATAGTCCTTTCCTGTACCGGCCGGCGCCGGACACCTGCCCCTAAGCTAACAGCACCCGGGCCGGCTCCGGGGGAACAGCCGTCAGCGGAAGCGGCTGTCGACGCAGGAACGGAAGGTGGTCAGGAGGCGGGCACGGCGGGGGCGAGGCGGTGCCCGGAGTAATGGTCGACGGCGGCGTGGTAGCTTTCGAGCGTGATGGCCGCTGTGCGCTGCCAGCCGGAGCTCTGGGCACGGATGGCGGCTGCCCGGCCAAGGTCTTCGCGGGTCGCGGGGTCGTCGTACAGGGCTTCGAGTGCATCCGCCCAGTCCGCCGCGTGGTGCCCGTCCACCAGCAGCCCGGTCCGGCCGTGGAAGATGGCCCGCGACAGTCCGCCCACCCGGGTGGCGACCACGGGCGTGCCGCAGGCCTGGGCCTCAAGCGCCACCAGCCCAAAGGATTCACTGAAGGAAGGCATCACCACCACGTCCGCCGCGCGGAACCAGGATGCGAGCTCAGGTGCCTTCACCGGCGGAAGCTGGGTGACGACGTCGTCCATTCCCGCCTCCGCAACCAGGCACCGCAGGTTGAATTCCTTGTTGCCGCTCAAGGCACCCAGGATGGTGACCCGAAGGTCGATGTCCGGGCGGCGTTTCCGCAGCAGCGCCGCGGCCTTGACCAGGACCTGCGGACCTTTGAGCCGTTGGATCCGGCCGGCGAACACCAAATGGAAGGTGTCGGGGCTGACGCCGTGCTGCGCCCTGGACCGTGCCCGGAACGCCGGGGTGAAGGTGCTCAGGTCCACCCCGGGCGGCGCGATGTCGATCTGGTCATAGGAAGCACCGTAGTGGGACACGAGTTCGGCGGCCTCGGAACTGGTGTTGGCGATGAGCCTGGCCGCGCCCTCCACGATGCGGTGCTCACCGAGTTCGCGCCGGCGGGGTTCGGGCTGTTCGCCGGACTCCAGCAGCAGGTTCTTCACCTTGGCCATGGTGTGCATGGTGTGCACCAGCGGAACGTCCCAGAGCCGTGACAGCTCCAGCCCGGCGACCCCGGACACCCAGTAGTGCGAATGGATGACGTCGTACCGGCCATGCGGCTGGCGGCGGCGGATCTGTTCGATTTCCGCCACCATGGCGTGCAGCAGCCCGGGAAGCTCCTCTTTGGCGACCTTGGTGGGCGGCCCTGCCATGACATTGTGGACGCACACGCCCGGATCCGGATGTTCGACGGCGGGCTGGTCGGCGGAGGTGGCGCGCGTGAAGATCTCCACCTCAACACCCGCTTCTGCCAGTGCCGAGGCCAGTTCACGGATGTAGACGTTCATCCCGCCGGCGTCACCTGAGCCCGGCTGTTCCATGGGCGAGGTGTGGAGGGAGAGCAAAGCGACCCTGCGGATCAGTGCCACGGGACCTCCTTCCGGCCACCGGCGCGCGTCAGCGGAGCCGGTCGAGTGCACATCCGATAAAACATTACTCCTTCACCCAACGCCCACTGCCCGCCCAGATCTTCCCCAGCGCCGGAAACGCCTGCTCGTAGCCGGCCAGCAGACTGGCGGCCAGCTCCGTGGAAGCCACAAGCGGGTGCCCGGCGAAGGCCTGCAGGGCGGCGTCCCGGTTGCCCTCGGCTGCGGCCTGGACGGTGAGCCGCTCCACGTCCTTGACCTGCCGGAGGAGTTCAAGTTGCGGTCCGGCGGGCGCTTGCTGGGGCATCGGGAGGGCGCCGGCGGGGGTGACGGTGCAGGGAACCTCGACGACGGCGTCCAAGGGCAGGCCGGGGATGGCCGGTTGGGCAATGCCGGGGACAGCCGGGGCCGGCAAGGGAGCGTGCCGTTCCGGGGACGCATCGGCGGATTGCCCGGCCGGCGGGAGGGCGTTGCGGGTGTTGAGGATCAGCTGGGTGTCCCCGCCGCCGGCGAGGGCGCGCATGGCTGCCAGGGCAACACGCTCGTAGCCGCCGCCGGCAAGGTCTTCCTCGTTCCGGCGCTCGCCGGCACCCCGGGCTTCGGCCAGGTACCCCTCTTCACGGGACCGGCGCGCTTCCTCCCACAGCCGGTAGGCGTCCGGGCCGGCCGCTGCCAGCCGGGGATACAGGTCCTGCTGCTGGCCGTGGATGGCCTCACCCCGGGTCTGTTCCATGGCCAGCATTGCCTGCCGGGCGGCGTCGTGCCGGTAGTAGTAATACAGGTACTCGTTCGGCAGCAGCCCCAGGCCGGCCAGGAAAGGCTGCGGGAACAGCCTGCCCTCTTCGAACGACTGCAGGGCAGCGGCGTTGGCCAGCAGGGCGGGCAGCACATCCCGGCCGCCGGACTCCAGCCGGTACAGCCAGCCCAGGTGGTTCAACCCGAAGTAGCCCACGCCGTCGAGCCTTCCCGCCGGCAAGGAAACCCCTGCCGCTGCTGCTGCCCGCTGCACCAGGCCGCCGGCTGAATCGCAAATTCCGATGACACGCTGCCCCAGCACCGGGAGCAGCGCCTCCGTGACCATCCCTGCCGGATTGGTGAAATTAATCAGCCACGCGTCGGGGCAGTGTTCGCGCATCAGCCGGGCCAGGTCCAGCATGGGCGGGATGGTCCGCAGGGCATAGGAAATCCCGCCGGCGCCCGTGGTCTCCTGGCCCAGCAGCCCGAGGCGCTGGGGTACTTTTTCGTCGGCGATCCGGCCCGCCGTTCCGCCCGGCCGGATCGCGGCGAACACCATGGCGGTGCCGGCCAGGGCGCCGGCAAGATCGGTGGTGGAGTGAACGGGAAGCCGGGCACCGTGTCCGCCGGGCATACTGCCCAGGACCGTGGTGATGGCCTTGAGCCGGGCAGGGTCGACGTCGTACAACACCACCTCGGTGACCAGCCCGGAGAAGCGGCCGGAGGTCAGTGCCCGGTATATCAAGGGCACGCGAAAACCCCCGCCGCCCGCAATCAGAAGCCGCATACCATGCAGTCTAGGACCCGGGCCGGACAGCTTGTCCACACCGTCCTTGCGCCCCTACCGCAGCATGGCGCCACGGCGTATTGTGCCGAACATGGACGCGATTCCCGCACGCCCGTTCGACCCCCTGGCCGCAGTCCGTTCACCCGTCGAGCCGGGATTCGATCTTTTGCTGGCCGGAACCGTCTTCCAGGACATCATCTTCACCGGCCTGCCACACGGGCCGCAGCCCGGCACGGAAGTCTGGAGCGACGGCATGGGCAGCTGTCCCGGCGGGGTGGCGAACCAGGCCATCGCCGCCGCCAGGCTGGGCCTCCGCACCGGGTTGGCGGCAGCATTCGGCGATGACGGGTACGGCGATTTCAACTGGAAGATCCTGTCCAGCCAGGAACATGTGGACCTCAGCCTCTCCCGCCGCGTCCCCGGCTGGCATTCCCCGGTGACGGTATCCCTGTGCGTGGACCAGGACCGCTCAATGGTCACGCATGGGCATTCCGCGCCGGTGACCAACTCCGAGCTGATCGGAGACCCTCCCCGGGCGCTCGCCGGCATCGCGGAGCTGGGCGTGGAAGTTGAACCATGGGCCGAGGCAGCCCATGCGGCCGGAATAAAGCTGTTCGGTGACGTGGGCTGGGATCCCAGCGGGGAGTGGGCGCCGGTGCGGCTCGAGAACCTGCAGTACTTCCACGCGTTCCTGCCCAACCAGCGCGAGGCCATGGCGCTCACCGGGAAGGACAACCCCTGGAGTGCCCTCTACGCGCTGGCAGACCGGGTTCCGGTCGCCGTGGTGACGCTCGGGGCCCAGGGCGCGATGGCGGTGGATTCTCTCACCGGAGAGGAGGAATGGGTGCCCTCCCTTCCGGTCAAGGCACATGATCCCACCGGGGCCGGCGACTGCTTCGACGCAGCGTTCATCGTGGGTACCCTGGCCGGCTGGCCGCTGGGGGACCGGCTGCGGTTTGCCAACCTGTGTGCCTCACTGGCGGTCCAGGAGGTGGGCGGTTCGCTGGCGGCCCCGGGCTGGGGGGACATCGCCGACTGGTGGAAACGCGCCAACGCCCGCCCCGAACGGCAGACAAGCCAGTGGCTTCGGCGGTTCGGCTTCCTCGCGGAGATCGTCCAGGATGTTCCGCTCGCTGCCCAGCGCAGGGCGGCCGCCACTATCGCGCATCTGTCGGACGCCTGAGGCGCCCAGGCTGCAGCCGATTATTCGGCGCGAAGTGCCCGCACTAGAATCACTTAGGTGACTTACCCCGCAACAACCGGTGAATTCAGTGCTGCCTCCGGGCCGGACCCCCGCCACGAACGGTCCGCCGTGATCGACCTGGACGCCATCCGGCACAACGTCCGCCGGCTGGCCGGCGCCGCTTCCCCTGCGAAAGTCATGGCCGTGGTCAAGGCTGACGCTTACGGGCACGGCGCCGTACCCGTGGCCCGCGCGGCCGTGCAAGCGGGCGCGTCCTGGCTGGGGGTAGCCCACATTTCCGAGGCCCTCGCGCTCCGGGCTGCCGGCATCGACGCGCCGCTGCTTGCCTGGCTGCACACCACCGACAGCAACTTCGGCGCCGCCGTTGCCGCCGGCGTCGACATTGGCTGCTCCGGGTGGGAACTGGAACGGATCGTTGCCGCCGCCCGCGAGCAGGAGCGCCCCGCCCGGGTGCACCTCAAGGTGGACACCGGCCTGGGGCGCAACGGCGCCACCCCCGAAGCCTGGGACCGGCTGGTGGGCGAAGCCGTGGAGTACCAGGACCAGGGGCTGCTGCGTGTGGTGGGAATCTTCTCCCACCTGGCCGTGGCCGATGAGCCGGACCGCCCTGAAACCGACGACCAGTTGGCGGCGTTCCGGGAAGCGCTGGCCATTGCCGAGGACGCGGGCGTGGACCCGGAAGTCCGGCACCTGGCCAACACCCCCGCCACCTTGTCCCGGCCGGACACCCACTTTGACCTGGTGCGGGTTGGCCTGGGCATCTATGGGCTGTCGCCGTTCGAGGGGCAGACGTCGGCGGAGCTTGGCCTCCGCCCTGCCATGACGCTGCGTACCCTGGTGTCACAATGCAAGCGGGTCCCCGCCGGGCAGGGGGTTTCCTACGGCCTCCACTACCGGACCAGGGAGGCCAGCACCCTGGCGTTGATTCCGCTGGGGTACGCCGACGGTGTCCCGCGCGTCGCCACCGGAGGTCCCGTCCGCGTCGCCGGAAAGACCTACCCCGTGGTGGGCCGGATCGCCATGGACCAGATGGTCATCGACCTCGGGCCCGAAGCACCCGGCGGGGCGCTGCAGGGCGCGGAAGCCGAGCTCTTCGGGGAGGGTGCCGACGGCGGCCCCACAGTTGACGACTGGGCGCGCGCCGCCGGGACCATCAACTACGAAGTAGTTACCAGGATCAGCCCCCGGGTTCCGCGCCGCTTCATCAACGAGGACCAGCCGGCCGGCAGCACCAACGGCCTGGCTGGCGTACCCGGTGCGGCGGGAGCGGCATGAGCAGCACAGGGCAGCCGGCCGCCAATTGGGAAGAGACGTTGACGGCGACGACGGCGGAGCAGACACAGGCGTTCGGCAGGCATCTGGCGGAGGTACTCCGGGCCGGAGACCTGCTGGTCCTTTCCGGCGAACTGGGCGCCGGGAAGACCACCTTTACCCAAGGCCTGGGGGAGGGGCTGGGCGTCCGCGCAGGCATCATCTCACCCACCTTCGTCCTGGTCCGCATCCACCCCAACCTGGCCGACGGCCCGCGTCCCGGCGGCCCGGACCTGGTGCACGTGGATGCCTACCGTCTGGGCTCTGCGGCGGAAATCGATGATATCGACCTCGAGAATACGATGGACTCGTCGGTGACCGTGGTGGAGTGGGGTCACGACCGGGTGGAGCACCTGAGCGAGAACCGCTTGGAGATCGACCTGCACCGTGCGATTGGCCTTGCCAGCGCCGGAGAGGCTTCCGGTGAGGCAGGGACCAGGAGCGGGCCGTCCGGAACCCTGGACTTTGACGACGACGACACTGACGAACCGCGCACCATCGTGGTGCGCGGATACGGGCCCCGCTGGGCAACAGCACCTGCGCTGGGCGGCTTTGAAGGGGGACTCCCATGCTGATCCTCGCCATTGACACTTCCGCTGTGGCTAGCGCCGCCCTGGTCTCCGACGACGCGCCCGAAAGCGTGATCGCGAGCTTCGCGACGGCGGATACCCGCAGCCACGCCGAGGTACTGGCCCCCGGGATCGAGGCCATGTTGTCCGAGGCCGGAGTCAGCGGCGCGGACATCGATGCCCTGGTAGTGGGTGTCGGTCCCGGACCGTTTACCGGGCTGCGATCCGGCATTGCCACGGCCCGGACGCTGGCGTTTGTCTGGGGCAAGCCCCTGCACGGGCTGGTGAGCCTCGATGCCGTGGCCCTGCAAGTGGCCGAATCCACCGCCGCTGTGCCGGAATTCCTGGTGGTCACCGATGCCCGCCGCAAGGAGGTCTACTGGGCCCGCTACAGCTTGGCCGACGGCCAGTTGCCCCTGCTCCAGGACGGCCCGCACGTCAGTGTCGCCGCGGAGCTGCCGGACCTGCCTGCCTTCGGTGCCGGCGCAGGGCTGTACGGCGACGTTGTGGAAGCCCACCCGGAATTCGCTGCCGAGCAGCCGGACGCGCTGTACCTCGGCCAGTCCGCCCTCGCCAGGCTGGCCTCCGGGGAAGCCCTGTTGGACTCAACCCCCCTGTACCTGCGGGAGTCGGACGCCCAGGTACCCGGACCACGGAAGCGGGCACTGTGAGCACCATGCCGGATCCGCAGACGGCGGAGATCACGGTCCGCGACATGACCTTGGACGATGTTCCCGCCGTGGGGCTCCTCGAACACAGGCTCTTCCCGATCGATGCCTGGCCCGTTCAGATGTTCCTGGACGAGCTGTCCCAGCCGGAAACTCGCCGCTACCTGGTGGCAGAGGGCGGCGACGGCATTGTGGGCTACGCCGGCCTGATGTGCATCGAACCCATTGCCGACGTGCAGACCATCGCCGTCGTCCCGGAGTACGAGGGACGAGGCATCGGCAGCGACCTGCTCACCCGGCTCATCGGGGAGGCCCGCCGCCGTGGCGCCGCGGACGTCCTGCTCGAAGTCCGGGCGGACAATCCGCGGGCCCAACAGCTCTACCTGCGGTTCGGTTTCGAACAAATCCACATCCGTCCGCGCTACTACCGCGACGGGGTGGACGCCCTGATCATGCGGCTTCCGCTTGCCGAGCCTCACCCTGAAGGACACGACGCAACGGTAGCAGGCAAGCAATGAACCGCACGCAGCCCCTGGTACTGGGCATCGAATCTTCCTGCGATGAGACAGGAGTGGGGGTGGTCCGCGGCACCACCCTCCTGGCCAACACCGTTTCCTCCTCGATGGACGAGCATGTCCGGTTCGGCGGGGTCATCCCGGAGATTGCCTCCCGGGCACACCTGGACGCCTTCGTGCCCACCCTGGAGCAGGCACTGGCGGACGCCGGCGTACGCCTGGCCGACGTGGACGCCATCGCGGTGACGTCCGGCCCTGGGCTCGCGGGCGCTCTTATGGTGGGTGTCTGCGCCGCCAAGGCGCTCGCCGTCGCCACCGGCAAGCCGCTGTACGCTATCAACCACCTGGTGGCCCACGTTGGTGTCGGCCTCTTGGACGACCGGGCAACCGGGAAGAACCAAGACCTGCCCGCCAACCTGGGCGCCCTGCTGGTATCCGGCGGCCACACCGAGATCCTCCGCATCAACAGCATCACCAGTGATGTGGAGCTCCTGGGCGCCACCATCGACGACGCCGCCGGCGAGGCGTACGACAAGGTGGCCCGCATCCTGGGCCTGGGCTACCCCGGCGGGCCTGCCATCGACAAGGTGGCCCGCAACGGCAATCCCAAGGCCATCCGCTTCCCCCGCGGACTGACCCAGCCCAAGTACATGGGCACGGCTGACGAACCAGGCCCGCACCGCTACGACTGGTCCTTCAGTGGCCTCAAGACGGCGGTGGCCCGGTGCGTGGAGCAGTTCGAGGCCCGCGGGGAGGAGATCCCGGTGGCCGACATCGCCGCCGCGTTCCAGGAAGCGGTGGTGGATGTGATCTCGTCCAAGGCAGTGCTGGCCTGCCGCGAGCACGGAATCAAGGACGTCCTGCTGGGCGGCGGGGTGGCGGCCAACTCACGGCTGCGGGAATTGACCGGGCAACGCTGCGCGTCCGCCGGTATCAGGCTGCACGTCCCGCCGCTGGACCTGTGCACGGACAACGGCGCCATGGTGGCCGCCCTCGGTGCGCAACTGGTGATGGCCGGCGTGGAACCCAGCGGAATCGGTTTCGCCCCGGATTCGTCGCTGCCCGTCACCTCGGTATCGCTCCCGGCCTGAAACCCTGGCCCCGGCGAACCGTCGCGGGGCACTTTGGCGGCGCCGCCATCGGACATCACGACGGCGGCCGGCGTGTCCGTGTCGAAGTGCCCCGTTTCGGGACGGCGGGGATCAGGCGGTGGGGCCGTTTCGCATTTGCTTGACCAGGTCCAGTACCACGGCCTGAAGGTTTCCGCCGTTCTCCGCTGCAATGCGACGCTGGCGCTGGTACCCGGCGCCGCGGCGGATGATCTTCTCCACGTCGGCGAGTTCGTCTGAGCAGCGCAGCTTGGCCGCCACAGGCTCCAGCCGGTTCAGCGTTTCCAGCAGGTGGTCGGTGACCAGCTGTTCCTTGCCGGCGGCGTCCAGGATGATGATGGCGTCCATGCCGTACCGGGCGGCGCGCCACTTGTTTTCCTGTACGTGCCACGGCGGCATGGTGGGAATGGTGCCGCCGTTGTCCAGGATGGTGGAGAACTCATCCACCAGGCACTGGGTGAGGGCGGCGATGGCCCCTACTTCCTCCAGCGTCGCCAGGCCGTCGCAGATGCGCATCTCAATAGTGCCCAGGGCCGGCACGGGCCGGATGTCCCAGCGGATCTCGGAAATGGTGTCGATGACACCCGTGGTGAACATGTCCTGGACGTAGGCCTCGTATTCCTCCCAGGACTTGAACTGGAAGGGCAGGCCCGCGGTGGGTAGCTGCTGGAACATCAAGGCCCGCTGGGACGCGTAGCCGGTGTCTTCACCGCCCCAGAAGGGACTGGACGCAGAGAGCGCCTGGAAATGCGGGAAGTAGTTGACCAGGCCGTCCAGGACAGGCAGCGCCTTGTCCCGGCGGTCCAGCCCCACGTGGACGTGGACGCCGTAAATGACCATTTGCCGTCCCCACCACTGGGTCCGGTCGATCAGCTTGGCGTAGCGCGCCTTGTCCGTGACCGGCTGCAGCTGGGGAGGGCTGAACGGGTGGCTGCCCGCGCAGAACAACTCCACGCCCATGGGATCGGTGATTTCGCGGACAGCGGCGACAGACCGGTTGAGGTCCTCTTTGGCTTCGGCGGCGGTCTCGCAGATCCCGGTGACCAGTTCCACGGTGTTGAGCAGCAGTTCCTGCTTGATGTGCGGGTGTTCGTCGTCTTCGTTGAGTTCCGGGTGCCGGGAGGCCACGCCGCGGAGTACCTGGTTGGCGACGGAAGCGAGCTCGCCCGTCTTCCCGTCCACCAAAGCGAGCTCCCACTCAACACCGAGGGTTGACTGCCTCGATGACGCGAAGTCGATCTTCACACGTTTCCTTACTGTCCGGTTGCCGCTGGCTGGTGCCGCTCACAGGCTGCAGCCGGCAGGCGAACGGATGGTCCAAGTCTAGTCCAGGGGTAGCATCGTACTGATGGCTCCGTTACCGCTGCGTCTCAGCCCCGCCAAATCCTTTCCCCTCATCCTGGCTTTGTCAGCCGTTGCCCTGAGCTCCTGCACAGCCTCCCCGAGTGCCGCGCCGCCGTCGTCCGCCACGCCTTCAGGCGCTGCGTCCGCCCCGGAAAGTACGACGCCGGCAGGACCGTCCGCTTCATCCTCGCCGGACCCGGGTTCCCGGCCTTTGGGGTGGGGTCCGGAGCAACGGGACCAGGACGCCGCCGCGGCGGCTGTGGCGGCCATGTCCCCGGAGGAAAAGGCCGGGCAGGTGCTGCTCCCGTTCTTCAAAGGCAACCAGGTGGAAGCCCACGCCGCGCTCATCCAGCGCCTGCACCTGGCCGGATCCATCATCATGGGCGACAACGTCCCGCGCGACCCCCAGGGGAAAGTGGACGTGGCCGCGATGGGGGCTGTGACCCAGCGGCTGCGGCAGGCTGCGGCCGCGGACGGCCGGCCATGGCCCGGGATCATCGGCGTGGACCAGGAGGGCGGGGCAGTGGCACGCCTGGGCGCCCCGCTCACCGAATGGCCGGTGCCCATGAGCTACGGGGCCGCAGGCAACGAGGACCTGACCCACCAGGCCGGCAAGGCCTTGGCCGCAGAGCTGGTGCCGCTGGGGTTCGACCTCGATTTCGCGCCCGACACGGATGTAACCATCGGCCCCAAGGACCCCACTATCGGCGCCCGGTCCATGTCCGCCGATCCGGCCGTGGCGGCCTCACAGGGCGTGGCGTTCTCCCGGGGCATGCTGGACGCGGGCATCCTCCCCACCGTCAAGCACTTCCCGGGGCACGGCTCGGTGACAACCGATTCCCACCTGAACCTCCCTGTCCAGCCGGCCACCCTCGATGAGCTTAGGGGCAGGGACTGGAAACCCTTCCAGGCCGCCGTGGCTGCCGGCTTGCCGGTCATCATGACCGGGCACATCGCCGTTCCCGCGCTGGAACCCGGCGTGCCGGCGTCGCTCTCCGCCCCAAGCTACGCGGCGCTGCGGGGCCTGGGCTTCCAGGGTGTTGCGGTCACGGATGCCCTCAACATGGGCGCCGTGGAAAACCAGTATCCTGCCGGCGCCGCCGCCGTGAAGGCCCTGGCCGCGGGCGCTGACCTGCTGCTGATGCCCGCTGACGTGGAACAGGCGCATGCCGCCATCCTCCAGGCGCTGGCCGCCGGAACCCTCCCGGCAGCGCGGCTGGATGATGCAGCCCGGCGCGTTGCCACCATGATGACGTGGCACGCACGGACGGCGGCCCCGGCCGGGACACCCGGCGCCGGTGCTCCGCCCGGGAGCGGCGCAGCGTTGTCAGCCAAGGTCTCGGCGTCCGCCGTGACGGTCCTGTCCGGCCCGTGCCACGGGCCCCTGGTGCCGGGTTCGGTGCGGGTCGAGGGCGGTGGCCCGGGGGACCGCGAACGCTTCGAGGCCGCCGCCGCCCGTGCCGGCCTGGCAGTTGGCTCCGGACCCGTGGTCAACCTCATAGGCTTCGGCGGAAAACCGGGAGGCGGCGACATCGCCGTCGCCCTGGATGCACCCTGGCCGCTGCAGGACTCCGCCGCGCCGGTCAAGCTGGCCCTCTACGGCCGCAACGACACAGCGTTCGACGCCCTCGCCGCTGTCCTGGCAGGCAAAGCGACGGCACCCGGAAAACTTCCCGCCGCCGTCGGGCCCTATCCTGCCGGAACCGGCTGCAGCCCGTAACCTGCGAGCGGGAGCAGCGGGGGAGCGCGTTTAATGGTCAGGTGCCCATTCTGAATAAAGACATGACCCTCTGCATCTCGCTCTCCGCCCGTCCCAGCAACAACGGGACCCGGTTCCACAACCACCTCTACGGGCAACTGGACCTGAACTGGATCTACAAGGCGTTCGCGCCTACCAACCTGGAGCAGGCCATCGCGGGTGTCCGCGGGCTGGGCATCCGGGGCTGCGCCATCTCCATGCCCTACAAGGAAGACGTCATTGCGCTGGTGGACGAGATGGACCCGTCCGCCCAGGCCATCGACTCCGTGAACACGATCGTGAACACGGATGGCCACCTCAAGGCGTACAACACCGACTACACGGCCATTGAGCAGCTCCTGGCCTCCAACCAGGTCCCCGCCAGCTACTCCGTGGTGGTGCAGGGATCCGGTGGGATGGCGAAGGCCACGGTGGCGGCCTTGCGGGACGCCGGCTTCACCAACGTCACGGTCTTGTCCCGGAACGAGGCGTCCGGCCGGGCGCTCGCGGACCAGTACGGTTTCCAGTGGCGGGCGGCGCTCGACGGCGGGACGGCCGACCTCATCATCAACGTCACCCCGCTGGGCATGGCCGGCGGGACGGAAGCGGACACCGTGTCGTTCCCGGCGGAGGCAATCGAAGCGGCCCGCCTGGTCTTCGACGTGGTGGCCTTGCCCGCCGAGACGCCGCTGATCCGTGCCGCCAGAGCCGCCGGTAAGCCGGTTATAACCGGAGCCGAGGTGGCCACCATCCAGGCGCTGGAACAGTTTGTCCTGTACACCGGGGTGCGGCCCACGGCGGAGCAGGTGCGGGCCGCCGAGGAGTTCATGCGCGCCCAGTAGCGGACGGGCGGCCGTCCGGCTGCGCCTACGGCATGTCCGTTGGGACGGGTTCCACCACGACGGCTACCCGGTCCTCGCCAATCCGGGTCAGGACCAGGGTGGCGGCCTTGCCGGCGCCCTTCTTGCCGGCCGCCTTTCCGCCGGGCAGCAGTTGCTTGCGCAGTTCTTCCGGGGTGACGGCGGTGCCCCTCTTCTTGATGTCCAGCACGGTGATGCCCTCCTGCTTCACCCAGGCTTTGAGCGCCTTGACGTTGTAGGGCATGACTTCCAGCACCTTGTAGGCGCGGGCAAACGGCGTGGCCAGGAGTTCAGGCGCACAGATGTAGGCGATGTGCTCATCCACCAGGTGGCCGCCGAGTTCCAGCGCGACATCCGCCACCAGCCCGGCCCGGATCACGGCGCCGTCGGGTTCGTAAAGGTAGCCCTCCACCGGTCCCACCGGAGCCGTGGGGCCTGCACCGAAATCGTTGCCGCTGGTCAGTTCGGCCGCACCTTCCGGGCCAAGGACCAGTGCGGCGCGGCGCACCCCCGGCCTGCGGACGGCGTTAAACCACAGGGTTACCTCGGTGACGTCTCCGGCTACCGACACCCACTGGGCTTCGCAGCCGGCGGGCACGGATTCGTGTGGCATGCCGGGCCCCATCTTGACGCCCACCGCCCTCCCCGACGCCGCGAGCGATTCAACGAAGGACAACGGCGGTGAGAACGCCTCCGGGTCCCAGATCCGCTTGGTGCCGGACGTGGAGGTGACCCGACGGGCAGGATCCAGCCACACGCCGTCCACCCCGTCCAGCGGCACGGCTGCCGCGTCCGCGTGCACCACGGTGGCGTTGGGGAAGGGGATCAGGTTCACCGTGGCGCAGGCCGCCGTGGTCTCGTCCATTTCGACGGCGGTGACGTTGAGGTCAAGGGATGCCAGGGCCAGGGAATCGGCGCCGAGGCCGCAGCCCAGGTCCGCCACGTGGCTGATCCCGGCAGCGGCGAAGCGCTGCGCGTGGCGCGCCGCAACATTCAGGCGGGTGGCCTGCTCCAGCCCTGCCTGGGTGAACAGCATCTGGCGGGCGAACTCACCGAACTTCGCCTCTGCCTTGGTGCGCAGCCGTGACTGGGTCAGGACCGCGGAGACCATCCCCGCAGGATGGCCGGCCTTCCGGAGCGCCGAGTTGAGTGCGAAGGAATCCTCTTCCCGGTAGGGGCCAAGGGATGCCAGCAGCTCCCAGCCTTCGGGGGTCAGCAGCGGTGCAATCTGGTCCTGGGGAGCGTGAGCCATGGGTTCCAGCCTAATGGAGGAGCGTACGCCGGGTTGCCGATAGTGTGGACATCATGGATGAAACCGCAGCCTCCGGGGAGACCGGCGAACACGAACCCAAGGAACGTGGTCCTGCCCGGTATGCCCGCCCGGTCCTTATCGCCGCCGCCGTGGTGGCGGTGGTGTGCATCGCGCTCCTGATCATCATCTTTGTCCTGGACACGTTCAACGCCACCGTCTACTCGGTGGGCGGCAACGACATCTCGGACAACACGCAGGAAGCCCGCGATATCCGCGGACTGTACGACGGCGCGCGGGCTGGCAGCATCTTCGTCCTCGTTGCCTCGCTGCTCGCCGCGGCCGCTGCGGGATGGGTGTTGTTCCGCGGCCGCAAGAAGGGCGGCAGTGATGCCGACGGCGGCGAGGACGTGGACTTCGACGACCTGGGCCGCTGAGACGGTCCGGCGCGGGGCCCTAACGGGGCGAAACCGAATACGCCCATGACGAAAAGTTGGCACTCACCTTGACCGAGTGCTAACCCTTACATAGAGTTTCAATTAGCACTCTCCCCCGGAGGGTGCTAATACATGAAGAGCTGCCAGCCAGGCTGCTGCCGGCACCGCGACGACGGTTTGCCAGCCAGGGCGGGAAGCTTTCCAGTCCACGAATTTGCTGACGAAAAGGAGAGGTCCGAGTGTCGGTCTCTATTAAGCCTCTTGAGGATCGTATCGTTGTCCGCCCGCTCGAAGCCGAGCAGACCACGGCTTCCGGCCTGGTCATCCCGGACTCCGCACAGGAGAAGCCGCAGGAAGGCGAAGTTGTTGCAGTAGGCCCCGGCCGCTTCGAAGACGGCAACCGCGTTCCTGTTGACGTAGCCGTTGGCGACGTCGTCATCTACTCCAAGTACGGCGGAACTGAAGTCAAGACCGGGGGCACCGAGTACCTAGTGCTCTCCGCCCGCGACGTACTGGCGATCGTCGTCAAGTAACTCTTTCGGATCCCCGTGCCGCCGGCCACGCTTATGCTGGCCGGCAGTGCGGGGTTTCTGTCTTTGAAAGGACAAAACCATGGCAAAGCAGCTTGCGTTTGACGACGCTGCCCGCCGGGCCCTTGAGGCCGGCATCGATAAGCTCGCCAACACAGTCAAGGTGACGCTCGGCCCCCGCGGCCGCAACGTCGTCCTGGACAAGAAGTGGGGCGCCCCCACCATCACGAACGACGGCGTCACCATCGCCCGCGAAGTCGAACTGGACGACCCCTACGAGAACCTTGGCGCCCAGCTGGCCAAGGAAGTCGCCACCAAGACCAACGATGTTGCCGGTGACGGCACCACCACCGCCACCGTCCTGGCACAGGCCCTGGTTAAGGAAGGCCTGCGCAACGTTGCCGCCGGCGCTGCCCCCGGCCAGATCAAGCGCGGCATCGAAGTTTCGGTTGAAGCCGTCGCTGCCCGCCTGCTGGAGAACGCCCGCCCGGTCGAAGGCACCCAGGTTGCCAACGTTGCCGCCATCTCGGCGCAGAGCGACGAAATCGGCGAGCTCCTCGCCGAGGCTTTCGGCAAGGTGGGCAAGGATGGCGTCATCACCATCGAAGAGTCCTCCACCACCCAGACCGAACTGGTCCTGACTGAGGGCATGCAGTTCGACAAGGGCTACCTGTCCCCGTACTTCGTCACCGACGCCGAACGCCAGGAAGCTGTCCTCGAGGACGCCCTGATCCTGATCAACCAGGGCAAGATCTCCTCCATCCAGGAATTCCTGCCGCTGCTGGAAAAGGCGCTGCAGAGCTCCAAGCCGCTGTTCATCATCGCCGAGGACGTCGACGGCGAGGCCCTGTCCACGCTGATCGTCAACCGCATCCGCGGCACCCTGAACGTCGTGGCCGTCAAGGCACCGGGCTTCGGTGACCGCCGCAAGGCCATGCTCCAGGACATCGCCACCCTCACCGGCGCACAGGTCGTGTCCCCGGAACTGGGCCTGAGCCTGGACACCGTTGGCCTGGAGGTGCTCGGCACCGCGCGCCGTATCACCGTCACCAAGGACAACACCACCATCGTCGACGGCGCCGGTTCGGCCGAGGACGTTGCCGGCCGCGTGGCCCAGCTGCGCGCTGAGCTGACCCGCACCGACTCCGACTGGGACCGTGAAAAGCTCCAGGAGCGCCTGGCCAAGCTGGCCGGCGGCATCGGCGTCATCAAGGTAGGCGCTGCCACCGAAGTCGAGCTGAAGGAAAAGAAGCACCGCATCGAGGACGCCGTTTCCTCCACCCGCGCTGCCCTCGAAGAAGGCATCGTGGCCGGTGGTGGTTCGGCCCTGATCCACGCCCTCAAGGCACTGGATGAGGACCCGTCCGTCAAGGCACTCGAAGGCGACGCTGCTGCTGCCGTGGGCATCGTCCGCCGCGCCCTGGTGCAGCCGCTGCGCTGGATTGCCCAGAACGCCGGCTTCGACGGCTACGTGATCACCTCGAAGGTGGCCGAGCTCGAAACCAACAATGGTTTCAACGCCAAGTCCGGCGAGTACGAGGACCTGATCGCTGCCGGTGTCATCGACCCCGTCAAGGTCACCCGTGCGGCCCTCCGCAACGCGGCCTCCATCGCTGCCCTGGTTCTCACCACCGAGACCCTGGTAGTGGAGAAACCCGTTGAAGAGGACGAGCACGCAGGCCACAGCCACTAACGCTTTACCTGCAACAGGAAACCGGTCCAGCATCCGCTGGGCCGGTTTTTTGTATGCCCGGACGGCGGGTGGGGACTAGGTGGCCGCCATCTCCTGGGTCACTACGCCGCCCGCAGGCTCATAAACCAGCGACACTGCGCCCATGGGGAAGCTGCGCACCGGCTCTGCGAGGCGGAACGTTGAGGGCACCGTCACGGAGGCGAAGAGGTGCTTGCCCTGCCCAAGCGTGACCGGATACAGCCAGAGGTGCAGGCGGTCCAGCGTTCCTGCTGCGAGCAGTGACCGGATCAGCACCCCGCTGCCGAACATGTGCACTTGGCCGTACTGGTCCCGGAGCCTGCCCGCCGCCGCAGGATCCCGCAGCACCGTGGTTCCGGCCCAGCCAGGTTCCGTGAGGGAACCGGACACGACGAACTTGGGTACCCGGTTGAGCATGTCGGCAATGTCACCGGCCTGGTGCGGCCAGTAGGACGCAAAGATGTCATACGTCTTCCGGCCGAGCAGCAGGGCATCCATCCGGCTGATCTCGGCCACAATCGAGGCCGCGGATTCGTCATCGGACACGGGTGCCTGCCAGCCGCCGAAGTCGAATGCGCCCTCGGGGTCTTCCTCCCGGCCGCCCGGTGCCTGGTAGACGCCGTCGAGGGTCATGAACAGGTTCGCCTTGATGATTCCCACGCGCCCATTCTGGGACGGCGCCGGGACCGTGTCCAGAGCCGTGGCAGGATGGTGCCATGCTGCTCCTTGAGCTCGTCAAAACGTCGGACGCCGTGGCGTCCACCCGCTCCCGGCTTGCGAAGGTCGATGCGCTGGCGGACCTGCTGCGCAGGCTTGACCCGGCGGAGATTCCGACGGCGGTGGGCTTGCTGGCTGCGAAACCCCGGCAGGGCCGCGTGGGCGTGGGATGGCGCAGTGTGGCGGCTTCGAAGGCCGAACCGGCAGGGGAGGCCAGCCTCACCGTGGCCGGCCTCGACGCGGCACTGGACAGATTGCTCGCCACCGCTGGGGCAGGTTCGGCGGCAGGCCGAGCCGCTACCCTGGGGGACCTGATGCGGGCCGCGACGGCGGGGGAGCAGGCCTTTATTTCGGGCGTCCTGCTCGGTGAGCTGCGCACCGGCGCACTCGACGGCGTCCTGACCGATGCCGTGGCCCGCGCTTCGGACAGGCCCGTCGCTGCCGTACGGCGCGCCGTGATGCTCTCGGGGGATCTCGGCGGGACCGCCCTGCTTGCCATGACGGGAACCGCAGCCGAGCTGGAAGCGGTGGGCCTCGTCGTCGGCCGCCCCGTTCAGCCCATGCTTGCCGCCACGGCTTCCAGCGCGGGCGAAGCCTTGGAAACCACGGGGGAGGCCTCTGTGGAATACAAGCTCGACGGCGCCCGGATCCAGGTGCACCGCGCCGGCGACGACATCAGCGTCTACACCCGCAACCTCGCCGACGTCACGCACCGACTCCCGGAGGTGGTGGACCTGGTGCGCGGGCTCCCGGTCCAGGATGTGATTCTCGACGGCGAAACCCTCGCCCTCGACGAAGACGGCGGTCCGCGGCCGTTCCAGGAAACCATGGCCCGGTTCGGTGCGGACGCCGTCCGGGAAACGGTGCTGCACCCCTGGTTCTTCGACGTGCTGCATATCGATGGGCGGGACCTCCTGGACGAACCCTTGTCCACGCGTATTGAGGTGTTGGAGCGGATAGCGCCCGGCCACCGGATCCCGGGCGAAATTACGGCGGACCCGGACGTGGCTGAACGGGTGTCCCGCGACGCGTTGGCTGCAGGTCACGAGGGCGTGGTAGTGAAGGCGATCGGGTCCGCCTACGCGGCGGGGCGGCGGGGATCCAATTGGGTGAAAGTGAAGCCCGTGCTTACCTACGACCTGGTGGTGCTTGCCTGTGAATGGGGGTCGGGCCGCCGGACCGGACTGCTCTCGAACCTGCACCTTGGGGCATTGGACCCTGAAGGGGACTTCGGTGAACCGGGCGGCTACGTGATGGTGGGGAAGACCTTCAAGGGGCTCACCGACGAGCTGCTGCGCTGGCAGACGGAGAAATTCCAGGAGCTTGAGGTGCGGCGCACCAGCGGTACTGTGTGGGTTGAGCCGGTCACCGTCGTCGAAATCGCAATCGACGGCGTCCAGCAGTCACCGCGCTACCCGGGCGGCATCGCCCTGCGGTTTGCCAGGGTGAAACGCTACAGGGACGATAAATCCCCGGCCGAAGCCGATACCATCCAGGCCCTTCGCGCGCTGCTGCGTCCCTAGCGGACTGTGCCTTTGCCGGAGAGGCCGGTGCGGGTGCCGCCCGGTTGGCTTCGCACGCTCCGCGCCGCTGCCGCGGGCCGCCGCCTGGCCACCAAACGGTAGAAGAGCAGGACCGCGACGGCGGCCACGACGATGCCGACGAGGTTCAGCAACAGCTGCAGGGCCGAGCCGGCCGCCTTCGGATATTCACCCAGCACCAAAGCAACGGCAACGTAGCCTGCGGCCGGGACCGTGGTCACCGAGATGAACACGCCGATCAGTGCCGCGGAGCGCCGGCCGATGATCGACAGCATCCCGGCGATACCCGCCAGCACGGCAACAATCAGTGAATACGGGCCAGGATGGTAGATGAACTCGACGGCCGAGCCGGTATCCAGCGCATCGGTGGGGAAGAGTCCCAGCGGAACGGAGAGCCACGCCGTCAGTGCCGCCAGCAGCATGGCCACCGGAAACCCGACACCCAGGGCGATGGCAGCGCGGCGGCCCAGCTTCCACTGCCGGGTGGCCAGCGAAACGGCGAGGGCGGCCAGCGGCCCGAACTCGGGGCCCACCGCCATGGCACCCACAATGGCGATGGGCGAATCGGTCACGATGCCGATTCCGGCCAGCTGGGTGGCCAGCACGAGGAAGGCCAGGAAGTTCCACGTGAGCCGGGAATCCTCGCCCGTCTGCCGCGTCACGTCATCCCAGATCACCGCATCGGCGCCGTCCCCGGGTGCCGCATGCTCAGCCCGGTCGGCATTCCTGGACAGGACGAATTCAGGCGTCGTCATGGCCACCGATCCCACGTCGCGGATCTTCAGGGCCCCCAGCTTCTCCAGGAGTTCCTCCACGGATTCCCTGGCGATCTGCACCTCGATCACGTCGCCCGGTGGCACCACGGACGCGCCGGGGACCAAAGCAACCCCCGCAGTACCCACTTGGTCCTGGCAGGTCCGCAGTGTGACGCCAGACAAATCTCCTGGCACGCAAATCCGCAATTGGACAATCACGCCGGCTCCCTTCCACGCCTGGGCCCAGCTTAGTTTGCGCCGACGCCCGGATTGGCCGTTCCAAACCAGGGTGCGTAGGCTTAATGTTTTGGCTGGCTGGTGGCGTGAGGGGTTTGGAGTGTCGATGACGGGAACCCGGACGGTGCCGGAACCGGCAGGAACCCCCTCCGGCACCAACCGCAAACCGTCCTTCCGGCCAGAGGTCCAGGGACTCCGGGCGCTCGCTGTCCTCATGGTGGTGGCCTATCACGTCTGGCTGGGACGCGTGTCCGGGGGCGTGGACATCTTCCTGCTGATCTCGGCCTTCCTGCTAACGCTCTCCTTCGTCCGCAAAGCAGAGTCGGGCCAGCCCTTCCGGCTGATGGCCCACTGGCTGCGCCTCTTCAAGCGACTGCTGCCGGCCGCCGTCGTCGTGATCCTCGGAGTGCTGGCCGGCACGTGGCTGATCCTGCCCCAGGGCCGATGGCCGCAGGTCCTGGACCAAGCCTGGGCCTCGCTGTTGTACAGCCAGAACTGGTTGCTGGCGGACGCCGCGGTGGACTACTACGCCCAGGACCACGCCGGGGCCAGCCCGCTGCAGCACTTCTGGTCGTTGTCCATCCAGGGGCAGGTCTTCATCCTGTGGCCGCTGATCTTCGCCGCCACCGCCGCGGTGCTGAACCTGCTGCGCCGCTTTACCGGCCTTCAGCGGGTCACCTACCGTGGGCTCCTGGCACTGGTTTTCGGGGCGGTGTTCGCGGTGTCCCTGGCATACTCCGTCGAGCAGACCGGTGCCAACCAGGCCTACGCCTACTTCGATACCCGTGCCCGGCTCTGGGAGTTTGCGCTGGGGTCCCTGCTGGCGCTGGCGTTGCCCTACCTCAGGCCCGGGCGCGCCCTGAGGGTGGTCCTGGGCTGGGCGGGGCTCGCAGGCATGGTCTCATGCGGACTGGTCCTCACGGTCGACCGCTCCTTCCCGGGGTACGTGGCACTCTGGCCTACGCTCGCGGCCGCCGCCATCATCGTCGCGGGGCAGTCCGGCAGCCGCTTCGGCGTGGACAGGCTCCTGAGCAGCCGGCCGGCGGTTGCGTTGGGCGACAACTCCTACGCCCTGTACCTCTGGCACTGGCCGGTGCTGGTGCTGGCGCTGGCGGCCACGGGGGTGGACGCACCGAACCTCAAGCAGGGCCTCGGCATCGTTGCCGCCGCCCTCGTACTGGCCGTCCTTACCACCCGCTTCGTTGAAAAGCCGTTGCGTGACTGGCACTGGCCCAAGCTCCGCGCGTGGCGCACCGCCGTCGTCATTGTTGCCTGCGGTGCGCTGCTGGCCGGCCCCGTCGCCGTCTGGCAGACGTCGCTCACCGCTGAGGAAAGCGCGACGGCGGCGCAGCCCCGCGAGCTGACGCCGGGTGCGTTGGCGCTCACCCCGGAGAACGAAAACCTGCCGGCCCCCCGGGCAAGGACCATTCCCGGGCCAACCGCACTGGACAACGACTGGGCGGGAATCGATTCGCCCTGTACCGGGTCAAATGCCACCGGCGACCCCATCCTGGAGGGCTGCCGGCAGGAGTTGCCGGAGGAACCGGCCACCAAACGCATTGTGGTGCTGGGGGATTCGCACGCCCAGCAGTACCTTGCCGCGCTGGCTCCGATAGCGGCTGCACGCGGCTGGGAACTGGTGACATTGCTCATGCCGGCATGCCGGTTCGGTGCGGACTCGGAGGCCCGCAACGCCGAATGCAACGCCTACAACAGGGCCAGCTCCGCCTACGTCCTGGAACACCTTCCGGATGCTGTCTTCACGGTGGCGTCACTGACCCACGAGGACGCTCCGTTCGAAACGGAGGTACCCGGCTACCTCGAGGGAGTCGCTCCGTTTGCCGAGGCGGGTATTGAGATCGTTGGCATTCGCGACAACCCCAGGTTCACGTTCAACATGCCGCAGTGCGCCCAGCGCAATGGCGCCGATGCGCCGGCCTGCAACCCGTCACTGGCAGAGTCGCTTGTGGAGCCCTCCCCGCTGGAAAACTACCGCGGCAAGGTGCCGGGCCTGCACCTGATGGACATGAGCGATTTCATCTGCGCCCGGGGCGTCTGCCCTGCCGTGGTGGGGAATGTCTACGTCTACAAGGACGACAACCACCTCACCCGGACGTATGTGGAAACCATGATCCCCATGTTCGAGCAACGCCTGCTGGCCGCTACGGGATGGAGCTGAGTGCGGTTGCTCACATTGCGGGCCTGGAATAGGGGGATCGGGCCGGAGGTTCTAATATTTAGTCAACACTTTCTGCCCCCGGAACGCCGTATCCCATGGTGGTCCCGCAGGAACGTCTGCACAGGCCAGTTCCGTAATAACGGGCTGGTCATCGGCTGCAACCCCTACCCGTGACCCAGCAACCAAGGTAAGAGGCGCACTCATGACCGAGCCCGAACACAATCCCTTTGGCTTCATTGGCCTGACTTACGACGACGTCCTGCTCCTCCCGGGCCACACCGACGTCATCCCTTCCGAGGCAGACACGTCCTCCCGGATTTCCAAGCGGATCAGCGTGCAGACCCCGCTGCTCTCGGCTGCCATGGACACCGTCACCGAGTCCCGGATGGCCATCGCCATGGCCCGCCAGGGCGGCCTGGGCGTGGTGCACCGCAACCTCTCCATCGCCGACCAGGCCGATCAGGTTGACCGGGTCAAGCGGAGCGAATCCGGGATGATCACCAACCCGCTGACCATCCGCCCCGAGGCCACGCTGCGGGAGTTGGACGACCTCTGCGCCCACTACCGAGTGTCCGGCCTGCCCGTGGTGGACGAGGACAACCGCCTGCTGGGCATCGTCACCAACCGCGACACCCGCTTCGTGCCGGAGTCCGACTTCCCGCTCCGGCTTGTCAGCGATGTCATGACCAAGATGCCCCTGGTCACCGGCCACGTGGGCATCAGCCGTGATGAAGCCTCCCACAAGCTGGCCACCAACAAGATCGAAAAGCTCCCGCTCGTGGACGAGCAGGGCCGGCTGAAGGGCCTGATCACCACCAAGGACTTCACCAAAGCCGAGCAGTACCCGCTCGCCACCAAGGACGACGAAGGCCGCCTCCGCGTGGGCGCAGCCATTGGCTTCTTCGGTGACGGCTGGGAACGCGCCATGACCTTGGTGGACGCCGGGGTGGACGCCCTGTTCGTGGACACCGCCAACGGGCACTCCCAGGGCGTGCTGGACATGATCCGCAGGCTGAAGTCCGATCCTGTTGCCGCGCACGTTGACATCATCGGCGGCCAGGCTGCCACCCGCGAGGGAGCCCAGGCACTGATCGACGCCGGCGCCGACGGCATCAAGGTAGGCGTGGGGCCCGGATCGATCTGCACCACCCGCGTTGTGGCCGGTGTGGGCGTTCCGCAGATCACCGCCATCTACGAATCCGCCAAAGCTGCCATCCCCGCCGGCGTCCCGCTGATCGCCGACGGCGGCCTGCAGTACTCCGGCGACATCGGCAAGGCCCTGGTGGCCGGTGCCGACACCGTCATGCTCGGTTCCCTGCTCGCCGGTTGCGACGAGTCTCCGGGCGAGCTGATCTTTGTCAACGGCAAGCAGTTCAAGTCCTACCGCGGTATGGGCTCCCTGGGCGCCATGCAGTCGCGCGGCAAGAACACGTCCTACTCCAAGGACCGCTACTTCCAGGCTGACGTCTCCGGCGACGACAAGCTGATCCCGGAAGGCATCGAAGGCCGCGTGGCGTACCGCGGCCCGCTGTCCTCGGTCGCTTACCAGTTGGTTGGCGGCCTGCGCCAGACCATGTTCTACACAGGCGCTCCCACCATCCCCGAGCTGAAGGCCCGCGGCAAGTTTGTCCGGATCACCTCCGCCGGCCTGAAGGAATCGCACCCGCATGACATCCAGATGACGGTGGAAGCCCCGAACTACGGCTCGCGGTAGACACAGGACTGAACGAAAGGAGGCAAGGTTCTTAACCTTGCCTCCTTTCGTTTCCCCGGGCCTCCTCGTCCTTAAATGATGCTCCTATAGCTGTCAATTGGTGTTGAGCCAGTCTGAGTAGCGTTGGAAGA
>NZ_JARVSF010000019.1 GCF_030209355.1 Pseudarthrobacter sp. fls2-241-R2A-127
CCGTCAGTGGGCACTTTCGTGGCCGCCTATGGGCAGTTTTTCATGGCCGCTAACACCCGGGGAACCCGGCAGGAATTGATGGGGCGTCCCCGGGGAACCGGCAGGTGGTGATGGGGCGTCACGGGTAGAGTTATTCCCCATGAGCAGCATCTTCAGCCATGCCCAGGACCCCTTCGAAGCGGAGGCAAATGCCGGCGTCGGCTCCCTGGAACCGGTGGTCACCGCAGTGGTGGTTCCCGGACCCGTGGCCCGGGCATTCGCCGGTTTCACCGACCACGCCCACCTGTGGTGGCCGCTGGAGCCGTATGGCGTCTATGGGGCATCGTCGTACGTCGAATTTGAGGAGAACCTGATCCTCGAGACTGCCGACGACGGACGGTCCAGCATTTGGGGGACCCTTGATGACTGGCAGCCGCCGCTGTCCTTCCACGCCACGTGGCACCCGGGCACCACGGCGATGTGGTCCACCGAACTGCTGGTGGCCTTCCGCGCGGTAGACGACGGGACGGAAGTCCGGGTGGTCCACGACGGCTGGGAGGGCGCCGAGGACCCTGCCGGCGTCCGGGTGCACTACGTCCAGGCGTGGCCCGTGATCCTCGACAAGTACGCCCGGTTCATGGGCGCCCCGGGCGCAGCCGACTAATTGCCGGCCGGCGGTACTGCGGTGCTCGTTCGGATCAGGAACTCTGTGGGATATTCCTGGTCCTGGACGGCTGCGGCCGGCTGACCGCCGTCGGAATCTTTGCCTGCGTTCAGCAACGCCAGGGCGGTGGCGGCGGCCAGGTTGCCTTGCCCGCGCGGATCCTGCTTGATGGTGGTGAGGCCGAACGTCTCGCTGAGTTCGTGCCCGTCAATGCCCACGACAGAGAGGTCCTGGGGAATCTGCAAGCCGAAGTCGCGTGCGGCGAGCATGATGCCCAGGGCCATCTCATCGGACGCAGCGAACACCGCGGTCGGCCGCTCTGTCGCCGTTCCCAGCAGCCGGCGCCCCACCGCATAGGCGCCTTGGATGGTGAAGTCCGCGTTCACCACCCATTCCTCCCGGACAGGCAGTCCTGCCTCAGCCATGGCCGAGGCAAAGCCCTTCTGCCGCAATTTGGGAAGCTTGAAGTCCCTGTTCAACCCCGCGTCCCCGGTGATGTGCGCAATCCGGGTATGGCCAAGCCGGATCAGATGGCTGGTAGCGCCCTTGGCAAGGCCTTCGTCATCGATCCGGATGGTGGAGGCGCCCCGCAGGACACCCCCGATGCCCACAATGGGTCGATGCACGGCGAGGAGTTGGCCGATCTCATCCTCGCGAAGGACCAACGCGACTGCGATCACCGCGTCCAGGCGCTTGCGCAGCAGGAAATCGTTCAGGATGCTGCTGCGCCGCTCAGGTTGCTCGCCCACGTTGTACAGGGTGAGGTCGTACCCGGCATCCAGGAGGGTTTCCGAGACTCCTTCCAGTACTGAGGAGAAATACCAGCGCTGGACGTTGGGCACCACCAGCCCAATGTTGCTGTTGCGCCCCGATGCCAGGCTTGATGCGTGGTAGGACGGAACGAATCCGAGCTCCCTGGCTGCCTCCTGCGCCAGGCGACGGCTTTTCGACGACACATTGGACTTGCCGCTCAGCGCCCGCGAAACGGTGGCCACCGACAGCCCGGCACGCATGGCAACTTCTTTGATGCCCGCCAACGTCAGTCTGCCGTGGCGTCAGGTCCAAGCTGCAACCAGGCAGTCTCCCCGGATGCGAGGGCATGGCCCTCGGATCCCGGCAGGCTGCGAAGGAGTACGTGGCCGTCCGGCATCTCCAGTGGCTCATGGTTCAGGTTCATAAGCACCAGCGTAGTGCCGTTCACGTACCCGAGGGCGGATCCGGTGCACCAGTGCTCGGCCCAGGACAGGGATCCCCGGCCCAGGTCCAGTTCCCGCCGCCGGGCCAGGGCTTCACGGTACAGGGCCAGGTGCGACGACGGTGATTCCGCCTGGACGTCACGGGCGAGTTCCGCGAAGGACGCGGGAATGGGCAGCCAGGGATCGCTCCCGGAGCCGAATCCAAGGTGCCGGTCGTCGGCCCGCCAGGGCAGCGGCACCCGGCAGCCGTCGCGGCCCAGGCGCTGGCCCCCGGTCCGGGCAAACGTCGGGTCCTGCCGCAGGTGGCCAGGGATGTCGATGCCGTCAGGCAGCCCCAGCTCTTCTCCCTGGTAGAGGTAAGCAGCACCGGGCAGCCCCAGCATGAACAGCGAAGCGGCCGCTGCGCGGCGCCGGCCGAGGTCCTCGTCCGGCTGGGGGTCGCTGGTACCGATGCCGTCGCCGTCACGCGGGCCGTGGCCGTTGTAGCCAAACCGGCTGGCATGCCGGACCACGTCGTGGTTTGAGAGCACCCACGTGCTCGGAGCGCCTACGCCGTCAAGGACTGTCAGCGAGTCCGTGATGACCGACCTCAGCCGGTAGACATCCAGTCCGGCGTGGAGGTAGGGGAAGTTGAACGCCTGGTGCATCTCGTCCGGCCTGACCCAGTGGGCCAGGCGGTGGAGGTCCACGCTCGCCTCGGCGCACAGGATCCGGTCCGGGCCGTATTCGTCCAGGATCCGCCGCCACGTCCGGTAAATGTCATGGATGGCGGGTTGGCCGAACATGGGTGCCTCATGCCCCGGAAAGCCGTCGCTGCTGCCGCCGTCGGCGCGGCCACCCCAAGCGGGGAGGCCCGGTGCCTTGACCAGGGCGTGGGCCACGTCCACCCGGAAGCCGGAGACGCCGCGGTCCAGCCAGAACCGAAGTACCCGCTCGAATTCTGCATGGACCGCCGGGTTGTCCCAGTTGAAGTCGGGCTGGGAGGAGTCGAAGAGGTGCAGGTACCACTGGCCCGGCGCGCCGTCTGGTCCTGCCACGCGCGTCCACGCAGGACCGCCGAAGTGTGATTGCCAGTTGTTCGGTGGCTCCTGGCCGTCCGGGCCGGTCCCGTCACGGAAGATGAACATGTCGCGTTCGGGGCTCCCGGCGGGTGCTGCGAGGGCTGCCTGGAAGGCCGGGTGCTGGTCCGAGCAGTGGTTGGGTACCAAGTCCACGATGACCCGGAGCCCGAGCCGGTGGGATTCTGCCATCATGACGTCGAAGTCGCCCAGGGTGCCGAAGATCGGGTCCACATCGCAGTAGTCGCTGACGTCGTAGCCTGCGTCGCGCTGCGGTGACCGGTAGAAGGGCGAGAGCCAGACGGCGTCGACGCCCAGGTCCGCCAGATGCGGCAGCTCCTCAGTGATCCCCGCCAGGTCCCCCACACCGTCGCCGTTCAGATCACGGAACGAACGAGGATAGACCTGGTAGATCACGGCGGACCGCCACCAGCCGGGGATGGCGTCAGCGGCGTGGATGAGCGTCAAAGGGCCGGCAACGCTCGCAGTGTCCTGGGTCACAGTTTCGACAGACATGAAGAAAGCATAGCCGCCGCAGACGAATTAACTGAAAACGCTTCCATCCCCGGTATATGGCCTGTTCAAGAGCCTGGTGGCGCGTAACACCGGAGATTATGGAAGCGATTGCAGAGTAGAAGCTGCCGCGGGTTCCCGGCCGACGGAAACTAGACTTGGTGGACGTGTCCGACGACGGGTGGAGGGCTTTGTGGGAAGCATCGTTGATGAAATCGAGGCCAGGCTGGGGCCGGGACGGGTGGACCGTGGCGAGGCCGCGCTTCACCGCTACGCCATCGACCAGGCGCCCGTCATCGACTTCCAGCTTCCGCTCGCCGTCGTATTCCCTGAGTCGGTGGCAGATGTCCAGGCGGTGGTGCGGGCCTGCTCAGCCGGGGGAGTGGCGATCGTACCGCGCGGCGCCGGGACGGGGGTGTCCGGCGGTGCCCACGCAACCCGGAACTGCATTGTCCTCTCGCTGGAGCGGATGGACCGGATCCTCGCCCTGAACCCGGACGACGAAACGGCTGTGGTGGAGCCCGGCGTCGTGAACGCCGTCCTCAATGAGGCCGCCGCGGTGCATGGCCTCATGTACGCCCCGGACCCCGCGAGTTTCCGCAGCTCCACTATCGGCGGAAACGTGGCCACGAACGCCGGCGGCCTGCGGTGCGCCAAGTATGGGGTCACCAGGGACTCGGTCCTGGCCCTGGACGTCGTGCTGGCTGACGGGTCCCTGGTCCACACAGGCCACCAGACCTTCAAAGGCGTGGCCGGCTACGACCTCACCGGACTCTTCGTGGGATCCGAAGGCACCCTGGGGATCGTCGTCGGAATCACGGTGCGGCTGAAGTACCTGCCCCGGGAAACGCACACCGTCGCCGCCTTCTACCCGGACTTCAGGCTTGCCGCCGCCGGCGTCCTGGCCGTGGGAAGAGCCCGCGTCCAGCCCGCCATCATGGAACTGCTCGACGGCGGTACGCTGGCCCAGCTCGACGACATCCATGGGTCCGACCTCACCGCCCGCGGGAGATCGCTGCTGCTGGTCCAGACCGACGGGTTTGGGGCAGCCGCCGAAGCTGCGGTGGTGCGGCAGGTCCTGCGCGACGGCGGAGCCACGGTCACCACAGAGGCCAGCGCCGAAGCTGAGCGGCTGGTAGAGCTCCGACGGCACAGCCGCGGTACGGAGGTGGACGACGAGTACCGCGTCGGCGAAGACGTGGCCGTCCCGCGCTCCCGCCTGGTGGACTACGTCGCCGCGCTGGAGGGCATGGCCGCCGCGCAGCAGGTGCACCTCAAAGTGGTGGCACACGCAGGCGACGGAAACCTGCATCCCACCTTCTGGATCGACCGGCACGGTGGCAGTGTTGACGCCGGTGCCATGGAACGCCTCCAGGCTGCCCTGGACGAGTCCATCACGGCGGCGTTGGCCATGGGCGGCACCATCACCGGGGAGCACGGCATAGGCCAGTACAAACTGCGCTGGCTGGGCCTGGAACAGCCGGAGCCAGTCCGGGATCTTCAGCGCAGGATCAAGGAACTGTTCGATCCTGCGGGAATCCTGAACCCCGGCAAGGCAATCTAGGGCTTAGTCGTCCGAGTCCGGGTATTCGTCGTCGGACCCATCCGCACCATAGCGGGACTCCTCGTTTTCCACCTCAAGGATCTTCAACAGCTCGGTGTCCGGGTTGAGCATGATCGCTGCCTCGTCCCGCCGGTGCCGGAGGATCGAGTCGATGTAGGACTGCACGGCCTCGGCCAGCGGGATGTGGCGTTCCTGCTTTTCCGACATGTACCAGCGGTGTTCCAGGACTTCATGGACCACCTCGGCGTGCTCCAGCTTGCCGGAGAGATCGCGCGGGATGGAGCGGACAATGGGCTCGAAGATCTGGCTGACCCACAGGTGGGCGCTGTATTCCTCGTCCATCTCCGGATTGTTGTCCGCCCGGAAGGAGTCCATGTCATTGAGGAGCCGGCGGGCCTGGTTCTCCTGGGCGTCCAGGCCGGTAAGCCGCAGCAGCCGGCGCTGGTGATGCCCGGCGTCGACCACTTTGGGCTGCAGCTGGATGGTGGCGCCGTTCTGCGTGGTCTTGATGGCGTACTCCTCGACGTCGAAGCCGAGTTCGTTCAGGCGCCGGATGCGGGCCCCCACCCGCCAGCGTTCGCCGAGCTCGAAAGATTCCTTCTCGGTCAGCTCCGCCCACAGCCGCCGGTAGCTGTCCATGATCAGCTCACTGGTGGCCACCGGGTCCACCTTCTCCTCGATCAGCCCGCCATCGAGCAGGTCCATCAGCTCGCCGGCGATGTTCACCCGGGCTATCTCAAGGTCGTATTCGCGCTGGCCGGTGGACAGGTCCGGGTAAAGCTCGCCGGTTTCAGCATCCACCAGGTACGCGGCGAAAGCGCCGGCATCACGGCGGAACAGCGTATTGGACAGCGAGACATCGCCCCAGTAAAAGCCGATGAGGTGCAGCCGCACCATCAGGAGGGCCTGGGCGTCGATGAGGCGGGTCAGCGTGTCCTTGCGCAGCATCTGGGAGAACAGCGCGCGGTACGGCATGGAAAACTTCAGGTGGCGCGTCACCAGGACCGGGTTGAGCGGGCGGCCGTCCGGGGTGGTGCGTCCGGTAATCACGGCCACGGGCTCCACGCAGGGGACGTCCAGCCGGGCCAGTTTGCGGAGCATGTGGTATTCGTGGCGCGCCACGTGCTCTGACGTCTCCTTGATGGCGATGACCGAGCCGCCGAGGTGGGCGAAGCGCACGATATGCCGGGAGATCCCGCGGGGAAGCGCTGCCAGGTACTGGGCGGGCCATTCCTCCAGGGCGATATGCCACGGCAGGTCCAGCAGCTCAGGGTCCGCCGCCGCGGCCGTGATGTTCAGCGACGACGCCACCGAGGCCGCCTTGTTGTCATCGGCGCTGGCCGCCACGAACCGCGGCAGTTTGCCGATCTGCGCGTAGTCGGTGGGTTCGTCGTGCCACTGGGCGCTGTTTTCCTCGGTCATGGGTCAATTCTCCCGTACGCGGGGCAAGGACGATAATTCTTCGTTAAAGCCCAACGGCGGCCCGCACCGTGGTGAAAGGGTGCGGGCCGCCGTCGGTCAGGCAGGGATTGAGCGAGGCTCAACCACCGGCGCCGGGGATCAGTCGCCCAGGCGCAGGCCGGTCTTCGTGTCGAACAGGTGCACGTGGCCGGACTGCGGGCGGACGTAGATGACCTCGCCCTTCATCGGGGGACGGCGGCCGTCGACGCGGGCCACGATGTCGTGGTCCTTGCCGTCAAGCGTGGTGTGTCCGTAGACGTAGGCGTCTGCGCCGAGTTCTTCGACGACGTCGACCTCAACCTTCAGGCCCTCACCGTGCGGTGCGGTTTCAAGGTCTTCGGGACGGGAACCAAGGGTGACCGTGGAGCCGTGCGCTCCTTCGAGGACGTCGCGCGGCACGGGGTAAACGGTGCCGCCGAACTGCACGCCGCCGTCGACAACCGGGAGCTCCAGCAGGTTCATGGCAGGGGAGCCGATGAAG
The DNA here is from genome assembly GCF_030209355.1 of Pseudarthrobacter sp. fls2-241-R2A-127. GTDB lineage: Bacteria > Actinomycetota > Actinomycetes > Actinomycetales > Micrococcaceae > Arthrobacter. The sequence continues at coordinate 6,917 of NZ_JARVSF010000019.1, forward strand.
CCCGCAACGAAGACGTTCTTGGGGCGGTCGTAGAGGTTGCGCGGGGTGTCAACCTGCTGCAGCAGGCCGTCCTTCAACACTGCCACGCGGTCGCCCATGGTCATGGCCTCGACCTGGTCGTGGGTCACGTAGACGGTGGTGACGCCCAGGCGGCGGGTCAGCGATGCGATCTGGGTGCGGGTCTGGACACGGAGCTTCGCATCCAGGTTGGACAGCGGCTCATCCATCAGGAAGACCTGCGGGTTACGGACGATTGCACGACCCATGGCAACGCGCTGGCGCTGGCCACCGGAGAGAGCCTTCGGCTTGCGGTCCAGGTACTGCTCGAGGTCAAGGAGCTTGGCGGCTTCACGGACGCGCTCAGCGCGCTCTTCCTTGGAGACGCCGGCGATCTTGAGGGCGAAGCCCATGTTGTCAGCCACAGTCATGTGCGGGTACAGCGCGTAGTTCTGGAAGACCATCGCGATGTCGCGGTCCTTCGGCGGCACATCGGTGACGTCGCGGTCACCAATGAGGATGCGGCCTGCGTTGACGTCCTCGAGGCCTGCGAGCATGCGCAGCGAGGTGGACTTACCGCAACCGGAGGGTCCAACGAGGACCAGGAATTCGCCATCGGCGATGTCGATGTTGAGCTTATCGACGGCGGGCTTATCTGTGCCCGGGTACAGACGCGTAGCGTTATCAAAAGTAACTGTAGCCACAGTTATCAATCCCTTCACCGGCAGGTACGTGCCGGACGATCCATTGTGAATGGTTCATGTTTATTCAGTTGTGTTCCAGCAAAGTGCTCCGGGACGTTCCCCGGAGCGCTCAATGACGCCGCACGGTTTTTGTGCGCCACATCACACAAAGAGTATGCCAGATCGGGCTTCTTTTTGCGGAAATGTTACAAAGGTCACTTGCGGTGTTGGTCACTTTCCTAGTCGGAGGCGGCCTCAGGATCTTCCTCGGCCACCCTGATGCTCCGCTCCTGCAACAGCACCTCCAACAGTTCGGCGATGTGCACGGGTGATTCCACCCGGTACTGGGCCTGGGTGAAATCAAAGCCCACCTTGACCCCCACGTCGCCCGGCTCCAACCGGCCGAATGCGTCCTCGTCCGTCACGTCGTCCCCGGCGAACAGGACGGCGGTGGCGCCGGTGGCCTGCCGGAGGAAGGCGATGCCTTCGCCCTTGGACGCGTGGACCACCGAGGTCTCCAGGACACGCTTGCCCTCCTTCAGGAACACCCCCTTGCGGTCCTGCAGCGACGCGCGGGCGGCCGCAACGGCGTCCTCGGCGACATCGTCGTCAGCCTGGCGGGTGTGGAGGACCACCCCGGCGGGCTTGTCTTCAAGGGAAGTTCCGGGAGCCTCGGCCACGATCTCAGCCAGCACCGACCGAACCTCGGCCAGAAGCGCTTTCTGGTCCTCCTCCAGTGCCAACTCCGTGGAACCGGGGCCCAGCCACGCTTCGGCGCCGTGGCTTCCGATCAGGAGGGTATCCACCGGCGGGGACGCAACCTCCCGGAGGCTGGCGAGGGCGCGGCCGGAGATGAGTGCCGTCGTCGTTCGTGGAAGCACCGCCAGGCCCGCGAAGGCTGCTGCCGAGCGCGGGAGCGGCCTCGCGTCATGCGCGCTGTCCACGATGGGTGCCATGGTGCCGTCGAAATCCATGGCCACCAGCAGCTGCCCGGTGTCGGCGATCCGTCGCAGGGCCTCCCGCAGCTCGGGGGCCAGTGTCAGCGGCCGCTTGGTGCGGTGGCCGTCAGGAGTCATCGCGGACCACCTTTTCGTTCAGGGCGCGCAGGAAGTCCGCTGACCAGTGGTCCACGTCGTGGTCCAGGATCTGCTTGCGCATGGCCCGCATGCGGCGCGAGGCTTCCCTCGGGGTGAGCTCCACGGCGGTCATGATGGTGTTCTTGAGGCCGGCGATATCGTGCGGATTGATCAGCAGCGCTTGCTTCAGCTGGTCGGCCGCTCCGGCGAATTCGCTCAGGACCAGTGCGCCGTCGTTGTTGTTCCGGGCCGTTACGTATTCCTTGGCCACCAGGTTCATTCCGTCGCGCAGCGCGGTGACCAGCATGACGTCCGCGGCCAGGTAAAGCGCCACCATCTCCTCCACCGGGTAGCTGTGGTGCAGGTAGCGGACCGCGGTGTTCTCCAGGGTGTCGTAGGTGCCGTTGATGTGGCCGACCGTGCCTTCCACTTCCTCGCGCAGGAGCCGGTACTGTTCCACGCGCTCCCGGCTGGGGGAGGCAACCTGGATGAGGGTTGCATCGCCCACCGTGAGCCGGCCGTCCGCCAGGAGCTCCTCGAACGCCTTCAGGCGGTGGCGGATGCCCTTGGTGTAATCCAGGCGGTCCACTCCCAGCAGGATGGTCTTGGGGTTGCCCAGGTCCTGCCGGATCTGCCGGGCCCGCTCAATGATTTCCGGCCTGGCCGCCAGCTCGGTGATCTGCTTGACATCGATGGAGATGGGGAAGGCCTGCGCCCTGGCGATGTGGGTGATTTGGCCGTCCTGGCCTTTGACGTGTACCTGCTGCTGCTTGACGCTGGCACCGAGGAAACGGCGGGCCGAGCGCATAAAGTTTCCCGCGTCGCTGGGCCGCTGGAAGCCCACCAGGTCCGCGCCCAGCAGCCCGTCGATGATGGCTTGGCGCCAGGGGAGCTGGGCAAAGATCTCCGGCGGCGGGAACGGAATGTGGTTGAAGAAGCCGATCCGCAGGTCCGGGCGTGCTTCACGGAGCAACCGGGGGACCAGCTGCAACTGGTAGTCCTGCACCCACACGGTGGCACCCTGGTCCGCGTGGCGCACCACTGCGTCGGCGAACCGGCGATTAACCCTGCGGTAGGCGTCCCACCAGGTTCGGTGGAACTCCGGCGGGGCGATGACATCGTGGTACAGCGGCCAAAGACTGGCGTTGGAGAACCCTTCGTAGTACAGCTCCACGTCATCGGTGCTGAGCTGGACCGGAACAAGGTCCATGCCGCCGTGGCTGAACGGCTCGACCGTCTCGTCAGGAGCGCCGTGCCAGCCGACCCATGCTCCGTCCGTCTTGGTCATCATCGGCGCCAGCGCAGTCACCAGGCCGCCGGGCGAACGGCGCCAGCCTGAGCCGTCGTCACCGCCGTCGGCCACCCGGTCAACCGGCAGCCTGTTCGAGACCACCATGAAGTCGTACTTCGTGTGCGCGGCATGGCCGGAATCGGTGCCTGCGGCTTCCGCCGTGCCGGCGGGTTTTTCCTGGACGGGTGTTTGCATTGCGGCCCCCTGGGGTTGCTTGTGCCTCTAAGCCACACTAGTCGGACGGAATCATCGGAGCCATTCGTCCGTTGGTCAACCCGGAGGAATGGTTGAAACCGCAAGCTCTAAGTTTTCTCCCCTAAAATGTAGGGGTGCCACCCAGTGGTCCCCCTTCGTCGACCGACCCAAGGAATTCATGAGCCCCGCAAACGAAGTACGTAAGTCCAAGGCTGAGCGAACCGCGGAGGCGCGGGAAAAGGCGCGCCTGATCCGGGAAGCACAGGTAAAAAAGGACAAGCGCAACAAGCTGCTGATCGGCTGGGGAATTGTCGCGGCTGTGGTGGCCATCCTGGTGGTGGTGGCCCTGGTGGTCACCAGCAGCCTGAAGCAGAACGCCCCGGTTGCGGACCAGGGGCCCACGCCGGCCAACGCCAACATCCATGGCGGCGTTACCCTGCTTGCCAACTCGGATGTGGCCAAGAGCGACCCTGCAACGGTGGACGCCAACTCCGTGGGCGATGCACCGAAGACTCCGCCGGCAGAGGTAGTTGCACCGGGTGCGGAGGCCGAAGCCGGCAAGCCGGTCAAGGTGGTCCTCTACGTCGACTTCATCTGCCCCATCTGCAAGAACTTCGAAACGCAGTACAACGACCAGCTCACGTCCCTGCGCAACGACGGCAAGATTACCGTCGAGTACCGGCCGCTGGGCTTCCTGGACAGCCGCTCCTCCACCAACTACTCGTCCCGGGCGGCCAACGCGGCAGCGTGCGTGGCCAATACGGCTCCGGAGAAATACGCCGACTACTTTAACGCCCTGTACGCCCAGCAGCCCGCTGAAGGCAGTGCGGGCCTCTCGGACAACGACTTGAAGAAGATTGCCTCCGACATGGGGGCCAACATCGGTTCCTGTGTTGATGACAAGACTTACCGCCCTTACGTGAAGTATGTAACGAAGGAAGCCTCGGCCATCGGGGTCAGCGGGACGCCCACCGTCTTCGTTGACGGCAAGCAGTGGGGTAAGGGAGACAGCGCCCAGACCCCGTTCCCGGACTTCCTGCAGGCAGCAATCACCGCCAAGGGCTAAAGGCCAGGACCCCGCGAAAGGGCCCGTTCCGGAACGTATGCGGGGCGGGCCCTTTCCGCGTCCGGCGCCAGCGTGAGCGGCGTTTTTACCCCCGGCGGGAGTTGGGCTAACCTTATCTAGCGCCTTGACGGCGCGGGCCCCAAGGGGCCACGCCTCCTTAGCTCAGTTGGCCAGAGCACCGCTCTTGTAAAGCGGGGGTCGTCGGTTCGAATCCGACAGGGGGCTCCGGTGCGACGGCCCCGGCGTGCGGTTCCACGAACCCGCGCCGGGGCCTTTTGCTGTCCCCGGACTAAGCTGGACCCATCCCAATGCTCAGCATGCTGACTACCAGGAGGATGGGTGCCATGCCCAAGACAGGCAAGAACGACCACGCCCGCAAGGACGAAATCCCTTCGACGTTGCAGCGGTCGGGGCAAAAGGCCCAAGACACGTTCGCCAAGACCTACGATTCGGCCCTTGAGTCCTATGGCGACGACGAGGAGCGGGCGGCCCGCACGGCCTACGCGTCCCTGAAACACGGCTACGAAAAGGTGGGGGACCACTGGGAACCCAAGGAAAAACGCGGTCCATCGGACAAACACGCCGAACAGGGCGGCCGCTCACCTGAACCCACTGCCGGTGGCGTGGACGCCAACGCCTCCAAGGCGCACCTCTATCAACTGGCCAAGGAACTGGACGTCAAGGGCCGCTCGACGATGGACAAGGGCCAACTGGTGGAGGCACTCCAAAAGGCAAACACCAAGGCAACCCGCAAAGCCCGCAGCAAATAGCCTGCACCCTTGCCGTCCCGCCGCCCAAGGTGTCGAATCAGAGGGTACGTCCGGTCCGGCCGGGAATGATGCCAGGAGGTTCCCATGTCGGTGAAGAGCACCAAGGAGTCAGTGCGGGCGGCGGCCGGCAAGAACGGCCCCGATGCCCGTCGCGCCGATCAAAACGCCGGCATCGCCGCCTCGGACCCCGGGCAAATCCGCAACGTGGCCCTGGTAGGGCACTCCGGCGCCGGAAAGACGATGCTGATTGAGGCGCTGCTCGCTGCCAACGGCATGATCACCCGCAAAGGCTCCATCGTGGACGGAACAACGGTCAGCGATTCCGACCCAGCGGCCGTGCACCAGCAGCGGTCGGTCACGCTGTCCCTGGTGCCGCTGATGGTGGACGACGTCAAAGTGAACCTGATGGACACCCCGGGCTACCCGGACTTCATCGGGGAGTTGCGGGCCGGGCTGCGCGCCTCCGATGCTGCCCTGTTCGTGGTCTCCGCGGTGGACGGCATCGATGCCACCACCACCGCGCTGTGGGCCGAGTGCGAACACGTGAGGCTGCCGCGCGCCGTCGTGATCACCCGGATGGATCATCCGCGCGCAGATTATGAGCGGACCCTGGCAGCCTGCCAACAAGCGTTCGGCGACGGCGTCCTGCCGCTGTGCATGCCACTGCAGGGGGACGGCAACGGCGCCGGGTTGCTTGGCCTGCTCTCCGGCGAGGTCACCGACTACTCGTCCGGTGACACCTCGCCTGCAACCCGCCCCGCCGACCCTGCCGAGCTCGCGGCGGCCGGTCCGGCCCGCGGCACCCTTATCGAGGGAATCATCGCCGAAAGCGAAGACGAGACACTCATGGACCGCTACCTGGACGGTGGGGACGTCGAGCCCGCAGCGCTCGCAACCGACCTGGAAACCGCCGTCGCCCGCGGCTCATTCTTTCCCGTGCTGCCCACGTCCGCTGTCACAGGACTCGGCACCGCCGAGCTGCTGGAGCTGCTGGTCCGCGCTTTCCCGCCGCCGGGGGAGCGCAGCCTGCCGGACCTGACCGACCTCGCAGGAGCGCCGGCCGGAACCCTCTCCTGCGACCCGTCAGGTCCGCTTGCCGCGGAGGTGGTACGGACATCCAACGATCCCTTCCTGGGCCGCATCTGCCTGGTCCGTGTCTTCTCCGGGACCCTGCGTGAAGATTCACCCGTCCACGTTGGCGGCCACGGCCTGGCCGACCGGGGCCACCAGGACCACGACACAGACGAACGCGTAACCCACATCTATTCGCCGTTGGGTGCAAGCCTGCGCCCCGTCCCCTACTGCGTGGCAGGGGACCTGTGCGCCCTGGCCAAACTGGGGAGCGCCGAGACCGGAGACACCATTTCCGCGCGGGACACCCCGCTGCTGCTCGCCACTTGGGAAATGCCCGAGCCGCTGCTGCCGGTTGCCGTGGTAGCGGACTCCCGCAGTGACGAGGACGCACTGGCCCGCAGCCTCGGCCGGATCGCGGCGGGCGATCCCACCCTGCGGGTGGACCGGAACGCCGAAACGCACCAACTGGTGCTGTGGTGCATGGGTGAGGCGCACGCGGAGGTGGTGCTCGACAGGCTGCGCGAGCAAGGCGTGAAACTCCACACCGTTGACGTGGTGACGCCCCTGCGGGAAACCTTCGCGGCCCCCGCCACAGGCCACGGCCGCCACGTCAAACAATCCGGCGGCCACGGCCAGTACGCCGTGTGCGAGATCGAGGTGGAGCCCCTGGACCGCGGCGCCGGATTCGAGTTCGTGGACAAAACCGTTGGTGGCGTCATTCCGGGAACGTTCATCCCGTCGATCGAGAAGGGCGTCCGGGCGCAGATGGAGCGGGGCGTCACTGCAGGCTTCCCCGTGGTGGACCTGCGGGTGACCGTGGTGGGCGGCAAGGCCCACAGCGTGGATTCATCCGACGCCGCCTTCCAGTCGGCAGGAGCCCTGGCGCTCCGTGAAGCGGCAGCGGCCGGCAAGATCCAGCTGCTCGAACCGGTGTCCGCAGTGGCCATTACCGTGTCGGACGAGCATGTGGGGACAGTGATGAGCGACTTGTCGGCCCGGCGCGGCCGCCTGACCGGCACCAATTCCTCCGGCCAAGGCCTCACCGAGATCAGTGCCGAAGTTCCGGACCAGGAACTCCTGCGCTACGCGGTGGAACTGCGAGCCCTGACCGCCGGCACCGGCAGGTTCCGCCGGCACTACCTGCGCCACGAGCCGGTGCCATCGAATTTCACTCCCTCCTGATCCCGCCCGGGCAGGAAAATCGCCAAGGAACGCCGGCCGCCCGTGAACGCCGCAGCACGAAAAATCCAGAACATCTACCTGACGTTGACGCTGGGCAACACCCTCGCGGCGTCTTTCATCTGGGGCATCAACACACTTTTCCTGCTCGACGCCGGCCTGAACAACTTTGAGGCTTTCGCGGCGAACGCTTTCTTCACGGCCGGAATGGTGCTCTTCGAAGTACCTACAGGGGTGGTCGCGGACAGTTGGGGGCGCCGGGTGTCCTTCCTGCTGGGGACCGTCACCCTGGCCGGGTCCACCTTCCTCTACTACCTGCTCTGGCAGGTGTCCGCGCCGTTCTGGTGGTGGGCGGCCGTCTCCGCGCTGCTGGGGCTCGGCTTCACCTTCTTCTCCGGCGCAGTGGAGGCCTGGTTGGTGGACGCCCTGCACTTCACCGAATATGAGGGCAGCCTTGAGGCAGTCCTGGGCCGCGGCCAGATGGTTTCCGGCATCGCCATGCTGGGCGGTTCGGTGGCAGGCGGGGTGATCGCACAGGCCACCAACTTGGGCGTGCCTTTCCTGCTGCGCGTCGCGGTGCTGGTGGCAATGTTTGCTGTGGCATTCCTTCTCATGCACGACGTCGGCTTCACGCCTGAGCGTTCGGCGCACCCGTTGCAGGCCACCCGGGCAGTCCTTAAGGCTTCGCTCGACGGCGGGCTGCGCAATCCGCCCGTGAGGTACATGATGCTGGCCGCGCCCTTCACCGAAGGCGTGGGCTTCTACGTCTTCTACGCCCTCCAGCCCTACCTCCTGCAGCTCTTCGGCGATCCAAGGGCCTACGCCATCGCGGGCCTGGCCGCGGCCATCGTGGCCGGGGCCGACATTGTGGGCGGCTGGCTGGCACCGCTGGTGCGGAAGCTGGTCCACCGGCGCACCACCGTACTGATCGGCTCCAACATCATCAGCTCGGTGGTCCTGGTGGTGCTGCTGGCAACCCACGTCTTTTGGCTGGCGCTGGTGCTCCTGGCCCTCTGGGCCGTGGTGGCCTCCGCCGGCACCCCGGTCCGCCAGGCTTACCTCAATGACATGATCGCTTCCAAGCAGCGGGCCACCGTCCTCAGCTTTGCCTCGCTCATGGGCTCGAGCGGCGGGGTGGTGGTGCAGCCGCTGCTCGGCAGGGCAGCGGACCTTTACGGTTACCCTGCATCCCTGGCAATGAGCGGCGCCGTGCAGCTGCTGGCGGCGCCATTCATCCTGCTGAGCAGGCGGCGTCGCGCGCCTGCCGATGCCGGGACGGGCCTGGCGGCCGCGCCCTGACCAGGCACGCGGCGCGCAGCCGGCCACACGCAGCGAAGGCCCCTGGCCGTGGACCGCATGGGACCAGGGCCAGGAGCCTTCAAGGAAACTGTCCGCCAGGTGGCCGAAGCCGGTACTACTTGGCGCCTGCCTCCACCGTTTCGCTGGCAACCGGCGTCAGTTTCTCCTCCGCGGGCGGGGGAGTGGTCTTCAACCTGAACCGTTTCCCAAGGTCGCTGCCGCCCCCGCTCCGGTTCTTGTTGAAGATGTCGAAACCGACGGCGACCAAGAGCACCAGGCCCTTGATGAGCTGCTGGTAGTCCGTGCCCAGGCCCAGGATGGACATGCCATTGTTGAGCACACCCATGATGAGTCCGCCGATCATGGCCCCGGCAACAGTGCCGATGCCGCCGGTGACGGCCGCACCGCCAATGAATGCCGCCGCGATCGAATCGAGTTCGAAGCCGGTTCCGCCTGCCGGCTGGGCCGAGTTGAGCCGGGCGGTGAAGACGAGGCCCGCCAAGGCAGCGAGCACGCCCATGTTCACGAAGAGCCGGAACGTCACGGCCTTGGTCTTGATTCCGGAGAGCTCGGCTGCATGCAGGTTGCCGCCGATTGCATAGGTGTGCCGGCCGAACACGCTGTTGTTCATCAGTGCCGTGTACGCGATCACGAGGGCGGCCAGGACCACCAGCACGATCGGCGTGCCCCGGTAGGAGGCCAGCAGGAAGGTGATGATGAGCATGAGCAGGGCCGTGAACGCGGTTTTGATGACGAACCAGACCATGGGTTCGCTTTCGAGGTCGAACTTCCGGCGGATCCGACGTTCCTTCAGGGCCTGGATCAGGAGTGCCACCGTGGCGCCCACGCCAAGGATGACCGTAAGCCATTCCAGTACTGACGTGCCACCGGAAATGTCCGGGAGGAACCCTCCGCCCAAGGCCCGCAGCTCAGCCGGGAACGGCGTGATCTGCTGGTTCTTCAGGGTAATGAGGGTCAGGCCGCGGAAGATCAGCATGCCTGCCAGCGTGACGATGAAGGCAGGGATTCCCACGTAGGCGATCCAGTATCCCTGCCAGGCCCCGACGAGTGCGCCGACCAGCAGGCACGCCGGGATCGCAGCCCACCAGGGCCAGCCCCAGTGCACGATCATGACGCCGGCGACAGCGCCGATGAACCCTGCCACGGAGCCGACGGACAGGTCGATGTGGCCTGCGATGATCACCATCACCATGCCGATGGCCAGGATGAGGATGTAACTGTTCTGGACCACCAGGTTGGTGACATTCTGCGGCTCAAGCAGGATCCCGCCGGTCAGTCCCTGGAACAGGAGGACGATCAGGATCAGGGCAACGAAAATGCCAACTTGGCGGAGACGGCTTGTGAGGAATCCGAGCGATTCTCTTAGGGCTGACATTTCGCTATTCCTTCTCTTTGGTCATGTAGTGCATCAGTGATTCCTGGGTGGCCTCGGCGATGGGCACTTCACCGGTGATGTGGCCGGCGGCGAGGGTGTAGATGCGGTCGCAGATACCCAGGAGTTCGGGAAGTTCCGAGGAAATGACGATGACGGCCTTTCCTTCGGCCGCGAGCCTGGCAATGATCGTGTAGATCTCAAATTTGGCGCCGACGTCGATCCCGCGGGTGGGTTCATCGAGGATGAGGACGTCCGGATCGGAAAACATCCACTTGCTCAGCACCACCTTCTGCTGGTTGCCGCCGGAAAGCTTCCCGGTGATGGCAGCCACCGAGGGCGCCTTGATGTTCATGCTGGTGCGGTAGCCGTTGGCCACCACGGTCTCCTGGTTCTTGTCGACGAAGCCGCGCTTCGCGAGCTTGCGCAGCGATGCCAGCGAGATATTGCGCTTGATGTCCTCGATAAGGTTCAGGCCATAGTGCTTGCGGTCCTCGGTGGCGTAGGCGATGCCGTGCCGGATCGCATCCGAGACCGTGGCCGTGTTGATCTCCTCGCCGTATTTGTAGACCTTGCCCGAGGTGGCGGTGCCATAGGTGCGGCCGAACACGCTCATGGCCAGCTCCGTCCGGCCGGCGCCCATCAGCCCGGCAAGGCCCACTACTTCGCCTTTCCTGACGTGCAGGTTGGCGTTTCTTACCACCATGCGGGCGTGGTCCTGCGGGTGGCGGACGGACCAGTCTTCGATCCGGAGGACTTCCTCGCCGATGTTCGGCTCCCGTTCCGGGTACAGGCTCTCGAGGTCGCGGCCCACCATGCCTCGGATGATCCGTTCCTGGGTGATCTGGCCTTCATCGAGGCGAAGGGTCTCGATGGTCTTGCCGTCCCGGATGATGGTGACGGCGTCAGCCACCTTGCGGATCTCGTTGAGCTTGTGGCTGATGATGATGCTGGTGACGCCTTGTCCCTTCAAATGGAGGATCAGGTCCAGCAGGTGGCCGGAGTCCTCGTCGTTGAGGGCGGCTGTTGGCTCGTCCAGGATGAGCAGCTTCACTTCCTTGGACAACGCCTTGGCGATTTCCACGAGCTGCTGCTTGCCCACACTGATGTGCTGCACGGGAGTGACGGGGTTTTCGTCGAGCCCCACCCGGGCCAGCAGTTTGGCTGCCTCCAGATTGGTCTTCCGCCAGTCCACCCATCCGTTGGTGGCCTGTTCGTTGCCCAGATAGATGTTCTCGGCGATGGAGAGGTACGGGCTCAGCGCCAGTTCCTGGTGGATGATCACGATGCCGCGCTTCTCGCTGTCCGAGATGCTGGAGAAGGTGCAGGGTTCGTTTTCGAAGAGGATTTCCCCGTCGAAGGTGTTGTGCGCATATACGCCGGACAACACCTTCATGAGCGTTGATTTGCCGGCGCCGTTTTCACCGCAGATGGCGTGAACTTCTCCACGGTTCACATCCAGCGTGACATCCTGCAGGGCTTTGACGCCCGGGAACGTCTTGGTGATTCCTCGCATTTGAAGAATGGGTGTTTTCATCGTCAATTCTCACTGACTGGTCGAAAGCTGGGCCTTCCTGCTGCTGCAGGAGGTTGCGGGAGGGGCTGTGGCCGGACGGAGGTCCGGCCACAGCCCCCGGACGCTGACTACTTGACGTCGGAGTCCTTGTAGTAACCCGAGTCGATCAGTTCCTTCTGGTAGTTGTCCTTGGTGATGATCACGGACTTCAGCAGGTAAGCCGGGACAACCTTGACCTTGTTGTTGTAGGTCTTGGTGTCATTGGTTTCCGGTTCCTGGCCCTTCAGGACGGCGTCAACCATCTTGACGGCCTGGGCGCCGAGCTGGCGGGTGTCCTTGAAGATGGTGGAGTACTGCTCGCCGGCAATGATGGACTTCACGGAGCCCTTCTCGGCATCCTGGCCGGTGACCACGGGCAGGGTTCCCTTGGCGTAGCCGCCGGTGCTGGTGAGGGCCGAGATGATGCCGATGGACAGTCCGTCGTACGGGGAGAGGACACCGTTCAGCTTGGTGCCCGAGCTGTAAGCGGAAGTGAGGATGTCCTCCATGCGCTTCTGCGCCACGGGTGCCTGCCAGCGAAGGATCGCGGCCTGCTCAAACTTGGTCTGGCCGCTGGGGACCTTCAGGGTGCCCGCATCCATATACGGCTTGAGGGTGTCCATAGCGCCGGTCCAGAAGAAGTTGGCGTTGTTGTCGTCAGGGCTTCCGGCGAAGAGCTCGATGTTGAACGGACCCTTGCCGTCCACTTTCTTGCCGCTGGCGTCAAGGAGCCCCAGGCCCGTCAGCAGTGAGGTGGCCTGCTGGACGCCGACCGTGTAGTTGTCGAACGTGGTGTAGTAGTCAACGTTCGGGGTGCCGTTGATGAGGCGGTCGTACGCGATGACCTTGACGTTCTGCTCCTTGGCCTTGGCCAGGACATCGGTCAGGGTGGTGCCGTCGATGGCTGCGATGATCAGGGCCTTGGCACCCTTGGTCAGCATGTTTTCGATCTGCGAGACCTGGGTTGGAATGTCGTCGTTGGCGAACTGGAGGTCTGTCTTGTAGCCCAGGTCCTTGAGCGACTTCTCGACGTTGGCGCCATCGGCAATCCAGCGCTCGGACGTCTGTGTGGGCATTGAGATCCCTACCAGCGAGTCGGCGGGCTTGGCCGCACTGCTGGACTCGGTTGCCGCTCCCCGTGAGCCGCAACCGGTGGCTCCCACCGTCAGCGCGAGGACAAGGGCCACCGCGCCCACGATCTTTTTGATTCTCACCATTTTCTCCTTCCGCGGCAGCACTGCCGCGAAGTGTTATTGGACGAGGCAGCAGCGATGCTGCCTGGTCCTGGCCACATTGTTGATGTGTCGGTTCAATATAGACTGATTTGTGAACGCTAACAAGAGGGCGCTATCGATGGCTTGAATCTTGCTTCTGATTCATTGACTTCTTCTTTGTTAGCGTTCACACTTGCTGCAGCGCTTAGCTTGACCTTGACCCCTAGACAACCCCGGCAATGAGGCCCGTGCCTCCCGGGCGGAGGCAACCGAATGCCAGATACACCCTTCAGTTCCAGCCCTGACCATTGCGTCATCGGTGTGGACTACGGAACACTTTCCGGCCGCGCCGTGGTGGTGCGCGTCCGCGACGGCAAGGAACTCGGCAGTGCGGTCCATGCGTACCCGCACGCCGTGGTCACCGACGTCCTGCCACGCGACACAGCAGGCGACGACGGCGCCCGGCTTCCCGGGGAATGGGCGCTCCAGGTGCCCAACGACTACCGGGAGGTCCTGCGGACCGCCGTCCCGGCAGCTATGGCTGACGCGGGGATCGACCCGGCGGACGTCGTCGGTATTGCCACGGACTTCACGGCCTGCACCATGGTGCCCGTCAAGGCCGATGGCACACCGCTGAATGAACTGCCGGGCTACGCCAACCGTCCGCACGCCTACGTGAAGCTCTGGCGCCACCACGCCGCCCAGGGGCAGGCCGACCGGATCAACCGGCTCGCCGCCGAGCGGGGCGAGGACTGGCTTCCGCGCTACGGTGGCCTGATCTCGTCGGAGTGGGAGTTCGCCAAGGGGCTGCAGCTCCTGGAAGAGGACCCCGAGGCCTACTCCGCAATGGACCGTTGGGTGGAGGCGGCGGACTGGATCGTCTGGCAGCTGTGCGGCCGGTATGTCCGTAATGCCTGCACCGCCGGCTACAAGGGCATCTACCAGGACGGCCGCTACCCGTCAGAGGATTTCCTGGCTGCCCTGGATCCGGACTTCAAGGACTTCGTCAGCTCCAAGCTGGCACACACCATCGGACGCCTGGGCGATGCCGCGGGAACGCTCACGGCGGAGGCCGCAGCCTGGACCGGGCTGCCTGAGGGCATCGCCGTGGCGGTGGGAAACGTTGACGCGCACGTGACGGCCCCGGCAGCGAAGGCCGTGGACCCAGGCCAGCTGGTGGCCATCATGGGCACCTCCACCTGCCATGTCATGAACGGCACTGAACTGCGCGAAGTACCGGGAATGTGCGGGGCTGTCGACGGTGGCGTCGTCCCGGGCCTGTGGGGCTATGAGGCAGGACAGTCAGGCGTGGGAGACATTTTTGGCTGGTTCACCACGTACGGGGTCCCGCCCGAGTACCACCAGGCGGCCAAGGCGGCGGGGCTGGGGATCCACGAATACCTCACCGAACTGGCCTCCCGGCAGGCCATCGGAGAGCACGGCCTGATCGCCCTGGACTGGCACTCAGGCAACCGATCGGTCCTGGTGGACCATGAGCTTTCGGGCATCGTGGTGGGCCAGACCCTCGCCACCAGGCCGGAGGACACCTACCGGGCGCTGCTGGAAGCCACCGCGTTCGGTACCCGCACGATTGTTGATGCCTTCCGCGATGCCGGGGTTCCGGTCAAGGAGTTCATCGTGGCCGGCGGCCTCCTGAAGAACAAACTGCTGATGCAGATCTACGCGGACGCCACAGGCCTGCAGCTCTCCACCATCGGCTCCGAGCAGGGCCCGGCCCTGGGGTCGGCGATCCACGCCGCCGTCGCGGCCGGCCACTATGCGGATATCCGCGAAGCGGCCGCCGCCATGGGTGCCGAACCCGGCGAGGTCTACACGCCGATCCCGGAAAACGTGGCCGCGTATGAGGAACTCTTCCAGGAGTACAAAACCCTCCACGACTACTTCGGCCGCGGCAGTAATGACCTAATGCACCGGCTAAAGGCCATCCAGCGACGGGCCGCCAGGGCCGCGGTGCCCGGCACAGCCTCCGCTGTCCCGTCTGCCATGGAGGTGTCCGCATGAGCGTCCGGCAAGGAACAGAAGCCGCAATCCTGGATACGATCGCCCGCATCCGGGAGGAAGTCTGCGCCCTGCACGCTGAGCTGACGCGCTACGAACTGGTGGTGTGGACTGCCGGCAACGTCTCGGCCCGGGTGCCCGGCACCGACCTCATGGTCATCAAACCGTCCGGCGTCAGCTACCAGGACCTTACCCCGGAGCAAATGGTCGTGACCGACCTGCACGGTATGCCTGTGAGGGGCACGAACGTAGGTGGCGGCGGCACCGTCGATTGGGGCAACCCGCCGCTCTCGCCGTCGTCCGACACCGCCGCGCACGCCTACGTCTACCGGCACATGCCCGAGGTGGGCGGTGTGGTGCACACACATTCCACGTACGCCACCGCGTGGGCCGCACGGGGCGAGGCCATTCCCTGCGTGCTCACCATGATGGGCGACGAGTTCGGTGGTTCCATTCCGGTGGGTCCGTTCGCGCTGATCGGCGACGACTCGATCGGCCACGGCATCGTGGAGACCCTGAAGAACTCGAACTCACCGGCGGTCCTGATGCAGAACCACGGCCCTTTCACTATCGGCAAGGATGCCCGGTCCGCCGTGAAGGCCGCCGTGATGTGCGAGGAAGTGGCCCGCACTGTCCATATCTCGCGGCAGCTCGGTGAGCCCCTTCCGATCGAGGACAGCCATATCGAATCGCTCTATGCCCGGTACCAGAACGTCTACGGGCAGTAAGACCCCCCAACTTTTACCAGGAGTACGTATGAATACCGCAGTAAACACCTCCCTCGACGGCTACGAGGTCTGGTTCCTCACCGGCAGCCAGCATCTCTATGGCGAGGAGGTCCTGAAGCAGGTGGCGGCGCAGTCCCAGGAGATCGCCAACCAGCTCAACGCCTCTTCGACAGTGCCGGTGCGGATCGTATGGAAGCCGGTCCTCACCGATTCGGATGCCATCCGCCGGACCGCGCTGGAAGCGAACTCGGATGATTCGGTGATCGGCGTGACTGCCTGGATGCACACGTTCAGCCCTGCCAAGATGTGGATCCAGGGCCTGGACCTGTTGCGCAAGCCGCTGCTGCACCTGCACACCCAGGCCAACCGCGACCTTCCGTGGGCGGACATCGACTTCGACTTCATGAACTTGAACCAGGCCGCTCACGGCGACCGCGAGTTCGGGTACATCCAGTCCCGCCTGGGCATTGCCCGGAAGACCGTCGTCGGACACGTTTCCGACCCCGAGGTGGCCCGCCAGGTGGGCTCCTGGCAGCGCGCCGCCGCCGGCTGGGCAGCGGTCCGCACGCTGAAGCTCACCCGCTTCGGTGACAACATGCGCAACGTGGCTGTCACCGAAGGCGACAAGACCGAGGCCGAGCTGCGCTTCGGCGTCGCGGTGAACACCTGGTCGGTCAACGAGCTCGCCGACGCCGTCCACGGCGCTGAAGAGGCCGACGTCGACGCCCTGGTGGCCGAATACGAGGACCTGTACGACGTGGTGCCGGAGCTGCGCGCAGGCGCGGCACGGCATGACTCGCTGCGGTACGGCGCCCGGATCGAACTGGGCCTGCGCAGCTTCCTCGAGGCCAACGGTTCGGCGGCGTTCACCACCTCGTTCGAGGACCTGGGCGCCCTCCGCCAGCTTCCCGGCCTCGCCGTGCAGCGGCTCATGGCCGCCGGGTACGGCTTCGGCGCCGAGGGCGACTGGAAGACCGCCATCCTGGTCCGGGCCGCGAAGGTGATGGGTGCCGGGCTCCCCGGTGGCGCATCCCTGATGGAGGACTACACCTACCACCTGGAACCGGGCTCGGAGAAGATCCTGGGCGCGCACATGCTCGAGGTTTGCCCCTCGCTGACCGCTGCAAAGCCGCGGCTGGAAATCCACCCCCTGGGCATCGGCGGCAAGGAAGACCCCGTCCGCCTGGTGTTCGACGCCGATGCCTCCCCGGGCGTCGTCGTCGCCCTGTCCGACATGCGCGACCGCTTCCGCCTGGTGGCCAACGCCGTCGACGTCGTCCCCCTGGACCAGCCGCTGCCCAACCTGCCCGTGGCCCGCGCGCTGTGGGAACCGAAGCCGGACTTCGCCACCTCCGCCGCCGCCTGGCTCACCGCCGGCGCCGCCCACCACACCGTGCTGTCCACCCAGGTGGGCATGGACGTGTTTGAGGACTTCGCCGAAATAGCCAAGACCGAACTCCTGACCATCGACGAAGGCACCACCATCCGCCAGTTCAAGAAGGACCTGAACTGGAACGCCGCCTACTACAAACTCGCCGGCGGGATCTGAATTCGTGGCGCAGCCCAGCTCCCGGCCCCGGCGGCTGCCAAGGCTCGAGGACGTGGCGGGGCTGGCCGGGGTCTCGCACCAAACCGTCTCGCGGGTGGTCAACAACCACCCCAACGTCAGCAGGGAGACACGGCACAAGGTGGAAGCGGCGATTGCCGAACTCGGCTACCGCCGCAACACGGCTGCCCGGAGCCTGGTCACCAGGCGCTCGCAGACCATCGGCGTCCTGGGCAGCGAGTTATCGCAGTACGGTCCTGCCAACACCTTGCTGGGAGTGGAACGGGCCGCGCGGGACGCCGGATATTTTGTCAGCGTCGCTGCGCTGCGGGAAGTCACCAGGGACACGATCCTGGACGCCGTCAGGCACTTCCTGGACCAGGCCGTGGACGGAATAGTGGTGATTGTTCCGCACATGGCCACGGTGGCGGCGCTGGCGGAACTCCCCATCAGGGTGCCGGTGGTGGCGGTTGGCTCGGACGGGAATGACGCCGTTGGCGGTGTCCGGGTTGATCAGCGCAAGGGAGCCGAACTGGCCGTCCGGCACCTGATAGCGCAGGGCCACACCCGGATCGGGCACGTCGCGGGGCCGCAGGACTGGATTGACGCCGTGGCCCGGGCGGAGGGCTGGCGGTCAGCCCTGGAGGCCGCCGGGCTCGAGGCGGATCTTCTGGTCGAGGGAGACTGGAGCGCCGGCAGTGGCTACGACATTGGCCGGCGGCTGGCGGCGGCCCGGCGCGCCACCGCCCTCTTCGTGGGCAACGACCAGATGGCGTTGGGGATCCTGCGCGCCTTGAACGAAGCGGGACTGAACGTGCCGACGGACATTTCCCTGGTGGGTTTCGACGACCAACCCGAATCCGCGTACTTCAGCCCGCCGCTAACGGTGGTCCGGCAGGATTTCGAAGAACTGGGCAGGCGCTGCATGGACATGATGCTTGCAGTACTGGGCGGCGAGGAAGGGCCCCGGACATTGGTGGTGGAACCTGAGCTTGTCCTGCGCAGCAGCACATCCCCGCCCGCCTGAAGCCACCGGCAGGTGCCGGATTTAATCCGGCGGAGACCGCCGCGAAACGTTGCCACAACAATAGCTGCGTAGGTTTCAGGCATGACGGCTACCTTGCTCACCAGGCTTCGCGACTGGGCCCTGGATACCTTTACCTGTGAATCCGAGGCCGAGGCCGCCGGCGCCATGGCCGATGCCAGCCGGTGGGGCTGGCTTCCGGCCTTGAGCGGAGTCTCCGTCGGCGCCGATCATGCCCACGCCGAACACCTGCGGAGGGTGCCCGGCCGCAGCTGAATGTCTGCTTGCCCACACTATTGCGCAGGGCCCGGGATGATGCCCTAAACTGCTTCACTGAGGTGCCTGAAATGGCGCTGTGCAGCAACGAAAGTGAACACGCTAATGGCTACCGATTACGATGCTCCACGCAAGCAGGAAGAAGAGTCTCCCGCCGACTCCCTTGAGGCCCTTCAGGCGTCCCGGAGCGGCAACGCGCAGACCGCAGTCATCGATGTCGACGAGAATGACACCGCTGAAGGCATCGACCTCCCGGGCGCCGATCTGTCCAACGAGGAACTCACGGTCATTGTGGTTCCTGAACAGTCCGACGAATTCACCTGTTCCTCCTGCTTCCTGGTCCGCCACCGGTCACAGGTGGCCCGCGAAAAGGACGGCCTGAAGTACTGCCGCGACTGCGAAGGCTGAACGGCTTCCTGAATCTTCACGGCGCCGGCCACCTCCCGTGAGGTGGCCGGCGCTGCTTTGTCTGATCGATGTGGCGCACTGCTGTGACAGCACAAAGGTGCCGTGCCCCGGGTAGGGGCACGGCACCTTTTGTATGGGTTTCCTATTCCGGGACCACCAGGGCGGGGGTGTCCTGCTTGAGGGTTTCGCCGCGGAAGAAACGGGGGTGGGTGCGGGACATGACCAGCATGACGACGGCGCCCAGGGCCAGGATGCCGACGCCCAGGATGAACACCAGGCCCACGCCGAAGATCTCCGAACCGCTGCCGAACTCCGGGGACAGACTGTCCACGGCGGTCTGGGCGAACACCACGAACAGGCCCACGCCGCCCACCACCGGGCACACCAGGCGGAAGAAGAAGTGGCGAACGCTGTTGAACAGGCTGTGCCGGAAGTACCAGGTGCACGCCACGGCGGTGAGGCCATAGTAGAAACAGATCATCAGGCCAAGCGCCAGGATGGTGTCGTTCAGGACATTGTCACTGACCACATGCATCACCGCGT
This sequence comes from Pseudarthrobacter sp. fls2-241-R2A-127, assembly GCF_030209355.1. Lineage (GTDB taxonomy): Bacteria > Actinomycetota > Actinomycetes > Actinomycetales > Micrococcaceae > Arthrobacter. The sequence goes on from NZ_JARVSF010000019.1 coordinate 26,253, forward strand.
AGAACCCGGCGGAGACGACGCCGGCAGCAATCGTGGCGAAGCCTGGCGTCGCAAACTTCCTGCTGATCCGGCTGAACGGTTCCGGCAGCGCGCCGTAGTGGGCCATGGCCAGCAGGCTGCGGGACGGGGACATGAACGTGGACTGCAGGGAGGCGGCCGAGCTGGAGAGCACCGCAAGGGACATCAGGATGGCGAACGGGCCCATGATGGGGGAGGCCAGCGCCGTGAAGATGTTCTCGTGGTTCTCGGCGTTGTTCAATCCGTTGCCGGTATCTCCCACGCCGGCGAACATCATGGTGGCGATGCTGACCAGAAGGTAGATGGCCAGCACGATGACGGCGGTGAGGGTTCCCGCCACGCCGGCGGTCTTCTTGCCGTTGGCGGTTTCCTCATTGACTGTCAGGCAGACGTCCCAGCCCCAGTACACGAAGATCGACAGGGAAATGCCGGCGGCAACCTGGCCGAAGGTCTCGATTTTGGTGACGTCGAACCAGTCCCAGCTGAACGGGATGGCGGTCTCGGACGTGGACCAGTTGGCAAAGGCCATGGCCACGAACAGGCCCAGCACCAGCAGCTGGAAACCCACCAGGCTGTACTGCACCATTTTGGTGGTGTGCATGCCGCGGTAGCTGACCCAGACAGCCAGTGCCACGAAGACGAAGCACGTGATGACGTTCAGCGCCTTGTTGTCGGCCAGGTCTGCCAGCTCGGGGGAGCCTGTGACCTGGGACAGGAAGAGGTAGAAGAAGTCGACGGCGACGCCGGCCAGGTTGGACAGCACGATGATGTTGGCGGCCAGGAGGCCCCATCCGCCCATCCAGCCGACCCATGGGCCGAATGCTTTGGTGACCCAGGTAAAGGTGGTGCCGCTGTCCGGGGAGTCGGCGTTGAGCTCCCGGTAGGCCAGCGAGACCAGGATCATGGGGATGAACCCGATCAGGAAAATGACGGGCAACTGGAGTCCGGCTTCGTTGACGGTGGGTCCAAGTGCGCTGGTGAGCGTGTAGGCGGGGGCAATGGTTGAAATACCCAGGACGACGACGGCCAGCAGGCCGAGCTGTCCGCCCCTGAGCCCCTTGGCGCTGACTCCGTCCGTGGAGGGGGCGTGGGCGTGCGGGCCGGGTTTTGCCGTGCTGGTGCGGATTGTCTCTGTCATGGCACCACTTTCTGGAAGGCTTTGAGACGGGCGTCACTATATGAATGGCGTTCATTTAGTATGGGGGCGGCGGCCCTGTGATGCAAGACGCAATATGAATCACGTTCGTTTATGACCGGCTTTTCAAATTTAGTAAGCTCACTGAGAAATTTCCGAAGGCCCTGCCGACGCGCCGTCGGGGGGCTGGTAGCGTCTGCCGTACTGGCCGATTTGAGGAGGATGCATGAAAGCTTCACCGACACTGACCAACAACCTGCAGGCTGTCCTGGCTGACCTGATCGAGCTCCACATTCAGGGCAAGCAGGCGCACTGGAACATCGTGGGTACCAACTTCCGCGACCTCCACCTGCAGCTTGACGAGATCGTGGACGCCGCCCGCCAGTTCGCCGATGATACTGCCGAGCGCATGCGTGCATTGCACGCACTTCCCGATGGCCGCAGCTCCACCGTGGCCGACACCACGAGCCTGGCCCAGTTCCCGGATGGCCTCATCAGCACCGAGGATGCCATCGAGCGGATCGTTGCCGCCATGGAGGCGGCCGTGGGCACCATGCGCAAAGTCCATGACGAGGTGGACGAGGAGGATCCCACATCGGCGGACCTCCTCCATGAGTTCATCGCCCGGCTGGAGCAGTTCGCCTGGATGGTGCAGGCGGAAAACATGAAGCCCACCGCCAAGGTCACGGCCGCAGACGCCAAGTAGCGGCATTCCACAAGGCGCCCGGCGCTGAGGGTATGCCTCGGCGCCGGGCGCCTCGTGCTTGCCGCTAGGCGGCCTTGGGCACTTTGCGGAGCACGACGGCGGCAAGGACTGCCGCCGTCGCCATCAGCACGAGCCCAATCGCCGCAGTGATGTGCACTCCGGAATCGAACGCGGCGGCGGCGGCATCCCGGACGGCGTCGGCCAGCGGACCGGGCAGGCCGGCGGCCGCTTCCATGGCGCCTGCCAGCGTTTCCTTGGCATTGTGCAGCGAGGTTCCCGGGAGCATGCCATCCAATCCTGCGGGGAGGCGCAGGTTGTGCTGGTAGGACGCGGTCAGGATGGAGCCGAGGACGGCCGTTCCCAGCAGTGAGCCCACCTCGTAGCCTGTTTCGCTGATGGCTGCGGCGGCGCCTGACTTTTCGGGCGGGGCGGATCCCAGGATGAGGTCATTCGAAATGGTTTCCGCCGTCCCCACGCCGAGCGCCAGGATCAGGAGCGCCGCCAGCAGCAGGGCAGGGCCGCCGTCGTGGTTTCCGAACGTCACCAGGCTGTAGCCCGTGGCACTGAAGGCCAGGCCCGCACCCACCACATACCCTGGCCGGACCTTGCGGACCAGCGGCACCACCGCCAGGCCGGACACCACCGTGGCTGCCAGGGCCGGAATCATCGCCACGCCCGCCGCGGACGGGCTCACGCCCTCGATGAGCTGGAGGTGCTGGGCAAGGAACAGGATGAAGCCATTGAACGAAAACAAGGCCAGGATATTGGCGCTGATGGCCATGCTGAACACCCGGTTCCGGAACAGCGACATGTCCAGCAGCGGGTGATCCAGGCGGTGCTGGCGACGTACGAACGCCACGCCCATCACCACACCGAACGCCATGCTGCCAAGGCCTGCAAGGTCTGGACCCTTGGTGGCAACATCCTTGATGCCGTAGACCATGGGAACCATCACCAGCATGGACAGCAGGATGCTGGGGACATCCACTTTCCCTGGCGAGGGGTCCTTGGATTCGGGGATCAAGGTCCGCCCGAGTACCAGCAGGGGGAGCATGAGCGGCACTGCTACCAGGAAGACGGCGCCCCACCAGAGATGCTCCACCAGCCAGCCGCCGAAGATCGGCCCCAGGGCGGCTCCGCCCGAAAAACCCGCCGCCCAGAGGGCGACGGCCATCCGCCGGCGGTTGGGCTCCGGGAAGATGTTGCGGATCAGTGACAACGTGGACGGCATCAGCATCGCCCCGAAGAATCCCAGTGCTGCCCGTCCGGCGATCAGCCACTCCGCGGTGGGTGCAAAAGCCGTCGCAGCGGACAGGGCGGCAAAGCCCGTGCTGCCGATCATCAGGAGCCTGCGCCGGCCGATCCTGTCGCCAAGGCTTCCCATTGATACCAGGAGTCCAGCCAGCACCAGGGGATAGGAGTCGATAATCCACAGAAGGTGTACGCCGGAGGGTTCCAGGGCCCGGGTGATGGCGGGGAGCGCAAATGTCAGGGCGGTGTTGTCCACGGCGACGAGCAGTACTGGGAACATCAACAGCCCCAGCGCGAGCCAGTCGCGCCGCGGGGAGCGCGCGGCTGGCCCGCCATCGAGTGCGGGCGCCAGGATCGAGGGGGGAGTCGTCATAAAATAACTATACCGTCCAGACGGTACAGTTTGAAACTTCGCGATTTCCCGTTTCTCCGCCGGCGGAGGGCATGATGGGATGCATGCCCCGAAAGCCTGTAGCCCGTGACGCGGTCCTTGACGCCTTCGAAACCTTGTTGATCGACGTGGGGGAGCGGGCGGCCACCTTGGATGCGGTAGCCAAGAAGGCCGGGGTATCCAAGGGTGGCCTGCTTTACCACTTCCCCAACAAGGAAGCGCTCATCGAAGTGCTGCTGGACCGCCTGGACGGACTGGCCAAAGAGGATGCCGATGCCATGGCCGCAGCCGCCGAGGGGGCGGCGGCCTACTTCATCCGCTCCTCCGTCTGGGCGGACACTCCGCTGGACCGGGCCATCGTGGCCGCCACCAGGCTGGCGGAGGTTGCACACCAGGAAACGCGGCGCCGCTTCGCGGCCATCCAGCAGCGGTGGCTGGACGAGATCGCAGCCGATGTAGGGCCGGGACTGGCCAAGGCAGTCCTGTACATGGGGGACGGTTTGTATTTCAATGCCATGCTGTCCGTGGGCCCGGCGCCGCAAGGGGGAGCGGCCGCTGACGTGGAGGAACTCCTGGCAGCCCTGGAGCGGCTCCGCAGGTAGCCCTCGCTATTTGCCGGGAAGGGTTGCGGCATAGGACAATTGAACGTTGTGAGGGCTGTCACCGGCCACCGCAATCCCACAAATAAATAGCCTTTGATCTGCGGCGGGAGAGTTCTGCCGGTGTACAGGCAGGCGCCGTAGGAGCAAATCCTCCCCAGGAATCTCGCAGGCCCCCGTACCGCCGCGGCGAGGCGCCTCTGGAAAGCAGCAGGCAGTGTCCAGCCTCCCGTTGGGGGAGCGAAAAGACTGTTGTGCTCACCGACGGTGCAAGCGGGTCCTGTCCAGGCAGGCACCGCGGAAACTCTCAGGTCCAATACAGAGCGGGGAGGAACCCGAATAGCTGTGGCGTACCCTGCGCCGCCTGAGTAAATGGAGTTCCTTCGTGTCGGTTAGCCCAGCCTCCACCACCTTCGTAGACCGCCATATCGGCGCGCGCCGCCAGGCCGACGTCGACACCATGCTCAAAGCCGTAGGCTACGACACGGTCGACTCCCTCGTGGACACCGCTGTTCCCAACGTCATCCGGCAGGAGACCGCCCTTCGCCTGCAGGACGCCCTCAGCGAGGTTGAAGTCCTTACAGAGTTGCGCAAGCTTGCCGCGAAGAACAAGACCGCTGTGCAGCTGATTGGCCAGGGCTACTACGACACCGTGACCCCACCGGTGATCCGCCGCAACATCCTGGAATCGCCGGCCTGGTACACCGCGTACACCCCCTACCAGCCGGAGATTTCCCAGGGCCGGCTTGAGCCCCTGTTGAACTTCCAGACCATGGTCCAGGACCTGGTGGGCCTGCCCATCGCCAACGCCTCGCTGCTGGACGAAGCCACCGCCGTGGCCGAAGCGGTCCTGCTCATGCGCCGCTCCAACAAGACCAAACCCGCGGTGGACGGCAAGACCGTCCTGGACATCGACGTGCTCCCGCAGACCATCGCCATTGTGCAGGGCCGCGCCGAGGCGCTGGGCTTTGAGGTGGAGGTCGCAGACCTGTCCAACGGCCTGCCGGAGGGTGATATCAACGGCATCGTGCTGCAGCAGCCGGGCGCTTCCGGCCGGGTCTGGGACCAGGCCGGCGTTATTTCGGCTGCGAAGGAGCGCGGGGCGCTGGTGACCGTTGCCGCGGACCTGCTGGCCCTGACGCTCATCACCCCTCCGGGTGAGCAGGGCGCGGACATCGCCGTCGGTTCAGCCCAGCGTTTCGGTGTGCCGTTGTTCTTCGGCGGCCCGCACGCCGCCTACATGGCGGTCCGCAAGGGCCTGGAGCGGTCGCTGCCCGGCCGCCTGGTGGGCGTGTCCAAGGACGACGCCGGTGTTCCCGCCTACCGTCTGGCTTTGCAGACCCGTGAGCAGCACATCCGCCGCGAGAAGGCCACGTCCAACATCTGCACCGCCCAAGCGCTGCTGGCCATCGTCGCCTCCATGTACGCCGTCTACCACGGCCCGGACGGACTGAGGGCCATCGCCGGAACCGCCCACGGGCACGCCCGCACCCTGGCCGCCGCGCTGGAAGCTGCCGGCGTCGAGGTGGTGCACAAGAGCTTCTTCGACACCATCACCATCCGCGTCCCGGGACGCGCCGCCGCAATTGTTTCCGACGCGGAGGAGCGCGGGATCAACCTGCGCAGCGTTGACGCTGACACCGTGGGCATCTCCCTGGATGAAACCACGACGGCGGCCATCGTCGCCCAGGTTGCCGGCATCTTTGGCGCCACCGGAGGTGAGGGTGAAGGCTTTGCGCTGGAGGCCGCCGTCGAGCGTTCTACTGACTACCTGCAGCACCCGGTGTTCAACACGCACCGGTCCGAAACTCAGCTCCTGCGCTACATCCGGAAGCTGTCCGACCGGGACCTGGCGCTGGACCGCACCATGATCCCGCTGGGTTCCTGCACCATGAAGCTGAACGCCACGGCGGAGATGGAGGCCATCTCCTGGCCGGAATTCGCCTCCATCCACCCGTTCGCCCCGGACTCGCAGACCGAAGGCTGGCGCGAACTGATCACCGACCTCGAGGCGGACCTGACCACCATCACCGGGTACGACCAGGTGTCCATCCAGCCCAACGCCGGCTCCCAGGGTGAACTGGCCGGGCTGCTGGCGATCCGGGGCTACCACCACTCCCGCGGGGACCAGCAGCGCAACGTGTGCCTGATTCCCGCTTCGGCGCACGGCACCAACGCCGCCTCCGCTGTCCTGGCAGGCATGAAGGTGGTCGTCGTGGCCACGGCGTCCGACGGCACCATCGACCACGATGACCTGACCGCCAAGATCGAGGCGAACAAGGACGTCCTGTCCTGCATCATGATCACCTACCCCTCCACCCACGGCGTCTTCGACGGGGACGTCCGCGAGGTCTGCGACGCCATCCACGCCGCAGGCGGCCAGGTCTACATCGACGGCGCCAACCTGAACGCGCTGGTGGGGTTGGCCCAGCCGGGTAAGTTCGGCGGCGACGTCTCGCACCTGAACCTGCACAAAACCTTCTGCATCCCGCACGGCGGCGGCGGTCCCGGCGTCGGACCGGTGGCTGCCAAGGCGCACCTGGCACCCTTCATGCCGGGTGACGCGAACAAGGCCGCACACGAAGCCGGACACGGGGTCGCGATCTCGGCCTCCCGTTTCGGTTCCGCCGGCGTGCTGCCGATCTCCTGGGCGTACGTGAAGCTGATGGGCGGCGAGGGCCTGACCGAGGCCACCAAATCCGCGCTCCTGGCCGCCAACTATGTCGCTTCCCGGCTGAACGAGTTCTACCCGGTTCTTTACACCGGGGAAGGCGGACTCGTGGCGCACGAGTGCATCCTGGACCTGCGCGAACTGACCGCCCGCACCGGCGTGACCGCCGAGGACGTGGCCAAGCGCCTCATTGACTTCGGCTTCCACGCCCCCACCTTGTCCTTCCCGGTGGCGGGAACCTTGATGGTGGAGCCCACTGAGTCCGAGGACCTGGCCGAGATCGACCGCTTCATCGAGGCAATGATCGCCATCCGCAAGGAAATCGACCAAGTGGCCAACGGGGACTTTGCCGTTGCCGACTCACCGCTGCGCCACGCACCCCACACCGCGGCCGCCGTCGTGTCCTCCGACTGGGACCGCGCCTACCCGCGGGAGCAGGCCGCGTTCCCGGCCCACCACAAGCAGGACAAGTACTTCCCGCCCGTTGGACGCATCGACGGCGCAGCCGGCGACCGGAACCTCATTTGCTCCTGCCCGCCGCTGTCCGAGTTCGAGAACTAAGGACCAGCACCGTGACCGAGAAATACACCGCGCTGTACGACGAGCACAAAAAGCTGGGCGCTCCTTCACCGACTTTGGCGGCTGGCAAATGCCGCTGAAATACGCCTCCGAGCTCGCCGAGCACCACGCCGTGCGCAACTCTGCCGGCCTGTTCGACCTCTCCCACATGGGTGAGGTCTGGGTGACCGGCCCGGGTGCGGCCGCTTTCCTGGACTACGCGCTGGTGGGGAAGATCTCCGCCATGGCCGTGGGCAAAGCCAAGTACTCGCTGATCTGCAATGAAGACGGCGGCATCATCGACGACCTCATCACTTACCGCCGCCCCGCCGCGGAGGACGGCAACGACGTCTTCCTTGTGGTGCCGAACGCGGGCAACGCCGACGTAGTGGCCGCAGCCCTCCAGGAACGGGCTGCAGGGTTCGACGTGGAAGTGGAGGACGCCTCTGCCCGGACCTCGCTGATCGCGGTCCAAGGTCCCAAGGCGCAGGAGCTCCTGCTTCGCCTGGTGCCTGCGGCGCAGCACTCCCTGGTGGCGGAGTTGAAGTACTACGCAGCCGTCGAGGTTCCGGTCCTGGTAGGCGGCGCGGGCAAGGAACTCCTGGTCGCACGCACCGGCTACACCGGCGAAGACGGATTTGAGATCTTCGTGGACAACGGCGATGCCGCCGGCCTCTGGCAGGCACTGATCGCCATCGCCGACGACGGGGAACTGACCCCCGCCGGCCTCGCCTCCCGCGACTCGCTCCGCCTGGAAGCCGGAATGCCGCTGTACGGGAACGAACTGTCGCTGCAGGGCGACCCGTTCGCCGCTGGCCTGGGCCCCGTCGTCGCCCTTTCCAAAGAAGGTGACTTCGTTGGCAAAGCCGCCCTGGCCGCCAAGAAGGAAGCCGGTGCCGGCAGCACGTCCGGCCGCCGTCTCGTGGGACTCAAAGGCCACGGCCGCCGCGCCGGCCGCGCCCACTATCCGGTGCTTAAAGACGGCGCCGCCGTTGGCGAAGTCACCTCCGGCCAGCCCTCACCCACCCTCGGATACCCGATCGCCATGGCCTACGTGGATGTCGAACACTCGGCGCCCGGCACCGCTCTGGACGTGGACCTCCGCGGCAAGGCAGAACCGTTCGAAGTCGTCGACCTGCCGTTCTACAAGCGCCAAAAGTAAGGCGCCTCGCCGTGGTTGGGCCTGTCGAAACCCCCGTGGTCACCTTTGGCCCGGTGGGGCCGGCATCCTCCGCGTGCTCGGTCGCGTAGACGCCCGCTGGGCGGACGTGACGCTCCCTTAGACGCACGCTTCCGGATACCGGTCCCACAGGGGCCCCCTTTCTCTTCTTCTCCGTCTCGTTAGGAACACACCGTGGCTGTTGGCGTTTTTGATCTGTTTTCTATTGGGATTGGGCCGTCGTCTTCTCATACTGTGGGGCCGATGCGGGCTGCTGCTGTGTTTGCTGAGGAGATCAAAGTCTCCGGGAAGCTCGCTGAGGTCGCGTCGTTGCGGGTGGATTTGTATGGGTCGTTGGCTGCGACGGGGCATGGGCATGGGACGATGACCGCGATCTTGTTGGGGTTGGAGGGGTTTCATCCGGAGTTGATCCTGCCGGCGGAGGTGGAGGAGCGGCTGGCCTCGATCGCGGAGACCGGGGTGGTGAACCTGGCCGGGGGTGTGGCGTTGCCGTACGGGGTGGGCGATATGGTGTTGCGTCCGTTGACGGTGTTGCCGCGGCACACGAACGGGATGACGTTCACCGTCACCGATGATGCCGGTTCGGTGGTGCATGCGGCGACGTTTTTCTCGGTTGGTGGCGGGTTCATCGTCCGGGAGGGTGAGGAAGACGCGGCCCGGCAGGAGCTGGAGGCCTCGAAGGGGGAGTTGCCGCTGCCGTTCCGGACCGCGGCGGAGTTGTTGGAGCATTGCGCGGTGACCGGCCTGGGGATCGCTGATGTGATGCTGGTCAACGAGAAAGCCTCGCGGACTGTGGAGGAGATCCGGTCCGGGTTGCTGCATATCTGGTCCGTGATGGAAGCCTGCGTGGCGGCCTCGTTGAAGCGGGACGGGGTGTTGCCGGGCGGGTTGAAGGTCCGCCGCCGCGCCCCGGACTGGTTTGAGCGGTTGAAGAAGGAATGCGCCGACGGGCAGGACACGGACGCGGACGCGGCGTGGGACGCGGGCCCGTTCGATCCCAGGTATTGGCAGGAATGGGTGAACCTGGTGGCGTTGGCGGTCAACGAGGAGAACGCCTCCGGCGGCCGGGTGGTCACCGCCCCGACCAACGGGGCGGCCGGGATCATTCCCGCGGTGTTGTTTTACGCCCTGCATTTCGCCCCGGGCATGGACACCGCCACGCAGGAGGACCGGGACGGTGTGGTGGTGCGGTTCCTGCTCGCCGCGGCCGCCGTCGGGGTGCTGTATAAGGAACAGGCCTCGATCTCCGGGGCCGAGGTCGGCTGCCAGGGCGAGGTGGGGTCCGCGTCCTCGATGGCCGCCGCGGGCCTGGCAGAAGTCATGGGCGGGTCCCCGGCGCAGGTGGAGAACGCCGCGGAAATCGCGATGGAACACAACCTGGGCTTGACCTGCGACCCGATCGGCGGCCTGGTCCAGGTCCCCTGCATCGAACGGAACGCGATCGCCGCCGCGAAAGCCATCAACGCCGCCAAAATGGCGCTCTGGGGCGACGGCACCCACCGCGTTTCCCTCGACGAAGTCATCATCACCATGCGCGAAACCGGCAAAGACATGTCCCACAAATACAAAGAAACCGCCATGGGCGGCCTCGCCGTCAACGTCGTCGAATGCTGACCGCCCGCGCGTATTCCCGGAACCCGGCGCGAACTCCCTAGTTGTGGACGGCGGCCCAACAGTTCAAGGACGCGGCAAACACCAGCCAGGAGATGTACGGCAGAAGCAGTAACCCTGCGGTTCGGCTGATGGGACCAAAATAGAGGACCGTGACCGCAACAGCGGCGATCAGGCCCAGGATGATGGCCACCCCGAGCCAGAGTGCAGCAGTTCCAAGGGCAGGGTAGAGGGCAAAGAACGCGGGGGTCCAGGCAAGGTTGAGGACCAACTGGATCCCGTAGGCGGTGAGGGCGGTCCGGGTCCGTTCCGTCCGCTTGCGCCACACCAGCCAGCCGGCAACAGCCATCGCCGCGTAAAGGATTCCCCAGACCGGGCCGAACACGCCGTTGGGCGGGGACCATGGAGCCTTGTCCGCCGTTGCATACCAACCATTGACGTTGCTGGCCGAGGCCAGGCCGCCGAGTGCCGCCACCAGCAAGGACGCCGCAAGGAACACGGCCAGCCCGGCGGTTTGGACCCCGGCGCCATAGGGCCGGCCACGCTCCGAGGAAGTGGTGCTCTGTTCCCGGTCCGGCCTCATCCTCCAACCCTCGCCGACCCCGGGCAGCCCCGTCAAGGCGCCGGCCCAGTGGAGGGCCGGCGCCATGCCAGGCGTCGCCGGGAGAAAGGCTCCAGCGGCTGAGGCTTTAGACTTGATGCTGCATGTCCGCACGCATCCAGACCCACCGAAACCGCGCACAAACCCGATTGGACACGGCCCCCTTGCGAGAATTCACCGCACGTTTTGCCACAGCCGAGGAAATTGAGAACTGGGACAAGCACGTCACGGCCAACCCCAACGGCGGCAACATGCTGCAGTCCGCCGCCTACGCATCGGTCAAGAACGGAACCGGCTGGAAAGTCCGCTTCCTTGTCCTGGAAGCCCCGGGAAACTCCAGCTACAACCTGGTCCTCGAAAAGTCCTTTCCGGTTTTGGGGCGGCTCTGGTACCTCATCAAGGGTCCCGATGTTGCCGCCGCCGCGGACCTGAAGGCTGCCCTCGAAGCCTGTGCGGCCTTTGTCCGCAGCCGGAAACTGAACGTCTTCACCATCAAGGTGGAACCGGACATCATCGACACCGCTGAAGCGCAGAAGGACATCCAGGCTGCGGGCCTTTTCAAAGCCCCCAACATCCAGTCCAACGACTCCACGGCGCTGCTGGATATCTCCGGCAGCAGCGAAGAAGTGTTCAAGGCGATCTCTTCCCGCGCCCGCAACGCCATCCGGCGCGCCGAACGCGAGGGCTGCCAGGTGGTACGGCAGGAACAGGGCCCGGAGACCTACCGTGCCCTCTACGACCTGATGGCCGACACCGTCAGCGCCAAAGGGTCAATGCCCCTGCGCAGCTACGACTACTACGCCCGGTTCTGGGACGAATTCTGCAACCGCGGCCAGGGCAGCTTCTTCTTCGTCTACGAGGATGGAAAACCCAGCGTCGGAGCCTTCGTGATCAACTACGGTGCCAAGGCAACCTACAAGGACGGCGGCTCCACCCAAAACCGCAAGCAGTACGGGGACTCCCACCTGGTCCAGTGGGAAGCCATCCGCCGCATGCAGGAACTTGGCTGCACGGAATACGACTTCTGCGGCACCCCGCCGGCAGCCCGGATCAAGGACAAGACCCACAACCTCTTCGGGATGGGCATGTTCAAGACCAGCTTCACCAAGACGGTCACCGACTTTGTGGGCTGCCACGACTACGTCCTGTCCCCGCTGCGCCACAAGCTGTGGACCAGCGGCGGCGAAAAGGTGCTCCGCAGGATAGAAACCGCCCGGACGGGCCAGCAGTTCTACTGACCGGCAGTCCCGTGGGATGCAGCCCATCGCATCCTCCGGCCGGAGCATACGCCCCGTGCAGCCCGCCCCGAATACCGTCCGCCCAGCGCGTGCCCACCAGGCCGCGAAGAGTCGAAAAGAAGGTCACCCCTTGAATCCTGTTTCCGCCGCTACCGGACTTGAATACACCATCCTCAGCGACGCCGAATTTGAGGCCTTCGCCGTAAAGCACCCGCAAAACAGCTTCCTGCAGTCCATCGACTTTGCCCGCTTCCAGCGCGCCCGGGGCCAGCAGGTGGAACTCTTCGGAGTCCGGCGCAGCGGCGAACTCGTCGCCGCCGGAAAACTCAACTACTCCACCACCAGGCTTGGCTACACCATCTGCGAATGCGCCAAGGGCCCCCTCATGGACTACCAGGACCGCAACCTGGTGAGCGGCGTCGTCGAACTTCTCCGCAAGCACGCCGCCGGCCGCAAAGCCGCTGAACTGCGGATCTCGCCGAATATCAGGTACATCGCCCGGGACGCCGACGGCGCCGAACACCCGGACGTCGAAGACAACCGGCCGCTTGTGGCTGACCTGGAACGGCTCGGGTTCCGGCACCAGGGCCTGGACATGAACTTCGTCAACGTGAACTGGATGTTCATCAAGAGCCTCGTGGGAATCCAGGACGCCGAAGAACTCATCATGGGAACCAGCTACCGGACCCGGAAGGCCATCCGCAAAGCCGAAAAGAACGGCGTCTTCCTGGAACAGGCCACGTTGGAAACCCTCGACGACTTCTACGGTGCGTTGAGCCGGGCCGGGGACGAAAAGGGATTCACCTACCGTGAGCGGGCCTATTACGAGCACCTGCTCCGGAGCACCTCGGCGGAATTCACCAAGCTCATGATGGCCAAGATCGACATCCCGGCATACCGGAAATCCATCACCGAACGCCTGGCTGCGGAGTCGGCCACCGCCGCAGAGCTCCGGCGTGAAGTAGAAGAAACCGGCAGCAAGAAAAAGGCCAACCGGCTCAAAGTGGTCCAGGACCTCGTGGACAGCTACGAGCGGAGCCTCAAGGACATTGAGAGGTTCCCGGATTCCGTGGGGACTGCCACCGTGGCAGCCATCCACTTCGTCTGCTACGGCGATGAGGTGGTGTGCGTCATCGGCGGCACCGTCCAGGACTACATCTACTTCAACGGCGCAACCTCACTGTACTGGGGCATGATGCTGCACGCCCTGGAGAAGGAATACCCGCGGTACAACTTCTACGGCACGTTCGGCATCTCCGGCCAGGATGAGGAGGGACACGGCGGCTACGAATTCAAGAAGGGATTCGGCGGTGAAGTGGTCCAGCTGGTGGGCGACTTCACCATGCCCGTAAGGCCTGCCGTCTTCCACGCCAACCGGCTGGCCAGATCAGCCGCCGCCGCGGCCCGCACCCTGCTTGGCAAGCTGCCGCTGAAGCGCGCAGCCTGAACGTCCACACACCGCGCACAGGGAGGAACCGGGCATGACTGACCGGCCCGAACGGCCAGGGTCCAGGCCGAAGACTGACGGCCTGCCCAAGACCGAGCCGCTGACTCCTGCCCAGTTGCGGCAGGATGCAGCCGCCAGGAGGATGCTGCGCCGCCTGGTGCAGGGCGAGAACCCGCCCACCGCGCCGTTGAGCATCGTGGACCGCCTGGCCGGCAGCCCCTATGCCAACCCCACCATCCAGGTGGGCGGCGTGGACACGTCGGCCCGGAAGACCTTGGACTTCGCGCTCCACCTGGCAGAAACCATGTTCCGCTACGGGGCCGGCGCCCTGGAGGTGGAAACCAGCATCATCGCCGTGACTGCCGCCCTGGGCCTGAAGAACATCGAGGTGGACATCACCAACCAGTCCGTGGGCATCAACTACGCACCCAAGGACCAGACTCCCATTGCCCTGCTGCGCGTGGTGCGCTCGTGGACCAACAACTACGCGGGCCTGGCCAAGGTCCACCGGCTGGTCACGGACATCGTGGCAGGCGGCGTGGGCCGTGAGGAGGCCATCCGCCGGCTCAACGAGGCCATCACCAGCCCCAAGCCGTATCCGCGCTGGATGGTCACCGCTGCCTTCGGTGTCTTCGCCGCCGTGTTCGTGGGGGTCCTGGGCGGCGGTGTCGTGTCCTCGGCGATCGCGTTCGTGGCCAACATCGGGATCAGCCTCCTGGCCCGGCAACTGGGGCGCTGGCGGGTCCCGGACTTCTTCACCACGGCCAGCTGCTCGTTCGTCGTTACCATCCTTGCCTTGTTGCTCTGGCAGTTCGGGCTCACCACGTCACCGGCGATCGTGGTGGTGGGCGGCATCCTGCTCCTGCTGCCCACCGGCCGGCTGGTCTCCTCCGTGCAGGACGCCATCAACGGCTTCCCGGTCACTGCCGCGGGGCGGTTCCTGTCCACCCTCCTGACCTTCGGCGCGATCGTGGCCGGCATTGCCGTGGCCTTCGTGGTGGGAGAGCTGACCGGGTTGCAGCGGATCGACGTCACCCAGACCTTCCCGCCCGCCTACGATCTGTGGGTCCTCATCCTGTTCGTGGCCGCCGCGGTGATGGCGATCGGCATCACCGAGCAGACCACCTGGCAGCTCCTGCTGCCCACTGCAGGGGTGGGCGTGGCGGGTTACCTGGTGCTCCTGGGCGGCGGCGTGCTGGGCATCGGAGACCGTTTCGCGCCGGCGCTGGCGGCCGTCGTCATCGGCCTCCTGGCACGCGTGGTGGCATTGCGGATGGGCGCGCCGCAGCTTGTGGTGGCGGTGCCTGCGGCGCTGATCCTGCTGCCCGGGCTCACCATCTTCCGGTCCATGTATGTGCTCACGGTGGAGGAATCGGAAATCCTGAACGGGGCAGGCGGTATGTTGAGCGCCGGCGCCATTGTGCTGGGAACAGCCGGCGGAATCGTCCTGGGCGACGTCCTGGCCCGGCCGCTGACCCGCAGCCTGGCCAGCAACGAGCGGCGCCGCGCCCGGCGGCGCTAGATTTGGCCCACCGGCAGCTTCTTCTCGGCCTGGAACACGTCCTCCACGCGGCCTTGGGCCCAGTACCCGGACAATGACACCTGCCGGCGTTCCAGGCCACGCTGTTTAAAGAAGACCTCCCGCAGGGACTTCATGTAGCCCCGTTCACCGTGCGCAAAGACGTCCACGGTGCCTGCGGGCCACTCCGCGCCGGCCACGGCCTCCACCAGCAAGGTGCTGGAGCCTGCGGGGGCGTCGCCGCGGACCAGCCAGCGGACTTCGAGCCCGGCCGGAGCGTTCAGGGGCTGGATGTCGGCCTCGGACCCGACTTCCAGGAAAGCCAGTCCCACCGCACCGGCAGGAAGCACCTCGATCGACGCGGCAATGGCCGGCAAAGCGGCCTCGTCGCCGGCGAACAGATACCAGTCAGCCTCGGGATTGGGGTTGTACGCACCGCCGGGACCGGTGAAGGTGAGCGCGTCGCCGGGCTGGGCGTTCGCCGCCCACGGACCGGCAAGGCCTTCGTCGCCGTGAACCACAAAGTCGATGGCGAGTTCCCTGGCCACGGGATCCACCCGGCGAAGCGTGTACGTGCGGGTGAACGGCCACTGCTCGCGGGGCATGGTTTCCCGGACCGTCCAAAGATCCAAGGGCGACGGGTAGTCCACTCCGGGTTGCGGGAAAACGATCTTCACGTAACGGTCCACGAAGGCGTTGTTGACGAAGTCCTCGAAGCCGTCCCCACCTGCGATGATTCGCACCATGTGCGGGGACAACTGCTCCTTGCGCAGTACCGTCAGGTTGACCTGGGGGCGGTTGTTTTTCGTCGCGCTGGTGGCTGCGGGCACAGTGCTCATCAGGCAAGCCTAAGCTAGGGCACCGGCGGGAGCTCCCAGGTTACGTCCGGCGCACCCTGTTCCCGCAGCAGCTCGTTAACTCGGCTGAACGGCCGGGAACCGAAGAAGCCGCGCGAGGCGGACAGCGGGCTGGGGTGGGCGCTGGCGACGGCCGGGACGCCGGCCAGCAGGGGCTTGACGCCCTCCGCCTCCTTGCCCCACAACACGGCCACCAGGGGCGTCCTGGACCCGTCCGCGGCGCGACGTCCGGCCACTGCCGTGACGGCCGCCGTCGTAATCTCCTCCCAACCTTTGCCCCGGTGCGAACCCGCTGCCCCGGCCCTGACGGTGAGTACCCGGTTCAGGAGCAGGACACCCTGGTCCGCCCAGGCTGACAGGTCGCCGTGGACGCGCGGCGGAATGCCCAGGTCGGATTCGAGTTCCCGGTAGATGTTCACCAGGCTGCGGGGGAGCGGACGCGTCCGCGCGTCCACGGAAAAGGAAAGCCCGACGGCGTGTCCCGGCGTGGGGTAGGGGTCCTGCCCCACGATGAGGACTTTCACGCCGGCGAGCGGCTGGCGGAACGCGCGCAGGACGTTCGACGGCGGCGGCAGGATCTGGTGCCCGGCCGCTTCTTCGTCGGCAAGGAACGCCAGCACTGACCGCAGTTTGCCCTCCACGTCCCGCAGTGCCGCCGCCCAGTCCGGCGCCATGAGCTCTGCCAGGGCGAGCCGGGCCAGGTCGCTGAAGCGTGTGGTGTCCACCGGGTCCTGCTGAAGGTCGAACAGCGCATCCGATTCAAACATCGTCCCATTCTTGCAGGCGGCCCCTGGCGGCCGGGAAGCGTGTCGACCGCCGGGCGAATGACACCCCTGTTATTCGCCCGGTAGCATGGGGGTAAGACATGTAGCGTAACCAGCGAAGGAGTGTGCCGTGGCGGAACCGGCCCGGGAACACCTGCCTGAGCAGGATCCACGGAAGTCCCTGCTGGCGGATTTCGCGCTCCGTGATTCCTCCCTCACCGAGCGCGAACAGCAGATGCTGGCGCTCGAACGGCAGTGGTGGAAGTACGCCGGGGCCAAGGAACAGGCCATACGGGAGCTGTTCGACCTCTCCGCAACCCACTATTACCAGCTCCTCAACGCATTGATCGACCGGGAGGACGCCTTGGCCCACGATCCCATGCTGGTCAAGAGATTGCGTAGACTACGTACGTCGCGCCACCGTGCACGCACCGCCCGCCGCCTGGGATCCGACGCTTAATACGCCCCAGGCCGGGACCCTGGCAGCAATCTACAAGGATGTCGTTCCACCATGACCAAATACGCCCGCGATGAATTCGACAAGGTCCCCGAGGCCGCGTCGCGACAAGGTGTCCACCGGACGGCCTCAGCCCCGTCCCGGGTACGGCTGTGGCCCATCCTCGCAGTGGGCGTGGCGGCGCTGGCCATCGGGCTGGTGTCCTTCCTGATCCTCCCCAAGCTTGGCTTCAACGCCACGGCAACCGAGGCGTCCGCCAGCGTGGAATCCACGGCTTTGGCCGGCACCGGATCCACCGCGTCAGCTACCCAGGCAACCACGCCACCGGCCGCTTCGGAACCTTCGGCCACCGCCGAACCGTCCCGCAGCAGCAGCCCGGAGCCGACGCCGTCGGCCACCCGGCAGGCGGTCGTGGACCGGACGCAGCCAGTGGCCATCTACAACGCGGCCGGTACCGCCGGGTTGGCCAGCCGCATTGGCGGAACCGTCCAGGCTGATGGCTGGCGGCTAGGACAGGTGGGCAACTGGTCCGGTGCGCCGCAAAAATCCTCCGTGATCTACTACGCCGGTCCCCAGCAGCTGGCCGGCGCCCAGGAGCTCTCGGCCCTGCTGAACATCCCCGCCGTCGTCAGCAGCACCGAGTTCCAGGCGCCGCTCGTGGTGGTCCTTGGCCCCGGATACCGGTAGCCGGACGGCCTCAGTTACGCCTGCATAACGTTCCCGGCTCCGGGCCTGCCGCCGCCTGCGACCCGTGGCAGCCGTGGCTAGAGTGATTCCAGGCCACGGCCCGCCGGGCTGCACGCAACAGCACCGGCCCATCCGGCCGCAACGGAAAAGAGTTGGTCACCATGGCACTGGGAACCGTCAAGTGGTTCAACGCTGAAAAGGGCTACGGCTTCATCACCGTTGACGGCTCCAGCGATGACATCTTTGTCCACTGGTCTGCGATCCGGGGCGAGGGCTACCGGGCCCTCGAAGAAGGGCAACGGGTGCAGCTGGAGATCGGGGAAGGCGAAAAGGGACCGCAGGCGGAAAACGTCCGGCCCGCCGAGTGAAGCCGATGCACCGTCCCGCAGCCCGCACGGTCCTGGCCGTTTCCCTGGCAGCCGTACTCGGCACCACAGCATGCTCCGAGACGGGCGGAAACGCCCGGGTGGAATCCGCCGAGGCGTCCGGCGACGGCGTCCTCCGGGTGGGCCTGGTCCTGGACAACACCGGCAACAATGCTTTCCTGAATGCGCCCCAGCTCGCCGCAGCCAAGCTGGCCGTCCAGGACATCAACGCGGCAGGGGGCCACAAAGGCCGTCCCGTTGAACTGCTGCCCGCACATCCGGAACAGGACACCGCCGGGCAGGCGCATGCCCTGCTGGCTGCCAAAGCAGACGTGGTCATCGGACCCACCGATTCCAGCCACGCGGCGGCGGCCGTCGACATTCTTTCGCGCGCACGGACGCCCCTGATCTCACCGGCCAACACCGCCGCGGGCTTGACCGGACTGGCGAGCGGCGGCTACTACTTCCGCACCGCGGCGTCCGACGTCGCCCAAGGGCCGGTGCTGGCCAAACTCGCCAAGGACACCGGTGCAGCCAGCATCAGCGTGCTGTACCAGGAAGGTTCCTACGGCAAGGACCTGCAGGCCGCCGTCACGGAAGCGGCGAAACAGTCCGGACTTTCCGTCCTTCCCGGCGCCGGTTTCAAAACGGGGGACGCTGCCGCAGCTGCGGGCTCCATCGCCAAAGCAAAGCCGGACGCCGTCGTCCTGGTAGCCCGTGAGGGCGCCCAAGGGGCGCTGGCCGAGCTCCATAATGCCGGCCTCAGCGGTTCACGCATCATCATGAGCGACGGCGCCTTCGCCCGCTACGGGTCCGGGCTCGGTGCCAAGGTGCTGGAGGGTGCCCGCGCCGTGGTTCCGGGGCAGCTGCCCTCCGCGGCTTTCCAGGCAAAACTCCTGACGGTGGACCCGTCCCTGAACGACGTGTCCTACGCTGCCGAAACCTACGACGCCGTGACCCTGGCTGCGCTGGCAGCGGCCCGCGCGCAGGACGACGCCGGCCGCTCGATCGCAGCCAACCTCATTGCGGTATCGGGAGGGACGGCGGCACCGGGCGCAGGAGCGGCCACTGCGCCGTGCCTGACCTACAAAGCCTGCCTGGGCGGCCTGGCTGCCGGCCCCGACATCAATTACGACGGCGAGTCGGGCCCCATTGCCTTTGACGCCAACGGGGACATCACCACGGCATCCTTATCCGTGTTCACCTACGGACCGGACAACAACCCCACTCCCACGGGGCGGGAGACAGCCGGACACCCGGGCTGATCGCCCTCGGCGAAGCCGCCGCCGCCAGCTGCCCGTTTGGCGTCTTTTCGCTTGCACTCTCACCGGGGGAGTGCTAATTATTGAGTTAGCACTCTGACGCACCGACTGCTAAGCAACGCCTGGTTCCGGCCGGCCGCGCACGGCACCGGTCGAGGAGCGAAAGAAACACCTCACTTCAGTGAGATCCCCAGCCGGAGGCATACAGAGGCCGCTGTCGAAGGATCGTCCGTCGCGGGCACTGCAGCGAAGGTTCATTCTTAACGACTGTCCCGAAAGGACTACTGCCGTTATGGCCAAGATCATTGCATTTGATGAAGAGGCACGCCGCGGCCTTGAGCGTGGCCTGAACACCCTCGCCGACGCCGTTAAGGTCACCCTCGGCCCGCGTGGACGCAACGTCGTCCTCGAAAAGAAGTGGGGCGCCCCCACGATCACCAACGATGGTGTTTCCATCGCCAAGGAGATCGAGCTGGACGATCCCTACGAGAAGATCGGCGCTGAGCTGGTCAAGGAAGTTGCCAAGAAGACGGACGACGTCGCCGGCGACGGCACCACCACGGCAACCGTGCTGGCCCAGGCGCTGGTCAAGGAAGGCCTGCGCAACGTTGCCGCCGGCGCCGACCCGCTGTCCCTCAAGCGCGGCATCGAGAAGGCCGTTGAGGCCGTCACCGCCGAGCTGCTGAACTCCGCCAAGGAAATCGAAACCAAGGAAGAGATCGCGGCCACCGCCTCCATCTCCGCCGGTGACGACGAAATTGGTGCCCTCATCGCCGAAGCCCTGGACAAGGTCGGCAAGGAAGGCGTCATCACGGTCGAGGAGTCCAACACCTTCGGCCTGGAGCTTGAGCTCACCGAAGGCATGCGCTTCGACAAGGGCTACATTTCCGCCTACTTCGTTACCGACGCCGAGCGCCAGGAAACGGTCCTTGAAGACCCGTACATCCTGATCGTCAACTCCAAGATCTCCAACGTCAAGGAACTGGTTGCTGTCCTCGAAAAGGTCATGCAGTCCAACAAGCCGCTGCTGATCATCGCCGAAGACATCGAGGGCGAGGCCCTGGCCACCCTGATCGTCAACAAGATCCGTGGCACCTTCAAGTCCGTTGCCGTCAAGGCCCCGGGCTTCGGTGACCGCCGCAAGGCGCAGCTGGCAGACATCGCCGTCCTCACCGGCGGCCAGGTCATCTCCGAGGAAGTCGGCCTCAAGCTCGAGACCGCAGGCCTCGAACTGCTGGGCCAGGCCCGCAAGGTTGTTGTCACCAAGGACGAGACCACCATCGTCGAAGGTGCCGGCGACGCCGACCAGATCGCCGGCCGCGTATCCCAGATCCGCGCCGAGATCGAGAACTCGGACTCCGACTACGACCGCGAGAAGCTGCAGGAACGCCTGGCCAAGCTGGCCGGCGGCGTTGCAGTCATCAAGGCCGGTGCCGCCACCGAAGTTGAGCTCAAGGAACGCAAGCACCGCATCGAGGACGCAGTCCGCAACGCCAAGGCCGCGGTTGAAGAAGGCATCGTCGCCGGTGGCGGTGTAGCCCTGATCCAGGCCGGTGCCAAGGCATTTGCCAACCTGCAGCTGTCCGGCGACGAAGCAACGGGCGCCAACATCGTCCGCGTTGCCATCGACGCCCCGCTGAAGCAGATCGCCTTCAACGCCGGCCTTGAGCCCGGCGTGGTTGTCGACAAGGTCCGCGGCCTGCCCGCAGGCCACGGCCTGAACGCAGCCACCGGCGAGTATGTCGACCTGCTGGCAGCCGGCGTGAACGACCCCGTCAAGGTGACCCGCTCTGCCCTGCAGAACGCCGCCTCCATCGCCGGCCTGTTCCTCACCACCGAAGCCGTGGTGGCAGACAAGCCCGAGAAGGCTTCTGCTCCTGCCGGTGGAGACGACATGGGTGGCATGGGCGGCATGGGCGGCTTCTAAGCCTCCCGCCGGGCCCTGTCCCGCTGACATGAAATGCGGCCCCCTCCTTGGGAGGGGGCCGCATTTCTCATGTTCCCGGGGCTACTTCCTGGCGGAAGCCAGCATCCCTTCGACTTCCTTCTTGAAGGCGTCCGCGGCTGCCTGCGGTGTCAGGCGGTCGTACAGCACTTCGTCCGTATAACGCTTGATGACGTTCTGGACGCTTCCCGCACCCACCGGCGGGACCGGGGGTGCACCCTTGATGTCAGGCGCTATGTCCTTGAGGAAGCCCACTACCGTGGTGTCAGCCGGCTTGAGCGAAGGAGTAATGTCCGCGACGATCCCGCTGTTGGTGGGCACGCCCCGGTCCGTCATCAGGATGCCGCCGGCCTCCGGACTGTTCGTAAGGAAGTCGATGAATTCGGCAGCCTGTTGCGGGTGCTTCGAGCGGGACGATGCGGACCAGAACATGGTGGGCTTGTAGTACATGCCGTTACCGGCCGATGAGCCGCTGACGCTTGGGGCGCGCAGCATCTTGATGTTGCTGCCCGTGGTGGACTCCAGGGAGCCCAGCTGGTTGGTCCACCACCAGGCCATGGCCACCCGGTTGGTGCCGAACAGGCTTTCCTCCAGACCCGCGCCGGCGTCTTCGGTGGCGACGGTGGCGGGCGGACTGGCTTTCGAATCCCGCTGGTCCTTGAGCCGTTCCCAGAAGGACGCGGCGGTGGCCGTTTCGAAACCGAGTCCGCCATCACTTGAGTACAGGTCCTGTCCGTGCTGGCGGAGCCAGATGATCAAATCTGCCTCATTGCTGCCGTAGGCGGCGCCATAGCTCTTTCCGCCACTGGCAGCGCTGATCTTCGCTGCGGTATCCGCGAAGTCCTTCCACGTCCACGTCTTGTCGTCCGGCAGCGGAACGCCTGCCGCCTCGAACACCTTGGTGTTGGCCATGATCACATAGGCGTTCCGGCCAGTACTGAGACCGTACTGGGCGTCGTCGTACCGGCCGGAGGCAAGGGCCTCCGGGTCCAGCTTGGAGGTGTCGATGCTGCTTTGCTTTGACAGGTCCATCAGGGCCCCGCGGCCGCCGTACTCGGCGATGTACTTTTGGTCCATCTGGATGACGTCGGGCGCATCATTGGCGGCTGTCTTGGTTGCCAGTTTGTCCCAATAGCCGGCCCATTCGCCCGGCTCGGCCTTGATCTTGATGTTCGGATGTGACGCTTCGAACGCGGCAATGACCTTATTGGTCTGGGCGTTCAGGTATTCGTTGCCCCACCACGCGAACCGCAGTGTCACTTGCCCGTTGTCTCCCGAACCGCCGGGTGCGCCGCAGCCCGTGGTCAGCAGGGATATGGCCAAGGCGGCGGCGCCGAGCTGGAAACTGCGCCGGGTCATGATTGGAATCGTCATTGATGTTCCTTCCAGAGTGGTATCGCTGGGTCGCCCCACATCATCGCGGGGACGGCACCCAGCGAGAAAACGCTTTCTCACCGTGATTCTGCGATTGTTTCGTGACTGGGAGGTGGGAGTCAAGCACTTCGGTAAACGTTTTCCGAGATGGTGTTCCGGGCGGCCCGGGGCACGGCAACCTGGCGCGGTGCACCGTGCGGCGGACAGCCGGGCATGCTGTGCCGCGGCGGGCGCAGCCCATTGTCGTTGGCTTCTGGCAGGATGGACCGGTGACGATTACTGCAGCGGCTGACGGTTCGGCCTTGGGAAACCCGGGCCCTGCCGGCTGGGCCTGGTACGTGGATGACAATTGCTGGCGGGCCGGCGGGTGGCCCCACGGGACCAATAATCAGGGAGAGCTGATGGCTGTCCTGGATCTGCTGCGCGCCACCGCGCATCTTCCCGGGGAGGACCTGCGCATCCTCTGCGACAGCCAGTACGTGATCAATTCCATCACCAAATGGATGCCTGGTTGGAAGCGCAAAGGGTGGCGCAAGGCGGACGGGAAACCAGTCCTGAACGTAGAACTGCTGAAGGAACTGGACCGCGAACTGGCGGGCCGGACCTACACTTTCGAGTGGGTCAAGGGCCATGCCGGCCACAGCCTGAACGAGGCCGCCGATGAACGCGCCCGGGCCGCGGCAACCGCCTACCAGCAGGGTGTGGCCGCACGCTCCGGGCCCGGGTTCCCGGGGGCGCACCATCCGGGCGCGTCGGGGCGCAGCTTTGAGGCGCGGTCCGGCAATGGCCTGCAGCCGGCAACCCTCGACATCCCCGCCACCGCACCCGCCCGTTCGGCGGCTGCCACAGGCCGCCCCGATGCGGGCCCCGCCCGCCCGGACACGCGGCCGGCAGCGGCCGGCCAAAGGGTGCCTGCAGCGGAATCCAGAAACCCGCAGGCCATGCCTGAACCGGTATCGGCTTATGACGAATTAGACCTGTTCAGTGAGTTGGATACCGAAGCGCAGGAGGTTGCCCAGGCAGCCCAGCAGGCCGGAGCGGTCGCGCCCGAGGCCCTGGTTGAGCAACTCGAACGTGAGCTGCTGGGCCCTCTGGTGCGCGGTGACATTGGCAGGACCGCCGTCCTCCTCCATCCGGATTTCATGGAGATCGGCAGCTCCGGACGAATGTGGACCCGGGACGCCATGATGATGGCCCTCGAAGAGGACCCCGGTGAACGGACCGACATCGAAGTTCTGGGCGCTGAGCGTATCGGTGCCGGCGCCGTCCTGCTGACGTACCGGAGCTTTGCCCGCGCCGGCACCACGCTGCGAAGCTCCTTATGGGTCCTCGACGGCGAACGTTGGCGGCTGCGGTTCCATCAAGGAACTCCGGAAGCCTGACCCCTTAGCTGAATCGCTGCGCGTTGCCCTGCTCGGCCTGGGCATACGTGGCCGCTGCGGAGGCCAGGGCCGCGTTGATGGAGGCCAGCGACGCCTCCACCCGGCCTTGGGTGATGGTCCATTCGGTGACGAGCGCCTGGAAGTTGGTGGCTGCCGAGCCGCACCACGAGCCCTGCAGCTCGTCGAGGCCGCGCTTCATGGCCTGCACGTCGGCGCTGATCCTGTCCACAGTGGACTGTACGTTGGCGGATTTCAGCTGAAGTAGCTCGGTATCAACGGAAATGATGCTCATGGCTATGCCTTTCGGTACGGCGGAGACGCCTCCGGCCCGGCGGTTCCGGGCTGCTGGAATGAGCCTATGAAGCCGTTCCGGGCAGAGCCATGGCCTGAGGTCTATATGTGGATAACCGAGCTGCCGCTGCCGGCGGCGGACTGGTCGGTGCCGCCGTCCGCGTCCTCGCTGTCCGCAACGTCCGCTGTGGGGATTTCATTACGGTGCGGCAGGCTGACCACCAACGTGGCCCCGCCGCCGTCGGTCTTCTCCACCCGCACCGAACCGCCATGCGAGCCAACGATGGCCGCTACGATGGCCAGGCCCAGGCCGCTGCCGCCCGTCTCCCGGGTCCGGGAGGTATCGGCCCGGTAGAAGCGTTCGAAGACCTTGGCCGCGTCCTCTTCCGAAATGCCGGGTCCATGGTCACGTACCTCGATGATGGAGCGCGCCTCGCCATCCGTGCCGCGGACTCCCACGGCCAGCTCGATGGGGCTGCCCTCCGGGGTATAACGCAACGCGTTGCCCACGAGGTTGCCCACCACCTGGCGCAGCTTGGCCTCGTCTCCGAGGACCGGGGCAGGCCTTGCCGGGCCGCCGTCGAGGCCCGCCAGTGAAATGGTCCTGGAGCGGTCGCTGGCCTGGGTGTCCACCATGGCGTCGTGCGCGATCAACTGCAGGTCCACTGGCTTTTGCTGCAGCGGCCGCTGCTCATCCAGGCGGGCCAGCAGGAGGAGGTCCTCAACCATGGAACCCATGCGCTTGGCTTCGCTTTCGATCCGGCCCATCGCGGTGGCCACGTCCTCGTCCGTGGACAAGGCACCATGGCGGTACAGCTCGGAGAAGCCGCGGATAGTCACCAGCGGTGTCCGCAGCTCATGGGAGGCGTCCGCGGCAAAGCGGCGCATCCTGGCCTCGGATGCGGTGCGTGCCGCAAACGCGGTCTCAATATGCGCGAGCATCGCGTTGAGCGAACTGCTCAGCCGTCCCAGCTCGGTGGCCGGATTCTCCACCTCAACACGGCGGGACAGGTCACCGGCTGCAATGGCGGCCGCCGTCTTCTCCACCCGGGCCAAGGGCCGGAATGAACGGGACACCGTCCAGCTTGCGATCAGGGACGCGAGCAGCAGCGTCAGCAGTCCCACCCCCGTAACCACCAGCGTGGCGTGCTTGAGGACATCGTCGACGCTCGCCAGGGGAAGCCCGATGACCACCACGGCGGTCGTCTGGCCGTTCTGGACGGTCACCGCCACCACCCGCCAGCTTTGCCCGTCCGTGCCGCGCACCTGGAACGGGGCAAGTCCCCGGGCCTGGGCCTGGTCCACGGTCATGGACGCGATGTCCGGGTGGTCGTCCGGGTCGCCGCCGAACGTGTACGGTTGCTCGCCCGGGGCGAAAAGCATCAGCGAATAGTCGGTGGGAATGGGACTGGGCGCCTGCAGCTGCGTAAACGAGCGCTGTTGCCGGGCAGAGTCGACGGCGGCGTTCAGTTTGTCGTCCACCTGGCCCTGGAGGTAGCTGTGCAGCAACGTCAGGGTGACGGCTCCGGTCACCGTCAGGGCCACGATCAGCAGGGCCATGATCATGGCCACCAGCTGTGACCTGAGCGAGGCCGACTTCCACCGCTTCAGCAAGGTCAGCGCTTTTCAGCCGTCCGCAGCACATAGCCCACGCCGCGCTTGGTCTGGATCAGGGCCGGGGCTTCGGGGTCGATGTCCACCTTCCGCCGGAGGTAGGAAATGTAGGACTCCACGATGGACGCATCGCCGTTGAAGTTGTATTCCCACACGTGGTCCAGGATCTGGGACTTGGACAGGACCCGGTTGGGGTTGAGCATGAGGTAGCGCAGGAGTTTGAACTCGGTGGGGGAGAGCTCAATGACCGTGCCGCCGCGGCGTACCTCGTGTGCGTCGTCGTCGAGCTCAAGGTCGTCAACACGGATGATCGCGTCGTCATCCAGCAGTGGCTGGGTCCGGCGCAGCACGGCGCGGATCCGGGCCACTACCTCGTCCAGGCTGAACGGCTTGGTGACGTAGTCGTCGCCGCCCACCGTCAGGCCGGTGACTTTGTCTTCCGTGTCGTCCTTCGCTGTCAGGAAAAGGACCGGGAAGTGCTTTCCGGCGGCGCGCAGGCGGCGGGTAACGGTGAACCCGTCCATATCCGGGAGCATGACGTCCAAGACCGCCAGATCGGGCGCCTGGGTGTCCGCGGCAGCCAGGGCGTCGCGCCCGTTGGCTGCGGAGACAACTTCAAAGCCTGCGAACCGGAGGGACGTGGAGAGAAGCTCGCGGATGTTGGGTTCATCATCGACGACGAGCAGCCTGGCTTCGGGACCGTTCTTGTTCATGCTCCCATCATGCTCCCAGTCTCTGGGAGTTGTCTGGATATTCGTTGTGAGCATGATGGTGGTGGGCTTATGGTCACCAGCCCATCGTTCCCGGCTCTCCTTTGAAGGGCCCGACGATCCGCTGGGTAATCCAGCCGCCGTAGAAGCGGCCGGGCTGCGGAAGCACGCGTTCACCGTCCACCTCGCAGTAATCCATCCTGCCCGCGTAGACGGCCACCCAGCCTGCCAGGGCCTCGAATCCGGACGACGGTTCGGGATAGGACCAGGCGGCCCCGTCGGCTTCCACCCCGCCGCCGTGGACGGTCAGGTACTCAGCCGAGCCCTTGAACTCACAAAAACTGCTGCCGGCCGCCGGCTCCAGCGACCCCGGCACGAACGCAGACCTCGGCAGGTAATAGACCGGCGGGTGGCTGGTCTCGAGGACACGCAGCGAATCGGTGGTGTCGGCGATCAGCTCACCGCCCAGGACGATCCTTATCCGTTCGGTACTGGGTTCGATCCGCGGCGGGCGGGGGTACTCCCAGACCGATTCCTGGCCGGGCCCGGGGACGGCGGGAATAATGCGCATGCTCATGCATCCAGTGTCCCCCCAATCCGTGGCTTGCGGCGCATGGCGGCGGGAACCGAAATCAGGGTGAGAACGTTCATCGTCCCATCCCTTCCGCCGTCAGGGGCGCGGGAATACAGTGTTGATTCCCGGACTCCATCGCTCCTGGCCCATGTGAAGGGATTGACCATCATGACTGATCTGAGCGCATCTGAAAACACCACAACCAAGGACCGCAGCATCCGCGACTGGGCGGACCTGGCGGAGGAAATGTGGTCCTACCTCACCGGCAAGGGTGCCGCCATCAACTACCAGTTCGTGGACATGACCATCGAGGTGCCCCGCGATATTGGTCCTGATGCGCCGCGGGCCACCTGGAAGCTCAACGGCAGCCTGCGGGTCACCACCAGCGACAAGGATGCCGCCGGATCCGATCTGAACCGTGGCTGAACGCCATGGCTGAGTACCGGTTGGACGTGGACCTGGACTTCTCCTTCTCGGATGAGTCCGGGGCAGTCACCCGGGGAACTGCCACCGCGGCCGGCACGGAGGTGACGGTGTCGCTCGCGGACCTGGCCCCGTTGGCAGGAGGCGGACTGCCCTCCCTGGACGAGGTGAAGCCCTTCGCCGAGGTCCTGGCACGGAAAGGCATCCGTGTCCACGTCTCCGGTCCGGACGGAAACCTCATCAGCCTGGGAGCAGTGGACAGTCCCGCATCGCAGCGGCTGGTCACCAGGTCCCCGCATATCAAGCTGGGGAAGCTCGGTAACCTCCTGCCGCTGCTCCGGCAGGGACGGCGCCGGCCAAAGGGCATTCCACTGTTGCCGCCTGCCACACCTTTGCCCCTGCTCCCCACGGTGAGGCGGCGTATTCCCCGCCGCATCACCACCACCCACTACACCAGGGGGAGCGGGCGGCCACGGCTGATCTTCGTGCAGGACGCCACCACCTGGACAGGCCAGATCCCCCGTGAGGTGGCCTTGTCGGGCGAGGTCACCACGATCGGAAGCAACCCGGGGTCCGATATCCGGCTCGAAGGCCTGGAGGGGCTGCACGCCGAGATCAGGCACGACGAGCAGGACGAGTATGTCCTGGTGCCGCACGGCCCCGTCAGCGGAAGCGTTGCCACCAGCGGCCCTTCCCTGCTCAGGACCGGCGCCCGGATGCAGATGGGCCAGTGGTGCCTGGCGTTCTTCCGGGAAGAGTTCGCAGACCACGGCCGCCCTTACGGCGGCCGCAGCGGCGGCGAACTTGCCTACGAGCGTCCGCAGTTCGATCCGCGGACCGGAACCATGGAACGCGACAGCTCGTATGGCGTGAGCTGACAGTGTGGGGGGCTGCCGGACCCTATCCGGCGGCCTCCACGTCCTTGGCGTCCATGATCCGGTAGGCGTACCCCTGTTCGGCCAGGAACCGCTGGCGCTTGGCCGCGAACTCCTGGTCCAGGGTGTCCCGGGCCACCAGTGAGTAGAACCGTGCAGCCCGGCCGTCCTTTTTGGGCCGCAGGAGGCGCCCCAGCCGCTGTGCCTCTTCTTGCCTGGACCCGAAGGAGCCTGAGACCTGGATGGCCACCGAGGCTTCGGGCAGGTCGATCGAGAAGTTGGCCACCTTGGACACCACCAGGGTCTGCAGCTCACCGGCACGGAATGCGTCAAAGAGTTTCTGGCGGGCCTTCACGGGGGTGTCGCCCTTGATTACGGGTGCCTGCAGGCGCTCGCCGAGTTCGTCCAGCTGGTCGATGTACTGGCCGATCACCAGCAGCTGCTCACCGGCGTGGCGTGCCACCAACTGCTCCACCACCCGCGTCTTCGACTCGGAGGTGGCGCACAGCCGGTACTTGTCGGCGTCCTCGGCCATGGCGTAAGCAACCCGTTCGTCCTGCGGCAGGTCGACGCGCACCTCCACGCAGTCCGCCGGGGCGATGTAGCCCTGCGACTCGATGTCCTTCCAGGGCGCGTCATAGCGTTTGGGCCCGATCAGGCTGAAAACCTCGCCTTCGCGGCCGTCCTCCCGGACCAGGGTGGCCGTCAGGCCAAGGCGGCGGCGGGCCTGGAGGTCGGCGGTCATCCTGAAGATCGGTGCCGGCAGGAGGTGGACCTCGTCGTAGATGATCAGCCCCCAGTCGTGGCCGTCCACCAGTTCCAGGTGCGGGTAGATGCCGCCGCGCTTGGTGGTGAGCACCTGGTAGGTGGCAATGGTTACGGGCCGGACTTCCTTCAAGGCGCCCGAGTATTCGCCGACCTCTTCTTCGGTGAGGGAGGTGCGCCTGATGAGTTCGTCCTTCCACTGCCGGGCGGCAACGGTGTTTGTGACCAGGATGAGCGTGGTGGTGGAGCCGGTGGCCATCGCGGCGGCCCCCACCAGCGTCTTGCCGGCACCGCAGGGCAGTACCACCACACCGCTGCCGCCAGCCCAGAAGTTTTCGCTGGCCAGGCGCTGGTAGGGGCGCAGCTGCCAGCCGTCCTCGTTGAGTGATATCAGGTGCGGGGTGCCGTCCACGTAGCCGGCCAGGTCCTCCGCCGGCCAGCCGATCTTCAGCAGCAGCTGCTTGAGCTGGCCGCGCTGGGAAGCGTGCACTACCACCGTTTCGCCGTCGATCCGCGGCCCCAGCAGCGGCGCGATCTTCTTGGCCCTGATGACTTCCTCGAGCACGGGGTAGTCATCGGTCCGCATCACCAGCCCGTGGCGCGGGTCCTTTTCCAGGCGCAGCCGGCCGTACCGGGACATGGTTTCGGCCACGTCCACCAGGAGCGAATGCGGCACGGGAAAACGGGAGTATTTAAGGAGTGCGTCCAGCACCTTTTCCGCGTCCAGCCCGGCGGCGCGGGCGTTCCACAGGCCCAACGGGGTCAGCCGGTAGCTGTGCATGTGCTCGGGGGCCCGCTCCAGCTCCGCGAACGGCGCGATGGCGTGCCGCGCCTCGGTGGCCAGCTCGTGGTCCACTTCGAGGAGGATGGTCTTGTCGCTCTGGACGATCAGGGGTCCGTCGGTCACGCGGGGTAATCCTTTACTGCCGCAGTTCCTCGGCGGCTTCGATATCGATGATGCGGTGGACGGACAGGACCCGTTCAGTTTCCTTGGCGGGATCGAAAACGCGGACCCGGCCACCGCTGACAGACAGCGGAACAACCACTTCAGTGCTGGCATTCCCCAGGCTGTCCACCACGTTCATGTGGATCCGCTGCTTCAGCCGGATGGCCCGCTGCAGCGCTTCCAGGCCCAGCTGCGTGGCGGTTTCGCTGCCCGTTGCAGGTCCCGGGGAGTGGCCGACGGCGTCACGCGCCTGGCGCAGGAGGTGCAGCTGGGCGTCCACATCCTCTGCCGCGGGTGCCAGCCGCGGTGCGGTATAGACGGGCCGGAGGTTTTCAGGCGGTGAGGCAGCGCGGCGGAGATGGGCGGCAGGTTCGGTGCCGTCCACGGCGGGGGAGAGGCCCAGGCTGCGGAGCGCGGCGGCTACGTCGCGCTGTGGAGCCGACGACGCCACGACGGTGGGAGCAAGCCTGACCAGCCCAAGCTGGACTGCTTTCGGCCCGGCCAGCAGTTGGGCGAGCATCGCCTCATCGTCGCTTTGGATGAAGCTCGTGGCCTGCCCCACGCGCAGCCGGCCGTGCCGCGAGGCGGTGTCTTCCACCAGGTACTCCAACGGTTGCGGCACGGCGGTGGCCGAGTGTTCGCGCAGGAAGCGCAGCAGGGCGGGGGCGTCGTAGCCGTCGTCGAGTGCCCGTTTGATGGACTCGGCGGAGAACCGGTAAATGGTGGCCGGTCCCTGCCCCTCGGCATCGGCCATCACCAGCAGTTTTTCGGTGAGCGCGGGGGCCAGGTAGCCGGGCGCGACGGCGGTCAGGTCCGCTTGGAGCAGTACATGGTTCAGGGCCGCCGGGAGGTGCTCGCCCAGGATGGCAAGGGCGGCGTCGGGATGGTCTTCGGCGTACGCGCTTCCCAGCTGGCTCAGCGCGCCGGACCCCACGAGGCCCAGCAGCTCGGCCTCGGCCAGGACGCCGCGGATCAGGGAACTGAACCGCCTGGCCATCCGCGGTTGTGACCATTCCGCCCGCTGCAGGACCGCGGCGGCATCGAGTATTGGTGCAGTGCCGTCCGGAGCGGATGCCTCGCACGTCAGTTCATGCAGGATTTCCAGGATGCGTTTACGGACCACCGGGGCATCGGGCCGCTGCGCCCCGGCGGACAACGCTGCGATGGTGGTGCCGGACGCAGACCTGGCGGCCGGCGTACCGGGCGACGTGCTGGATGGTTGGCCCACCATTGAGGGGACGCGCTCACTGGCAAGCCAGGCGTTGACCAGCCACAGCCATTGTTCCTGCCTGGGCAGGACAAGCCACTCCAGCTGGGGCGGCTGCACCCAGGACGAGGAATCGACGTCAAGGCGGATCAGGCCGGCCAGCCCGGCCAGTTCCAGCAGCCGTCCCACCGCGCCCTGGTCGGTCCGCAGCTGTTCGGAGAGGCGGCGCATTTCCCGCACTCCCACCCCGCCGCTGCGCAGGGTGGCCAGCGGCTGTTCCCGGACGGCATGCAGCAGTTCGGAAACAAGCCGCAGGGTTTCCGAAATCGCGCTCAGGGCAGCGTTCCTTCGCAACGCAGCAGTGGTCCGGCCAAGCTCCGGAACCGGTGGCGCAAGGGTGAAGTCGTCGATGATGGCACCGCCGCGGAGCGCCAGCCCCACACTGTGCGGCAACTCGACGTGCGCGGCGTCCAGCGGGACCAGCAGTCCGCGGGCAAGGAGCCAGTCCACCGGGCCGACGTCGGCCGGTTCCGTCAGGACCGAGGCCTTCCGTTGCGCCTGGGGGACGGCACCCATGGCCCAGTTCCGGAACCTGGCGAGCAGCGCCGTCGTCCGTTCCGGGGCGCCGGCGAGGATGTCCTTGAGTGACTCCGGGGATGATGTCCAGTGCTGGAGTGCCAGTGCCGCTTCCATCGGGGTGGTGGCCTCCTGGATGGCGAAGCCGCTGCGATGCAATTCGGTGACCAGCGGCACTGCCCGCTGGGCGAACGCCGGTTGGAGGCGCACCAGTTCCGTGTAGCTGCGGCCCAGGCCGGCCGGGTAGATTCCCACCACGTCGTTGAGGGCGCCCGCCGGGAGGAAGAACGATTCTCCGGACGCTGCGGGCGGTGCGCCGTGTGGTGGTGCGGCCGGGTGCACCAGGGCAAGTTCCTGCAGGGTTCCCAGGATTTGCTGGACGGTGGCCAGGGACGAACCCCGGATCAGTTTTTGCAGGCCTTCCGCGGACGCGCTGTGGCCGGTGTCGGTATTGGTGCACAGATGCAGGGTCTCGAGCACCTGCATCTGGGGCCGGTTGAGCCGTTCAAGGGCCCGCTGGACGCTGACCCGCGAGCTGGCCCGCGCCGCCAGCGCCGCGAAATCCGGAACGGAGGGTGAGATCAGGTCCGGCCGCGCGGCGAACAGCGCCCGCAACGAGTCGTCGCTGCGTGCCTCCAGGTCCTTGCCGAGCGCACGAATGAGGGACATCAGTCCAACGTTACCGCGCGTCCCGCCTTCCCGCCCGCCGCCGGGCGGCCACGCCATCGAGGACCAGCAGCAGCATCAGGATGAAGGCCGCCGGCAGGCCGTACAGAGCTGAGTAGGTTACCCAGGTGGGAGCGACGGACCCCGCGAAGGCAAGCGCCATGACCGTTCCCACAGCTACCAGGGAGAGCAGGGCAATAACGGCTGCGAGCACCATCAGGGGCCGGCGGAAACGCAAGGGTGTCATGGAGGTAACGCTACAGCGGCGTCCGGCGTGCCGCTAAAGCCCGGGGCTTGCGCCCGGGGCGGAACAGTGCCGCCGGAAGCGTGATTAGGGCATGCGGCAGGATAACCTTGAAGCATACAGACCAACACGGTTTGCAGGCGCCATACCTTGAACCCGCACAACACTGCGGATGCGGTGGCATCTGGCCGTGTCTCATGACAGCAGAACGAAGAAGGTTGATTACGTGCCTACCGGCAAGGTCAAGTGGTATGACAAGGACAAGGGCTTTGGGTTCCTCGCGGGCGAGGACGGCCAGGAGGTCTTCCTGCCGAAGTCGTCGTTGCCCGAGGGTGTAACGGAGCTCAAAGCCGGCACCCGCGTGGAGTTTGGCGTCGCGGACGGCCGCAAGGGCGCCCAGGCGCTGGGCCTGCGGGTGCTGGACAAGACCCCGTCCATTGCCAAGGCCAAGCGTCCCAGCGCCAAGGACCTCGCGCCACTGGTGCAGGATCTGGTGACCGTTCTGGACAACCTGTCCGGGACGCTTTCCAAGGGCAAGTACCCGGACGGCAACAAGGGCAAGGCAATTGCCGCCGCCCTGCGCAAGGTTGCCGACGAGCTGGACGTCTAGGCGCCGATGAACCCCCAAGCTGAACAACCGGGCATCGCCCCGCAGGAGCAGGCTGCCAAGGCTGCGCCAAAGCGCAAGCCCGGGGTGCCGGTATGGCGGACGGGTAAGCCGGACGCGTTCCTCGCTGCCGCTGTTGATGCTGCCCGGACCGCGGTGGAGGGCATCACGCCGGCCGGCACCATCGGGCGGCACCTGGGTGCCAAGAGCGAGGGTGACCGGTTGGTCACGCACTTGTTCGAGTCCCGGCTGGCCGGGTACGGCGGCTGGCAGTGGTATGCGGTGCTGACGCGCAACTCCCGCTCCAAGGTGGTTACCGTCAATGAGCTGGGCCTGCTGCCGTCCGAGGAGTCGATCCTCGCTCCGGAGTGGGTGCCGTGGGCCGAACGCGTGCGGCCCGAAGACGAGCAGCAGCAGGAACCTGAACCGGCACGGCAGGACGAGCCGCCCGCAGGGGAACAGGGGACCGGGGATGACGGGCCGGCCGACGACGACGCGCAGCCTGAAGACTAGCCAGGAACTTCCAGCCACACACTAAAGGCGCCGCCCGGGTAATCCGGGCGGCGCCTTTAGTGTTGGTGCCGGGCCTACTTGCGGAGCTCGCCCACCACGTAGTCGATGCTGGACAGCAGCGCCGAGACGTCGCTGGGCTCGATGGCCACGAAGGTGGCGATGCGCAGTTGGTTGCGGCCCAGCTTCCGGTAGGGCTCGGTGTCCACGATGCCGTTGGCGCGCAGGACCTTCGCCACCGTTGACGCGTCCACCGACTCGTCAAAGTCGATGGTGGCGATGACGTTGGAGCGCTCCTCCGGGTTGGCCACGAACGGGGTGGCGAACTCCGAGGCCTCGGCCCAGCTGTAGATGCGGCCGGCGGAATCGGCGGTGCGGGCGGACGCGAAGTCCAGGCCGCCGTTGGCGTTCAGCCACTGGACCTGCGCATCCAGGGTTACCAGGGTGGACAGCGACGGGGTGTTGTACGTCTGGTTCAGGCGGGAGTTGTCGATGGCCGTCTGGAGGTCCAGGAAGTCCGGGATCCAGCGGCCGCTTGCCTTGATGCCGGCAGCACGTTCCAGGGCGGCAGGGGAGAAAAGGCCAAGCCAGAGGCCGCCGTCGGAAGCGAAATTCTTCTGCGGGGCGAAGTAGTAGACGTCGCTTTCGGCAACGTCTACGTCCAGGCCGCCTGCGGCGGAGGTCGCGTCCACCAGGACCAGGGAGTCCTGGTCCGCTCCCGGCACCCGCTTGACCGGGGCGGCGACGCCCGTGGAGGTCTCATTCTGCGGCCAGGCATAGACGTCCACGCCGGCTTCAGCCTGCGCTGCCGGGCAGGTACCCGGCTCGGACTTGATGATCGAGGAAGCTTCCAGGAACGGCGCTTTGTTGGTGGCGGAGGCAAACTTGGAGCCGAACTCGCCGAAGGACAGGTGCTGGGCTTTCTTCGACACGAGGCCGAAGCTGGCGATGTCCCAGAATGCAGTGGAGCCGCCGACGCCGAGGACTACTTCGTACCCCTCGGGGGCACGGAAGAACTGGCTGAGTCCTTCGCGGACGGAGCCCACCAGGTTCTTTACGGGGGCCTGCCGGTGGGACGTGCCAAGGATGGTCTTCGATGCGGCGGACAAGGCATCAATCTGCTCCTGCCGGACCTTTGAGGGGCCGGCCCCGAACCGCCCGTCCTGGGGCAGGAGGTTGGCGGGAATCGTGATGCTGGTGTCGCTCACAGGTGCTCCATTCGGCAGGGACGAAAGCTGTGGTCCGGGTGGTGGGTGGCCGGGAGCCGGCCATGGCTGCAGTGCAGACCTCCACCAATTCTGCCTGAAGCGCACGGGGTGGCGGGAGCGGGCTGCGCCAATGTCCAGCCAATGAGACGCCGCCTGCGGCGCAGCCTATTCGGACTAAATCAAAATAGGATAAACTTCTTCCCGGACTAGGTCGCGGGAAGAGGCGATACGGTGGGACAACGCAAGGTACTGCGCTCGAGGAGCTGAGCTGGATGACGGATCTGATCGACACTACGGAGATGTACCTCAGGACCATCCTGGAGCTTGAGGAAGAGAACATCGTTGCCCTCCGGGCCCGTATCGCCGAACGCCTGCGCCACTCGGGGCCTACCGTTTCCCAGACTATCGGCCGGATGGAGCGCGATGGCTTGGTTGTCGTTTCCGGTGACCGGCACCTGGAACTCACCGATACGGGCCGTAAGCGGGCCACGGAGGTCATGCGCAAGCACCGGTTGGCCGAGCGGCTGCTTGCCGACGTAATTGGCCTGGACTGGGCCTACGTCCATGACGAGGCCTGCCGCTGGGAACACGTCATGAGCGAGCGGGTGGAGCGGCGCATTTACGAGTTGCTGGACCACCCCACAGAGTCGCCCTACGGCAACCCCATCCCGGGCCTTGCTGCCTTGGGCGGGCAGTCCGGGGCCGGATTCGGCGACGGCGCCATCAGCCTGGTGGAGGCCATGAAGGCCTACGGGCCCGCGTCCGCAGTAACCATCAGCCGGCTGGCCGAACCGATCCAGGTGGAGCCGGAACTGCTGACCCAGCTCGACGAAGGCGGGATCCGGCCCGGCGCTGCTGTGTCACTGGAACGGGTGGGTGACTATATCTCGGTACGGGTGGCAGGAATCGAGGGAGCGCTGGAGCTTCCGCCTGAGGTAGCCGCGCACGTTTTCGTCGCCGTGAACCAGGCCTGACGCCGGCTTTCCATACCCCACCCAAGGGTTTCCAGACAAAGATAACGGAATTGTTACCAAGGGTCTTAAGCCCCTATAGTGGGATCCAGCGTTGATACTTAAGTGTTACCTGATCCGGAGCCGAGCTCTGCCAGCGGGCCAGGTGTACGAGTCGTTACTGGCAGAGGCGGGGGAACCACAACCGGCAGCGGGGGACTGCCTTGGGGTGAAGTCCGTCAGCAGCAAGCCTCTCCAGTGAAGGATTCTTCCGGGAATACCCCTGCGCAGAAGTTTGCCCGTGACGGGCCGGGTCTTTGATCTCTCTGACCCGAATCCGACAGCTAACTCCGCAGGCTATTCCAGAGAGGAACCCTTCTTGACCATGCAGACCTCCCGGGGCCGCCGTCGCGCGGCCGGCCCCCCTGAGGCACCCCGGGTTGTCGAAGCCGCCGCCGCCGGGCGCCCCCGCGACCCGCAGCGGGATGCGCGCCGCCGCCGGGGCCCGTTCCGGCAAATCACCGACTTTGCTGCGGCCAGCGGCATCGGCCAGAAGGCCGGCATCGCCCTTGCCGCCACCGGTTTGGTCCTGACGGTGACCATGCCCGCCACCAGTCCCGTCATGGCGACAGATGGGACCGGCGGAGGACCCCAGGCTGTTTCTGCGGTAAGCCCTCAGCCCCAGATTTCCGCCGATGTGGGGGCCCAGATCGACTTCAGCCGCTCGGCCGTCGTGACGCAGGCAGACCCCGATGGGAAGCTGAAGCAGCTGCTGAGTGCCCAGTCGGCCGGATCGGTCTCCCGGGCCGCTTCCGCCGGCACGCTGGCCGCCCCGCTGGCGTCCCTCGTGACCGCGTCACCCTTCGGCTACCGGGTCAGCCCCATCACCGGCGGCACCGGAGACTTCCACCGCGGACAGGACTTCGTGGCGCAGTGCGGGACGCCCGTCCTGGCTGCCGCAACGGGAACCGTGACCTTCGCCGGCTGGCACCAGTTCGGCGGTGGAAACCGGGTGGTGATCGACCACGGCAACGGCCTGGAGACCACCTACAACCACCTGTCGTCCTTCAACGTCAAAGTGGGACAAACCGTCTCCCGTGGCGAGGTAGTGGCGCTGAGCGGGACCACCGGCGCATCCACCGGCTGCCATCTGCACTTTGAAGTGCAGGTCAACGGCGAGGTTGTCGATCCGATGGGCTGGCTGTAACCGTATGATTGCGCACTCTCAGATCGCAGTGACCTGCCGTGACCTGAATGTGACATTGAAGCAAAACTGCTGTACCGTCTAACTTGCGTCAACTTTTCCGAAGTTGACGCTCTTGAGTGGATTGCCTAACTCTGCCACCGCTCAAGGTCCGTTCGCATTTCATCGTCTGGCAGGGGCGGGGGAACCAATTTTGGCCTTCTGCAGTCCGGAAGGCCTTGGGGTTAAGTCACGAGCTTCCCAGGAAGCGAAGTGGCCGGGTGACTCCCATCCGAATCCGACAGCTCACCTCGCAGGCATTGGGAGAGGCTACCTTCGTGTCTTCACGCCATAATTCTGCGCGCCACCGTGCGCAAACGGTTCGCGCCAACCCCTTGGACGCCGTGTCCAAGGCCGTGAGCGCCAACGCCGGGACCGTGGGGCGCCAGGCTGCCGTTGTGGCGGCCGCTTCGGGCCTCATCCTGAGCATGGGCCTGCCGGCCAACGCAGCGGACACCACCGCTGGTATCTCGGCCTCCACGGAGTCCGGTTCGTCGCAGACCGCCCTTGCTGTCACCGCAGCCCCCACGGCCACCGTTTCCTTTGAGCGCCCGGCGGTCAAGACCACCGCCGCCCCGAAGGTTGAAACGGTACGCACCCAGTCCACCGCGCCGGCGGACCGCACCGCCAATGCTGCCGGCCAGGAGGCGTCCACGGCCGGGCAGGCGGTGGAGGCCGTTTCTTCCGCCGCCACCTCGGGCATCGCTGCGATCGCCTACACCGGCATTGGCCACCCCTACGTGTGGGGCGGCACCACTCCCAACGGCTGGGACTGCTCCGGATTCGTCCAGTGGGTCTACGCCCAGGCCGGGATCAGCATCCCCCGCACGAACGCGTGGAGCATCATGACGCCCACCTCCACCCCGCAGCCCGGTGACCTCGTGGTCCAGAACGGCGGCGCACACGTTGGCATCTACGTCGGCAACGGCATGATGATCAGCGCCCTCAACCCCTCGCAGGGAACCATGCTCCACTCGCCTGCAGCCACCGGTACTTCCACGTACTACCACCTGAATAAGTAGTTCTTGGGCTCCAAGGTCCAAGGGCTATTTCTTTGCCCAAAGCTTTTTCGCTAGAAACCACATCCCCGTTCGGGATGCGCCGGCGTACCCCCAAGATGCCGGCGCATCGAACCCCCTCGGACAGGCCACCGCGGTCCAGAGGAAAACGAAAGAGAGAACTGATGACGACTCGTGCTACCGCACGGCACCGCGCCGAGGTCACCAAAACCAACTCAATCGCAATCATTGCCAAGGCTGTCAGCGACAACGCCGGTGGCATGGGCCGCCAGGCTGCAGTAATCGCCGCAGCTTCCGGCCTGGTCCTGACCAGCGGCATCGCAGCAAACGCCGCCGACACCAACGTCAAGCGCGACTCCGCTCCGGCGTCGGCGATGGAAGTTGAATCAGCCGTAGACGCTCCGATCTCCGCGGCTTCCACCATCGCCATCAGCTTCGAGAAGCCCGCCGTCACCACCACCCCGGCTCCGGCGCCCGTGCCCGAGGTCGCCGTGCAGGAAGCCGCGCCGGCTCCCGTTGCCCAGACCGTCGCCGCCCCCAAGGTCACCGCCAAGGTTGCCACCGCCGCTGCCACGGCTGCTCCGGCCGCCCAGGTTTCCGCCAGCGGAAAGGGCGCTGCCATCCTGTCCGCTGCCTACGCGCAGCTCGGCGTACACCAGGACTGCACCATGCTGGTCACCAACGCACTGGCCGCCGTGGGCATCCACTTCCACGACTGGCCCGCCGGCTACCTGTCACTGGGTGACACCGTGCCCATGTCCCAGGCCCAGCCCGGCGACCTGCTGTACTACGCCGATGGCGGTGGAGGAATGGCCCACATCGCTGTCTACGCCGGTAACGGCATGGCCGTCCACGGCGGTTTCAACGGCAACGACACGGTGGTGTTCAGCGCCAACGTCGGCTCCGGCCCGGTTGCCATCCGCGTCCGCTAAGTACTACTGCCAGCTGCCATCGGCGGCGCAGAAGCTTTGCCCGGAAAGACCCCTGCCTCTGCGGCGGGGGTCTTTTCCTGTTTAACTCTTGCCATTCGCTGCATCCAATCCCCGGCGCCGGGGCGGGGAACCGGTTTTCGCGTGTGCCGATTACCTCATATTGCTTTTCTCTGTTTACTCTTGTGGTGTCGATCCATAGCCCGGACATGCCGAGGGCAGCCGGCCCTCGTGCCCCTGACGGGTGCGGCCGTGAAGAGGTACGTGCATGCGCACTCTCGTTCTGAATGCTGGATATGAACCGCTGGCGGTTATCACCTTCCGCCGGGCGCTGGTACTTGTGCTTACAGGCAAGGCGAGTGTGGTGGCCGAGGGGGACGACCCCGTGGTTGGCCCCACCGACGTCCTGGGCCGCCCGTCCGTGATCCTCCTGAACCGCTACATCCGCCCCCGGTACAACCACTCAACGGCGGTCAGCCGCCGTGGCGTGCTCCGGCGTGACGGGCATAAGTGTGCATATTGCGGCAAAGCAGCGCACACAATCGACCATGTCCACCCCAAATCGCGGGGTGGGGCCGATTCCTGGGAGAACCTCGTGGCTGCCTGCCTGCGGTGCAATAACGTCAAGGGTGACCACACCCCGGCCGAGATGGGATGGACCCTGCGGTTCGTGCCGGAGCCGCCGCACGGAACCATCTGGCAAATCAAGGAGCTGGAGAAGCCAACCCCCGCCTGGGACCCGTTCCTCCTTCCCGAGCGTGCAGCCTGATAAACGTCCGCTGGGCAGGTTGCTGTTCGCTAGGCTGGGTGGGTGCAACCGGACCCGTTGATCTTTGATGCCCTGATCCTGGCGGGCGGTCGGTCATCACGGCTGGGCGGCGTGCCCAAGCAATCGCTGGTCCTCCGGGGACGAACCCTCCTGGAATGGACCCTCCAGGCCGCTTCCGGTGCCCGCCACACCGTGGTGGTTGGTGATGTTGCCCCCGGCAGCGGCGAAGCATCCTCCGAAACGTCCGGTCCCGCCCACTCCCTGCCGCCCGGCGTACTGTCCTGCCGGGAGGAGCCTGCGTTTGCCGGTCCCGCAGCCGGCATTTCGGCCGGCCTCGATTCCCTTGCCAAGCACGGGGGAGGCGCGCCCTTCACCTTGGTTCTTGCCTGCGACATGCCGCTGGCAACCCAGGCAGTGGCGATGCTGCGGGAAGCGGTGGCAGCTGCCGGCGGTGACAGGGGTGCCATGGCCCGCTCCGCCGACGGGAGGGAACAGCCGCTGGCGGGAATATATGACACTAGTGAGTTAAAAAGATCGTGTAGCGAGTTGGCCGGCCGGAATGCCCTGGTCAACGGTTCCGTGCGGGCTCTCCTTGCTAATCTGGACGTGCAGCTTGTCACAGTCCCTGCCGGGTCCACTGCCGATGTGGATACGTGGGATGATGCTGCCGCGCTGGGGATCGCCGCCGGGAGCCAGCGTGAAGACTTTGACCAAAACGTGCGGAGTCAACGTGGGAGGCAAGTCGTGAAAAGCCAGGACGAAACGCTCGAGGAATGGTGCAGGGCCCTGCTCCAGGCGTACAAGCTGGAGGACGTCCAGGTGGACGTGAACGCAGTGCTGTCCCTTGCCGGCGTCGCTGCCCACGCCGTCGTCCGTCCGGCCGCTCCACTCACCACCTTCATCGCAGGCTTCGCCGCCGGCCTGGCGGCCGCGCCCGGCAGGGAGATGGACAGCGAGTCCATGGATGCGGCTATGGCCGTGGCCCGCTCCCTGGCTGCCGACTACGACAATGAAGCTGCCGCCGGGACCCCCGGCGAATGACTGCAGAACTCCGCGACTGGCCGGAGGTCCCACCCGCCAACGGCCCGGAAGCACCACAGGGGATACCTGGGCCCGCAAAAACCGGGCCGGAGTCCGCGGAGCCGGACGCGGCTGAAACAGGCCACGGGCACCACCACCTGGCGCACACCTGGGAAGAAGCCCGGCAGGCTGCGTTCGATGCCGCCACCCCGATCCCGCCAGGGCCGGTGCCGTTGCGCCTGGCCCTCGGCCGCAGGCTCGACCAGGACATCCTGGCATTCCACGACATGCCGCACTACGCGTCCTCAGCCATGGACGGCTGGGCGGTCAACGGCAGCGGCCCGTGGATTCCCGTTGACCCGGGAAACCGCCTGGCCCCGCACCAGGCAAGCATCATCGTCACCGGAGGCCTGATCCCGGCCGGCGGCAAGGCGGTCCTCAGGACCGAGAACGCGGTCCTGGCCACGGACGACGAAGGCCTCCCGCTGCTGACGACCGGTGGAAAGGCGCGCCCCGGGGAACCCCGCGCCGGCGAA
The DNA here is from genome assembly GCF_030209355.1 of Pseudarthrobacter sp. fls2-241-R2A-127. Classification (GTDB taxonomy): domain Bacteria; phylum Actinomycetota; class Actinomycetes; order Actinomycetales; family Micrococcaceae; genus Arthrobacter. Next base: position 67,953 of record NZ_JARVSF010000019.1, read on the forward strand.
CACATCCGGAAGGCGGGCGAGGAAGCCCTGGAGGGGGACGTCCTGGTCAAAGCCGGGGTGGACCTCAATCCCGCACACCTGGCACTTGCCGCACTGGCCGGCCATGATGAACTCCACGTCCAGGGAAAGCCCGTGGTGCGCCTGGTCCTGACAGGTTCGGAGGTAGTCGAAGAAGGCACCCCGGATCCCGGCCAGGTGCGCGATACCTTCGGCCCGCAGTTGCAGGGCGTCATCGCCATGCTGGGTGGCATACCGGGCGGTCAGCAGCGGATCGGGGACTCCTACGGGGAGTGGCTCGCCGCGCTCGAAGATGATGTGCCTGAGGTGACGGACGCGCCGGACCTGCCTGCCGACGTCGTCATCACCACCGGAGGAACCGGGCGCTCCGGAACCGACCACTTCCGGCGTGCCGTGGCTGAACTCGGCGGGCGGCTGGTCATCGACGGCGTGGCCATGCGTCCCGGGCACCCCGCCGTCCTTGCCGAACTTCCGGACGGCCGCTTTGTCTTGGGCCTCCCGGGCAACCCGCTCGCGGCCATGATGGCACTGTCCACCGTGGGCGCCCCGCTCCTCGCCGCGCTGGGCCACGACGCCATGCCCGCCGTGCAGGAAGTTCCGTGCGGGACCATGATCGAGCCGGACCCCGGGCGCACCCGGCTGATGCCGTTCCGGCTGTTGTATGGCATGGCATCGCCCGCCCAGCACACAGGACCCGGCATGATGCGGGGCCTTGCTGCCGCCGACGGCGTGCTGGTGGTACCGCCGCACGGCGTACAACTGGGGGAGCTGGTACCGGCCTTCGCCCTGCCCTGGGGCCCGCCCATTCCGGCGCCCGTGGACGCGACAGCCAAAGCCAAGCCCCGAACCGCCGGACGGACGGGGCAGCCCAAGGCCAAGCCCGCAGCCAGCGGCCCCGTGGACTGGAGCGCGCTGCTGGACTGAGCCGGGCCGCAAAAGTGCCATGATGGAGTCATGACGAGGCAGGCTGGACCATGGGACGCGTAACCCAGCGCCGAAAGGTGCACAAGTATGTACTGGACGGATCGCCGGGTGCGCTGGAATACCCGGTCCGCCACCGCGAAGACGTCCTTGCCGTGGAGGAGCCGCTGGAAATCCGGATCGGCAAGCTGTCCTACTCGGTGACCATGCGGACCCCCGGGGACGACTTTGACCTGGTGGCCGGATTCCTGGTCTCCGAGGGCGTCATCTGGGCTCCGGAGCAGCTGGTATCGCTGCGCTTCTGTGCCGGCGAGGACGAGGACGGCGTCCAGACGTTCAACGTGGTGGAGGCACAGCTGCGGCCCGGCGTCGACGTTCCCGACACCGGGCGGAAGGTCTACACCTCCAGCTCTTGCGGCATCTGCGGAACGGACTCCATCGATGCGGTCCAGAAGTCCTCGCATTTCAGCCCGCAGTCGGACCCGCTGACAGTCGATGCCGAGGTCCTCGCGTCGCTGCCTGGCCTGCTGCGGAAATCGCAGCGCCTCTTTGACGATACCGGCGGAGTGCACGCTGCGGGCCTTTTCAGGATTGGGGACGACGGCGAACCGCGCCTTCTGTGCCTGCGCGAGGACGTAGGACGGCACAACGCCGTGGACAAGGTGGTGGGGTGGGCGCTGCGCGAAGGCCTCCTGCCGCTGACCGGCACCGTCCTGCAGGTGTCTGGCAGGGCGTCCTTCGAACTGGTGCAGAAGGCATCCCTCGCCGGAATTCCCGTCCTGGCCGCCGTCAGCGCCCCATCGAGCCTTGCCGTGGAGCTGGCCGAGGCCAACGGGCTGACCGTGGCGGGCTTCAGCCGCGGCACCAGCTTCAACGTCTACACTGGCGAAGCCCGGATCCTGCGACCGGAAGCTGCCGTCCCGCGCGCCTAAGGTTGAACGCTCGGGCCGAGGGGGTTGGATGCCGGGAAGCCAGCGGGTAGATTTATCCATCGAATGGACACGATGATCCAGTTTCAAGCTTAAAGAGGACCCATATTGCATGACGACCGCAGGATCACGGAAGTCCGCCTGGCAAGGTTTGTGCGCGAGCGCATCAACCCAGCCGCCTACAGCAGGACGGTCCCGCTTGCCCTGAGCAGCTGGGAGGTCCCCGGCGAACCAGTCCCCGCGCTGGAGGCGATGCGGCAACAGTTCCAGCCGCAGGAACACGGCGCACCCTGGGGAAGGCCGTGGGGCACCACATGGCTCCGGCTGCAGGGAGAAGTACCGGAATCATGGGCCAGCGGCCCGGACACCACCTTGGAGGTGGTGGTGGACCTCGGGTTCACCACCGAGGCGCCCGGGTTCCAGTGCGAGGGCATCGCCTGGCGTTCAGACGGGTCCATCATCAAGGCGATCTCTCCCCGCAACCAGTACATCCCGCTGAAGCTCCTGGGCAGCGGTATGGCCGTGGATTTCTACGTGGAGGCCGCCGCGAACCCTGACATGGCACAGGGCTGGACTTTCGCAGCCACTCCGCTGGGCGACAAGGCAACAGCCGGGGGAGCCCCGCAGTACCGGCTCGGGACCATCGCCATCGCGGAACTGAACCAGTGCGTGTGGGAACTCCAGCAGGACGTCTGGACCCTGTCCGGCCTGATGGAACAGCTGCCATTGGAGCTGCCACGCCGCCACGAGATCCTCAGGGCTCTGGAACGAATGATGGACGTGATGGACCCGGACGACGTCGCCGGGACCGCGGCGGCAGGGCGTGAGGCGCTCGCCGACGTCATGCGCCGCCCCGCGTACGCCTCCGCGCACCAACTGGTGGCCACCGGCCATGCACACATCGACTCCGCTTGGCTCTGGCCCGTCCGTGAAACGATCCGCAAGTGCGCCAGGACGTTTTCCAACGTCGTGGCCCTGATGGACGAAGACCCGGGCTTCGTCTTCTCCTGTTCCTCTGCCCAGCAGCTGGCTTGGATCAAGGAGTACTACCCGGAGTTGTTCGGACGGATCCGCGAGAAGGTGCGCGCCGGGCAGTTCGTTCCGGTCGGCGGCATGTGGGTGGAATCCGATACCAACATGCCCGGCGGCGAAGCCATGGCCCGGCAGTTCGTGGAGGGCAAGGGCTTCTTCCTCTCCGAGTTCGGCATCGAGTGCCGCGAGGCGTGGCTGCCGGACTCGTTCGGGTACAGCGCGGCGCTTCCCCAGATCGTCAAAGCCGCAGGCAGCCGCTGGTTCCTCACGCAAAAGATCTCCTGGAACCAGACCAACAAGATGCCCCACCACACGTTCAACTGGGAAGGCATCGACGGCACCCGCCTGTTCACCCATTTCCCGCCGGTGGACACGTATAACTCGGACCTCAGCGGCCGCGACCTGGCCCACGCCGAGCGCAACTACCGGGACCACGGACGCGGCACCGTGTCCTTGGTGCCCTTTGGCTTCGGCGACGGCGGCGGCGGTCCCACGCGCGAGATGCTGGCTGCCGCAGCCCGCACCCGGGACCTGGAAGGCTCACCCAAGGTGAGGGTCGGGTCGGCGGAGAGCTTCTTCCGGCAGGCCGAAGAAGACTACCAGGGGCTGCCCGTCTGGGTGGGCGAGATGTACCTGGAGCTGCACCGCGGCACGTACACTAGCCAGGCCCGGACCAAGAAAGGCAACCGGCGCAGCGAGCACCTGCTCCGCGAGGCGGAGCTGTGGTGCGCCACTGCTGCGGTCCGTACCGGCAGCGGCTACGAGTACCCGTTGGCGGAACTCCGGCGGCTCTGGCAGTTGGTGCTGCTGCAGCAGTTCCACGACATCCTGCCGGGCAGCTCCATAGCCTGGGTGCACCAGGATGCCGAGCGGAACTACCAGGCCATCGAAACCGCCCTTGAAGCGATCATTGGCGAGGCGGCCGCAGCCATGCTGGGCCAAGGCGAACAGCAGTTTCTGCTCAATGCGGCCCCGCATGCGCGGCAGGGTGTTCCGGCCCTCTCAGCCGCAGCGCCCGTGGCCCCGACGGAAGCCGCGCAGGCCACCAGGGACGGTGGCTGCTGGATCCTTGACAACGGCATCATCCGCGCCGTGGTGGACGCCGACGGACTGCTGGTTTCGCTGCGCGACCACGCCACCGGCCGCGAAGCTATCGCCCCCGGCCAACGCGGCAACCTGCTGGAGCTGCACCGGGATACGCCCAATGAATGGGATGCCTGGGACATTGACGAGTTCTACCGGCGCAACGTCACTGCGCTGCGGCACGCGGAATCAGTCCGGCTGGTCACTGACGGGGCGAACGCCGTCGTCGTCGTGGACCGGCTGGCAGGTGCCTCGCCGCTCACGCAGCGCATCACCCTTGCGCCCGGCAGCCCGTCACTGGAAATCCGCACCTCGGTGGACTGGCAGGAGCGCGAGAAGCTGCTCAAGCTGGGCTTTGCCCTGGATCTCAGGGCCGACAGGTCGGCCTCTGAAACCCAGTTCGGCCATGTCTTCCGGCCCACCCACACCAACACCTCCTGGGAGGCGGCGAAGTTCGAAATCTGCGCGCACCGTTGGATCCACGTTGGCGAACCCGGCTACGGCGTGGCCGTTTCCAACTCGTCCACGTACGGGCACGACGTAGGCAGGGCGGTCAGGGAAGCGGACGGCGGCACCACCACGACGGTGCGGTTGTCCCTTCTGCGGGCACCCAAATTCCCCGACCCCGACGCCGACCGCGGCCGCCACGAGCTGACCGTGTCCATTCGCCCGGGGGCCGGCATCGCCGAGGCCATCGAGGAAGGGTACCGGACCAACCTGGCGCCCCGGCTGATGCGCGGCGCGGCGCCGGTGGAGCCGCTGTTCACGGTCAGCAATCCAGCATTGGTGGTCGAGGCGGTCAAGTGTGCGCAGGACGGTTCCGGAGATGTCGTGGTAAGGCTCTACGAGTCCCTGGGGCAGCGCTCCGCCGGGCATATCGCTGCCAACTTCCCCGTCCGGGCAGTGGTGGCCACAGATCTCCTGGAGCGGGCGGCCGAGGCCCCGGGAGTGGTTCCCGGCGAGGGCGGGGCCGGGCTCAGCCTCCGGCCGTTCCAGCTGGTCACCCTGCGCTTCACCCGGAAATAGCGGTTCCAAGGCGGGCACAAGGGCCCTTAAACAGGCTGAGTGGGGGCGGTCCCCAACGATCCGCCACCACTCATCCCCCCAATGTGCGCAAAGGCATACTGGACAGCCCGGCGATTGAGAATTTATCCCCGTTCAAAAGCGCCTGGCCTGCCCGCCTTCACACATTCATGATTGTGTCACACACTAATGATTTTGTGAAAGCTGGAAATGTTACGTTTCGGTAGATGTCTTCCGGGACCTGGCCTGGCGGTTCACTACCCTCGCCGTCCAGATCAGGGCCAGGCCAACGACGTAGCAGAGGACTGCCGAGTAATTGATGATGAATTCCATCGCGTTCAGGGCCGGCGGGATCAGAGGAAAGAGCAGGGTCAGCGCAACGGCTGCGCCGCCCAGGGCCAGCAACCCGGCGGCAATCCGCACCAGGAGGGGCAGGCGTTCCTGCACTGCGCGCACCATGGGCGGCACGAGGGCCAGGGCAACAAACGCCGGGTAGGCCCGGCCTGCCGCGCCGTAGTACTCGACTAGCGCGAAGTTGCGTCCATCCTTGGCGGAGATGGCCACCAGTCCTGCAGAGGAGCCTGATGTGTCCATCAGCAGGAACAACGCCACCATCACGGCCGAGATCGTGAGCAGCACCATGAGCCCGGTCCTCCCCGTGATCAGCCGGTAGGCCCCGTCAGCGCCGAAGCCCCGGGAGACACGGATGCCCAGGAAGAAGATGGCGCCGAAGACGACGAAGCGAAGCAGCAGGTTGGCCAGGTTGATCCCGCCCATGGCCTGGTCGATGACGACGTAGGGGCCTTGGATGCTCAACAGGATGGCAAGCGTCATCAACGCAAAGATGCCGAACAAAGAACGGTTTTCGCCGCGGAGGGCGCTGGGAATGCGCGCTGCCGCAACGAGGCCGCAAATGGCCAGCGTGGTCCACTGGAGGGTCTCGATCATCCCAGGTTCTCCCATATTTTTTCGGTTTGTGCCTGGTCTTGTTCATGCCGGCGCAGCACTTTACCCAAGGCCTGCAGCCTGTCTCCTGCGAGCACGGTGAGTTCTCCGTCGGAGAGGCTGTCCAGCGCGGCCTGCCGGGCCCCCGCGGGCCAGCCGGCCTCCTCCTCGGTGACAAGCCCCGTTGCCACCAGGCCGCCCACCGGGCCCACCCCTGCCGCCACGGCGGTGGCCATGGCGAGTTCGGGGGAGAGCCGGTTGGCAGTCAGCTGGGCTGAATAGTTCTGCGGAGCCACACCGGTGCTGGCCGAGACCCGCTGCCGGACCTCGCCGTCGTCGATCGCATCAACCCAGTTCTTCACCGAGGTGGCGTGCGGGGCCGGCCCCAGGACGGGTGTGGAAGCTCCCTGGACCGGGTCCATTGCGGACCGGACCAAAAGGGCCCGCAGGAGGTCGGCCGTGGAAATCTGGCTTACCAGCTCGCACTTGGTGGGAGGGTGGGGCGGGCCGGCCAGGACGCTGTAGTCGTCGAAGCCGGCCAGCGACGCGACCGGGTTGGCGTGGTAGGCGCGGCTGATGCTGACCACCGTGTTGACTGCCACCTTGCCCCGGACCAGCTGCTGGGCGAGTGTGGTGCGCTTGATCCCGGAGACCCGGCAGACGTCCGCAGTGCTGGCATCGGGGGCGATGCTTTGCAGCCAGCGCTGAAACGCCTTGGCGGGAATGCTCATGGAAAGCCCTCTGCAGAACGGGTGATTATGTGGATAACTTTACCGTGCCGGCCGGTGCGCAGCCGTGCCGCGGATTTTGCCCGCAACCCACATTCGTCTATAGTTGATGGTCGAGCCCGTTGGTCCGTACACCCCCCAAGTCCGGACCAGCGGGTTCTTCTATGTCCTGCAGCCCCAGCGGCGCCGCGGCCCCGAAACCGCTGCTGCGCCGGCCGCATATGGGCTTCCCGGGCAGCGGCGAAAGGACGAATCAATGACTGCAACCCTCGTTGCCAAGGACGTCTCCGGCGGCCATGGGCACCGTGAGCTCTTCTCCGGGCTTTCGCTGACGGTAGCCCCGGGCGACGTCGTCGGGGTCGTGGGAGCGAACGGCGCCGGGAAGTCCACCCTGTTGCGCCTGCTCGCCGGCGTGGACCAGCCCCAGGGCGGTTCCATCAGCCTTGCCCCGGCAGACGCCTTCGTTGGCTGGCTGCCGCAGGAGCACGACCGCCTCTCCGGTGAAACCGTGGCCCGGTATATTGCCCGCCGGACCGGCTGCGCCGAAGCGACCCTGCAGATGGAAACCACCGCCGAAGGCCTGGGCTCCGGCGCGCCCGGGGCAGATGATGCCTACTCCCGGGCGTTCGACCGCTGGATGGCTTCCGGAGCCGCGGACCTCGACGACCGGATCCCCGCTGTGCTGGCCGACCTCGGGCTGGATGCTGGTCCCGATGCGCTGATGACCGGACTGTCCGGCGGCCAGGCCGCCCGGGTTGCCCTGGCTGCACTGCTGCTGAGCCGCTTCGACGTGGTGCTGCTCGATGAGCCCACGAACGACCTTGACCTCGCCGGTTTGGCCACGCTGGAAAACTTTGTCAAGGGGCTCCGCGGCGGCGTGGTGCTGGTAAGCCACGACCGTGAGTTCCTGGCCCGCTGCGTGACGCGGGTGGTGGAGCTGGACCTGGCGCAGAACAGCGTGGCCGTCTACGACGGCGGCTACGACGCCTTCCTCGAGGAACGTGCGGTGGCGCGCCGGCACGCCCGCGAGAAGTACGAGGACTTTGCGGCCACCAAGGCAGACCTGGTGTCCCGCGCACGGACCCAGCGGGAGTGGAGCTCCCAGGGCGTCCGGAATGCCATGAAGAAGAACCCGGACAACGACAAGATCCGGCGGGCCGCCAGCACCGAGTCTTCGGAGAAGCAGGCCCAGAAGGTCCGTCAAATGGAGTCCCGCATCGCCCGGCTGGACGTCGTGGAAGAGCCCCGCAAGGAATGGCAGCTCCAGTTCAGCATCGGGCAGGCTCCCCGCTCCAGCGCCGTCGTGGCCACCTTGCGCGACGTGGTGGCCCGCCAGGGTGACTTCACCCTGGGGCCGGTCAACCTCCAGCTCAACGGCGGAGAACGGATCGGGATCACCGGGCCCAACGGCGCCGGTAAATCGACCCTGCTGCGGCTGCTGCTGGGCACCCAGGAACCGGACGACGGCGAGGCCTCCATGGGTGCCTCCGTCGCCGTCGGCGAAATCGACCAGGCCCGCGGGCTGCTTGACGGCAGCCGGGCGCTCGGCGACGCCGTCGAAGCCGTGCTGGCTGACTGGACCGGCGCCGACGTCCGCACGCTCCTGGCCAAGTTCGGGCTCAAGGCGGACCATACCTCCCGGACCGTGGATTCCCTGTCCCCGGGGGAGCGGACCCGGGCCGCCCTGGCGTTGCTCCAGGCGCGCGGGGTAAACCTGCTGGTACTGGACGAACCCACCAACCATCTCGACCTGCCCGCCATTGAGCAGCTGGAAGAGGCCCTGGAAAGCTACGACGGTGCGCTGTTGCTGGTCACCCACGACCGCCGCCTGCTCGAAAATGTCCGCCTCGACTCACGGTGGCACCTGGAAAACGGAACCGTCCAGGAACTCCACCACACTGCAAGCCAGGAGAAACAACCATGAGCATGGACCGCGTGGCCTGGAGCTCCCTCTACAACATCAGCACCGCCAAGAGCGGCTCGAAGCCGTTCTCCAAGGAAACCCTGAAGCGGGTGCTGGCCTTCGCCGCGCCGCACAAGGGCAAGCTCATCGCCTTTGTGCTCTCCTCCGTGGCAGCGGCCTTCCTGGCCGTCGCCACCCCGGTGCTTGCCGGCCAGGTGGTGGACGCCATCATCGCCAAGTCGGATGCCGGTACCGTGATCTGGCTGGCGGTGCTGATCGCCATCGTGGCCGTGGGGGAGGCGGGGGTGGGGCTGCTGACCCGCTGGCTGTCCTCCACCATCGGCGAAGGCGTCATCGTGGACCTCCGCACCCGGGTGTTCGACCACGTGCAGCGCATGCCCATCGCCTTCTTCACCCGCACCCGCACAGGGGCGCTGGTCAGCCGCCTCAACAACGACGTCATCGGGGCACAGTCAGCTTTTGCCGGTACCCTGTCCGGCGTCGTGAGCAACTCCGTGGCGTTGATCCTGACCCTGGCCGTGATGCTCAACAAGTCCTGGCTCGTGACTGTCCTCGCCATGGTGCTGCTGCCGATCTTCCTCATTCCCGCCCGGCGCATGGGCTCCAAGCTGGCCGACCTGCGCCGTGAAGCCGCTGCGCACAACGCCGCCATGGGCACCCAGATGACGGAGCGGTTCTCCGCCCCCGGCGCCACGCTGGTAAAGCTGTTCGGCCGCCCGGATGAGGAATCCCGCGAGTTCGCCGCCCGTGCCGGCCGCGTCCGCGACATCGGCGTGCGCATGGCCATGCTGCAGTTCACGTTCGTCACGGCCCTGACCCTGGTGTCCGCGCTGGCACTGGCACTGGTCTACGGACTGGGCGGCTGGCTCGCCCTCGGCGGCCAGCTCGCCCCCGGAGACGTGGTGGTCCTGGCGCTCCTCCTGACCCGGCTCTACGCCCCACTCACGGCGCTGTCCAACGCCCGGGTGGAAGTCATGAGCGCCCTGGTCAGCTTTGAACGCGTCTTCGAAATCCTGGACCTGGAACCCCTGATCCAGCAGAAGCCGGACGCCGTGCCCGTTCCTGCCGGGCCGGTGTCCGTGGAGTTCGACAACGTCCGGTTCGCCTACCCCTCCGCGGACAAGGTCTCCTTGGCATCGCTGGAGGAAGTTTCGACCCTTGACACCCGGGGCGGCGAGGAAGTGCTGCACGGGTTGAGCTTCCGGGTGGAACCGGGCCAGACGGTGGCCCTGGTGGGCTCCTCCGGCGCCGGTAAGTCCACCATCGCCCAGCTGCTGTCGCGGCTTTACGACGTCGACTCCGGCGCCGTGCGTCTTGGCGGCACCGCGCCGGGGGCGGGGCTGGACGTCCGGGACGCTACGTTCGATTCGCTGCGGGACACCCTGGGCATGGTGACCCAGGACGGGCACCTGTTCCACGAAACCATCGCCTCCAACCTGCGGCTGGCCCGTCCCGACGCCACGGACGAAGACATGTGGGACGTCCTGCGCCAGGCACGGCTGGAGACCATGATCAGGTCCTTGCCGGACGGCCTGGAGACAGTGGTGGGGGAGCGCGGCTACCGGCTCTCCGGCGGTGAACGCCAGCGGCTCACCATCGCCCGGCTCCTGATCGCCCAGCCCCGGGTGGTCATCCTCGATGAGGCCACCGCCGCGCTCGACTCCACGAACGAAGCGGCCGTGCAGGCAGCCCTGGGCGCCGCGCTCGAGGGGCGTACCGCCGTCGTGATTGCGCACCGGCTCTCCACCGTCCGCGCTGCAGACGCCATCCTGGTGGTGGAGGGCGGCCAAATCGTCGAACGCGGAACCCACACCGAACTGCTGGCAGCCGGCGGCCGTTACGCCGAGCTCTACCAGACACAGTTTGCCGAGGCCACGGCCGTGGCGCAGGAAGCTGTCCCCGAGTTCTAAGGGCTGGACACCCGGCCGCTGCCTAGAGGGCCCGTGCGGCCAGCAGGGGCAGGATGTGGTCCGTCAGCAGCGGCGCGAGGTCCCGTGAAAGGGCCGCGTCCGGCCTGCTGATATCCAGCCACCGGATCTCGGCGATCTCAGCTGCGGGAGTGGCCTGCCAGGTGCCCGGGGCGATGAAGACGGTGGCTTCGATGTCGGTGGCGGCCTCGTTCGCGGCGTCGGCGATCCACACCCCCATCAGTTCCAGATCCTGGGGGCGGACAACGATCCCTACCTCCTCGGCGAGTTCCCTCGCGGCTGCCTGCACAGCGGTTTCGCCCGGCTCCGGCTTGCCGCCGGGGTGCATAAACATGCCGGTCCCGCGCTTCCGTACTGTCAGGAGGCGCCCGGCGTCGTCAAACACGCAGACGGCAGAGACCACGATCCGGTCTTTCACGGGGAAATCCTTTCCAGGCGCGAGATCAGCAGGAGGTCCTTGCGGGGGCCGGTGACGTCCCAGCTGTAGCTGAAAGCGTCCGGGCCCTGGCGGGTGTAGGAGACACGGTAGGTGTCGGGGTCGCACCAGTGGGTGTCCTGGCTGGTGTCAGGGGTGAAGCTCATGCGGTGGAACGGCCTGCCGTCAGGAAAGAACACGTCCAGCGCATCGGGCTGCGGCAGGGGGTTCAGGACGTACTCCCGCGAGGCGGGACCGGTAAAAGAAGGCCAGCGCATGGTGCCTTCTTCGCGAAGGGCCAGGCCGTCGTCGTCCGTAGGGGTGAAAATCACGACGCCGGAAAAAGTTCCCCGGGTGCCGTCCGACCTGTCCAGCAGGTCCCGCTCCAGCCGCCAGCGGCCACGCCGGCCTGTGATGTGGGGTTGGTGGCTGCCCAGGAGGTAGGCGCGGAGGCTTGGCTCCGGGGAAGGAGGATTCAAGTGCCCTCGATTGGAATCGAACCAACGACACCGGCTTTAGGAGAGCCGTGCTCTATCCACTGAGCTACGAGGGCGGATGTCCGGTGGAATTCGGCGGGGCCGGTCCGTCCGGACACGGTTACAAGCATACAAGGTGCCGGGCCGTACTACGCTCAAGGCATGAGTCCAGCACCCACTGCCGCTCCCGCCACTGCCGTCACCCCCAACGTGGCGTCCACCCGGCAGTACATCGGGGCGTGGGCAGTGTTGAGTGTGCTGCAGTATTTCGCTGCCGAGGCAGCGGTGGCCATGGCGTGGGCCGGACCCCGCCCGTACAACCTGCGGACCGGGTACATCAGCGACCTGGGGGCGCTCCACTGCGGAATCTATTCCGGCCGGGATGTCTGCTCGCCCTTGAATTGGCTGATGAATGCCTCGTTCGTGGTCCAGGGCCTGGGGCTGCTGGCGGGGGCGGTACTGCTGACCTCGGGGCTGCTGCGCGTGGCCGCCCGGCCCGGCACGCGGGTGGACTGGCGGCGCCGGGAGCCCTGGCTTGCAGCCTCCGCCGTCCGGCTGCTCACCGGAGCCGCCGGGGCCGGGACCGTGGTGGTGGGGCTGGTTCCGGAGGATGCGGGCTCACCCTGGCACTACGCCGGCGCCATCACGTATTTCATCTCCGGTGGGCTGGCATTGCTGGTGCTGGGCATTCTCTGGCTTCGGAAGACCGGGATGGCGTGGTTCCTGCTGGTGTGTGGCGGCGTGTCGCTGGCGGCCACGGCCACTGGAGGGCTCACCCGCATGAAGGTTCCCGAGCCCGGCACGTTGGAGCGCCTGATGGGCTATCCGGTCACCGTGGGGATGGCCGCTGCGGGGCTGGTCATCGCCCAGCGGGTGCACCGGCACCGGAAGCAGCGGCGGGCTGCAGCGGCCGCCACAAAGGCCACGGCCGTTTAGCGCTGTTTCCGCTTCCGGCTGTTGAGGAACACCGCCGCGGCCCCGGCCAGGAGGCTCAGCACCAGAAGCACCCAGCCCGCAATGGTGAGGCCGGATGCCAACGCCACCTGGCCGGCATCGGGTCCGCTGGATGCCATCATGGCGTCGATGGCGACGTTGCCCCACAACCGGACCACCACAAACAGCATGGGCAGCGCCCAGAGTGCCCAACGCAGCGTCTTCCCTGCCACGTTGGTCCCAATGAGGAGCAGCCACGTAAACCCGAAGATCAGGGGGAAGAGCGTCCCGGCGGTCTTGTGGACGTAGCTGAGCTGGCCCAGCGCGTCGCTGTCCATCTGCCCCTGCAAGGTGCCAATGTAGCCGGCATCGAAGCCGCCCACCAGGGAATCCGGCATGGCCATCCCCTGGGAGAGCTGCGTGAGCTGGGTCAGGGTCAGCAGGTGCAGGTACCAGAACAGGAACAGGCTGGCCACCACGCCGGCAATGACGATCAGGTTGCTGTTTCCCTGTGCCTTTTCCGGCGTGCGCGCAGTGGTGGGGTTGACCACCGGTGGCAGGTGATGTTGCGGCACCGCCGCGTTGGCGCCGTGCTTCTTGATCCGCTGGGCAGGGGTTTTGGCCATGCCACCATTATCCCGCCCCATAAACTGAACCCATGACCACAGGCCGACACAGCGCAGCTGTTCTTGACCCCGCATTGGACGACTACGAACTGGCCTCAGCGCTGGTCCGTGAAGCCGGGCAGCTGGCGCTCCTCATGCGCATGGCCGGCCTGCAGTCTGAACAAAAGACCTCCGTCTCCGACGTGGTGACCGCGGCGGACCGCGCCGCGGAGGCTTACGTGCTGGAACAGCTTCAGCGCTGCCGGCCGGAGGACGGCATCCTGGGCGAGGAAGGCGCCTCCGTCCAGGGAACCAGCGGCCGCACTTGGGTTATCGACCCCGTGGACGGCACCTACAACTTCCTGCACGGCTCCACCTACTGGTGCTCAGCCATAGCGCTCAAGGACTCCGCCGACGTGCTTCTCGGTGCCATCTTCCAGCCGGAAGAGGACAAGCTGTGGCTTGGCGGCCATGACCGGCAGTCGACGCTCAACGGCGATCTGCTGACCGTTTTCGGCGCCGACGACGGCAAAAGGAACACCACCCCGGTGGCCGAACTTGGCGCCGCCACCTACATCCACCCCACCTGGCTGATGGATCCCATGTGTGCCATGCCGTGGCACGCAGCGGCCACGTCCGCCGCCTCCCTGCGGATGCTGGGCTCGGGTTCCTGCGACCTGGGCCGCGTGGCGGACGGCCAGTTGGGGTGCTGGTTCCAGCACAGCTGCCCGGAGTGGGACTGGCTGCCGGGCAAGGCAATTGTCCGGGCAGCCGGGGGCGCCGTGGACACGGTCCGGGTCAACGGCCTGGAGTGGTTCCTGGCCGGGGGAACGACGGCGGTCCGGGAGTTGCGTGCAGCCCTCCTGTCAGGCTCGGTGGCCTGAAGCAATCGCCCCCGCCGTGGGAGTAATCCACAGCCTGGAAGGCGTTGTCGGTCCCACCGCCTAGACTTGTAGGCACCATGGATATGTTGTTTGACCCGTACTCTGACGGACCGTTCAAGGCCACTCCCGCGTCCACCGCCCGCACCAGGACGGAGCCTGAGGGCGTTGCCACCACGGCAGGGCCGGGCGGAACGCCGGATCCGCAGGAGGGCAGTTTTCACCGTCCAGGCGGCTGGCAACAGTCCAACCGGAACGCCGGGAACCGGCACGACGACGGCCACCATGGCAGCCGCCGCCCGGATGCTGCCCAATTGCTGGAAGGGCTGAACCCGCAGCAGGAGGAAGCGGTCAAGCACGGCGGATCAGCCCTGCTGATCGTCGCCGGCGCGGGCTCGGGCAAGACGCGCGTGCTCAGTAACCGGATCGCCTACCTGATCGCCACCGGCCGCGCCCACCATGGCGAAATCCTTGCCATCACCTTCACCAACAAAGCGGCCGCCGAAATGCGGGAGCGCATCGAGGCCCTGGTTGGCGGGCGGGCCAAGATCATGTGGATCTCCACGTTCCACTCGTCCTGCGTCCGCATCCTGCGGCAGGAAGCGGCGAACGTCGGACTGAAATCCAACTTTTCCATCTACGACTCCGCCGACTCCCTGCGCCTGGTTACCCAGGTTTCCAAATCCCTTGACCTGGACCCCAAGAAGTTTGCGCCCAAGGCCATCCAGCACAAGATCTCCGCGTTGAAGAACGAACTGATCGACGCAGACTCCTTTGCCTCCGCGGCGAACTACAACGATCCGTTCGAGCACGCGGTGGCGGACGTCTACAAGGGCTACACGCAGCGCCTCCGGCAGGCCAACGCCATGGACTTCGACGACCTCATCGCCGAGACCGTCTACATGTTCCGCGCCTTCCCGGCCTTGGCGGAGTCCTACCGCCGACGGTTCCGCCATGTCCTGGTGGACGAGTACCAGGACACCAACCACGCCCAGTACGCCCTGGTCCGTGAGATCGTGGGCGAGGGCCCCGGCGCGTCGGAGCTTACCGTGGTGGGCGACTCGGACCAGTCCATCTACGCCTTCCGCGGTGCTGACATCCGCAACATCGTGGAATTCGAAAAGGACTACCCCGAGGCGCGAACCATCAAGCTGGAGCAGAATTACCGCTCCACCCAAAACATCCTGAGTGCCGCCAACTCGGTTATCTCGCGCAACCCCAACCGGCCCGAAAAGCGGCTCTGGACGGCCGAGGGCGAAGGCCACAAAATCATCGGCTACGTGGGCGAGAACGAGCACGACGAAGCACAGTTCATCGCCAAGGAGATCGACCGGCTCCAGGACGAGGACAACCTGCGCCCGGGCGATGTCGCCATCTTCTACCGGACCAATGCCCAGTCCCGTTCCATCGAAGACGTCCTGGTGCGCGTGGGCCTGCCCTACAAGGTGGTGGGCGGCACGCGCTTCTATGAGCGCAAGGAAATCAAAGACGCCCTGGCCTACCTGCGCGTCCTGGTGAACCCGGACGACGACGTCAACCTCCGCCGGGTGCTGAACGAACCCAAACGGGGCATCGGCGACCGTGCCGAGGGCGCGGTGGCGGCTCTCGCCAGCCGCGAACGCACGTCCTTCATGGAGGCCGCCCGCCGCGCGGACCAGGCTCCGGGCATGGCCACCCGTTCTGTCAACGCCGTCCTGGGCTTCGTGAAGATGCTGGACGACCTCGCCGAGGTGGCTGTGGGGTCCGGTGCTGCCGCAGCCCTCGAAGCTGTCCTGGAACAGACCGGATACCTCGCGGCCCTGCGCTCCAGCACCGATCCGCAGGACGAATCCCGCGTGGAAAACCTGGCAGAACTCGTGGCCGTGGTGCGCGAGTACGAACAGGAGAATCCGGAGGGAAGCCTGGGCGCCTTCCTGGAACAGGTGTCACTCGTGGCCGACGCCGACCAGATCCCGGACGCCCCCGGCGCGGACATTGACGCCGCGGTGGCCGAGGCCAAGCGACTCGGAGTGGTCACGCTGATGACCCTGCACACGGCCAAGGGCCTGGAGTTCCCGGTGGTATTCCTGACCGGCATGGAACACGGGCTCTTCCCGCACCAGCGATCAGCCACCGACCCCAAGGAGCTCGCAGAGGAACGCCGGCTGGCCTATGTGGGACTCACCCGTGCCCGCAAGCGGCTGTACGTGACCCGGTCCGAGGTCCGCAGCATGTGGGGCCAGAGCCAGTACAATCCGGCCAGCCAGTTCCTCGAGGAGATTCCCGCCGAGCTCCTGGAGTGGAAACGCGAAGGCACCAGCCGGCAGTCTTGGGCAGGCGGCGGTTCCATCGGGTCCGGCCGCTACAGCGGGTCCTTCTGGGGCGCCGGCACGTCCCGGGGTGCGGCAGCGGATTCTTCCGCCGGCTTCAACGCCGACGTGCCTGCGTTCCTGGCCAAGACCCGGGTGCAGCCGCAGAAAGAAATCGTCGCCGTCAGCGTGGGGGACAAGGTCAACCACACCAGCTTTGGCAACGGAACGGTCCTGGCCCTCGAAGGAGCCGGCGACAAGACCGTTGCCAAGGTGAAGTTCGACGTCGGGGAGAAGCGCCTGCTGCTGCGCTACGCACCCTTGACCAAGCTCGACGCCTAAACGACGGACGCGCGGCCGCCGCCACGAACTGCGGCGGGTACGGCCTTAATTGCGTGCCGGACAGGATTCGGCCACCAGGCGGCGGGCCATATCCACCGCACGTGACCCATACACGGCACCGTCCAGGACCGCGGCGGTGGCGTAGGTGCCGTTGAGGACAATGAGGAGTTCTTCCGCGAGCCGGTCCGGATCCTCGGCGCGGGCGTCGGTCGCGAGGCTGCTGAACCAGTCGCGGACCTGCTGTTTGTGGGCCACCGCGGAGAGGTGCGCCGGGTGCCCGCCCTCGGGGAACTCGGTGTTGGTGTTCAACATGGGGCAGCCACGGTAGGTGCTTCCCGCGCAGTCCGCTGCCAGCACGCCGAACACGGCCAGGAGCTTGTCCTGCGGGTCCTCTTCCGCGGCCGCCGCGGCACGCATCCGCTCAAACCAGGCATCTGCCCGGCCCTGGGCGTAGGCGGTGGCCAAGGCATCCTTGGTGGGGAACTGGCGGTAAACGGTTGCGTTGCCCACCCCGCATTCCTTCACCACGGTGTCCATCCCCACCGCCCGGATGCCGTGCGCGTAAAACAAGCGCGTGGCCACCTCCAGAACGTTGCGCCGGTTTTCTTCAGCCGTCCTGCGCGCCACAACTCTCCTCCACTGTGCTCCGATGTCGACTCACCCAGTTTGACAGACGGAACGATCCGTCACAAACTTGTGAACGATCCGTCACATGAGGTGTGCGGAACCCGTCAGCAGGAGGACACCATGAAGACAGCAGTACTGGGAACCGGAATGGTCGGCCGCACCATCGCGGCACGCCTCGCGGAGCTGGGCCACTCGGTCACCATCGGCACCCGCGACCCCGAAGCCGCACTGGCGCGCACCGACGCCGACGCCATGGGTAACCCCGCGTTCGGCACCTGGGCAGCGGGCAACCCGGACATCACCGTGGCACGCTTCGCCGACGCCGCCGACGGCGCCGAACTGATCGTCAACGCAACCAACGGCGGGGCCTCGATCGACGTGCTGGAACAGGTCGGAGCTGCGCACCTGGACGGGGCCGTCCTCCTGGACATCGCCAACCCGCTCGACTTCAGCAACGGCATGCCGCCCACCCTGTTCGTGAAAGACACCGACTCGCTGGCTGAGCGCATCCAGCGAGCGTTTCCAGCGGCCCGCGTGGTCAAGTCCCTCAACACCCTGAACGCTGACCTGATGGCCCGTCCCGGAATGCTGGCCGACCCCGGATCGGTCTTCGTGTCCGGCAACGACGCCGAAGCCAAGGCGATGGTGACCGGGCTCCTGAAGGACTTCGGCCACCAGGACATCATCGACCTCGGCGACATCACCACGGCACGCGGAACCGAAATGCTGCTGCCCGTCTGGCTGCGCCTCTGGGGTGCCCTGGGCACGCCCGCCTTCAACTTCAAGATCGTCCGCTGAAAGGCCGAAACACCATGAAAGCTGTCCACATCGCCGCGCCGGGTGCCACCCTCGAACCCGTCGAGTTCGACCTTCCCGACGTTCCCCACGGCCATGTCCTCATCAAGGTCGCGGCCAGCGGCATCTGCCACAGCGATTCCATGCCCGCCGCGGGCCTGGCATCCTCATACCCCCGCACCCCGGGACACGAAGTAGCCGGAACCGTCGAACGCGTGGGTGGCGGTGTGACCCGCTGGGCCCCCGGGCAGCGCGTAGGCGTCGGCTGGTTCGGCGGGGCATGCTTCCAGTGCGAGCCATGCCGCCGCGGGGACTTCATCTCCTGCCAGGCCGGGCACATCACGGGACTGACCGCTGACGGCGGTTACGCCGAGTACCTCGTGGCGCCGGCCGACGCTCTCGCTGCCGTCCCCGACGCGCTGTCGTTCGAGGAAGCCGCCCCGTTGATGTGCGCAGGCGTCACCACGTTCAACGGACTGCGCCACAGCGGCGCCCGCCCGGGAGACCTGGTTGCCGTCCTGGGGCTGGGCGGCCTTGGCCACCTGGGCGTCCAGTTCGCGGCAAGGATGGGCTACGAAACCGTGGCGATTGCCCGCGGAGCCGGCAAGGAACCCTTTGCCCGGGACCTCGGCGCCCACCATTACATCGACAGCACCGCCGCCGACGTCGCAACGGAACTGCAGAACCTCGGTGGCGCCCGGGTCATCCTCGCCACCGTCACGGACGCCGGCACCATGTCCGCCAGCGTCGCAGGTCTCTCGGCCCGAGGCCGGCTGGTGGTCCTCGGCGTCCCCCACGAACCCGTCCCGGTCAACGCCGGCCTCCTGGTGGGCGGCAGCCGTTCCGTGGCAGGCCACGCCTCGGGCACGGCAAAGGACTCGGAGGACGCTCTTCGCTTTGCTGCGCTGACCGGCGTGCGCCCCATGATCGAGACCTATCCGCTCTCCCAAGCGCGCGAAGGATTCGAGCGGATGATGTCCGGCCGGGCGCGCTTCCGCGTCGTGCTCACGAACCCTTAGGTCCCCGCCGCAGGACCCCGCGTCGAAAGGAAACGCAACGCTCCATGATGGATCACCGCACCCTCGTCGTCCTCGCCCATCCCGACATAGAGCGATCCAGGATCACCGCCAGGCTTGCCGGCGCCATCGGCGACCTTGAGGGAGTCACCGTCCGTGACCTGGCCGCACTCGCCCCGGACCGGCGCTTTGATGCCGGGCTGGAACAGCAGTACCTGCGCGACCACGACACCATCGTGTTCCAGTTCCCCTGGCACTGGTACTCGGTTCCCGGCATCCTCAAGGAATGGATGGACCAGGTGCTGACCCGTGGATTCGCGTACGGACCCGGCGGGGACGCACTTCATGGCAAGCGCCTGCACCTGGTCATTTCAACGGGCGGCCCCGGCTCGTCCTACACCCCGGCCGGCCACAACCGGTTCACCATGTCCGAGCTGCTGCGGCCCTTGGAGGCGACCGCGCGGCTGTGCGGCCTGGCGCTGTCCGAGCCGCTGATCCTGCACGGGGCGCCCGGGGTGACGGAGGGTGAACTGGCCGGCCATGCCCTGCGCTACCGGACCTTGCTTTCCCCGGCGCGGGAGGCCGTGGGCGCCTAAACCGCCCACGGCCGCCCCGGCGGGGCATAATTGAGGCCATGCGACGGACTGTATGGGGGTTGCTCGCCGCCCTTTTCCTGGTGGCCGGCACCGGATGCTCGGTGACAACCAGCGACCCCTCCTATATTCCGCCTCCACCCCTGCCGCCGATGGAACAGCTGGAAAAGGCACCGCTGGCTGATGCGAAGACGTTCTCCAGCGGCGACGACGTCCTTTCCTTCATAACCGCGGACCGGACCATTGCCTGCTCGCTCACGTCAGCCAGGGGAGAGCACCTGAACCTGCCCTACGAGCAGAACAGTTACAGCAACGCGGCCAATAACAAACTGCCCATCGTGCCCGTGGCCCACTGCGAGCTCGCTGCCTATCCCGTGCCCCAATCCGCCGATGTCAAAGACGATTGCGGAGGGACGCACCTGGGCTACCTTGGCGGCACAGCCCTGCTGGCGCCGGACAGTGCACGCTACGGCGAGTGCCGTTCCGGCGTCACAACCATGGAGGCCACCTACGGGCCGAAGGGGAGCAAATCCGGGCCCTTGGCGCAGCTTCCGGTGCTCGCCGACGGGCAGAACCTGGAACGCAACGGGCTGCGCTGCTCGGCCTACAACGGTGGCGTGGCATGCGGAAACGTCTCCGCCGGCGTCGGATTCTTCGTTTCCACCGAACGTTACGAGCTCATCCCGGGACCAGGCGCAACGGCCTCCACGGCACCGGCGGATGCTTTAAAAACCCCGTAAATCCGCGGTTTTTCTACGCCCCATAGAATAGTGTGCTTACTCACATAAGGGGTAGTCTGGGACGGCCCGGCCGCTCCAAAGGACTAGAGTTCCCCATGGAGCATTACGCCGCGTGGCTCGTTTCCAACAGGCCGCCGGTGCGTGCAATCCGCAGCCCGGTCATCGTCTTCCAGATGGTGTCCGACTGTACAGAAACTACTTCGACGTAGAAGGACACTAAACCGTGGACCTGTTTGAATACCAGGCGCGCGATATGTTCGAGGCGCACGGTGTACCCGTGCTTGCCGGCATCGTGGCGTACACCCCAGAAGAAGCAAAGGCAGCTGCCGAGAAGATCGGCGGCGTTACCGTTGTCAAGGCGCAGGTCAAGGTAGGCGGCCGCGGTAAGGCCGGCGGCGTCAAGGTCGCAAAGTCCGCTGATGAGGCGTTTGAGCACGCCACAAACATCCTGGGCATGGACATCAAGGGCCACACCGTCAACAAGGTGATGATCGCCCAGGGTGCAGACATCGCCGAGGAGTTCTACTTCTCCGTCCTGCTGGACCGCGCCAACCGCAACTACCTGGCCATGTGCTCGGTTGAAGGCGGCATGGAGATCGAGCAGCTCGCCGTCGAACGTCCCGATGCGCTGGCCAAGGTCGCCATCGATCCCGCCGTGGGCATCGACCAGGCCAAGGCCGACGAAATCGTCGCAGCCGCAGGCTTCGCCGAGGAACTGCGCGGCAAAGTCGCCGCCGTGATCCTCAAGCTCTGGGACGTCTTCAAGAAGGAAGACGCCACCCTGGTGGAGGTCAACCCCCTCGTCAAGACCGGCGCCGGCGACATCGTCGCCCTGGACGGCAAGGTCTCCCTCGACGAGAACGCCGACTTCCGGCACGCCAAGCACGCGCAGCTCGAGGACAAGGACGCTGCAGATCCCCTGGAGGCCAAGGCAAAGGCGCAGGACCTCAACTACGTCAAGCTCGACGGCGAAGTAGGCATCATCGGCAACGGTGCAGGCCTGGTTATGTCGACCCTCGACGTCGTGGCCTACGCCGGCGAAAACCACGGCAACGTCAAGCCCGCCAACTTCCTGGACATCGGCGGTGGAGCCTCGGCCGAGGTCATGGCCGCCGGCCTGGACGTCATCCTGGGCGACGAGCAGGTCAAGTCCGTGTTCGTCAACGTCTTCGGCGGCATCACCGCCTGCGACGCCGTCGCCAAGGGCATCGTCGGCGCACTGGCCGAGCTGGGCCACGCTGCCAACAAGCCGCTGGTAGTCCGCCTCGACGGCAACAATGTCGAAGAAGGCCGCCGCATCCTCAACGAGGCCAACCACCCGCTGGTTACGCTGGCCGCCACCATGGACGAGGGCGCCGACAAGGCCGCCGAGCTCGCCAACGCAGCGAAGTAAAGGGACGCACCATGTCTATCTATCTGAACAAAGACTCCAAGGTCATCGTCCAGGGCATCACCGGCGGCGAAGGCACCAAGCACACCGCCCTGATGCTCAAGGCCGGCACCAACATTGTTGGCGGTGTCAACGCCCGGAAGGCCGGCACCACGGTCCTGCACGGCGAGAAGGAAATCAACGTCTACGGCACCGTCAAGGAAGCCATGGCTGAAACCGGCGCCGACGTCTCCATCGTCTTCGTTCCGCCGGCGTTCACCAAGAACGCCGTCGTCGAAGCCATTGAGGCCGGCATCGGCCTGGTCGTGGTCATCACCGAAGGTGTCCCCGTGCAGGACTCCGCCGAATTCTGGGCCCTCGCCCAGTCGACCGTGGACGCTGACGGCAACCAGGTCACCCGCATCATCGGCCCGAACTGCCCCGGCATCATCACCCCCGGCGAAGCACTGGTGGGCATCACCCCCGCCAACATCACCGGCAAGGGCCCCATCGGCCTGGTTTCCAAGTCGGGCACCCTGACCTACCAGATGATGTACGAACTGCGCGATCTGGGCTTCTCCACCGCCATCGGCATCGGCGGTGACCCCATCATCGGTACCACCCACATCGACGCCCTGGCTGCGTTCGAGGCTGACCCCGAGACCAAGGCCATCGTGATGATCGGCGAAATCGGCGGCGACGCCGAAGAGCGCGCAGCCGACTTCATCAAGGCCAACGTCACCAAGCCGGTTGTCGGCTACGTGGCCGGCTTCACCGCCCCCGAAGGCAAGACCATGGGCCACGCAGGCGCCATCGTCTCCGGCTCTGCCGGTACCGCCCAGGCCAAGAAGGAAGCCCTCGAGGCCGCCGGCGTGAAGGTCGGCAAGACGCCGTCCGAGACCGCCAAGCTGCTCCGCGAGGTGTTCGCAGCCCTCTAAGGGTTCTGCACTCAACGCGGGGCCACCCCCGGTCCGTTTCCCGCCATGGGACGGGCCTGCGGGTGGCCCCGCGTTCGTTTTTAACGAATGGCGACGACGGCGGGCGCGGCCTGCCCCAACAGGGTCGAGTAGTGTTGGAAGCGGAGTATCGGGCGCCGTGGGGCGCGCAGGCAGGGGATCAACGATGGCAGAGAAGCGACCTACCCTGGTCGACGCCGTCGTGGACAAGGTCCTTGAGCACATCATCAGCGGGCAGATCAAGGCCGACGACGCCCTGCCGCCCGAGGCTGACATCGCCAAGGAATCGGGTGTCAGCAGGCTGACGGCACGGGAAGCCATGAAAGTGCTGAAAGCGCAGGACGTTGTCTACGTCAGGCGCGGCCTGGGCACCTTCGTCAATCCGCCCGAGCGCTGGACCGGACTGGATGCCATCATGCGCGCAGCATCCAGGGGAGTGGCCTCGGACCAGGTGGCACTGCGACTCCTGGAAGTGCGCCGTATGGTGGAGACCGGGGCAGCCGAACTCGCCGCCTCCCGCCACCGCCCGGGTGACCTCGCTGCCCTGCGGGACAGCGTGGAGAAGATGGAAGCCGCGCATCTTTCCGGGGACGTCGATGCCCTGACCGTGGCCGACATCGCCTTCCACGACACCGTCCTGCGCGCGTCCGGCAATCCGTTCGTCCCCGCCCTCCTGGGCCAGCTCTCTACTTTGCTGTTTGCGATGCGCCGGGAAACCTCTGCCTTCCCGGATGTCCAACGGCACGCCATCCACCACCACAAGATGGTCCTCGCAGCCATCGCCGCGGGCGATCCTGCCACGGCGCGCTCCACGATGGACGCGCACATCACGCAGACCTTCGAGGACTACGAGCAGTACCTCGCCATGGCCAGCCGCAGCGGCACCACTGCCGGCTGAGGGTATTACCGTGCCCCTGTGTACGGGCGCATCCGCCCGGCGGTCCCGGGCCCAATTTGCAGGACGCGGACTGTGTTGACGCCCACATGCACCTGTGACTAGACTCGCAGTCAGACATCAGACATCTGATATCACCCCCCAAAAAAGCCGCAGGCCAAAGGAGTCTCCATGCGCGCGCATTCCCCCTTTGAGGGCCCTCACACATTCACCGGAGGCCTGAAATGACCACCCGTGCCACTGCCCCCGCACTCGGCCAGCTGGGCGAGACCACCCTCCGCAAGGTCCGCCGCCGGCTGATGCCCCTGATTGTCCTCCTCTATTTCGTCGCCTACCTTGACCGGAACAACGTTGGTTTCGCCAAACTCGGCATGCAGGGGGACATCGGCCTGACCGAGGCCGCCTATGGCCTGGGCGCAGGTATCTTCTTCCTGGGCTATGCGTTGCTGGAGATTCCCAGCAACGGCGGCATGTACCGGTATGGTGCCCGCAAATGGATCGCCAGAATCCTCATCACCTGGGGCATCTTCGCCACTGCCATGTTCCTGGTGAACGGTGAAACCACGTTCTACGTCATCCGCTTCCTCCTTGGCGCCGCAGAAGCCGGCTTCTTCCCGGCGATCCTCTTCTACCTGACGCTCTGGTTCCCGGCAGCGCAGCGCGTGACGGTGCTGGGCATCTTCATCCTGGCCCAGCCCATCTCCAACGCCCTGGGCGCCCCGGTGTCCGGCATGCTCCTGAACCTCGAAGGCGTCGCCGGCCTGCACGGCTGGCAGTGGCTCTATATCCTCGAAGGCATTCCGGCCATCATCCTGGGCATCATCACGCCCTTCGTCATGACGGACCGCCCGGAACACGCCAAGTGGCTCAAGCCGGAGGAGCGCGAATGGCTCTCCTCCACCATGGCTGCGGAGCTGGCGGACAAGCAGAAGGCGGGCAACCACAACTTCCTTGCCGGCTTGAAGGACCCCCGCACCATCGCCTATTCGGCGCTGTACTTCGGCCTGGTCTGCGGCATCTATGGACTTGGCCTGTGGCTGCCCACCATCGTCAAGGCGCTTGGCAAGTTCGACTCCACCCAGGTGGGATTCATCGTCTTCATCCCGTACGCCATCGCCGCCGTGTTCGTCTACTTCTGGAGCAAGCGCTCCGACCGGACCGGCAACCGCGTCTGGCATGCCAGCATGAGCATGGTGCTGGCCGCCGTCGGCCTCCTGGGCGCCGGCTTCCTGCTCCCCGTCAATGCCGTACTCGCCATGGTCTTCCTGACCCTCGCGGCCATGGGCATCTACTCCGCGATTGCGCCCTTCCTGGCCATGCCGTCCGCCGCCCTCACCGGCGCCGCAGCAGCAGCCGGACTGGCCATGGTCAACTCGCTCGGCAACCTGGGCGGCTTCGTGGCCCCCTATATCGTGGGCATCCTCAAGGACGCCACCGGAAGCAGCCAGACCGGCCTGGTCTTCCTGGCTGCCTGCCTCGCGGTGACCGCCGTCGCCACATACCTCTACGCACGCAACCGGCCTGAAGGTGTCTCTTCTCTGCGCCCGCAGCCACCGTTCCTGCCGCTGAACACCACTAGGAAGCAGTCATGACTACAGAGCACGCATTTCCAACCGAACGCACCGCGGTCCTGACCGGCGCGGCATCCGCCCGGGGCATCGGACGCGCCACCGCGGACCGGCTGGCCAGCCAGGGCTGGTCCATCGCCATCCTGGACATCAATGCCGAAGACGCCAAGGCGGCAGCGGCCGAGATCGGCTCCAGCCGGGCCGTCAAAGCAATCGGCGTGGGCGCTGACGTTTCGGACGAGGCGTCCGTGGACCGCGCGATCACCGAGATCGAGCAGTCGCTTCCGCCGATCGTCGGACTGGTGAACCTTGCCGGCATCAGTTCCCCCACTCCCTTCATGGAAACCACCGTGGCGGAATGGGACAAGGTCTTCGCCATCAACATGCGCGGCACGTTCGTCGTGTCGCAGCGGGTCCTCAAGGGCATGATCGAGCGCGAACTGGGAAGGATTGTCAGCATCTCCTCCATTTCCGCCCAGCGCGGCGGCGGCACCTACTCCAAGGTGGCCTACAGTGCCTCCAAGGCCGGCATCCTCGGGTTCACCCGTGCCTTGGCCCGCGAAGTGGGTGAGCACAACATCACCGTTAATGCCATCGCCCCGGGCCCGATCGACACCGACATCATGGGCGGAACGCTGACCGACGAGCGGAAAGCCCAAATGTCCGAGGGGATCATGATGGGCCGGGTGGGCACCCGCGAGGAAGTGGCGGCGCTGATCGCGTTCCTGCTGGGCGAGGACGCCGGCTACATCACGGCAGCCACCTACGACATCAACGGCGGCCTGCAGGTCTCCTGACGCCCCTGCTTTCCCGCCGCTCCTGGCGCACGGTGCCGTACGGCCCAGCGGTCGCACGGCACCGTGACCAGGACATGTCATCCGCAACGTCCCGCCCCTGCAGCGGCTATAGGATTTCTACATGGCAACCAAGAACCAGGCCTCCGGTGGCGTGAGCAGGCAGGTCCTCGCCGACCACGTCTATGAGGCTCTGCTTGTTGCCCTGATGGACGGCAGGCTGGAGGCCGGCACTCCCGTCAGCATTGACGGGATGGCCAGGGAACTGGACGTCTCCCCGACGCCCGTCCGCGAGGCCCTGGCCCGGCTGGAAGCCACCGGGATGGTCCGGAGGATGGCCCTGCGCGGCTACCGGG
This sequence comes from Pseudarthrobacter sp. fls2-241-R2A-127, assembly GCF_030209355.1. Lineage (GTDB taxonomy): Bacteria > Actinomycetota > Actinomycetes > Actinomycetales > Micrococcaceae > Arthrobacter. The sequence goes on from NZ_JARVSF010000019.1 coordinate 94,133, forward strand.
TGGCACCGCTGTTCACCCCTGACGAGTTGGCCGACCTGATGGACGCGCGGCTGGTCATCGAACCAGCCAACGCCTTCATGGCCTGCAAGCACGCAGGCCAGGAACTGACCGGGCAGCTGGAGCAGGCCATCGAGGACCTGAAGGCCGCCCCGCGGGGTCCGTCCTTCGCCGAGTTCCGCGCCTATTGGGAAGCCGATGAACGGTTTCACCGCCTCATCGCTGAATCAGCCGCGAACCAATTCCTGCTGTCCGCCTACAACGCACTGGGCGGACAGGTCCAGCGTTTCCGTTTCTTCGGCGGACTTGGCGTGACCGACGCCGATTTCGCCATCGCGGAACACACCGAGATCCTGAAGGCCTTCGAAGCCGGCGACCCCGAACTCGCCCGCCAAAAAATGATCGACCATATCGAAGGCGTCAAGCAGCGCTCGCAGCACGACAGCGAAGTGCGCAGCTAGCAGCACCATGCCAAGGCCCAGCCGGCCCTGGCCCTCGCTTTCCGTTCCTTCCCGCATCCGGGAGATTATCCTCAACCCCTTGACAGGGGTCACAAGTACCGTAGATCCTATAGGAAATGCGATTCCCGATCTGGAGTGACAATGCCGTACACCGCTGAAAACTGGCCCATCGCCGCCGCCCTGCTGCAGTTCCCCGGAACGAGGCCGGACGGAACCACCGCCCAGGACGCCCCCGCCAGCGACTGGCAGAAGGTCTTCGAGGAGGTGGCCGATGCCGGTTTCACCAACGCCGACCTCACAGACAGCTGGGTCCGCCCCGGCGATCTTTCCAGCGCACGCCTGGACGAACTGAAGGCTGCCGCCACCGCTGCCGGCCTGGGCCTGCCCTCCATCTCCGCCATCCGCCGCAGCGTGATCGAAGAGGCCAACTGGGAAGACAACCTCGCCTACACCCACCGCACCCTGGAGGCCGCCGCCCAGCTCGGCTGCGAAGTCGTCTCCATCGGACTGCACCAGGCCATCACCCCGGAACAGCAGAAGCAGCTGTGGTTCTGGACGGTGGAGGGCCACAAGGACCCGGTGGGGGACAAGGACGCGTGGAACAACGCCGTCACCCGCATCCGGGAAGTCGGCAAGCACGCCGCCGAACTGGGCCTCTTGGTGTCCCTGGAAATGTATGAAGACACGTTCCTGGGCACCGGCGATTCTTCCGTCCAGCTGGTCCAGGACATCGACCTGCCCAACGTTGGGCTGAATCCGGACCTGGGAAACCTGATCCGCCTGCACCGTCCCATCGAGGACTGGCGCGAACTGGTGCACAAGACCTTGCCGTACTCCAACTACTGGCACGTCAAGAACTACATCCGCGATGAGGACCAGGCACGGAACCAGTACGTTGCCATGCCGGCCCCCATGGAATCAGGCCTGATCAGCTACCGCGAGGCCTTCCAGTTCGCCATTTCCGTCGGCTTCCAGGGCGTCATCTGCACGGAGCACTACGGTGGCGACGGACTGAGCGTCACCGCCGCCAACCAGGACTACCTGCGCCGCCAGGTCCTGCCCAAGCGCGACGGCTACGCCCTGGGCACCAGCCTGGTGGCCCAGGGCCGGCAGGCGCCGGCAGCAGTTCCCGCTCATTGACCGTCAGCATCCCCATCAAGAACACCGGTTCAACGAGGAATCATGACAAAGATATTTGACGATCCAGCGCAGTTCGCAGACGACGCCCTCGACGGCTTCGTGGCCGCCAACCGCCAGTATGTTGCGCGCGTTGACGGCGGCGTTGTCCGCTCCACCGAATCGCCCGCCGGCCAGGTGGCCCTGGTCATCGGCGGCGGTTCCGGCCACTACCCGGCCTTCGCAGGCCTGGTGGGTGCAGGGCTCGCTTCCGGGAGCGCCTGCGGCAATATGTTCGCTTCCCCCTCCGCCGGCCAGGTGTACCGCGTGGCCAAGGCATCCCAGGCCGGCGGGGGAGTCCTGCTCAGCTACGGCAACTATGCCGGCGACGTCCTCCACTTTGGCCAGGCCCAGGACAAGCTGAACGCCGAAGGCATCGAAACCCGCACGGTGCTGGTCACCGATGACATCGCCAGCGCTCCGCTGGCGGAAATCGGCAAACGCCGAGGCATCGCCGGCGATCTCACGGTCTTCAAAGTGGCCGGCGCGGCAGCCGAGGCCGGCCTGGACCTGGACCAGGTGGAGCGGCTCGCCATCAAGGCCAACCACCACACCCGCTCGCTCGGCGTGGCCTTTGCCGGCTGCACCCTGCCCGGGGCAGCCGAACCGCTGTTCACGGTCCCTGGCGGCACGATGTCGGTAGGGCTCGGCATCCACGGCGAACCGGGGATCTCCGAGCAGCCCCTTCCTACCGCGAGCGAGCTGGCGAAGCTCCTGGTGGAGGGCCTGCTGAAGGACAAGCCGGAAGAGGCAGGCACCCGCGTGGTGCCCATCCTCAACGGCCTCGGCACGGTCAAATACGACGAACTGTTCCTGCTGTTCGGCAGGATCGAGGCCCTGCTGACCGGGGCCGGACTGGAAATCGTGGAACCCGAGTGCGGCGAACTGGTGACCAGCCTGGACATGTCCGGACTGTCCCTGACGCTGTTTTGGCTGGACGATGAGCTGGAAGAGTTCTGGTCCGCCCCGGCTGACACGCCGGCTTTCCGCAAAGGCAACCTGGCCCCACGCAAGGCACGGTCCGTGGCGTCCATGGCCGAGGCCGGAACGGCACCTGCGCTGGACGCCACCGCCGCTTCGACTGCCCTGGCCGCCACCGCCGTGGACGCCCTGAAAGAGACGCGCGCCGTCGTCGTCGAACACGAAGAAGCGCTCGGCAAGCTCGATGCCATCGCCGGGGACGGCGACCACGGCATCGGCATGCGCAGGGGCGTGGACGCCGCCGTTGCTGCCGCTGAAAAGTCCCACGCAGCCGGTGCCGGCCTGGAGGAACTCCTCGCGGCGGCGGGGGAGCAGTGGGCCGAACGTGCCGGCGGGACCTCCGGCGCCCTCTGGGGCGCGGGCGTCACCGCCGTCGGCAGGACCCTGGGCAGCAAGGATTCCTACACGGCGGCAGACGCCGCGGCGGCCGTCAACGCCCTTCGCGACGCCATCATCACCCTGGGCAAGGCCGAAGCCGGAGACAAGACCATGGTGGACGCGCTGCTCCCGTTCGCTGACACTTTCACCCGGGCAATTGACGACGGCGGGAGCCTGGCAACCAGCCTCCGGGCGGCGGCGGAGGCTGCGGCAAAGGCCGCTGACGCGACTGCAGGACTCAGCCCGAAGAAGGGGCGCGCCCGTCCTTTGGCAGAGAAGAGCCTGGGCCACCCGGATCCCGGCGCGGTGTCCTTCGGCCTCATCGCCCGCAGGCTGGCCGACTACGCCGCCACCATCGAAAGCCACTAAAGGAGAACCCTCATGACTGAGCAATCCCAGCCGGGCTGGCGCATCGTCGTCGGCAATGACGAAGCCGGCGTGGAATACAAGAACGCGCTGCGTGAACTGCTGGAGGCGGACCCCCGCGTTGCCTCGGTGGAGGACGTGGGAGTCGGCGCCGACGACTCCACCGCCTACCCCCACCTGGCAGTTGCCGCGGCCCGCAAGGTGGCCGCCGGCGAAGCGGACCGCGCCCTGCTGATCTGCGGAACCGGGCTGGGCGTCGCCATTTCAGCCAACAAGGTACCGGGGATCCGTGCCGTTACCGCGCACGACAGTTACTCGGTGGAACGCTCGGTGCTGTCAAACAACGCACAGGTGCTGACCATGGGCCAGCGCGTCATCGGCCTGGAACTTGCCAAGAAACTGGTGGGCGAATGGCTCAACTACCACTTCGATGAAAACTCCGCATCCGCGGCCAAAGTAGACGCCATCTGCTCCTATGAGGGCGCGTCGGAAGGACTTGAAACCACATGAGCACCCGTAACATCGCCGTCGTCGGCTCCGGCTACATGGGCGGCGGAATCGCCCAGGTCCTGGCACTCGCCGGAGCCCGCGTGGCCCTGGCGGACGTCTCCGCCGAAATCGCCCAGGGCAACTACGAGCGCCTGCTGAAGGAATCCGACGAATTTGTGGCTGCCGGCCTCTTCCCGGCCAACGCCACGGACTTGCTGAAGGAAAACCTCTGGGCCGCCAAGGACATCGAAGAAGCGGTTGCTGACGCCGAGTACATTGAGGAGGCAGTGCCGGAAGTCCTCGAGATCAAGCACGCCACCCTGGGGCGGATCAGCGCCGCCGCGCGCCCGGACGCCATCATTGGCTCCAACACCTCCACCATCTCCATCGGCAAGCTCGCCGAAGTGGTTGAAAACCCGGAGCGCTTCCTCGGCGTCCACTTCTCCAACCCGGCCCCGTTCATCCCCGGCGTGGAAGTCATCCCGCATGAAGGGACCTCCGAGGCGACCGTGCAGGCCGCCCGCACCATCGTGGGAGAGACCGGCAAGGAGACGGCCACCGTCAAGGACGTCACCGGCTTCGTACTGAACCGGCTCCAGTACGCCCTCTTCCACGAAGCCGCCCAGGTGGTGGAGGAAGGCATCGCCAGCGCCGAAGACGTGGACACGCTGGTCCGCACCACCTTCGGCTTCCGGCTGCCGTTCTTCGGCCCCTTCGCCATCGCCGACATGGCCGGGCTGGACGTCTACGCGTTCTGCTACAAGTCACTGCAGACCGGCTTCCCGGAGCGGTTCGCCACCCCGCAGATCCTGCAGGACAAGGTCGACGCCGGCCTGCTGGGCACCAAAACCGGGTCCGGCTTCCTCGACGTCCCGGCTGAGCGCACCGCCGCCCTGGTTGCCTACCGGAACAAGGCGTACGTCGCCATGCAGAAGCTCATCGAGGAACTGGGCCCGGCCCCGCTGTCCTAGCCGCCCTGCCCTCCCTGAACCAGAAGGAACATTCCATGACAGTTTTCCCCGCAGACCGCACCGTGATTGTTACTGGTGCCGTGTCCGAACGCGGCATCGGCCGTGCCACCGCTGAATACCTGGCCGAGCGCGGCTGGAACATCGGCGTGATCGACCTCGACGATGCAGCCAGCAAGATCCTGGCCAAGGAATTGGCCGAAAAACACGGCATCAAGGCCCACGGCGCAGGCGCCAACATCGGAGACGAGGCTTCCGTCCGTGCCGCCATCGACGAGATTGAGGCCGAACTTCCGCAGCTGGTGGCCCTGGCGAACATCGCGGGCGTCAGCTCGCCGGTTCCCTACCTCGAGCTCGACGGCGCCGAATGGGACCGCGTGGTCAACATCAACATGAACGGCGTGCACTACGCGACCCGCCGGGCCGCCGAATCGATGGTGAAGAACCGGCTGGGCCGGATCGTGAACATCTCCTCGGTCTCCGCCCAGCGGGGCGGCGGCACGTTCAGCAAGACCCCGTACTCGGTGGCGAAGGCCGGCGTCATTGGCCTGACCCGCGCCACGGCCCGGGAGCTGGGGGAGTACGACATCACTGTCAATGCGATCTCGCCCGGTCCGATCGACACGGACATCATGGGTGGCACCCTTAGCGCGGAACGCAAGGACGAACTCGTCAAGGACCTCGTGGTGAACCGGGTGGGCACCACCCGCGACATTGCGGCGGCCATCTCCTTCCTCATCGGCGAGGACGCCGGCTACATCTCCGGCCAGACGCTAAACGTCGACGGCGGGCTCTACATGCACTGACGGCGCCTCCCGGCATCCCAAGGCCGGGCGCCATCCCAATCCCGTAGGCCGCCGGCCCGCGGGGCACCACCAACGTCACCACTCGAAGGAGAGTGTTGTGTCCGAAACCACCGCAACATCCAAGGAGCTTCTGGCCCGGCCGGTCCTGAAGTCCGCGATTTCCAAGGCGGCCCGCCGGCTCATGCCGATGCTGGTCATCCTGTACATCGTGTCTTTCCTTGACCGCACCAACGTCGGCTTCGCCGAGGCGGCCCTGGGAGCAGACAAGGGGGTGTCCGCCGGGGCCTTCGCCCTCGGTGCCGGCATCTTCTTCATTGGCTACGCCATCTTCGAGATCCCCAGCAACCTGCTGCTCAAGAAGGTCGGCGCCAAGATCTGGCTGGCCCGCATTGCCATCACCTGGGGCATCGTCTCGGCCTGCTTCGCCTTCGTCCAGGGCGAGACCTCGTTCGTGATCCTGCGTTTCCTGCTCGGCGTCACCGAGGCCGGCCTGTTCCCGGGCGTGATCATGTACCTCGCCGAATGGTTCCCGAACAAGGTGCGCGTGCAGATGTTCGCCATCTTCTACCTGGCCCAGCCGTTCTCCCAGATGATCGGTAACCCGCTCTCGGGCTGGCTCATCAACATCGGTGACCAGGTGCCCGGCCTGCGCGGCTGGCAGGTGATGTTCTTCGTCGAAGGCCTGCTTGCAGTCCTGGCGGGGATCGCGGCGTTCTTCTTCCTGATCAATGGCCCTGAGAAAGCCAAGTTCCTCAGCAAAGACGAGAAATACGCGCTGAAGGAAGTCATGGCGCTGGAAGACACGGTCAAGGACGAGCACGGCCCGCGCGGCATCCTCGCCGCCATGCGGAACGGCCGCGTCTGGTACTTCACCATCATCTACTTCTGCCTGCAGATCGCCGTGTACGGCGTGACGTTCTTCCTGCCGCAGCAGGTGTCCTCGCTGACCGGGCAGAAGGTGGGCCTCGCCGTCGGCCTGCTGATCGCCGTGCCCTGGTTCTTCGGCATTTTCTCCTGCTACTTCATCGGCAAGGCCGCCAACACCGTGGCCAAGCGCCGCACGTTCGGCACCATCCTGTTCATCTCCACCGGCTTGTGCATCTTCGGTTCGGCCTGGGCGGGTACCAACCACCAGCCGGTCCTGGGCATGATCTTCATAACCCTGGCGGTCTGCAGCTTCCTGGCCGTCGGTCCCGTGGTGTGGGCCTATCCCACAGCATTCCTGGCCGGCTCGGCTGCTGCCGCCGGCATCGGCCTGATTAACTCCCTCGGCAACCTGGGCGGCTTCGTTGCCCCCATCCTCCGCACCGCCGTCAATGAGGCTACGCAGTCGCCCACAGGATCCATGGGCGTCTACGCCTTGGGCGTGCTGCCCTTCGTGGCGGCCGCGATGATGTTCGCCACCAAACGGTTCAAGAACAAGGCCGACGACCTGCTCGACTGAGCAGACCCACCCTCCACGCAAGGAAAACCATGAACACCTCCGGCAGCAGCGCAGGCAGCGGTCCCCTCTACATCGGTGTCAGCACCAAGATGTACCTGGGCTACCGGGAAAGCCTGCGCTGGCTGTCGGAGGTGCGTTCCATCGTGGATGACAGGCCCGGACTGGCCGCGCAGGATTCCCCGGTCCGGGTCTTCGCCATTCCGTCCTTCCCGGTCCTGGAGCCCGCCGCGCGGATCCTGGCGGGCTCGCCCGTGCTGCTCGGGGCGCAGAACTGCGCCTGGGGCGACGGGCCGCTGACCGGAGAGGTCAGCCCCGGCATGCTGGCCGAACTCGGGGTATCACTTGTTGAGATCGGCCACGCAGAACGCCGCCGGTTGTTTGGCGAGGACGACGCCGTGGTGGCACGCAAGGTGCGTGCCGCCGTCGAACATTCCCTCACGCCGCTGCTGTGCATCGGCGAGCCTGACAGGCTCGACGCCGGGGCTGCCGCCGCCTTTTGCGTGGAGCAGGTGCATGCTGCCACCGACGGCGACGCGGAGCTGCTGCATCGCCTGGTCCTCGCCTACGAACCCGTGTGGGCCATCGGCGCCAACGAGCCTGCCGCCCCGGACCACGTCAACGCGGTCCTCACTCAGATCCGGGCCGCCCTGGGCGCGCGTTGCCCCCTGATCTACGGCGGCAGCGCCGGCCCCGGTTTGTTGCCGCAGCTGGCGGCTGCGGACGGACTCTTCCTTGGCAGGTTCGCCCACGATGCCGCGAACCTGGGACGCGTCCTGGACGAAGCAATGCTGGTGCGTCAGGCAGGGGCCGTCGCACCGGCCAGCAGTTCTTCCAGCCGCTCGTAGCCTTCGGACATGCCGCCCTCCATGCCTGAGTGCAGCATGCCGTCCCGGGCCTCCATGCTCTGGTACATGGCGTGGCCCCGCAGCCGGCACCGGCCGCCGTCGAGCTCCTCAAATGTCATGGACTCCAGGCTGACCGAATCCGGGTAGCCGCCGAACTCGAAGGTCTGCAGCGCAAACTCGTTCTCGCGCACCGTGTGGAAGATGCCGCGGAACTCGTACGGTACGCCCTCCGGTCCCGTGTGGATGTACCGGTAACTCCCGCCGGTGCGGAAATCGTAATGGTCCATCTCCATCTTCATGCCACGCGGACCCAACCATTGGGTTATCAGTGCGGGGTCCTTGTGGGCGCGGAACACGTCCGCCACCGGAAAATCGAACTCCCGCTCGAAGTCGATGTAGGGAAGACCTTCCGGCGCGGTGATCTTCAGTGGGTTGCTCATTGTTCTTCCTTTGCCTTGGGCGCCGCTTGGCCGGCGCTGGTTTCAAGCACGGCATCGAGGCTGCGGAACTGCTCCTCCCGGACCAACCGGTGCTGGTCGATCCAAGAGGTGAGCGCCTCCAGTCGTGCGGGGTTCAGGTGTACGGGCCGGCGCTGTGCGTCCCTGGTCCGGGTTACCAGTTCAGCCTGCTCGAGTACCTGGATGTGCTTCGAAACCGCCTGCTTGGAGATCTCGAATGGTTCAGCCAATTCGTTCACAGTTGCCGGGCCCCTGCTGAGCCGGGCGATGATGCTTCGACGCACGGGATCGGCCAGGGCCAGGAAGGCCGCGTCCAGGGCCGCGTCATCGGAGATCACTGTCAATCCTCTTTAATCAACTTTTTTGTTTATAAACCTTTCGGTTGATTAATAATATCCAGCGCGTCGGAGTGGCGCAAGGGTTTGTTTTGCCAGTTCTTTGTTTGTTAGTATGTTAGGACAAATCTGGTGAAGGAGAATGATCATGCCCCTGGTCCGCATTGACGTCAACGAAGGCCGAACCTCCGAGGAATTGCAGAAGCTGAGCCGCGGGATCCATGACGCAATCCTTGCCGAGTATGGAATTCCGGAGCGGGATTACTTCCACATCATTACCGAACACCCGCAGGGCCGGATCATTGCCCAGGATGCGGGTCTGGGATTTGAGCGCACCGGGGGAGTGGTGATGATCCAGATCTTCACCCAGGCCGGCAGGTCGCAGGAAGCCAAGCAGCAGCTCTTCGCGGCTGTCGCCGAGAAGCTGGCCGGAGTTGGGGTCGCCGGCGAGGATGTCTTCATCGGCTATGTGGAAAACGGTGCCGGCGACTGGTCGTTCGGATTCGGCCGCGCGCAGTACATTACCGGCGAGCTGGCGGTCCCCAAGCAGTAGTTGCGGGCCCTCTCCGGCGTCACGGGAAGCGGTTCTAACGCCTGTTGTAAGTATGTCAGTACAAACCTTTGACAGGACATTAGATCTAGGGCAAAGTAGTGCCTGTGGCCCACGCCACGGCCTGCCAGTTCCGGAGCTCACGTCCTTCGAAGGATTCGAGTTCCACACCAGAAAGGTCCACGATTCCCGTGACCCATGAGCTTCTTACGATCGGGCGCATCAGCGTTGATATCTACCCGAACGACATCGGGGTTGGCTTGGAGGACGTCAACTCCTTCGGCAAGTACCTGGGCGGTTCCCCGTCCAACGTCGCCGTCGCCGCCGCCCGCCATGGCCGCCGGACAGGCGTGATCACCCGGACCGGGGACGACCCGTTCGGGGCGTACCTGCACCGCGAGCTCCACAAGTTCAACGTGGATGACGCCTTCGTCACGTCGGTCAAAGACTGGCCCACGGCAGTGACGTTCTGCGCCATCAAGCCGGCCACGGATGAGTTCCCGCTCTATTTCTACGGCCGGTTCCCCACGGCGCCGGACCTCCAAATCCGGGCCGGCGAGCTGGACCTGGACGCCATCCGGGAGGCCGGGATCTTCTGGTCCACCGTGACCGGCCTGTGCCAGGAACCTTCCCGGTCCGCGCACATCGCCGCGCACCAGGCCCGTCCCCGCACCGGCCTGAAGGAGGGCCAGTTCACCATCCTGGACCTGGACTACCGGCCCATGTTCTGGGCATCCGAGGAAGAGGCCCGGGCCCAGGTGGCCAGGATCCTGCCACACGTCACGGTTGCCATTGGCAATGACAAGGAATGCGCCGTCGCCGTGGGGGAGGGAACCCCTGATGAGCAGGCGGACCGCCTGCTGGCAGCCGGTGTGGAGATCGCCGTCGTCAAGCTCGGGCCGGAAGGCGTCATGGCCAAGACCCGCACCGAGCGAGTGGTATCGGCTCCTGTCCCGGTGGAAACCCTCAACGGCCTTGGGGCCGGTGACTCCTTTGGCGGCGCTTTCTGCCACGGACTCCTCTCGGGTTGGCCGCTGGCCCAGGTCCTGGACTACGCCAACGCCGCCGGCGCCATCGTCGCTTCCCGGCTGTCCTGCGCCGATGCCATGCCGACGCCGGATGAGGTCACCTCACTGCTGGCCGAACGCGGCCGCCCGGTTCCCGGCGCATCCCAGCTTGCCACCGAAGGAGCAGCACTGTGACCCTGACACCCCTTGCCTCGACCAAAGCCGTAGATGATGATCCCCGCCGCTACGAGCACCTGAGCACCATCCGCCTCGAAGACCCGGACGCCGTGGCCCGTGCCGCGAAGTCCCGCCGCCGCCACCCCGGCCTGAAGGCGGGCCGGCAGAACTTCATCGTCGCCGCGGACCACCCGGCCCGCGGCGCCCTGGCTGTCGGCAGCGATCCGGTGGCGATGGCGGACCGCCGGCAACTGCTGGACCGGCTCCAGATTGCGCTGGCCAACCCGGCCGTCGACGGTGTCCTGGCCTCCCCGGACATCATGGACGACCTCCTCCTGCTGGGCGCCCTGGACGGAAAACTCGTGTTCGGTTCGATGAACCGCGGCGGGCTGTCCGGGCTGGTCAACGAGATCGATGACCGTTTCACCGGCCACACCGCAGCCGCCCTGGAAGCCCTCGGTGCCGATGGCGGGAAGATGCTCACCCGGATCTGCCTGGGCGACCCGGACACCGTTGCCACCTTGGAGGCGACGGCCCACGCGATTGATTCGCTGGCCGAACGGAAGCTGATTGCCATGGTGGAGCCGTTCCTCTCGGTCCGCGAGAACGGCCGGGTCCGCAACGACCTGTCTCCCAACGCCGTGATCAAGTCCATCGCCATTGCGGAGGGACTGGGTTCCACCAGCGCCTACACCTGGATGAAGCTCCCGGTCGTGGCGGAGATGGAACGCGTCATGGCCGCCACCACCATGCCCACCGTGCTGCTGGGCGGTGACCCGGACGGTACCCAGGATGAGGTCTTCGCCACCTGGGGTGCCGCGCTGGCACTGCCCGGCGTCCAGGGCCTCACGGTTGGCCGGACCCTTCTCTATCCTGCAGACGGGGACGTCGCCGGCGCCGTTGCCGCGGCAGCCTCGCTGCTGCATCACACCACAGAACTCCCGGAGAACTAGCCATGGGCACAACAGGAACGCGCAGGATGACGGTGGCGCAGGCCGTCGTCGAATATCTCTCCCGGCAGTACACCGTGGACACGGTGGGTGGTGTGGAGTACCGGGAGCGGCTCATTCCCGGCACGTTCGGTATTTTCGGGCACGGCAACGTTGCCGGCGTGGGCCAGGCACTGAAGCAGTACCAGCAACTGGACCCCACCCTCATGCCGTACTACCAGGGCCGGAACGAACAGGCCCAGGTCCACCAGGCCGTCGGGTATGCCCGGCATACCCGCCGCCGCCAGACCTTCGCGGTCAGCACCTCCATTGGGCCGGGGTCCTCGAACCTCCTGACCGGTGCCGCGCTGGCCACCACCAACCGGCTCCCGGTGCTGCTTCTGCCGTCTGACACGTTCGCCACCCGCGCCGCCGACCCTGTCCTTCAGCAGCTGGAGCAGCCGTACGCGTACGACATCACGGTCAATGATGCGTTCCGGCCGCTGTCCAAGTTCTTTGACCGGGTGAACCGGCCGGAGCAGCTGTTCTCGGCGTTCCACCACGGCCTGCGTGTCCTCACGGACCCAGCTGAGACCGGCGCGGTGACCATTTCGCTGCCGCAGGACGTCCAGGCCGAGGCCTTCGATGTCCCGGCCGAGTTCCTGGCCGAGCGGGAATGGCGGATCCGCCGCCCCGACGCCGACGACGAGGACATCGCCCGTGCCGTTGCAGCGATCCGGGCCGCGAAGCGTCCGCTGATCATCGCCGGCGGCGGCGTCCTCTACGCCTACGCCAACGACGAACTCGCCAAGTTCGCTGAGCTGACCGGCATTCCGGTGGGCAACACCCAGGCCGGTGTGGGCGTGCTCCCGTGGGACCACCAGTTCTCCCTGGGAGCGGTCGGCTCCACGGGCACGACGGCGGCGAACGCCATCGCTGCTGAGGCGGACCTGGTCATCGGCATCGGCACCCGCTACGAGGACTTCACCACCGCGTCCCGGACCGCGTTCCAGAACCCGGACGTGAAGTTCGTGAACATCAACGTGGCCCCGCTCGATGCGTACAAGCACGGCACGCACCTGCCGATCGTCGCCGACGCTCGCAAGGCCCTGGTCAAGCTCAACGCAGCCCTCGGCGGGTACCGTGTCGGTGCTGACCTGGAGCAGAAGATCGAGGCGGAGAAGAAGCGCTGGAACGCCACGGTGGACGACGCCTTCGATACCCGCTTCACCCCGCTCCCGGCCCAGAACGAGATCATCGGGGCCACCAACCGGGCCATGGATGCCCGTGATGTGGTCATCTGCGCGGCTGGTTCGCTGCCCGGTGACCTGCACAAGATGTGGCGGGTCCGGGACCCGTTCGGCTACCACGTCGAATATGCCTACTCCTGCATGGGCTACGAGATCCCCGGCGGCCTGGGCGTCAAGCGCGCCGCGATCGCCGAAGCAGCCAGTACGACGGCGGCGGGCGCGGACCGCGCGGAGGTGCGGGACGTCGTCGTCATGGTGGGGGATGGCTCCTACCTGATGATGCCTACCGAACTGGTCACCGCCGTCGCCGAACGGATCAAGCTGATCGTGGTCCTGATCCAGAACCACGGCTACGCCTCCATCGGCTCGCTGTCCGAATCGCTCGGCTCGCAGCGGTTCGGCACCCAGTACCGGACCCTGGACGAGGAGCAGCACAGCTTCGACGACGGCGATAAGCTTCCGATCGACCTGGCCTTGAACGCCGAGTCCCTGGGCGTGAAGGTCATCCGGATCGAACCCGGCGAGAAGGTGATCGCCGAACTCGAGCAGGCCATCCGCGACGCCAAGGCAGCCCCCGAGGGCAGCGGACCCATCTTGATCCACGTCGAGTCCGACCCGCTCCTGGATGCACCGTCCTCCGAGTCCTGGTGGGACGTCCCCGTCTCCCAGGTCGCCGAACTGGATTCCACCAAACAGGCCTTCCAGACCTACGTCGACCACAAGTCACGCCAGCGCAAACTGCTCGGCTGAACCTCATTTTCCACTACTCAAGGAAGAGTTCCATGACTGCCACCACCACCGAAGCAACCGTCATCAACCACTTTCTCAACGGCGCGGAGACCGCCGGTGAGGGCGACCGCACCACGAACGTGTACAACCCGGCCACGGGTGCGGTGACCGGGGAACTGCGCCTGGCCAACCGGGCCGACCTGGATACCGCCGTCGCTGCAGCCCGCACGGCCGCCGACACCTGGGGCGAGACCTCCCTGGCCAAGCGCACCGCGGTGCTCTTCAAGTTCCGCGAGCTGGTCGCCGCGCACGTGGATGACCTCGCCGCCCTGGTGACCGCCGAGCACGGCAAGGTCCTTTCCGACGCCAAGGGCGAGATCGGCCGCGGCCTCGAGGTCGTCGAGTTCGCCTGCGGTATCCCCACCCTGCTCAAGGGCGATTACTCGGACCAGGTCTCCACCGGCATCGACGTCTTCTCCTTCCGCGAACCCCTGGGCGTGGTCGCCGGCATCACCCCATTCAACTTCCCCGTCATGGTGCCTCTGTGGATGGCGCCGATGGCGATCGCCACCGGCAACGCGTTCATCCTCAAGCCCTCCGAGCGTGACCCCTCCGCGTCGCTGCTGCTGGCCAAGCTCTGGAAGGAAGCCGGACTGCCGGACGGCGTGTTCCAGGTCCTGCACGGCGACAAGGAAACCGTCGACGGGCTCCTGACCCACCCGGACGTCGACGGCATCTCCTTCGTCGGATCCACCCCGATCGCCCAGTACGTCCACGAAACCGCCACCAAGCACGGCAAGCGAGTCCAGGCCCTGGGCGGGGCGAAGAACCACGCCATCGTGCTGCCCGACGCCGACCTGGACAACGCCGCCGACCACCTGGCCGCCGCCGCGTTCGGTTCCGCCGGGGAACGCTGCATGGCCATCTCCGTCGCGGTCGCCGTCGGAGACGCCGCGGACCTGCTGGTCAAGAAGGTCGAAGAACGCGCTCTGGCTGTGAAGGTCAACAACGGCACCGAACCCGGCGCCGAAATGGGCCCTGTCATCACCCCGGCCTCCAAGGAACGGATCGTCCGGATCGTCACCGAAGCCGAAACGGCCGGCGCCGCCATGGTGGTGGACGGCCGGGACCTGGTGGTCCCCGGCCACGAGAACGGCTTCTGGGTCGGCCCCACCGTCCTGGACCACGTCAAGACCGAAATGACCGCCTACAAAGAGGAAATCTTCGGACCGGTCCTGGTGGTGGTCCGTGTGGACACCCTGGAAGAGGGCATCACGCTGATCAACGCCAACCCGTACGGCAACGGCACCGCCATCTTCACCTCCTCCGGCGCTGCCGCCCGTAAGTTCCAGCGTTCCGTGACGGTGGGCATGATCGGCATCAACGTTCCCCTCCCGGTACCGGTGGCCTACCACTCCTTCGGCGGCTGGAAGGCATCCCTCTTCGGCGACAAGCACATCTACGGCCCCGAAGGCGTCTCCTTTTACACCCGCGGCAAGGTGGTCACCTCCCGCTGGCCCGAAATCCACCACGCCTCCGGCGCCTCCTACAACTTCCCGTCCAACTAGTCCCCACCGCCGCCCTCGCCTCGCAAGTCCAAATCGGCTCCCAACCTTCGCAAGCTCAGGCTGGGACCATCGCCGATTTGGCTCCACGGCCAGGGAACCCTGGCGGCGTGGGCCCTACCCGTCGATTGCTCCGTAGTTGTCGTTTTGAGCGTCCAAAACGACAACTACGGAGCAGTCGATGCAAAGGAAAAGACAATGACTGAGAACAAGCTGATCATCGGCACGGCGCCGGACTCCTGGGGCGTCTGGTTCGCGGACGATCCCAAGCAGACCCCCTGGGAACGCTTCCTCGACGAGGTGGCCGAATCAGGGTACAAGTGGATCGAACTGGGCCCGTACGGTTACCTGCCCACCGACCCCGCCCGCCTGGCAGAGGAACTGAAGCAGCGCGACCTGCAGATCTCCGCCGGCACAGTGTTCACCGCTTTCCACCGTGGCCTGGACCAGTGGGAAACCGCTTGGGAACCCGCACGGAAGGTCGCCGAGCTCACCGCCGCGATGGGCGGAGAACACATGGTGGTCATCCCGGCCATGTGGCGCGACGACGTCACCGGCGAGGCCGTGGAAAGCGGCACGCTCACCGAAAAGGCCTGGAGCGACCTGTTTGCCGGCCACAACCAGCTGGGCAAGACCCTGCTGGAGGACTTCGGCCTGCAGCAGCAGTTCCACTCCCATGCGGACTCCCACGTGGGGGCCCAAGAGGACATCGAAACCCTCCTGGCAGCCACGGACCCGAAATACCTGAACCTCTGCCTGGACACCGGCCACGCTGAGTACTGCGGCGCCTCCAGCCTGGAACTGATCAAGAACTACCCGGACCGGATCGGCTACCTGCACCTGAAACAGATCAACCCTGAGATCCTCAAGAAGGTCAACGAGGAAAACATGACCTGGGCTGCAGCAAACCTCGCCGGCGTCATGACCGAACCGCCCAACGGCCTGCCGGACCTCCGGGCCGTCATCGAAGCCGTGGAAGCCCTGAACCGGCCCATCTTCGGCATCGTGGAGCAGGACATGTACCCCGTGGCCTTCGACGTTCCCATGCCGATCGCCAAACGCACCCGCAACTACCTGCTGTCCTGCGGCTCCCGCACCAGCGTCAGCTAACCAGCCCCAGACACCACGAAGGACAGAGAACAATGACTGAAACCCTCCGCGTCGCCGTCATCGGCGCAGGCCGCATGGGCGCAGACCACATCCAGCGCCTCAACACGCGCATCCACGGAGCCGAAGTTGCCGCCGTCGTGGACGTCGACCTCGCCCGCGCCCAGGCCGCCATCGAAGGGATCCCGGGCGCCGTGGCCCTCGTCGATGCTGAAGAGGCACTGAACAACGGCGACGTCAACGCGGTCCTGATCGCCACCCCCGGCTTCCTGCACCAGGACATCCTGCTCAAGGCTCTCGCCAAGGACATTCCGATCCTCTGCGAAAAGCCGCTCACCCCCGACGCCGAATCCTCCTGGAAGATCGTCGAAGCGGAGGTTGCGCTGGGCCACCAGCGCATCCAGGTGGGGTTCATGCGACGCTTCGACGCCGAATACGCGGCGCTGGGCTCGATCATCCGGAACCAGGAACTGGGTGAACTGCTGATGCTCCACCACCAGCACCGCAACCCCACCACCCCCGCGGGCTTCACGAACGAGATGCTCATCAACGACTCGGTGGTCCACGAGTTCGATGCCATCCGGTTCTTCACAGGCGAGGAAATCACCAGCGTCCAGGTCCGGTTGGGCAAGGCCACCAGGAACGCACCCTCAGGCCAGCACGACCCCCAGCACGTCCTGATTGAGACCGAGTCCGGCGTCTTGGCCGACGTCGAAATCTACGTCAACGCCAAGTTTGGCTACGAAGTGGCCACCCAGGCCTCCTTCGAGGACGGCATCGTCAGCATCGGCGGGGACGCCGGCCCGTACACCCGGAGCGCCGGCCGCTGGGGCGGCAACGTCACCCCGGGGTTCGAGGAGCGTTTCGGCGCGGCGTACGACGTCGAAATCCAGTCGTGGGTGGACGCGGCACTCAAGGGCGAAATCGGCGGCCCTTCCGCCTGGGACGGGTACGCCACCGCCGCCTGCTGCGAAGCCGGCGTTGAAGCCCAGAAGAACGGCGAAAAGGTCGCCGTGAAGCTGGCGGCAAAGCCCGACCTTTACAAGTAGGACGAGAGCAAAGGGGGCGGAGCGCCATCCGTCCCCTTTTCCGTCCCCTGACTGATCCCACAATGGAGTGTTTTCGTGAAAATCGCCCTTGACCCCACCCCGTTCCACCACTCGCACAGCCTGCTGGAGTTCCCCAAGGTGGTGGCGGACCTCGGCTATAAGTACATGCAGATGACCCCGCACGCGGACTTCATCCCGTTCTTCAACCACCCCAAAGCGGATGACGAGCTGGTGGCCCAGCTGAAGAAGTCCTGCCGGGACGCCGGAATCGAGATCGCGTCCGTGCTGCCGGTGCTGCGCTGGTCTGGTCCGGACGAGGACGCCCGGGAAGCAGCCGTCCGCTACTGGAAGCGCGCCATCCAGATCACTGTGGACCTGGGCGTCAGCACCATGAACACCGAGTTCAGTGGCCGTCCCGAGAAGGCCGAGGAATCCGAGCGGGCCTTCTACCGCTCCATGGAGGAACTGCTGCCGATCATCGAGCGGGAGGGGATCGACCTGCTCATCGACCCGCACCCGGACGATTTCGTTGAGGAAGGCCTGGCTGCCATCCGCATGATCCGCGGCGTCAATTCCAAGAACGTGGGCATGGTTTATGTGGCTTCACACAGCTTCCACATGAAGAACGCGCCCCTGGACATCATGCGGGCGGCGGGGGACAAGCTGCGGCTGGTCCACGTGGCCGACACCATGAACCACCATGCCTCCCACGGGCTGCGCTACATCACCAACCCGCCGGGCAACCCGGTCCGGGTCCACCAGCACCTGAAGATCGGCGACGGCGACGTCAACTGGGACGAGTTCTTCGGCGGCCTGAAGGAAATCGGCTTCCTGGACCGGGAGGATACAGTGATGGTCTCCAGCGTCTTTGCCGAAGACGAAAAAGCCGAAGAGGTTTCCCGCTACCAGTTGGAAACCATGAAGCAGTATGTCCAGAAAGTCAGCCTATGAGTTCGCCTGCGCATACCGGCGCGCGGCCCGGCAACCATCAGCGGGCCCTGCGCACGGTCACCATCATTTCCACCTTCGGCGGCCTGCTGTTTGGTTATGACACCGGGGTAATCAACGGTGCCCTGCCCTATATGCAGGAGGACTTGGGACTCACCCCGCTCACTGAGGGCCTGGTTACGTCGTCGTTGCTGTTCGGCGCCGCCTTCGGTGCCCTGTTCGGCGGACGCCTGGCTGACCGCAACGGCCGGCGAAAAATGATTATGGTGCTGGCGGTCATCTTCCTCCTGGGCACGCTCGGCTGCACGTTCTCGCCGACCACTGAAGTCATGATCGCCGCCCGCTTCATCCTGGGGCTGGCCGTGGGCGGGGCATCGGTGACGGTCCCGGTTTATCTGGCCGAAGTATCGCCGAGCAACCGGCGCGGCCGGATAGTCACCCAGAACGAACTCATGATCGTCACCGGGCAGCTTCTCGCGTTCATCTTCAATGCCTACCTGGGCAACTCCTTTGGCGAGTCCCACGGCATTTGGCGCTGGATGCTGGTGATCGCCACCCTTCCGGCCATCGCGCTGTGGATCGGAATGAACTTCATGCCGGAGAGCCCGCGCTGGCTGGCGTCCATCGGCAGCTTCGGCGAGACACTCAGCGTGCTGCAGCGGATCAGGTCGCAGGAGGAGGCCCGCCGGGAATTTGAAGAAGTCAAGGCCATGGCCGTGGAGGACTACAAGTCCAAGATGGGCTCGTGGAAGGACTTGGGCATCCCGTGGCTCCGCCGGATCTTCTTCGTGGGCCTGGGCCTGGCGGTGATCCAGCAGATCACCGGGGTGAACTCGATCATGTACTACGGAACCCAGATCCTGTCGCAGTCCGGCTTTGGCCGCGAGGCTGCGCTGACGGCCAACATCGCCAACGGCGTGATCTCGGTCCTGGCTACGTTCGTGGGGATCTGGCTGCTGGGCAAGGTGGGCCGGCGGCGGATGCTGATCACGGGCCAGGTGGGAACCACGACGGCGCTGCTGCTGATCGGTTTCTTCTCGCTGATCCTGCCGGAAGGGTCTGCCCGGGGTTTCGTCATCCTGGCGCTGACAGTGACCTTCCTGGCCTTCCAGCAGGGAGCCATCTCCCCGGTGACCTGGCTGATGCTCTCGGAAATCTTCCCGCTGAAGATCCGCGGCCTGGGCATGGGGGCCTCGGCCTTCCTGCTGTGGATCGTGAACTTCCTGATCGGCTTCGGCTTCCCGCAGCTGCTGGCAGCGATCGGGATCTCCAATACGTTCTTCGTGTTCGCCGTGCTTGGCGTCGGCGCCATCGCGTTCGCCGCAAAATATGTTCCGGAGACGAAGGACAAGAGCCTTGAGGACCTGGAGCACTACTTCAAGAACGTTGCCGGCGGCCACTCCACGGACGCCGCAGCCAAGGTTACCTGACCAAAAGGTCCGTTCCCGCGCATCAAGCAGCAACCCCCGCGACGTTCCGTCCGGGGGTTGCCGTTTATGCCGGCGCGTGCAGCCGGGGGAGTGCGTCCACCAGCGGTGCCAGCTCCGGGACCGCCTGGGCCTGGTCCAACGCGCGCTCCAGGGTGGCGTCGTGCACGGGCCTGGCCTCTGTAAGCAGGCTGATGCCGCTGGAGGTCAGCTCGGTGTAAATGCCGCGGCGGTCGTCGTCGCACAGGATCCGGGTCAGGAGGCCGCGGTCCTCCAGGCGGTTGACCAGCCGCGTGGTGGCGCTGGGGCTGAGCGCCGTGGCGCGGGCCAGCTGCTGCATCCGCATGTGCCACCCGTCCTGCCGGCTGAGGGCATCCAGCACGGTGTACTCCACCACGGAAAGCTTTGACTCGGCCTGCAGGGAGCGTTCCAGCTCACCTTCGATCAAGCCATGCAGGGCCGCCAAGGTGCGCCATCCCTGGGCCCGTACCTCAACGGCGTCGTCCTTGATGCCCATGGTTGCTCCTTCACCATGATGGCGCCGAACGGGCGGCCATCACTCACTGAACCCGAATAGTTGCTTGCGCGGTATATTTGCATGTGCAACAATAAATACCGCGCCTGCAACTATCTTAGGCGCCTTCCCCGGACGGGGACAAACACACCTACAGCTCAAAGGAGCATTCCCATGCCTGTTGGCCTGATAGCCCTCGCCCTCGGCGGCTTCGGAATAGGACTCACCGAATTTGTCATCGCCGGCCTCCTTCCGCAGGTGGCAGCAGATTTCGGCGTCAGCGAGGCCTCCGCCGGATGGTTCATTTCCGGCTACGCTCTCGCGGTGGTGGTGGGCGCGCTCGGCCTTACCGCCGCCGTGACGAGGCTCGAGCGCAAGCCGGTGCTTGCGGCCCTGCTGGTCCTGTTCATCGCAGGAAACCTGCTTTCCGCCACCGCGGGCGGCTACTGGCCCATGATGCTGGGCCGGATCATTGCAGCCCTTTCGCATGGTGCTTTCTTCGGAATCGGAGCCGTGGTGGCCGCAGGCATGGTGCCGCCCAGCAAGAAGGCCGGTGCCATCGCGCTGATGTTCACCGGACTCACTGCCGCCAATGTCTTGGGGGTCCCGTTCGGCACGCTCCTGGGCCAGGCGGCCGGGTGGCGCGCCACGTTCTGGGCCATCACCGTTATTGGGGTGGTGGCGCTCGCCGGCATCCTTGCACTCGTGCCCCGGCAGGCCGGTGAGGCCGACAAGGCGGGGAGCCTGCGCTCCGAGCTGCGCGCCTTCCGCTCCGGGCAGGTATGGCTGTCCATCGTGGTGACCATCCTTGGCTTCGGCGGCATGTTCGGCGCGTTCACCTACATCGCCTACACCCTGACCGAGGTGTCCGGCTTCGCGGCCTCCACCGTGCCATGGCTGCTCATTGTCTTCGGCGTTGGCCTCTTCGCCGGCAACACGCTGGGCGGCAAGGCCGCCGACCGGAACGTGGACCGCACGCTCCTGGTCGTGCTTGCCATCCTGTCCGTGGTCCTGGTGGCCTTTGCCCTCACCGCTGCCAACCCGGTGCTCACCGTTGTTTCACTGGTCCTGATGGGCGGCTTCGGCTTCGCCACCGTTCCCGGGCTGCAGATGCGGGTCATGAAGGACGCCCCCGGCGCTCCCACGCTTGCCTCCGGTGCCAATATTGGTGCCTTCAACGTAGGCAATGCCCTGGGTGCCTGGCTGGGCGGGGTCACCATCACCGCTGGATTCGGCTACACGTCGCCCATCTGGGCCGGGGCCGTCATCACCCTGGCCGGCGTCGCCGTCATGGGCTTCGCAGCGGCCCGCGCTAAGCGCGCCGGACGTGCCGAGCGCACCGGAAACGCCGCGCAGGCCCAGCCGGAACCGGAGCTGGCCGGCCGCTAGGCGGCCGGATCCGAGGAGCGGCGCACCATCAGGGCCGGGTCGAGTTTGCGGGTTACACCCGGCCCGGCCGTCCCCGCAAGCCGGTCCAGCATGGTGTGCGCCGCCAGCCTGCCGAGCTCTCCGGCATGCTGGTCGATGGAAGTCAGTCCGATCAGGGGGGAAGCGGCAACCTCGATGTTGTCGCAGCCAACCACCGCCACATCCCCGGGGGCGGACAGTCCACGGTCCGCCAGGGCTTCCATGATCCCGATGGCGGTCAGGTCGTTATGCGCAAAGATTGCCGTGGGCAGGGTGGTGCCGGAGTCCAGGAATCCTTCCATGACGGCCCGGCCCCCGCGCTCGGTCATATCGCTGTGGACCAGCTGCGGCTCCAGCCCAAACTGCTGCATGGCGTGCAGGTACCCATTGCGGCGGTCCGTATAGGGAAGCCAGTCCGAGATATCGAAGTGCGCGATCCGCCGGTGCCCCAGTTGGTACAGGTGCTCCACCGCGAGCGCACCGGAACGGAAGTCGTCCGTCAGGACGGAATCGACGCCGTCGGCCTCCATCTCCCGGGTGATGACGACGGCGGGCGTACCGCGCAGGGCCCCGGCCAGTTCCTCCGAGGTGCCCGTGTAGCCGGCCAGCAGGACACCGTCCACGCGCAGGTCCACGAAGGACCGGACGGCCTCCAGCTCCGTCCCGGGATCAGCGGAGCCGACGGCGACCATCACCTGGTTGCCGCTGCCCGCCAAACCTTGGGTGAGGCCGTCGTAGATGTCTGCGAAGACCGAGTTGTGCAGGTCCAGGAAGAGGACGCCCAGGGTGCTGGTACGGTGGCTTGCCAGGCGGCTGGCCAGCCTGTTGGGGGAGTAGCCCAGGGCGGCGGCGCTTTCCAGCACGGCCGTCCGCTTGGCGGGGGATACCTTGGGTGAATCGCGCATCACCAGCGACACCAGGGCGCGGCTTACGCCGGCCTCGCGGGCCACGTCCTCCATGGTCACTGACCGCAGCGAAGGGGAAGTCTGTCTCACAAGACACCACTATGCCAGCCGGCCGCCGCGGCCCCGCCTGCCTGCCGTGCCAGTGTCAGGCGCCGAACGGCAGCCGGGGATCGATGGCCTGGCTCTCCCAGGTCTGCCGGACCCAGCCGTGGTGCGGGTCGTCGCTGATCAGCCACTCCCGCACGGGGCCGGGACCGGCCATGACGTTCAGGTAGTAGAGGTCGTATCCCGGCGCAGCCATGGCGGGGCCGTGCCAGCCGTAGGGCACCAGGACAACGTCGCCGGTGCGGACCTCGGCGGAGACATCGATGGGCCGCTCGTCCGAGGCGTAGACGCGCTGGTAGCCAATGGCATCGGCCTCGGCCGGTCCCGCGCCGTCGGCCGCTACCTGTGTTTCGAAGTAGTAGATCTCCTCGAGGGAGGTCTCCCCGTCCTTCTCTTCGTCATGCTTGTGCGGAGGGTAGGAGGACCAGTTGCCGGCCGGGGTGAGCACCTCGCAGACGATGAACCGGTCGGCCTCAAGCGCTGCCGGCGTGCCGAAGTTGTGGACCTGGCGCGAACAGTTGCCCGCCCCGCGCAGTTCCACCGGGGTTTCAGCGGCGGGCACCAGCCTGGTGGGGTACGACGCCTGGGCAGGCGCGGTGGCGACGGCGACCCGGCCGCCGTCGGAAGAGCTGATGCTGACGGTGCGTCCTGTGCCTGAGTAGAGCACGTCCGAGGGGCCGGAGAAGACGGAGGTGCGGCCGGTCAGGGGGTAGTCCGTCCCGTCCACGGTGACGGTGAAGGACCCGTTGAGGGGGACCACAATGCGTTCCTCGTCCGCGGCGGGAAGGTCGACGGCGGCGCCCGCCGGCAAGGTGGCGACCTTCAGTCCGGTGTGTGCCCAGCCTTCAACGGAGAGGGCCGAATCGGAGGTGCCGATCGAAATGTCCCAGCTGCCGTCCGTGGCTGTGCCCAGGGGATAGACCCAGTTGGTCATGGAGTGGTCCTTTGCGCTAGCGCTGTACGAGGGTCATTTCAAAGCTGTAGGAATCGGCCCGGTAGACGTGGTGGCCGGTTTCGACGCGGCGGCCGGTATCGTCCGTGGCCGTGCGTTCCATGGTGACCAGTGCGGACCCGGCGGCGGTGTCAAGCATGGACGCCTGGTAGTCATTGGCATTGACGGCGCCGATGCGCTGGTTGGCCAGCCGGAAATTCACTCCGCCGCGGCGGAGGATCGAGTAGAGGCCTTCTGCGCCCAGCATGGCCTCATCCATGTCGGCGATGTCGTCGCGCACCCAGTTCTCCATCAGGGCCAGGGGTTTGCCGCCCACCCGCCGCAGCCTGGTGAAGTGGTAGACCTTGGATCCCGCGGGGAGCTGCAGTGTGGTGAGGGTGGCTTCGTCTGCCTCCACGTGGGAGAAGCTGAGGACCTCGGTGGTGGGCTTCTTCCCGTTGTTGGTGAGGTCGTCGTAGAGGCTTGAGAGCTCCAGCGGACGGCGTACCTGGCTGGAAACCACCTGTGTTCCTACACCACGCTTGCGCACCAGCAGTCCGGAACGCACCAGTTCGTCCATCGCCTTGCGCATGGTTGGCCGGGAGAGGTTGAGCTGGGCGGCCAGGTCGATTTCGTTGTCTAGCCGGCTGCCGGGTTCGAGCACTCCGCTGTAGATTGCGGCTTCGATCCCTTGGACCACTTGGTGGTACAGGGGCACGGGGGAGGAACGGTCGATGCTCAGTCCCAGGTTGTTCGCCACGGTGCGTTCCCTCGTCGTTGGTATCTGCCCGGCAGTCCGGTCCGGTCAGACGTGCTGCCGGCCCATAAGCCGATATATGTTCGCTTGATAGGACATACTTTCTTCCTCGATCGTAGCAGGCGACTTCCCTGGGTCAAGGGACTGCGTCCCGGCGTAGCGGAAAACGCCGCCAATAGTGAATGTTCTGACATTAGGACTTTCTATTGACGCGAAAGAATTAGAGCGCTCTAATTGTCGTGGCACGCATCACATTCCCGGACCGGCCTGCCGGTCCCCGAGAGAATCTGAGAGGCAACAATGCTGTTGCAAAAACAACCAACGGGCGCCACGGGTACCCGGCGCCGCGGATACCTGGCCCGGCTCACGGTCATCTCCACCCTGGGCGGCCTGCTCTTCGGCTATGACACCGGCGTCATCTCCGGCGCCCTGCTGTACATGAACGACTCCCTCAACATGACCGCCGTCGAGGAAGCCACGGTGGTGAGCGCACTGCTGTTCCCGGGTGCCGCCGTCGGCGCCCTGACCGGTGGACGCATGGCGGACCGGCTGGGCCGCCGCGGCTCCCTGCTTGTCTGCGCCCTCCTGTTCCTGCTGGGTGCCCTGGGCTGCGCCCTGGCGCCGAACGTCTCCTTCATGATCGCCGCCCGCATCGTGCTGGGGCTGGGGGTCGGGGCCGCCGCCGTGACCTGCCCGCTGTACCTGGCGGAAATGGCGCCGGCCCATCTGCGCGGCCGGATGGTGACCATCAATGAACTCATGATCGTGACCGGCCAGATGCTCGCCTTCGCCATCAACGCACTCCTGGATGCCCTGATCCATGACAATGAGGTCTGGCGCACCATGCTGGGCATCGCCTCGATCCCGGCCCTCGCACTGCTCGCCGGCATGTTGATGCTTCCCGAGTCGCCGCGCTGGTACGCCATCCGCGGCCGCCTTGAGGACAGCCGCCGCGTCCTGGACCTCAGCCGCAGCCCGGAAGAGGCCGCCGCTGAATTCGAGGAAATTGCCCTCGCGGCACGCACCGCCAAGGAAGAACGCGGCCACGCACTGCGCGACCTCCGCAACAACCCCTGGATGCGCCGCCTGCTGTGGATCGGTATTGGCCTGGCCGCCGTCCAGCAGGCCACCGGCATCAACACAGTCAACTACTACGCCCCCACCATCCTGGAGAAGAGCGGGCTCGGCGTCAGCGCCTCGCTTGTGGCTACCATCGGTGTCGGCGTGACCTCGGTGCTGATGACCATCCTGGGCATCTGGCTGCTCGGGTTCGTCGGACGCCGCAGGATGTTGGTCATCGGGTTCTCGGGCGTGGTGGGTTCCCAGGCGCTCCTGGCAATCGTCTTCCTCCTGCCCCAGTCGGACCTGGCCAGCTACACCATCCTTGCGGCCATGATGCTGTTCGTTGCCTTTGTCCAGTGCTTCATCGGCACCTGCGTCTGGCTCCTGCTCTCGGAAATGTTCCCGCTGGCCATCCGCGGCTTCGCCATGGGAATCGCGGTCTTTGCGCTGTGGACCGTAAACGCCGCTATTTCGTTCCTCTTCCCCATCGTGGTCAACGCCCTGGGATCGACGGGCACCTTCGGCCTGTTCGTCCTGGTCAACCTTGCGTCCCTGGCCTTCGTCATCAAATTCGTACCGGAAACCAAGGGGCACTCGCTTGAGGACCTGGAGGCGCACTTCCGTGACGGCTACGTGCCGGTGAGGGCCTCGGCTTAGTATTTTTTCACGGGCCGGATCGGGCCCTTCCGGGAAAGACCGGAGGGGCCGGATCTGGCCCTGTTTTTCGTGTGCTGTGCCCTAGGCTGGCTCCATGACCAGGAACGGAGGGCCGCAGCCGTGAATTTCGCCGGAAGCCTGGGCCCCCGTCCCCGCACCCTCGAAGTCCAGGACTTGGCCAGCTTTGACCGGTTGGTTGCCGACGGTGCTGTCAACCTGCATGGCTGGCACGCCCAGTCCCTGGACCTCCGGGGGCGGGCTGCGGCCCTGAAGAGGGTCGATGTTGAGGGGGCCATGTTTCTTGGCTGCCTGTTCGACGACGGCATGGAGGCCAACCTCCGCAGCCGGGGCGCGCTGATCTTTCCCCGGCTCGAAGGCATCCCGTTCGATCCCTACCGCGCCACACTGTATTCCCCGGCGGAGCTCTACGCCGGGCTGGCTGCGTCCCCCTATGAAGAACTGCCTGACGCCCGCATCTACCACTGGAGCATCCAGCCGGGCCAGCGCCACCGGGTTGATGCGACCCTGGCCTCCGCCCTGCACGACCACGCCATCGGCGATGCGCTCGATGAACTCATCCGGTCCGCACCGTGGGACCGCAGGTCCATCGTCGGCGTGATGGGCGGACATGCTTCCCCGCGCGGGAGTGCGGACTTTGCCCAGGCGGTGCGGCTGGGCAGGCTGCTTGCCCGGGACGGCCATGTGGTGGCAACCGGCGGTGGGCCAGGCGCCATGGAAGCGGCCAACCTGGGTGCGTACTTGAGCGAGGCGTCCGACGACGACGTGCAGCGCGAGCTCACCGCGCTCGCCGCCGTCCCCGGGTTCCGGCCCTCGGTCTCGGCGTGGGCACGCGCGGCCGCCGCCGTCGTCGACCGCCACCCGGGCGGGACGCCGTCCCTGGGGATCCCCACCTGGTTCTACGGGCATGAGCCGCCCAACTACTTCGCCACGCACATCGCGAAATACTTCGCCAACGCCATCCGCGAAGCCATCCTCCTGCAACTGTGCCACGGCGGCATCGTATTCCTCCCCGGAGCCGCGGGCACGGTCCAGGAGATCTTCCAGGACGCCTGCGAGAACTACTACGGTGCCCGGGAAAAAGTGGCTCCGATGGTGCTGGTGGGGCGCCGGCACTGGGAGCAGGAGTACCCGGCATGGCCCATGCTGGCCAGTCTTGCCGCGGGCCGCACCATGGCGGACTACATCTTCCTGGTGGACACAGTGGAGGAAGCAGTGGAGGTCCTCCGACGCCGGAGGACCTCCACGGGGTGGGCAGGTGGTGGCTAGCCCACCGCGGTGCCGAACAGCAGGCCCAGCAGGTACGTGATGGCAGCGGCACCCAGGCCGATGGCGAGCTGGCGCAGGCCGCGGGTGAGCGGGGACGTGCCGGACAGCAGGCCAACAGCGGCGCCGGTGGCCATGAGCGAGATCCCCACCAGGACACCTGCCACCACGAGGGCGGTGACTCCCGTCAGGCCGAACAAGAACGGCAGGATGGGAACGATGGCGCCGGAGGCAAAGAAACAGAAGCTGGAGAGCGCGGCGCCCCATGCGGTGCCTACTGCTTCATGCTGGTCTGCTTCCTCGGGCAGCTCCGGCTGCAGCGACAGGCTCGGGTCGCAGTCGCAGGACAGCAGGCCCGTGCGCTCGGCCACCCGGTGTTCGGCAGCCTCCCGAGACATCCCGCGGGCCAGGTACACCAGCAGGAGTTCATTGTGTTCGAGGTCCAGCTTGGGAGCGACCGCCAGGGTGACCTGGGTGGGGCGCGTGGCTGCCAGCAGCTCCCGCTGGGAACGGACCGAGATGAACTCGCCGGCCCCCATGGACATGGCGCCGGCCAGGAGCCCGGCGATGCCGCTGAGCAGGACCACGCTGCTTGCTACTCCGGACGCGGCCATGCCCATCACCAGCGAGAGGTTGCTGACCAGGCCGTCGTTGGCCCCGAAGACGGCGGCGCGGAACGTGCCGGCCAGGCGATTGCGGCCACGGGTTGCCAGCCCCCGGACCACTTCCTCATGGATCTGTTCGTCGGCCGCCATGGCCTCGGTGGCGTTGGGGTCCTTGGCGTAGGGGGAGCGGCCCTCCGCGCGCTGGGCCAGTGCCAGCACAAAGACGGAGCCGAAGTGCCGGGCCAGGAAGCCCAGGAACCGGCTCCGGGCGGACGCCCGTTTTGGCTTGCCCGCGTGCTCGCCCAGCAGGGCCAGCCAGTGCGCCTCGTGCCGGCCTTCAGCCTCGGCCAGGGCCAGCAGGATGGCCCGCTCTTCCCCTTCGCGGTTCTGCGCCAGGTCACGGTAGACGGCGGCTTCCGCGCGCTCGTCGGCCAGGTACTGGCGCCACCGCTTGATGTTCGACGGCGAGGGCTGGCTTTGCGTGGTCGGGGCGCCCTCCGGGACGGCATGGGATTCGGACTGGGCGTGCTGCGACACTGGTACTCCTGGGCTTGGAAAGGGCATGGTTGCGGCGCCTTTGCCCTGCCAGCGTACTGCGAATTTCCGTGGTTTTTTGGCTGGCAAACCTCGCTGGGGAGTTTCGGTTGACCGTAAAACCGCACCCCGCATTGGCTCAATTCCACGGCCTTACACGCTCCCGCCGGGGCCCTTGACCCTCTGCCCCGCCGGTGCTGTGATGAAGGTGTGGCGCGGCCTGCGCCTTCCAGAAAGAGCACGCCAGGCGAATACACGGAGGTTGAATCATGAGCACCACCGGACAGCACCCGGACATGCCGCACCTGGACGCCGTAGAAGCGGACCCCGCCTACGATTACGCCGAGGATGCACCGGTGGACGACGCCGGCTGGGACGCGGAGGATGAATTCCTGGACCAGGAAGAGCCCGTGGTCCAGGCTCCGCAGATCGTCATCGACGCCGAGGACCGCGAAGTCCCGCTGGATGACGACGAACTCCGCGGCGCAGGGGAGTAGGACTTACGACGGCGGCGCCTTCTTTCGCGGTAAAGCGAAAGGAGGCGCCGTCGTCGTGCTCTATCTTTTTGTGGGTCCTGCGACTCTTAGGCTCAGCGGCCGGCGAGGACTTCCTCCGGAGTCCCTTCCTGCTCCTGCCCGGACACGCGCCGCTGCCAGGCCTGCATGACCCCAGGGTCCGTGGGCCGGGTGAGCAGTGACGCCGCGATGTAAACAACGGCTGAGGCGATGAGGCCGTAGTAGATCGGTTCGTTGGCGTAGATGCCGTCCAACGGGACCTCGGCGTTGATCTCGAGGATGATCATGGTGCCGAGGGTGATGACCGACCCCACGGCCATGGACGCTGCGGCGGCGATACCGGTGCCGCGCCTCCAGACCAGGCCGCCCAGGATCGCCACCAGCAGGCCGCCGACCAGGATGTCGTAGGCGATGGTGAGCGCGGCGACCACGTCCTTGGTGATGATCGCGATGATGATCGCGATGATGCCCAGGCCCAGGACCCAGACGCGGTTGGCCTTGACGTCGTGCTCCGGGTTGTCCGTGTCGTCGGTGTTGACGGTCTTGCCGAACCAGCCGGCGACGAAGGGCACGACGTCGGCGCGGGCCACCGTGGCCGCGGCGATCAGGGCGCCGGAGGCGGTAGACATCATGGCGGCGACGGCGGCGGCGAGCACCAGGCCGCCGATGCCGATCGGCAGCAGGTTGGTGGCAACCTCCGCGTAGACCACGTCCTTGCCGAGGGCCTTCACATCGATGTTTGGCAGGGCAACGCGTGCGCCCAGGCCGATCATGGCGCCGGCGGCACCGTAGAGGATGCAGTAGAGGCCCGCCGTCGAACCGCCCCAGCGGGCCACCTTGGGCGTCTTGGCGGTGAAGACGCGCTGCCATATGTCCTGGCCGATCAGCAGGCCCAGGGTGTACACCACAAAGTAGGTGATGATCGTCTGGACGCCGATGCCGTCCATCTGGAAGAAGCTGGCGTCAACGCGGCTGCGGATGCCGTCCAGGCCGCCGGCGGCGTTCAGGGTGAACGGGAGCATGAGGAAGAAGATGCCCACCGTCTTGATGACGAACTGCACCTGGTCCGCGAGGGTGATGGACCACATGCCGCCGATGGTGGAGTACACCAGCACGATCGCGCCGCCGATAGCGATGGCCAGGGCCCGGTCCCAGCCGAACAGCACCACGAAGATGGTGGCGTAGGCGCCGGTGGAGGTAGCGCACAGCATCAGTGTGTAGGCGAGCATCACGATGCCGGACGCTTCGGTAGCCCTGCTCCCGTAGCGGAGGGTGAGCATCTGGGACACGGTGTAGATCTTCAGCTTCTGGATGGTTCCCGCGAAGAGCAGGCTCAGGAGCAGGACGCCGGCGCCGATGGCCACCACCAGCCACATGCCTGAGATGCCGAACTTGTAGCCCAAACCGACGCCGCCCACCGTGGAGGCTCCGCCCAGGACAACGGCGGCCATGGTTCCCGTGTAGAGGAACGGGCCCAGGCGCCGTCCGGCCACCAGGAAGTCGCTGTTGTTTCTGGTGCGGGACTTGCCCCACCAGCCGAAGGCCAGCATTGCGAGAATGTACACCACCACGATGGCGATGTTGATGGCACTTGCATCCATAGATGGGCTCCTTGGAGCTGTTGGGCGCCGGGTGTGGGACCGGGGGCGACGGCGCCCGGAACCGCCGCGGACGAACGGAGACGGCTCCTTTTTATTGCCCTATAGGCAACAGGAGTTTCCACAGACTAGAGTGTGACGGCTGCAACAGTCAAGGGCGGGATCGGGCGGCCCGCACCGGTGTGGCATGGGCGCGTCACAAAAGCGGCGGCCATTAGTATGGCTCGAGAGTGCGGCCGGGCTGCCGGCCATGAAAGGTTCGTAGATGAAGGCACTGCCAGTTGAGCCCAGCAATGTCCCTGTTGCCATCGGCTCCAGGATCCGCGCCGCACGGCAGTCCCAGCGGCTCACCATCGAGCAGGTGGCCGATGCCACCGGGCTGACCAAGGGTTTCCTTAGCCGGGTGGAACGGGACCTGACCTCGCCGTCGGTCGCCTCCCTCGTGACGCTCTGCCAGGTGCTGTCCATCTCCATCGGCGATCTCTTTGCGGCGCCTGAAACCCACCTGACTAAGCGGAATGACGGCCCGCGGATCTCGCTGGGTGGCCAGGGCATCGTGGAGCGGCTGCTGACGGCCCGGTCGGAACGCCGGGTCCAGATCATCCAGGCGATCATCGAGCCGCACGGCCGCGGAGAGTCCGAGCTGTACGCCGTGGACTGCGACGTGGATGTGCTGCATGTGGTTAAGGGGTCCATCAGGCTGATCCTCACCAATGAGGAGTACGACCTCACTACCGGCGACACGGTCACCTTCCCGGGCCGCGAGCCCCACACCTGGATCAATCCCTCGGACAAGCCTGTCGAGGTGCTCTGGGTCCTGGTCCCTGCTGCCAGCCGTTAACTCTTCGCTACCCGCGGCCATTCCGCCTCGAGCCCTGTCACGCAGGGCAGCCTTTAGCCGGCTCCGCGTCCGCGCACTCCCGCAACTACGGGCATCCCGTCGCTTCCGCCTGCCCAAAGCGTGCTGTGCGTGACGCCGGCATGCCGTTTGGCTGTGCATTTGGTAAACACTTGGTGCGCATAGGGAAACGCAAGTGTATGATGGCAGTCACAGATTCCCTCAACTCCTCGAAGGAGAGGCCTCCATTGGAAGAGCTGCGCATCGAAGCCAACGGCAACCTTGGCCCCATCGATTCATCCCGGATCCCGCGCTACGCCGGCGCCGCCACCTACGCCCGGCTGCCCCGCCTGGACCAGGTGGCCCAGGCTGACGTCACGGTGGTGGGTGTCCCCTTCGATTCCGGAGTTTCCTACCGGCCAGGCGCCCGCTTTGGCGCCAACCACGTCCGCGAGGCCAGCAGGCTGCTGCGCCCCTACAACCCGGCCTGGGACGTCAGCCCGTTCGAGAACATCCAGGTGGCCGACGCCGGGGATATGGCAGTCAACCCGTTCAACATCAACGAGGCCATCGAGACCATCCAGCAGAATGCGTTGGACCTGACCGCGGCCGGGAGCAAACTGCTGACCCTGGGCGGTGACCACACCATCGCCCTGCCGTTGCTCCGTGCCGCCGCAGAGCGGGCCGGCGGACCCATCGCCATGCTCCACTTCGACGCGCACCTGGATACCTGGGACACCTACTTCGGTGCCGAATACACCCACGGCACTCCGTTCCGCCGCGCGGTGGAAGAAGGCATCCTGGACACCGAGGCCATCAGCCACATCGGCACCCGCGGCCCGTTGTACGGCAAGAAGGACCTCGACGACGACCACCGCTTTGGGTTCGGCATCGTCACCTCAGCCGACGTCTACTATCAGGGTGTGTTGGAAACCGTGGCCAAGGTGCGGGACCGGATCGGCAACCGCCCGCTGTACATCTCCGTGGATATTGACGTCCTGGATCCAGCCCACGCGCCCGGAACCGGTACACCGGAGGCCGGCGGCATCACCAGCCGCGAACTCCTGGAAATCATCCGCGGCTTCCGCGGCATGAACCTGGTGGGCGCCGACGTCGTCGAGGTGGCCCCGGCCTACGACCATGCCGAGATCACCGGCGTCGCGGCCAGCCACGTCGCCTACGAGCTGGTGACGCTGTTGGCGGACAACGCCGTTCCCGGGGACCGCTTCGGTGCGGCGAACGGCTACGAGGCCCAGGCGCTGGGCCGGGGGATCCACCGGCCCGCCGGTTTCGCTGCCGCCGCCAAGGAGTAGCGCCGTGACCGAACCCGTGCCCGCCGTTGCCGGCACCCGAGGGCGTGGTGCCCGCAACGGCGGGGATCTCGTTGTCGAAACGCTTGAAGCGCTGGGCGCCAAGACGGTGTTCGGCATCCCAGGCCAGCACGCGCTCGGCCTGTTCGACGCCATGGGCCGCGGCAACCTGCATTTCGTCTCCTCGCGGGTGGAGAACAACTCGGCCTTCGCAGCGGACGGCTACTCCCGCGCCACGGGTGAAGTCGGCGTGCTGTTCCTCTCCACCGGACCCGGCGCGCTGACCTCCCTGTCCGGGCTTCAGGAGGCGTATGCCACCGGCGTGCCCATGGTGGTGGTGGCCAGCCAGATTCCCCTCGAGGGCCTCGGCGCCCGGCGTAAGGGAATGCTGCACCAGCTCGATGACCAGAAGGCGTCGGCCGCGAACGTCACCAAGAGCCAGCGGCTGATCCAGCACGCGTCCGGCATCCCTTCCGCCATCCAGGATGCCTGGACCGAAGCCATCTCCTCCCCGCAGGGGCCAGTGTGGCTGGAAATCCCGCAAAATGTCCTTCTTGATCCCATCATGGTGCCACCAGTGGAAGATGCGCTCGCCGAAGCCGCTGACAACCCGCCGCGCATCGAGCTGGTCCGCGAAGCCGTGGCCTGGCTTTTGGAGGCGAAGCGCCCCGCGATCATTGCCGGGGGCGGGACCAGGCGCGGCAAGGCGGAGAAGTCACTCTTGTCCCTGGCGGAAAAGATGCGCGCCCCGGTCATCTGCACTCCCGGCGGCAACGGTGCGTTTCCCTGGAGCCATGAGCTCTCGCTCCAGTCCTGGATCGAGGACCAGTACATGACGGAGCTTCTCGAGGATGCCGACGTGCTGGTGGTCATCGGCTCCTCGCTCGGCGAAGTGACCTCCAACTACTTCACCTTCGAACCGCGCGGCAGGATCATCCAGATCGACGCCGAACCCCGGGTCCTGGAATCAAACCGGCCCGGCCTGGGCATCCGTGCCGACGCCGGCCAGGCGCTGGCGGCGCTCGACGCGGCCCTGACGGAGCCGCACGGCGAACAGGCGGACTGGCACGGAACCTCGCCCGAGGACCTGGTCAAGGACACCCTCGCGAAGGTCAAGGCCCGGCTGGAAGCGCAGGACTTGTCCAAGGAACTGCACTTCATGGCGGCCATCCGTGAGGCGGTGCCGGCGGACATGCAGACTTTCTGGGACATGACCATCAGCGCCTACTGGGGCTGGTCGTGCTGGGACGCCCGCGAGGGCCAGTTCCACTCGGCCCAGGGCGCCGGCGGCCTCGGCTTCGGCTTCCCGGCGGCTATCGGCGGTGCGGTTGGCCTGGAAACCACCGGCAAGAGCGGCAACGCCGCCAGGGTGCTGGCCGTGTCCGGGGACGGTTCCGCGATGTACTCCATTGCCGAGCTTGCCACGGCAAAGCAGCACAACGTCCCGGTCACCTGGCTGATCGTGGACGACGGCGGTTACGGCATCCTGCGCGAGTACATGGTGGGCGCCTTCGGCAAGGCCACGGCCACCGAACTGGCCCGCCCCGACTTTGTGAAGCTCGCCGAATCCTTCGGCGTGCCGGCAACCCTGGTGGCCCCGGAGGATGTGGGGGACGCCCTCAAGGCCGCGTTCGCCGCGGACGGCCCCAACGTCGTCGTGGTTCAAACACTCCTGAAGATGTTCGCGCCCACCCATCTGAACCCCTGACCACGCAGTCCTCTGCAAGAACGCTCCCTCACGTGCCGGCAACGGCTGCGCGGGGGAGCGATTCCATTTAACAGGCATCCACGCAATAACTTCGTTTCCCTAAGCAACCTTTTTCTGGTACAGTTGCTTGCAGCAACTAATTCTTTAGGGAGGATCATGTCTGTCGCACCGGCCACCGCAGCCGACCTCGTCAGCCATATCTATGACCTCCAGCGCGCACTGCGCTGCGTCAGCATGGTCAACGTCAAAGGTCAGGACACGGGCATCGCACTCCAAGGCGTGCTCAAGTTCATCGGCGAAGGGGAAACCCGCGCAGCGCACCTCGCCGAACGTCTGGGGGTCAGCGCTCCGGTACTCAGCCGGCACATCGCTGAACTGGCGGACGCCGGCCTGGTGGATCGCACCCAGGACCCCGACGACGGGAGGGCCCAGCTGCTGGCCCTCTCACCCAGGGGGAAGGAAAAGCTCGCGGAGCTGGTGCGCCACCGGGCAGAAACCCTGCAGGGCTACCTCGCCGACTGGAACGAGGACGACGCCGTTGCAACCGCCGCGATGCTGAGCAAGCTGACGGCATTCTTGAAGAATTCCATCCGGGCAAGGGCGGCCGGAACAATCAACGAACACGCAGGAGTCAACTAAATGGCCAACGTCACCGCCGCCGCGGACCAGGAGCAGGAGCGCCAGCGCCAGCGCTCCGCGAGACAGGAATCGCGGCAATCCAAGCGCCACGAACCCGGCGCGCCCATGAACCACCGGCAGATCATGGAAGCCCTTACCGGCCTCCTTGCCGCGTTCTTCACCGCCATCCTCAGCAGCACCATCGTGGCAAACGCGCTGCCCACCATCATGTCCGAGCTCAAGGGCACCCAGACCGACTTCGCCTGGGTCATCACGGCCGCCCTGCTGGCCAACGCTGCCACCACCCCCATCTGGGGCAAGCTGGCCGACCTCTTCGACAAGAAGGTCCTGGTCCAGCTGAGCATCGTGATCTTCGTTGCCGGCTCGGTCATGGCAGGCTTCTCCGAAAGCATCCCGTTCCTGCTCACCGCGCGCGTGATCCAGGGCATCGCCATGGGTGGCCTCACTGCCCTGGCGCAGGCCATCATCGGCTCCATCATCCCGCCGCGTGAACGCGGCAAGTACTCCGGCTACATGGGTGCCGTCATGGCAGTCGGCACCGCCGGCGGCCCGCTGCTGGGCGGCTTCATCGTTGACAGCTCGCTGGGCTGGCGCTGGACGTTCTTCGTCTGCGTGCCGCTCGCCGTCGTCGCCCTGATCCTGCTCCAGGTCACGCTGAAGATCCCGCACGTCAAGCGCCCCGCCAAGATCGACTGGCTCGGTGCCATCCTGCTGACCTCCGGCGTGAGCCTGCTCCTGATCTGGGTTTCGTTCGCCGGCAACCCGGACTACTACGACTGGTGGTCCTGGCAGTCTGCCGTCATGGTGGGCGGCGGCGTCCTGCTGCTGGCACTGCTGGTCCTGGTTGAATCCAAGGTGTCCCAGCCGATCATCCCGCTCAAGATCATCTCCGAGCGCACCACCGCCCTTGCCATCATTGCGTCCGTTGCCGTTGGCGTGGCCATGTTCGGTTCCTCCACCTTCCTGGGCCAGTACTACCAGGTGGCCCGCGGCGCCACGCCCACCGAGGCCGGCCTGCTCACGCTGCCCATGATCGCCGGCAACCTGGTTGGCTCGGTGGTATCGGGCCAGCTCATCAGCCGCTATGGCAAGTGGAAGCGCTTCCTGATCGGCGGCACCGTGATGCTGATCGCCGGTCTGGGGCTCGCCGGAACCATGGACCACACCACCGAACTCTGGCTCACCGGGCTGTTCACCGCCGTCTTCGGCGTCGGGCTTGGCATGTTGATGCAGAACCTGGTGCTCGCCGTCCAGAACACCGTCCGTGCCCAGGACATCGGCTCCGCCAGCGCCTCCGTTGCCTTCTTCCGCTCG
Organism: Pseudarthrobacter sp. fls2-241-R2A-127; assembly: GCF_030209355.1. GTDB lineage: Bacteria > Actinomycetota > Actinomycetes > Actinomycetales > Micrococcaceae > Arthrobacter. The sequence continues at coordinate 130,258 of NZ_JARVSF010000019.1, forward strand.
GTGGGCGGTGCCATCGGCGTTTCCGTGCTGGGTGCCGTACTGGGCAACCACGTCAAGGATCTTGCCACCGACGGGCTCTCGAAGCTTGGCATCCAGGCCTCCGGGGGCGGGGGCGCCACGATGGACCTGAAGGACCTGCCCGCGCCGATCGCAGACGTCATGCGCGCTGCTTACGGTGACGCCACGGCCGGCATCTTCATGATTTCCGCCATCGTGAGCGTGGTTGCGCTCATCGCCGTGATCTTCATCAAGGAGGTGCCGCTGCGCAAGACCGTTGACATCACCCCCGAGTCCACGCTGCAGGCCAATGCCGCCGGCGAAGCCGGGATGACCGCCATGACCGGGCAGCTGCCCGTAGTGCCGGCCGCAGCGCCGGACCGTGACGTTCCCGCGGGGCCCGGAACAGCGGCACGGAGTTTGGCGCATGCCGTGTCCGGAGCTGCCCCGGCCAAGACGTACGACGGCGGTGCTGCCGCCGCAGCAGCTGCGTCCGGCAGGGTTGCCACGGAGGACTTCGAGGAAGTCTTTGCCAGGAGTTTCCGCTCCGAGGGGCTGGACCTCCGGACCGCCGACAGTGTCGACAAGGCTGCGGACGCGGTGGCCAGTGCCGCTGATACGCTCCGGAAGCTGCAGGAAACCCAGCAGCTCCTGGCCCGGCAGCAGGTTGAACTGGGCGGCCTGGTCCTGGACGTCCAGGAGCAGCTGCGCTCCCAGCGCGACGTTGCAGCCAAGCAGGCAGCCACGGCCGCAGAGCTCAGCAGGGTCCAGCGCAAGCTCCTGAAGGAACGCAAGCTGCAGGCTGCGGCGGCGCTGTACCTTGCAGGCCACGGCAAGCACAGTGCCGCCGCCCCCGCGCCGTCTTCCGCAGACGGTTCGGAGCCCGTGCAGGGACAGTAGGCCGTCCCCTTCGGGCCGGGCACCGGCCCGGTGCCCGCGGTCCCAATGCCGCAGCCCGCACCCGGAAATTCCTCCGGATGCGGGCTGCGGCATTTCCACGTGCTTCGGGGAATCACATCCCGGGCAGAAAAGAGCTCGGGCCCGGCGTCAATGTCGGTGAGGATGGCTAGAGTGAAACCATGCTCCTGACCCTCATTCGGCGCTACTCCAAACCGTATTCGCCGTACATCCTGGCTGTCGTCGTTTTCCAACTCGCATCCACTATCGCCGCGCTTTACCTTCCCAGCCTGAATGCGCAGATCATCGATGAGGGGGTGGCACGCGGGGACACCGATTTCATTTGGCGTACCGGTGCCATGATGCTGCTGGTGGCCTTCGCCCAGGTCGGTGCAGCCATTGCCGGCGTGTATTTCGGGTCCCGCACAGCCATGGCCGTCGGCCGGGACCTGCGCCGCGCGGTGTTCCGGAAGGTCACCAGCTTCTCTGCCAAGGACGTCAACGGCTTCGGAGCCCCCACCCTGATCACGCGCGGCACCAACGATGTCCAACAGGTGCAGATGCTCCTGCTCATGGGGCTGAACTTCATGGTTGCCACCCCCATCATGTGCATTGGGGGCATCATCATGGCGCTGCGCGAGGACCTCAACCTGTCCTGGCTCGTCTGGGTGTCGGTCCCGCTGCTGGCGGTGGTGGTGGGGTACCTCGTGGTCCGGCTCATGCCGCTGTTCCGCACCATGCAGCGGAAGATCGACCGGATCAATGCCGTGCTGCGCGAGCAAATCATCGGCATCCGGGTGGTTCGGGCATTCGTGCGCGAACCGTTCGAAACGGAGCGTTTCGGCGGCGCCAACAAGGAACTCACAGACGTGTCGCTTCGGATCGGGGCACTCTTCGTCCTGATGTTCCCGGCCATCAGCATGATCCTCCACCTGTCCACCGCCGCCGTGCTCTGGTTTGGCGGCCAGCGGGTGGACGCCGGGGCCATGCAGGTTGGATCGCTGACGGCGTTCCTGCAGTACCTGCTGCAGATCCTGATGGCCGTCATGATGGGCACCTTCATGGCCATGATGATCCCGCGTGCCTCCGTCTGCGCGGACCGCATCGGCGAAGTGCTCGGGGTGGAACCCTCCATCCACGATCCCCGCAGCCCCCAGGCCCCGGCCACCCTGGCCGGCGTGGTGGAGTACCGCAACGTCACCTTCGCCTACCCGGGAGCCGAGTCCCCGGTGCTCAGCAACGTCAGCTTCACGGCCAGGCCCGGGCAGACCGTCGCCATCATCGGTTCCACGGGTGCCGGCAAGACCTCCCTCCTGTGCCTGCTCCCGAGGCTGTATGACCCTGTGGACGGCCAGGTGCTGCTGGACGGCGTACCGGTGGACCGCATGGACCGTGCCGAGATCACCAAACGCGTAGCCCTGGTGCCGCAGCGTCCCTACCTTTTCTCGGGCACCATCGAGCACAACCTCCGGTTCGGCAAGGCCGAAGCCACGGACCAGGAGCTGTGGGAAGCACTCCGCGTCGCCCAGGGAGAATCCTTTGTCCGGGAGAAGAAGAACGGGTTGGATGCGCGGATCGCGCAAGGCGGAACCAACGTATCCGGCGGCCAGCGCCAACGCCTCTGCATTGCCCGTGCGCTGGTGACAAAACCGCGGGTCTACCTCTTCGACGACTCCTTCTCTGCCCTGGACGTGGCCACGGACGCCCGGCTCCGGGCCGCCCTCAAGGGCACCACCTCGGACGCCACCGTCATCATCGTGGCCCAGCGGATCTCCACCATTACCGACGCCGATCAAATCCTGGTGTTGGACAACGGCCGGATCGTGGACCGGGGCACCCATGAGGAACTCCTGGAAACCTCGCCGACGTACCAGGAAATCGTCGAATCGCAGCTGAGCGTGGAGGAAGTGGCATGAGCGCATGCAAGAAGGACTCGGGTCCGGTGGACGAAACCCTGCCGGCCGCGCAGTCCGCGGCCAACGCCGGGTCACTGCCTGCCCCGCAGCCCGGGGAAGAGGACTTTGTCGAGGAGGAGTTCACGCCCACCGAAGCGGACGGCGGCATGTTCGGTGCCATGCCCGCCAAGAAGGCCGAACACTTCTGGCCCTCGGCCAAACGGCTCATGGGGCTGCTGAAGCCCGAGGCGGCTGGCATCTACGCCGTGGTGGGCCTGGTGGTGGTCTCCGTGGTCCTCAACGTCATCGCCCCCAAGATCCTGGGCCAGGCCATGGACGTCATCTTCGCCGGGGTGGTGGGCAAGCAGCTGCCCGCAGGGGCCAGCAAGGAGCAGTTCGTCGCCGGCCTGCGCCAGCAGGGCCAGGACAACTTCGCGGACATGGTCTCCCGGATGGAACTGGTGCCCGGCACCGGCATCAACTTCGACAAGCTCACCACGCTGATCGCCGTGGTCCTGGTCATGTACTTCGTGGCCAACATCTTCATGTGGCTGCAGGGGTACGTGCTGAACCGCATTGTCATGAAGGTCATCCGGCGGCTGCGCGACGATACCGAGGGCAAACTGAACCGCCTTCCGCTGAACTACTTCGACACAAGGCAACGCGGGGACGTCCTGTCCCGGGTAACCAACGACGTCGACAACATCCAGCAGGCACTCCAGCAGGCCTTTGCCCAACTGGTCAACTCGGTGCTGACCGTGGTGGGCATCGTGATCATGATGTTCATCGTGTCCTGGCAGCTGGCCCTGATCGCCCTGATCGCGCTCCCGCTGTCCGGCGTGGCCGCGGGCATGATCGGGGTCCGAAGCCAGAAACTCTTTGCGGCACAGTGGAAGAACACCGGCACCCTGAACGGCCAGATCGAGGAATCCTTCTCCGGGCACGACCTCGTCCGGGTGTTTGGCCGGGACGCGGACATGCTGGAGCGGTTCGAGGAACGCAACGAGGCACTCTACAAGGCCAGCTTCGGGGCGCAGTTCGTTTCCGGGATCATCTTCCCGGTCATGCAGTTCGTGTCCTACCTCAGTTACGTGGGCATCGCCGTGGTGGGCGGCTTGCGGGTGGCCTCCGGTGCCATGTCCCTGGGCGATGCGACCGCCTTCATCCAGTACTCCCGGGAGTTCACCCAGCCGCTGGGGCAAATGGCCGGCATGGCCAACATGCTCCAGTCGGGCGTGGCGTCCTCCGAGCGCGTCTTCGAATTCCTGGACGCCAGCGAAGAGGAAGCGGAAACCGCCACCGAGCATCTGCCCGCCAAGACCGACGGGCACGTGGACTTCAAGAACGTCACCTTCAGTTACACCCCCGACAAGCCGCTGATCGAGGACCTGTCCTTCACCGCCGAGCCTGGAAATACCGTCGCTATTGTGGGTCCCACGGGAGCAGGCAAGACCACCCTGGTGAACCTGGTGATGCGCTTCTACGAGCTCAACTCGGGCTCCATCATGCTCGACGGCGTGGACGTAACCCATCTCAGCCGCTCGGAGCTGCGCTCCAAGGTGGGCATGGTGCTCCAGGACGCCTGGCTGTTTGGCGGCACCATCTACGACAACATCCGGTACGGCAACCTCGAAGCCTCCGAAGAGCAGGTCATGGCGGCAGCGAAGGCCACCTTCGTGGACCGCTTCGTCCGTGCGCTCCCCGAGGGCTACGAGACCGTGATTGATGAAGAGGGCAACAACGTCAGCGCCGGCGAAAAGCAACTGATCACCATCGCCCGCGCCTTCGTGGCCAATCCTTCGTTGCTGATCCTGGATGAGGCCACCAGCTCCGTGGACACCCGCACGGAACTGCTGGTGCAGAAGGCCATGGCGGCGCTGCGCAGCGACCGCACCAGCTTCGTGATCGCGCACCGGCTCTCCACCATCCGCGATGCGGATACCATCCTGGTCATGGAGAACGGACGAATCGTGGAGCAGGGCAACCATCAGGTCCTGTTGGCAGCCGGTGGCGCGTACCACCGCCTGTACATGTCCCAGTTTGCCGGTGCGGACGCAGGCGAAATGCCGGTGGACGATTCGACGGCGGTGCACAGCTGAGCGCGCACGGGGGCGGCCGGATCGAAGTCCTGGTGCCCATGCGGTGGGGTGACATGGACGCCTACGGCCACGTCAACAACGTCCAGATCGTGCGAATGCTGGAGGAGGCGAGGATCGCGGCGTTCGGACCGCCCCACGGCACCGGCCTGCCGGGCATCGAGCCGCACGTGTCCCTTTTCAACGACCTGCCCGCCGGAACCCTGGCCCTGGTGGTGGAGCACAAGATCCGCTATGTCAGGACACTGGAGTACCGAAACGTCCCGGCGGTGGTGCAGGTATGGATCGGCGCCCTCAAGGGCGCCAGCTTTGACATCCACTACGTGCTCCAGGACCCCGTCAGCAGGGAGGACTGCGTGAAAGCCAGCAGCCACCTGGCGTTCGTTGATGAAGCCTCCGGCCGGGTACTGAGACTCACCCAGGAACAAAAGGACCGGATGGCCCCCTACAGGCACTAAGCCCCTGTACAAGGCGGCGCGGACCTACTGGACTTGACCTACAACGAACAGCGGAAGGAAACCCGATGGCCAGTAACAAGAACCGTGCCGCGCGGAAGAAGAAGACCTGGAAGGAAATGTCGCCTTCCGGCAAGGCCGGCACCATCCTGACGGCGATCGTGCAGGTGTCCCTGCTCATTGCCGCCCAGCGGGATATCTCCCGCCGGCCCGCCGAGCTTATCAACGGGCCGAAGGCCGCGTGGCGGGCTGCGTCCTTCGTCAATTTCGTCGGGCCCATGGGGTATTTCGTTTTTGGCCGGAAGCGGTCCGCCACCGGGTCCTAGCCCGGTATGCGGGGCAGCAGCCACGCTGCATGGAGCGGCCGCCCAGCTTGACCCTGTAAATTTGAGGGCATGACCCCCACCGCCACTGTTGCCATGACCCGCGCCCTCGGCATCTCCAAGGAGATAGAGGACGCAGCGTGGTTCGTACTGGGCCCGGGTCTGCAGGGAAAGGCGTCGCCGCTGGACGGGCGCACCCGGACGTGGTCTGTCGCGGCTGCCTCGGAACTTCTGGACCGCCTGGAACGGGGCATCCCGGACGCCAAGGCCCCGATGATGACCAACCTGCGCGAGAACCTGGACGGCGCCACCCGTGGAGCCAAGCAACTGGCGGTGGAACTGCTCTTCCTGCAGTCCCTTCCGCTGGCCCACGAAGTAAAGTCCCTCAAGGTCAAGCGCGCCCGCGTGGCCGAGGCCGCGGGCTGGCTGGAGCCGCCGCTGGAGCTTCCCGAAGAGCTCTACGCGGGCATGACGGACCACGGCGTGATCCGCGACCGGACCGCAGAATTCAACTGGACCATCTGGGACCACCTCAAGTGGCTTTGCCGGTTCGTCCGGAACGTCGCGCAGCGGCCTGCCGCCGTGGTGCAGGCCGCCATCAAGGATCCGCTGCAATTCCACCGCCTCGCAGCTTCCACCCCCGATGACCAGCCCGCCATCCGCCGCAGCATCGAATTCCTGGCGTGGCCCGGCTACTTCGAGCCCGTGGTGGCGGATGTGGAACGTCAGGAAATCCGTGACGCGTTCGCCTCCCTCGTGGGCGGTGCCAACGGTGACACCGAAGAGGACATCACCGCGGACATCCACCGCATCCGCTTGCACCTCGACGAGCAGGCGGGCCAGCGCATCGACTGGTACTCCCGGCAGCTGGTCAGCCAGTGGCGCAAAGTCGGCGATCCCGGACGGCGGGCCTGGTTGCTCCGGACCCACGGCGACCACCCGGAGCTGCTCACAGCCTGGCACGCCGAGGAGAAGGTGACCCTCGACGTCGAACATCTCCGTCCGCTGGAGCCTGGTGTCAGCGCCGGCGTGGTCCAACACGCCGTGGACGAGGACTACAAGCACCTTGGCTACGTGGAGCGCGAGGACACCAAGACCGCTGCCCTGGCTTTCCTCACCGTCATGAAGCCCGGCGACCTGGTGCTCTATCAGCACGCCGGCACGGTGCGGCTGGGCGGTGTGCTGGGGGAGCCGGAGTACAACGACGACAACCGCCGGCTGCGGCGCAAGGTGCGCTGGTTCGACGACGGCCACACCACCACCAGCCTTCCCCGCCACGTCCAGCGCCAGCTCAGCACCCCCGGCATCGTGGTGGACGCCACCAGGGTGGTGCAGGCGCTGCAGGCACTGCTGCCCGCGGAGGCGGAAACCGAGCCCGACGCCGACACGGACGGCGCCGCCGTCGTCCCTCCTGTCCAGGAAGGCTTCCGCCCGCTGACGCCCGAGTTCGCCGCGTCCCTGCACATGGAACTGGAACCGCTCCAGGAGATCGCGGAGCTGCTGGAAGAAAACCGCCAGCTGGTCCTCTATGGTCCCCCCGGCACGGGCAAGACCTACCTGGCCAAGCACCTCGCCGCGGAGCTGGCGGATGACACCACGGACGAACGGGTCAAACTGGTCCAGTTCCACCCGTCCTATGCCTACGAGGATTTCTTCGAGGGCTACCGGCCGGACAAAACGGACGACGGCCAGGTGTCGTTCAAACTCGTGGCCGGACCCCTGCGCCGGCTGGCGGAAGAAGCCGCCAAACCCGGCAACGAGAAGAAGCCGTACTTCCTGATCATCGACGAGATGAACCGCGCCAACCTGGCCAAGGTGTTCGGCGAGCTGTACTTCCTGCTGGAATACCGCGATGACCGGATCTACCTGCAGTACAGCCCCAACGAACCCTTTACGCTGCCGGACAACCTGTACATCATCGGCACCATGAACACCGCGGACCGGTCCATCGCCATGATGGACGCCGCCATCCGGCGCCGTTTTTCCTTCATCGAGCTGCATCCGCAGACGGAACCGGTGAAGGGATCCCTGCTCCGGTTCCTGCAGGCCCGGCAGTTGGATACCACCCCGGCGCTGTTGCTGGATGCGCTCAATGGCGCCATTGACGAGTGGGACCGGGACCTGATGATCGGGCCGTCCTACTTCATGAAACCGGCGGCCCAGACTCCGGCCGGGCTGCGCCGGATCTGGAAATACGAGCTGATTCCGCTGCTGGAGGAGCACTACCACGGCCAGCTGACCAGGGCTCAGCTGGAGGAGCGGTTCGGGCTGGACCAGCTGCTGGGACGCATTGCAGCGCGCTGACCCCCGGGTGTCCGTGCGGCACCTGGTCCTGGACGAGCTGTCCGGCGGCATGGTGGAACGGCTGGACGCGCCAAGCGCTGCCTTCCTGAACGCCAGCGGCCTGGCCAAGGCGTCGCCCATGGGCATGGGGTTGTACCGGATCGAGCCGGTAGGCAAGGTGGGTTCCGTGCGGACCTCAACGGTGCAGCTCGACGTCCGGCCCAAGGACCGGCTGGGACTGGGCAGGCTCCTGTTCCTGCTCAGCTACGCGGGGGAGCAGGGCTTCCGCCAGGATGCGGTGGCCGCCGACGAGGAACGGGAATTGTGGAGCGCGCTGGCGGAATCCTTGGCGCAATTGGCCGAGCGCGCGCTGGGCCGCGGCGTCCTGCAGGGCTACCTCACCGTTGAAGAATCCTTGAGGACCGTCAAGGGCCGGATCCGGATATCGGACCAGATTTCCCGCCGCCCCGGCATGCTGGTCCCCCTGGAGGTCTCCTACGACGAGTTCACCGAGGACATCGCCGAAAACAGGATTCTCCGCGCGGCCCTGGAACGGATGGGACAGGTACCGGGCGTGCGGCCGGAAGTGCTTGGCAGGCTGCGCCAGCTGAAGGGAAAGCTCGACGCCGTTGCCCGCCTTCCGGCCGGCAGCCCGGTGCCCCCGTGGACACCCACCCGGATGAACCTGCGCTACCACGCCGTGCTGCGCCTGGCTGAGCTGATCCTGCGCAATGCATCCGCGGAGGCCGGCGAGGGCAGTCACCGGACAGCGTCGTTCGTGGTGGACATGGCCCAGGTGTTCGAAGACTTCGTGGGTACCGCGCTGCGCTCCGCGATGGCCGCCTACCCGGGGGAGCTGCGGCTGCGCTACAACGCCCTCCTCAGCGAGGCCGTGCGCGATTCTGACCGTTTGTCCGTCCGCCCGGACGCCGTCCACATGCTGGGTGGACGCCCGGTGGTGGCCTACAACGCCAAGTACCGGGCGGCGTCGGATGCCGGCGCATCCTTGACTGCCGACCACTACCAAATGCTGGCTCACTGCACCGCGCTCGCCGTGCCCACCGCGTGGCTGGTCTACGCCGGCAAAGGCGAGATGAAACTCCGCCGCATCCTCAACACGGACATCGACATTGTGGAGTTTCCGCTGGACCTCAGCCGGCCGCCGTCGGACATCCTGGGCTCGATCCAGGAGCTTGCGCGGCTGTCCTGGGGCGAAGTCGTCCGGGCCGGGACCACGCCCGCAGCGTTCCCTGGCTGAGCTTTGCGGGTGAGGTGCGGTTGGGGACTAGACGGGCACCCGGAACGTAAATGTCGTCCCCTTGCCAAGCGTGCTGTCGACGTCGATGCTCCCGCCGTGGGCCTCCACGATCGCCTTGCTGATGGGCAGGCCAAGCCCCACCCCGGGAATGGCGGTGCGCCGGACGTTGCTGGTGCGGAAGAATTTGGCGAAGACCTCCGACGCATCTTCCGGGCTCATGCCCATACCCGTGTCCGACACCCGGCAGGCCAGGTGTCCGTCCTCCTGCGCGAGCGAGACCACTACCTCGCCGCCGTCGGGGGAGTACTTGATGGCGTTGGACACCAGGTTGTCCAGCACCTGGGAGATCCGTGCGCTGTCCACGTGGGCCTCGAGCTGCGGCGGAGTTTCGGCTCGCAGTTCCACGCCGGCCGCGGCAGCCCGCGGCATCGCCGAGGACACACTGCTTTGCACCAGCTCAGCCACGTCCACGGTGTGGGGCGTGACGATCAGCTGGCCGTTCCGGCTGGACAGCAGGTCCGAGACAAGGGTCAGGAGCCGCTCGGAATTGCGGTGGATGATCTCCAGCATCTCGCGCTGCGACTGGTCCGGTTCGTCGGCGAGCAGGATTTCGACGTACCCCAGGATGGACGTCAGCGGAGTGCGGAACTCGTGCGAGACGCTGGAGACGAAGTCGTCCTTGGCGGCGAGGGCGTTCACCAGGTCCGTGACGTCGCTGAAGACGATCACGGAGCCGGCGAAGCGGCCGTCGGCGTCCTTCATGGCGCGCGCCGTGGTCACGAGGGCACGTTGTTCGCTTCCTTCACCCAGCCACACCAGGTAGTCGGTGAAGGTTTCGCCCAGGACGGCGCGGCGGACCGGACGGTCCTCCACCGGGATCAGGGTCTTCCGGTCCGGGCCGAAGACCAGGAGCTGGGACTCGTTGGGGTCCGCAATGTTCTTTGGCCGGGCCAGCTCGTGGTTGGCCCGCTGCTTCAGGTTCATCAGCACGTCGTGGCCGTCGGCGTCCACCGCCAGCACACCCAGGTGCACGGTATCCAGGACGGTGTTCAGCAGCGACTCCTGGCGCTTACTGGTGCGCAGGCTGGCCCGGAGCTGCTCATCTTTGTCCTCCAGCTGCTTCTGCTGGCGCATCATGCTCAGGGTCAGCACGCTCACGGATACGCCGATCCCCAGCATCATGACGGGCAGCAGGAGGGACCGGGCGAAGTCCTGCGGGGTGGAGTTGCCCTTCAGGAGCAGCGGCACCCAGATGATGGCCAGCGGACCCAGGAAAGAGAACCACAGGGCCGCCTTGGGGTAGTACCCGGAAGCGCAGAGCCAGATGACCGGGAACACGGCCAGCAGGCTGATGCCGGTAAGGCTTTCCTGGCCGCCCTCGCGGCCTGCGCTGATGGAGATGAAGTCCAGCACCGGGATGGCCAGGAAACTGGTGTAGGGCAACCGGTCCCACGGGACGGTGTAGCAGAGCGCCATCAGGGCCAGCTGGGAGATGAGGAACGTAACGAACAGGGGATTGCCCATGGTGTCCGGGAAGAAAGCCCACACCAGGAAGGCCGTGAGGAGCGTGGTCACGAACAACGGCATCTGGCTCAGGGCCACCCGGTCCGTGAGCCGGTATTCATGGAAGGGCCGCTTGAAGAACCGCAGCCGGCCCGATGACCAGGCCGTGGGGTTGCTCATTGTTCGGTCGACGCAGATGTCGGGGTGTTCGAGACCATACCAGCAGGATATCCGCAGCCAGCTATACTTCTGACGTTGGCACTGAGGGGGCTCTATGAGTGAGGCACGTGTGGGTCTGGTCATCGAAGATGACCATGACATTCGGGAACTGGTTCGCACTGTGCTGACCCAGGCTGGATTTGACGTTACCGTCGCCAGTGGCGGCGCTGAGGGCGTCCTGATGGCCAAGAGCCTGAATCCTGACGTTATTACGCTGGATTTGGGCCTGCCGGACATTGACGGCTTTGAAGTTTCGCGGCAGATTCGGGAGTTTTCGGACGCCTATATCGTGATGCTGACGGCGCGTACCGAGGAACTGGATACGTTGATCGGGCTCGAATCAGGTGCGGACGACTACCTCACCAAGCCGTTCCGGCCCCGGGAGCTTCGTGCCCGGGTCGCGGCCATGATGCGGCGCCCACGGTCCGTCCCCGAGCCCGGAGAGGTCCTGGAGGACCCGTCGGCAGACGGCGCCGCCCACCCGGAGCGCGGAAACTTCAGCCACAACGGCCTTGAGCTGAGTTACGCATCCCGTACCGTGACCGTTGACGGCAGGGAAATGAACCTGACCCGCACCGAATTCGAGCTGCTGTACGCGCTCCTTGAGGCCGGCCGGACGGTGCGGACCAAGTCCGACCTTGTGCGCAGGCTCCGGGACGAGGATTACGACGTCGGAAGCTACATCAGCGAGGCTGACGAACGTTCGGTGGAAGTCCACATGGGAAACCTGCGCAAAAAGCTGGGCGACTCGCCGCAGCGGCCGCGGTGGCTGCAGACCGTCCGCGGCGTTGGCTACCGGCTGGCGCCCGGACAACACTGAGCCTGCAACCGGTGGATGGTCTGCCTGCTGCACTGGGTGATGGGCCGCAGGAACGTCGCCGCCAGACGCGGTAACGCAACCGACATGTCGGCGTGCCGCGCGTCGGCCCGGATTTCGGCTTCGAGGTCCTGGGCCATTCCTGCCAGGCGTTCAGCGCCAACCATTTGGCTGGCGGTCTTCAGGCTGAGGACCGCGTCCATGGATCCCTCCAGATCGCCGGTGGTCAGGGCGAGCCGCAGCTTGTCCAGCCGCTCCGGGAGGTAGTCGATGAAGTTCGCCACGAAGACCCGGCCGTAGCCCTCTTCCTCCTCGAGCTCTTCCCGCAGCCGGTCCAGGACCGATGGGTCCACCAGCGGTCTGGGTGCCTCATCTGACGTGCTCATGACACTCCTTTCGGCTGAAATTGCGGACTCTGGAACCAGGCGGTTAAGCGTGGGAACCGGTATTTGTTCAGGTTAGGTCTGTTCCCGTACCGCATCCGTGGTTGGAAAATTTATTGCGGGTTTCTTGATGAGATTGCGGTTTTTGGCCCTATCATCAAGCCAGTGCTTTCCGCGCTACCACATCAGCGGCCTGGCCGCCTTCAAATCTGGGGATAGATTGCCGTGTTTCGTTCACTGAAGACCTTTGTCCTGGCTTTGTTGGTGGCCTCCGGATTGGCGTTGTCCGTGATCCAGCCGGCCAGCGCGGCCACCACGCCTCAAATCACGCTCAACCCGACGTCCGGTCCGGCCGGATCCGCCGTCACTGTTGCCGGCAGCGGGTTCAGAACCTCCACCACGGGCACCGTGATTGTGGGTTCGGCGACCTTCTCCTTCCAGACCACCGCCACCGGGACCTTCAGCACCGGCATCACCATTCCTGCGGCGTCCACCGGAAGCATTACCGTCACCGCCAAGACGTCATCCGTGAAGGCGTCGGCGATGTTCGTGGTTCAGGCGGCACCGGCCCCAGCCCCGACCGTCAGCAGCGCGGCCCTGCGCTTCGGTGTTGCCAATCCCGGGGGCCCTCTGGCCAGTACCGAACTGGATGAGGTCACCACCGTTGCCGGGGAGGTTCCTTCCATCCTGATGATCTACAAGGATTTCCTGCAATCGCCGCCGGTGGCCGAGATGGACGCCGCCCGCTCACGGGGTGCCACCCCGCTGGTCACGTGGGAACCCTGGGCATGGGGCGGTGGCGTGAACCAGCCTGCTTACGCTCTGGACCGGGTGGCTGCCGGCGACTTCGACAGCACCATCACCCAGTGGGGGCAGGCGATCGCTGCGTGGGGCAAACCCGTCATGTTGCGTTTCGCCCATGAAATGAACGGCAACTGGTACCCCTGGGCGGAGGGCGTCAATGGGAACCAAGCAGGCGACTACGTGGCTGCCTGGCGGCACGTGCACGACGTCGTCGCCGCCACGGGTGCCGTCAACGTCCAGTGGGTGTGGTCGCCCAACGTGCCCTACACGGGTTCCACGGCCCTGGCAGGGTTGTACCCGGGCCCCGGCTACGTCGACATCGTGGCCTTGGACGGCTACAACTGGGGCACCTCCCAGACGTGGAGCAGCTGGGTCTCACCCGTGGACCTCTTTGCCCCGGGCATCTCCCAGCTGCGGGCACTGGCCCCCGGTAAGCCGGTCCTGATTGCCGAGACAGCGGCCAGCGAACTGGGCGGTTCCAAGGCGACATGGAACACGGACCTGGTGTCCTACCTGGCCGCTCAGGCTGACGTCATGGGCTTTGTCTGGTTCGATATGCAGAAGGAAACCGACTGGCGCATCAACAGCAGTGCGTCGTCGGCCGCCGCGTTCAAGTCAGCGCTGTTGGCGCGGCGGAGCTAGGGGACAGGAATACTTCTTCGATTCGTTGGGCGGGTTGCGGCCGGATCGCTGCAACCCGTCCATCGTGCCCTGGCTGGGTCAAGGACAATGGCGGAAAGATCTAAAGATTGGCTCAAGATTCCGTGGCTATGGGCTGGGGTCGAGGAAGCTGCGCAGGTGGGTTTCCAAGGCTGAGCGGTCCTTCATTTCGCATTCCCAGACGGTAAGCACCTTCCAGCCGGCGTTTTCCAGTTGGCGCAGTTGATCGGCATCGCGTTCACGGGTGCGGGTGCGTTTTGCCTCCCAGAAGTCCGCATTGGCCTTGGGCGCATGTTGACCCACCCGGCAGTCATGGAAATGCCAGAAGCAGCCGTGGACGAAGATCACTTTATGGCGTCCGGCGAAGACCAGGTCCGGGTTGCCCGGCAGCTTGGTGCCGCCGGATGTGCCGTGCAGGCGGTACCTGTAGCCCCTGGCGTGCAGGAGCCGGCGCACCAGCAACTCCGGTTTGGTGTCCTTGCCCCGGATCCTGGACATGTTCCAGCTGCGCCGCTCTGGGGAGAGCTTGTCCGCGGTGGGTTCGGCTGCGCTGGAGGTGCCCGGCATTCTTCCAGTCTAGGAGTGCCTAGATCTCCCGTTCAGGCTGTTCGCCGAACTCGAAGTGCCTGCCGCTGACCGAGGTGGGGGTGATTTCCACGTAGAAGTCCTTGAGCGTGGGAACCCAGGTCTTCAGGCCGAGCTCTTCAATGGCGGCCAGCTCGTCCGAGTTGCTCAGCACCCGCGCCGTGCCCCGCAGCACCACGGACCAGGCTTCGGCGGACAGGATGCCGTCGGTCTCAAAAAGGACCCGGGCGTTGATGGTCAATTGCGCCAATTTGTTCCCGGGCGCCGTGCGGAGATAGACTTTACGGTTCGACGTCACGTAATTCACCGGAAAAATGTCGGGTTCGCCCGCAACAGAGACCACCAGCCGGCCATGTTGCGTGGCCGCTAGAAGCCGCCAGGACTGCTCGTCGTCGAGTTCCAGGACGGGATTGCCGTCCGCATGTTCAAACATCATGCCGCCATTGTTCTCGTCCGGGTGGAAACGCACCAGAGTCCGGAGTCCCCTTTACGAAGCATGGAGTCCGTGCCGGGAGCAGCTGGCCCACCAGCCCAGCGGGGAAACCTGGACCCTGAGCCTGCGGCCGCACGACGCGCAGAAGCGCGGCGGCTCCAATTGGAGAAGGTCCGCGCACCTGGCGTGATGGAACGACGGCGGTGCGTCGCCGCCGTCGTCCTTCTCCTGCTTGGGCGCGTCCCCGTGAAGGGAAAGGGGCTGCAGCGGAAGTCCGCAGAGCTCGCAGTACGGCGTCTCAGGCGGGGGCAGCAGGTCCTCGGTGTTCATAAGGTTTCCTGCAATTCCTTGATGGGCATGTTCAGGTCCACCAGGAGGTTGAGGTCGGCGGTGGCCGGGCGGCCCAGGGTGGTCAGGTAGTTGCCGACGATGACGGCGTTGATGCCGCCCAGCAGGCCGTCGCGGGTGCCGAGATCACCGAGTGTGAGTTCGCGCCCGCCGGCGTAGCGCAGCACGGTGGCGGGCATGGCGAGCCGGAACGCCGCAATCGCGCGCAGGGCGTCCTTCCCGTCCATGACCTGCTGTTCCTGCAGTGGTGTGCCCGGCCGGGGGTTGAGGAAGTTCAGCGGAACCTCGTGTGGTTCCAGCGCGGCCAGTTGCGCGGCGAGTTCGGCACGCTGCTCCACGGTTTCGCCCATGCCGATCAACGCCCCGCAGCACAGTTCCATGCCGGCGTCCTTGACCATGGCGCAGGTTTCCAGCCGCTCCTCGTAGGTGTGGGTGGTGACCACCTGGGGGAAGAAGCTGCGGGCGGTTTCCAGGTTATGGTTGTACCGGTGGACGCCCCAGCCGGCCAGCTGGTCCACCTGCCTCCGGGTCAGCATGCCCAGGGAGCAGGCGATATTGATGTCCACCTCCTGCTTGATGCGGTCGATGGCGAACTTGACCTGGTTCATGAGTTTGATGTCGGGACCGCGGACGGCAGCCACGATGCAGAACTCCGTTGCGCCCGTGGCTGCGGTTTCCTTGGCGGCCTTGACCAGTTCCGCGATGTCCAGCCATACGCCGCGGACCGGGGAATCGAACAGCCCTGACTGGCTGCAGAAGTGGCAGTCCTCGGGGCAGCCGCCGGTTTTGATGGAGATGATGCCTTCCACTTCCACCTCCTCGCCGCAATGCCGCAGCCTGACCTGGTGGGCCAGTTCCAGGAGTGCCGGGAGTGCCTCGTCAGGAAGGCGGAGGACGTCCAGCAGTTGTTCCCGGGCGAGGCCGGTGCCCTGCTCCAGGACCTGCCGCCTGGCCGTTTCCAGGATGGAGTGGTCCTGCAGGGGAGGGGAATTCGTCATTGCCGTCCTTCGGCTCGCCGTCATGTCCTTTCCGACGCTAGTTCGATGCGCGGCAACGATTTTTGTTGACAGCCCACAAAACCGGAACACCGACTTTGTTGACACCTTCGGTCAATACTTAACGCCGTGGAAACAGTATTGTGACCGCCCTGTCGTTTGGGCTGGATAGCCTCGCTTCGAGACGTACCCCTCCCATCGAAAGTGACAGGTATATGAGCCAGGACCTGGATACCCAGCAACTGCTGGAACCGGCGGCACCCACTGGGCCCGCCGTCGTCGGACATCCTCCGGCAACCACGACGGCGGGCAACACTGCCGCCCTCAATGCCACCAAGGAAAGCCTGGAAGACTACACGCTGCGGTTCGCGCCGCGGTCCTACCGCAAGTGGAGCGCCGGGGTGGTGGCCACCAGCGCGCTGGGCGGTATCGCGTACCTTGCCGACTTCTCGATCGGCGCCAATATCGGTATTTCGTACGGCACCGTCAACGCCATCCTGGGGATTGTGGTGGCTGCAGTGGTCATCTTCGCCACCGGATTCCCGTTGGCGTACTACGCTGCCCGCTACAACGTCGACCTGGACCTGATCACCCGGGGCTCCGGTTTCGGGTACTACGGGTCCGTGGTCACCAACGTCATCTTTGCGACGTTCACCTTCATTTTCTTCGCGCTGGAAGGCTCCATCATGGCCCAGGGCCTGGAGCTGGGGCTCGGTATTCCGCAGTGGATGGGCTACGCGGCGTCCACGCTCATCATCATTCCGCTGGTGATTTACGGGATGAACACCCTTGCCAAGCTGCAGGTGTGGACCACCCCGCTCTGGCTGCTGCTGATGGTGGTGCCGGTGGGGTACCTGCTGGTCTCCCACCCGGAAAGCATCGACAGTTTCTTCGCCTACACGGGTGCAACCGGTGACGGCGGCCCCAACCTGGCGTCCGTCATGCTGGCGGCCGGGGTGTGCCTGTCCCTGATGGCGCAGATCGCGGAGCAGATCGACTACCTCCGGTTCATGCCGCCGCGTACGGACGCCAACCGGGGCGCCTGGTGGCGGGCTGTCATCCTGGCCGGCCCGGGTTGGGTGATCTTCGGTGCCATCAAGCAGACCGTGGGCATGTTCATCGCCATCTATCTCATAGCGACGCTCGATCCCGCCGCCTCAGCCACCGCCAACGAGCCGGTTCACCAGTTCCTGGGCGTGTACCAGGAGATGATGCCGGCCTGGCTGGCCATGACCCTGGCGGTAGTGCTGGTGGTCATCTCCCAGATCAAGATCAACGTCACCAACGCCTACTCCGGCTCGCTGGCCTGGACCAACTCCTTCACCCGGATCTCCAAGACTTACCCGGGCCGGATGGTGTTCGTGGTGGTGAACCTCCTGATCGCCCTGGTGCTGATGGAAGCGAACATGTTCGATTTCCTGAACACCATCCTCGGGTGCTACGCCAACTGCGCCATGGCCTGGGTGGTCACGGTTGCGTCCGACATCGCCATCAACAAGTACCTGCTCAAGATCTCGCCCAAGGTGCCGGAGTTCCGCCGCGGCATGCTGTACGCCGTGAACCCGGTGGGATTCGTCTCCATGCTGGCCTCAGCCGGTGTTTCCATTGCAGTGTTTTTTGGTGCGTTTGGTACGGCCATCCAGCCGTACTCGCCCATCTTCGCGGTGGGCCTGGCGTTGATCCTTCCGCCGGTCCTGGCGACTCTGACCCGCGGACGGTATTACCTGCGGCGTACGGACGACGGGATCGACCTGCCCATGTTCGACGCCGACGGCAATCCCAGCGACGCCAAGCTCCTTTGCCACGTGACCGGGATGGAATTCGAGCGGCCGGACATGGTGCGCTCAGCACAGGACGCGCCCGACGGCGGCCCGCAGTACGTGTCGTCGCTCGCCTTGTCCACCGACAAGACAGGGGAATTGGTCCTGCCCGCCACGAAATAGCGAGACTTCTTTACCGAGATTCTCCAGAAGGAAGCCGGTGCCCTTGGGCGCCGGCTTCCTTTATGACTTTTTTGCGGGGCGGGCCGGTGGTAAAACCGTTCGCGGTGGCCTGTGGATAAGTCTTAGCGCCACATTGTGACCTGGGCTACCCTTAAGTCACTGTTCGGAGCAAGCCGTCTTGAAACTACTGGGGGAATAGCGGCCCATGACACTACAGAACCTATTTACGTCGCGCGCTTTTTGGTCCCGACCGCAGCGGTCCAGCGCGGGAGCTCTTCTGGTCGCGGGCTCACTCCTGCTGGCCGGCTGCGCGGGCTCGTCACCCGCAGATCCAGGCACAGCATCCCCGGCGGCATCAGAGAGCGCCACGCCAAGCGCCCCCGCCACCCAAACCCCAACGCCGAGCGCCGTCTACAAGCCGGCCGACGCATCCGGCCCCGCCCAGAACGTTCCGGTCCCTGTGCTCCCGGAAGTCGCGAAGACGGAGACGAAGGAAGGCGCGGAAGCCTTTGTGCGCTTCTGGTACGAGAACCTGAGTTTTGCCTACGAAACAGGAAATACGGAAGCTTTTATTCAAATCAGTGGTCCAGGATGCGTATTCTGCAACGGGTTGAAGGATGGCATATCCGAAGCTTGGAGCGGGGGGCGCTGGATATCAGGGGGCAAGATCGAGACCCCCGCTGTTACTGCAACGGTTGAACCCGGAACCGAGCCCTACGCAGTGGTTCAAGTAATCCAATCAACAATTGAAATTAGAAACGCGGACGGAACTCTGCTCCAGAAACCGACACCTGCTACCAACACCGGTAGCCGAGCAGGAGTCACCTTTGGTGCATCGGGCTGGAAAATGACTGACCTCGGCTTGATTCGGTAAAACACATGAAAGCCTCCGGACTCAAAATTCTGTGTGCGGCTCTCATCATCGTCCTCCTCACACCTGCAGTCGCCTTTGCAGAAGTCTCGGTTGGTTATGAGGACAGAGGGCTGACTGTTGGAGCTGATCAGTGGACAAAGGACGCTGACACTGGAAAGTTAGTGCGCGCAGAGCCAGGCGCGGTTGTGACTGACCCCAACGAGTACAAGTACGAGTTGCAGTGCCACCTCGGCGGCGGCGACTTCGACACCCCGTGCCTTGGCCGCCAGCTCGACTGCAAGGACCGGGAGGACGGTGCCAAGGGCATTCCCGTTATGTGGCTGTCGCGGCCCCGAGGTGTACCTGGTGCGGTCTGGGCGCACCATTCGGGTCCCACCTGCCTGTACGACGCCAAACCCGAGGACCTCCTGCCCCGGATCGCCGCGGACATTCAGCGGCAGTTTCAGAACCTGCCCGTGAATGCCGGGAGCGTCGTGGCTCAGCCGAGCCCCAACACCCTGCGCGGCGCCGAAACCAACTTCTACGCGGAGGCTGCTGAGCAGCAGTTCGACATCACCATGTTCGGCCAGCAGGTCCACGTCGTGGCAACACCCGTCCAGTACACCTGGAACTACGGTGACGGGACTGTTTTCGGCCCCCAGCCGTCAATGGGAGGTCCCCTTCCGCAGGACCGCTGGGGAGAGAAGACCCGCACCAGCCATGCCTACGCCGCGACCGGCGACTTCCAGGTGGTACTGACAACGTCGTTCCAAGGCACGTACTCGGTGAATTCCGGGCCACCGCTGCCTATCCCGGGACAAGGCCAATTCAGCGCTCCACCGCAGGGGATCAGCGTCTGGCGCTCGCTTACCCGCAACTACGCCGACGACTGCAATGCCAACCCTCAGGGCCAAGGCTGCCCGGGCGGCGGGGCACCGCGCTGAACCCCGCTGCGGAATAAGACGCCGGCGCCAATGTGATACCCGTTCCATCAGGAATAGTTGCACGCGCCTCACAGTTGGCATAGACAGTACGTCTCCAGCCTTCGAAAGGAACTGCGCATGCTGTTTTCCCCCCTCACCCTCGGCGAGCTCGAACTTCCCAACCGCCTGGTCATGGCGCCCCTGACCCGCCTCCGTGCGGGCGAAAAAGGCATCCCGGGCCCGCTCCTGGCCGAACACTACCGCCAGCGCGCATCCCTTGGCCTCATCGTCAGCGAGGGCACCTACCCCGCTCCCGCCGGCCAGGCATACCCCGGCCAGCCGGGAATCGTCACCGAGGAGCAGGTTGCCGGCTGGAAGAAGGTTACCGACGCGGTGCACGCCGAGGGCGGCCACATGTTCGCCCAGATCATGCACAGCGGCCGGGTTTCCCATTCGGACGTCGCTGGGGGCCTGGAAATCGTTGCCCCCAGCGCCGTAGCCATCGACGGTGTGGTCCGCACGCCCGAAGGCAAGAAGCCCTACCCGGTGCCGCACGCCCTCACCACCGATGAACTCCCCATGGTCATCCAGGAATTCGTCAACGCCTCGCTGAACGCCATCGAGGCAGGGTTCGACGGCGTGGAACTGCACTCGGCCAACGGCTACCTCCTGCACGAGTTCCTCGCCCCCAACTCCAACGTCCGCACTGACAGCTACGGCGGATCGCCCGAGAACCGTGCCCGCTTCGTCATCGAAACCGTCAACGCCGTGGTGGCTGCCCTCGGCGCCAACCGGGTGGGCCTGCGCATTTCCCCCGAGCACAACGTCCAGGGCATCTCCGAAACAGACGCAGCTGATGTCCGTGCCACCTATGAGGTCCTCGTGGACAGCATTGCGCCGCTCAACCTGGCATACCTGAGCATCCTGCACCACGATCCCACCGGCGAACTGGTCCAGGACCTCCGCGAACGCTTCGGCGGCCCGTTCCTGGTCAACAGCGGCTTCGGCGTGATCACCACCAAGGAAGAAGCTGTGACCCTGGTGGCCGAGGGCCACGCGGACGCCGTTGTGGTGGGCCGCCCCGCGATCGCCAACCCGGACCTCGCCCGGCGCTGGAAGGAAAGCCTCCCGCTAAACGAGCCGGACCCGTCCACCTTCTACGCAGAAGGCGCCATTGGCTACACGGATTACCCGGCGTACCAGGGCTAGGCATTTCCCCGCTACCCCGAACATAACGACGACGGCGGCACCCATGGTGGGTGCCGCCGTCGTTGGCTGTCAGGGGTGCTGGTCCCGGGCAGCAGTGCCGTAAGGCCATCCGACGGCCTCCGGCTGAGAATTTATGTGGCCCGCCGGACTCCATCGGAAGCCGGCGGTGATCAGATGATACTCCAACGAATGGACTCTTACCAGAGTCCTTTTATGGGTCGAAACCGGGCTCACAACACCGCCTCGCGGCCCGTGCCCTCCCTCATCCGCAGCCTGCCGTCCTCGATGGAAACGAGCACACTCTTGGGCCTGCCGCTGACCTTCGTGATGGCCTTGAGGCCGCGGTTGGTGACCTCCACTCCCACCTGTGCGCCCTTCGCGGGAAGCTCCACAGAAACTTCCGAGGCGATGCCGAGCAGCGGATTGGTGGAAACATCAAGGTCCCTGCGCACAACTTTGCCGTTAACCGTCACGGTGATGTTGGCCTCGTCGAACCCCTCTTGAAACACGACAAGCAGTTCCCGCATGGTGGCCTCTTCCTCGAGCATGGGTACCAGTGACTGCAAGTCCACTACAGCACTTTGCGGGGCTGAGCGGAATACTCGACTTCTCCGCCAGCTGCCCGCCAACGCCGGCCGCGGTGGAGCCACGCGGGCCGTTAGGGCAAGATGTTCTGGTGACCCAACAGCCTGTGCCTTCCCCCGCTTCCACCCCCTCCGGCGCGTCGGCCGAAGATCCCATCTTCGGCCAGATCGCCGATGAACTGGGGGTCAAGGCCTGGCAGGTGAAGGCGGCGGTGGGGCTGCTCGACGCCGGGTCCACAGTTCCCTTTATCGCCAGGTACCGCAAGGAAGCCACGGGGACGCTGGACGACACCCAACTCCGCGACCTCGACGAACGCCTCCGCTACCTCCGCGAACTCGCCGACCGGCGTCGTACCGTGCTCGAAGCGGTGGAGGCGCAAGGCCAGTTGACGCCCGAACTCCGCAAGGCGATCCTCGCTGCGGACACCAAGTCCAGGCTTGAAGACATCTACCTGCCGTTCAAGTCCAAGCGCCGTACCAAGGCCCAAATTGCCCGGGAAGCCGGGTTGGAACCACTCGCCGACACCCTGCTGAAGCGCCCGGACCTGCATCCGGAACGGGAGGCCGCAAAGTACCTCAACACTGAGCACTCCATTGGCGATGCCCCCGCCGCGCTCGCCGGCGCAAGGGCCATCCTGGTGGAGCGGCTGGCCCAGGATCCCGACCTCGCCGCGACCCTCCGGGACCGCCTGTGGACCCAGGGCCGGATGGTGTCCCGCGTCAAAAAGGGCAAGGAAGCTGAAGGCCAGAAGTTCGCGGACTACTTCGAGTTCGCCCAGTCGCCCGACCGCATGCCCTCGCACCGGGTGCTGGCGCTGTTCCGCGGCGAGAAGGACGGCATCCTGGAGTTGGACCTTGCCGAAGCCGATCCGTCGGACGACGCCGCCCTCACCGCCGCCCGCGCCCGCTACGAGTCCGCGGTGGCCAGATTCCTCGGAGTCGCCGACCGCGGCCGTCCCGCCGACGTGTGGCTGATGCAGACTGCACAGGCGGCCTGGCGCACCCGGGTGCTTGCACGCCTCACCTCAGACCTGCGCGCCAGGTTGTTCACGGCAGCCGAGGACGAAGCAGTCCGGGTGTTTGCCGCCAACCTCAGGGACGTCCTGCTGGCCGCCCCGGCGGGAAACCGTCCCACGCTGGGACTCGATCCGGGGCTGCGGACCGGCGTGAAAGTTGCCGTGGTGGACGGTACCGGCAAGGTGGTGGCCACAGACACGGTGTACCCGCATGCACCAGCACGGAAATGGGACGATGCCCTGGCCACCCTGGTCCGGTTGGCGCGGCAGCACGCCGTCGAACTCGTGGCCATAGGCAACGGGACGGCGTCCCGGGAGACGGACAAACTCGCCGCCGACCTGATCAAACTGCTGCCCGAAGTGGACCGGAAGCCGCAAAAACTCGTGGTTTCCGAAGCAGGCGCATCGGTCTACTCCGCCTCGGCGCTCGCCGCAGCCGAACTTCCGGGGATGGACGTTTCGCTCCGCGGAGCCGTCTCCATCGCCCGGCGCCTGCAGGACCCGCTCGCCGAGCTCGTCAAGATCGACCCCAAATCCATCGGCGTTGGCCAGTACCAGCATGACGTAACAGCATCCAAGCTGGACCGGAGCCTGGACGCCGTGGTGGAGGACTGCGTGAACGCCGTAGGCGTGGACGTCAACACAGCCTCACCCGCCCTGCTGAGCCGGGTGGCCGGCGTCGGGCCTTTGCTCAGTGAAAACATCGTGGCGTACCGCAACGAACATGGACCTTTCTCGAAGCGGACTGACTTGAAGAAAGTCCCTCGGCTGGGCGCCAAGGCGTTCGAACAGTGTGCCGGCTTCCTGCGGATCACCGGGGGAGCGGAGCCGCTCGATGCCTCGAGCGTGCACCCGGAATCGTACGCCGTGGCGAGGAAGATCCTGGTCGCCGCCGGGTCGGGTCCTGCGTCTTCATTGGACCCGCGGAATTTCGTTGACGATTCCGTCGGCCTTCCCACGGTCAAGGACATCCTTGCCGAGCTGGACAAACCCGGCCGGGACCCGCGTCCCGCCTTTGCCGCAGCCACTTTCGCGGACGGGATCGAGAAGATCTCGGACCTCAAGCCCGGGATGGTCCTGGAAGGAACGGTCACCAACGTTGCGGCGTTCGGGGCGTTCGTGGACGTGGGAGTGCACCAGGACGGACTGGTGCACGTCTCGGCCCTGGCCAACCGCTTCGTGTCCGATCCCCGTGAGGTTGTCAAGTCCGGCCAGGTTGTCCGGGTCAAGGTCCTGGAAGCCGATCCGGAACGGAAGCGGATTTCGCTTACCTTAAGGCTCGACGACGAACCGGCCGGCGGCGGGGCAGGTTCGGGGCGGCGCGGCCCAGGCGCCGGAACGACGGAGCGCGGCGGGAAACCCGACCGCGGCGGAAAACCCGGCCATGGCGGAAAGCCTGAACGCGGCGGCCGCCCCGGCGGGCAACAGCCAAAACAACCGTCCGATGCCTCCCGAGGCGTCCGGTCGGCCCCCAAACCACAGCCCGGGAGCGATACGGCAATGGCCGAGGCGCTCCGTAAGGCCGGCCTGGCCAAGTAGAGCTCGGCGAGCCCGGAGATCACGCTATCCGGGAGCGCCGGCTATGCGTGGCTGTCCGAACCTGGTCCGGACACCCGGCGAATACAGCACTGAATCAGGCGGCCCGTCAACAGTGATCCCGGCAGCGTCGATCAATCCATCGCTCAGCTGTTGGACCTCCGCGTGGAAAAGCGGCCAGGCCTGGTGGGTGTTCGGCACATAGGCCGTCTTTCCCAGAAAGCGGCCGTGCATGCCGAACCTGGCGGTGAGGAAGACGGACAGGGGATCAGTGGCGGTCTCCCGCAGCTTGGGGAGCACCGTAAAGTCGCTGCGTGCCGCCGTGCTGCCACGCCGGCGCACGGCATAGCCGACAGGAAATTCGTCCGTGGAGCCGGCAGCCCCAGTCCCGGTCCCGCCGGAGGCGCGCTGCGTTCTGCCCCCGCTGACCGGAAAGGGC
The DNA here is from genome assembly GCF_030209355.1 of Pseudarthrobacter sp. fls2-241-R2A-127. Lineage (GTDB taxonomy): Bacteria > Actinomycetota > Actinomycetes > Actinomycetales > Micrococcaceae > Arthrobacter. Next base: position 154,712 of record NZ_JARVSF010000019.1, read on the forward strand.
GGCCGCTGCCGGATTCGCGACCATACGTAGGGGATTCCTGCCGCCCGGGTTGCAAGAACCACCGGAAGCCGGTTGGCGTCCAGGCTCAGGAACACCACTCCGCGCGTCCCGTCCGGCTCACGGGAGTAGAGCCGGACGTTCACCTCGTTGAAGCTGCCCAGGTAGGGAACGCCGGGGCCGCGCCCAAGCGCCGCCTGCTCCATGCGAAAGCCGATCAAGCCCACCCAGGAACTGTCATCGAACACGTCCGGCTGGATTCCCTCAGGCATGAATGCGGCTGCCACCGACTCCGGGATGCGCCAATGAAGGAAGACGGCGTCCAGCCACCGTTGGTCGGAGAGCACCGGCCCGGGAAGTTCCGGGGGCCGTGGCCACACTGCTGCCGCACTTGCACTACCGGTCAAGGTCAATCGACTCCTTCGCTGGTGCCGGCCGCGGACGCCCGGCGCTGCTAGTTCAAGGGACGGGTATCCTCGGGAAGCTGTCCGCCGGCGAGCAACGCGGCCGCGGTGTCAGCCAGAGCGGTCAGGGCCACGCGCTGTGTCCACGGACCGTACGAGATGCGGGCGACGCCCAGTTCCTGCAGCTTGGCAGGGGGAAGGGAGCCGGGGATGTTGATGACAGAGACCTTGTTCCAGCCAATGCCTTCGACCAACGCGGTGACCGTGGGCTCATCCAGCAGGCCGGGCACAAAGACAGTAGTGGCTCCCACGTCAAGGAATGCCTTGCCGCGGGCGATGGCATCCGCCAGCACCTCGCCGGGGTCGCGGTCCTTGCCCTTGAGGAAGGCGTCGGTCCGGGCGTTGAGGACGAACTCGATCCCCTCCGTCGACGCGGCGTGGACCACTGCCGACATTTGGTTGACCGCGTCGGCGAGCGGCCTCATCTGGTCCTCGATATTTGCCCCCACGATGCCTGCGGCAATGGCCTTGCGGGTAGTCTCCCCGGGGTTGCCGTAGCCGGATTCAAGGTCGGCACTGACAGGCAGGTCCGTGGCGGCGGCGATACGGCCGACAAAGGCGATCATCTCGTCGACGGGAATGTTCTCACCGTCTTCATAGCCCAGCGAGGCGGCGATGGAGTGGCTTGCCGTGGCGAGCGCCGTGGTGCCCGGGACATCCGCCATGACTTTGGCGGTGATGGCATCCCACACGTTGACCACTTGGAGGATCTCAGGAGCCTGGTGGAGGCGGAGCAGTTCGGACGCTTTGGCGCGGAGGGTTTCAGTCATGGCTGAAGCCTAACGGACGCTGCAAGGCGCCTTACCCGGCAGGGGCGTGCGCGCCGGAGCGGGCTGCCGCCGGGTCCTTCTGCCACGGCCAGCGCCCCGTGATCTCCAGCTCCAGGGAGAAACTGAGGAACGTCCTGATCAGCACGATGACCGCCAGCACCCCGACGCTTTCGAACGTCGGTGTGACGGCAACAGTGCGGATGATGTCCGCAGCGACCAGCAATTCAAGGCCCAGGAGGATCGAGCGGCCCAGCGACTGCCGGTACGAGCGGTAGAAGCTCAATCTTTCCGCGCCGGCCGGGAGCTGCCGGGGCTGGTAGCCCCGGATGGCCAGCGGGAGTGACACCAACGCCCCAATGACCATGACCGCGACCCCTGCGAAGTCGACCAGCTGCCCGGTGGCTTCAATGATCTGCCTGAATTCCATTCCCTGCCTTACTTTGGGCCAGGCATCTGCCGCCCGACGCGGAACCGAACGGGGTACGAGGATCCCGGCTAGGGATGGCGGCTGCCGTTCCCTGCGATGACGTCCCTGTACCCTTCCCTGAAGGTGGGAAACGTGAAATTGAACCCGGTGCTTCGCAGCAGGTCGTTCCGGCAGCGCTTGTTGCCGCCACGGGCGGGACCTGCATCGCCTGCCTGGGGTTGCGGGAGTCCAAGTTCGGATGCCAGGAAGCGCAGGACGGCACCAAGATCGGCCGGCTCGTCATCCACGCCGACGTAAACCGGAGCAGGGGCATCCGCCATGGTGGCCAGGTGCACGATCGCCGCAGCGGCATCATCCCGATGGATCCTGTTGGTGTAGCGGACGTCCTCAGGTATGACGGCGGAGCCGCTCCGCACCTGGTCGATCAGCCTGGTCCGGCCAGGCCCGTAAATGCCGCCCAGCCTCAGGGCCGTTGTGGCGCTTGTCCCGGAAAGCCGGCTGTGCAGGAGATCTTCGGCCTCGAGCATCACCTTCCCGGAGAAACCACCGGGGTTCGGGTCCGTAGCCTCATCCACCCAGCCGCCCGCCGCGTCACCGTATACGGCCGTGGAAGAGACAAAGAGGACACGTTCCGGGGTTACGCCGTCCCGTTCCAGCGCATCCAGCACATGTGCCACTCCGCGTACATACGCAGCACGGTATGCCTCTTCTGAGGAGTTATCTGCTGCTACGGCTATGACGACGGCGGTGGTGTCCGCCGGGATCACCGGCAGGTTGGGGGACCGCAGGTCCGCCGCGGCGCCTTCGATGGCTGCCGGCAACTTTTCGGGCGACCGCCGCCACCCTACGACCCGGTGGTCAAGGGCTGCGAACCGGAGGCCCGCCTCGGTGCCCAGGTCACCGCACCCGGCCAACAGAACCGTCACGGCTACGGGGCCTCGACGGGGAAGAACACCCGCGGATCCTGCAGCATGGCGGGGTAGGCGAAGGCCGAACGGTCGATGATCTCCAGCACCTCGAAGGTCCTGCCAAAGCGGCCGTCATCGAGCGTGATGGGCCGGCCCACCACCTGGCCCAGGGCGAACTGCGCCCCGTGTTCCAACGGGACAGCAACGGGGGTCTTGCCCGGCAGGGTGCGGAATGCATCCTCCTGCGCCTGCCGTTTGCGGGTGGGCTTCTTCACCTGGGGCTTTGGCGGCGCCTTCTTCGCCGCGCGGGACGGGCGCCGGGACCCGTCCTCGACATAGACCGGGGTATAACCGTCATCCCCGGCAGGCATCGCTGCTGAAGCGTTCCGGTTGACCGGCGGAAGTGCCACAGTGGTGAGCGATTGCGGGTCGACGTCGTCATGGGGGTCTCGGAGGATCCACAAGAGGTCCCCTTCCGGCTCCTGCGGCAGGAACTCGTGCCTTGGCTCGGGCCAGACATAGTCCATTCCCTGAATGGCATCGGGGAAAACAGGGGTGTAGAACTTTGGTTCCTTGTGCACCAGCTTGGACCGGTGGCTCAGGTGGAAGTCGGGGTCCCCGAGCCACGGCGGCATGATGATTTTGGCGGCGTAGTCCGGATGGGCTGCCTGCGGGGCGAACTCGGCAATGTTGGCCCGGGTGTTATCCGGGTGGCCCCGCTCAATCCACTCGTCCACCATCGCGAGCCCATACATGGTCAGGGCTGGCACGTGGCCCATCCACATCCTGATCGCCGGGTGGGTCTGCCAGCCGTATTCGGGGATCACCAGGGCTCGAAGGGTTTGCAGCGCTTCAACCCGCTGCTTGCCCAGCCGCGCGGTGTCCAGGGCTGCGGCGCTTTGGCGGAAGTCAGGGTACGGGAGGAAAGTTTGCATCCATTCAGTCTGACGGCAGCCGGCGGAAGTGCCAATTGCTGTGCCGGCGGCCACACCCGGTCGATGGCCCTGGACGCGTTCCACACCGCGCTATCTGTCCAAATAGTGGACGCATGCATACGGCTCCCAGGTTAAACCACTAAGATCTCGGCAACCACCCCAGCGTTTTGGAAGCTCACTCATGACATCTATGCCTGAAAAGTCCACAGCCGACGCCCGCCCGGCGCTGCCCCGTTACGGCCAGCTGCTCGGCCCCGAAGCCCAGGGCATCCTGGTCCTCGACGAGTTCACCATCGATCCCGCAGACGCCCGGAAGGACCAGCACCGTTTCCGCGACGGCATGGCCGCCGTCGCACGGACCGTCCGCCGGATTGCCGCCCTGCGCGTGGTGATCGCGCTGGTCGCCATCGGAAACCTGCCCCTGTTCCTGCTCTCGAGCGGCTGGTGGATCTACGGTGTCTCGCTCACCCTCGTCGTCGCAGTGCACAGCGCAGTGACACTGCTGAACCGGCATGAGCCCCGGCTCAAGCAGCGCTCAGCGCTGGAACTTCACATGCACCGCGAACGCAGCGCCAACTACCGCAAGGTGCGCGACGCCGTGAAGTACATGATCGACACCCCCAGCCGCATGAACGAGCACCTTTACCTGGAGCTGCTCGCCGTCAAGCGGGTGGCCCTGAACCTTGCCCACGGCACAGTCGCGCTGCTGGATACCAGCGACGAGTCCGCCTGGAAAGTACGGATCGTCCGCGAACTCCCGACCGCCTGACCGTCCGGCCCCGCGCGCCGCGGCAGCGGGCACTGGCTTAAAAGTACGACGCCGGCACATCCCTTGTGGGGGCGTGCCGGCGTCGTCTTTTGGTCAACGGAATTTGTCTATCGCCGACCTGTCTGTGGCGCCTTGGGAGGCGGTGCGGCCACGGCCGCTGCTGTTACGCGGGGAGCTGGATAACCTGTCCTTCGAACACCAGGTTCGGATCGGAAATGGTGTCCAGGTTGGCGTCCGCGAGGTGCTGCCAGCCGCCCTGGATCCCCAGCTTCTGGGCAACGATGCTCAGGGTGTCGCCGGCCTGCAGGGTGTAGGTTTCACCGCTCAGCGGAACGGACGTCGCATGACGCGGTGCCTGCTGGACAGGGGCGTTCTGGACCTGGGTGGCCTGCTTGACCGGGGCGCTCTGGACGGGTGCGCTCTGTACCGGCGCCCCGCCCCCGCCGCTGAGGCCCAGCTGCGACGCGCACGAAGGCCAAGCGCCCCAGCCCTGGGAAGCCTGGACCCGTTCGGCGACAGCGATCTGCTGTTCGCGGCTGGCGTTCTCGGGGGACCCGGTTCCGCCATAGGCAGACCAGGTGCTGGAGGTGAACTGCAGGCCGCCGGAGAAGCCGTTGCCGGTGTTGGTGGACCAGTTGCCGCCGCTCTCGCACTGGGCCAGTGAGTCCCAGGTGGAGGTGGGTGTTGCCGCGTTGGCGGCGGTAGCGGAAAGGGCCAGCCCTGCCGCTGAGACGGCGGCAAGGGTGACTCCACGGCGTGCGGCAGTACGGAATTTGGTGTTGTTCATGATGTGATGCTCCCGAGGGCCACCGGCGCTGGTTCCGTCCCCGGAGATCGTCGCGCTACTGCCCACCCCTGACAAATAGAGGTCAACGTCGGTGGCTGCCGCTGGGCAGTTCTGGTGGAGGCAGCACCGGGCAATCAAAAAGCCCGCCGAACGGGCATGTATTTCACGCTAGGACATCGCCTGGGTGTTATCAAATCGGGGCTTGCGCTCGTGTTGGCGGCCGGTTTCCTGACCCAGGGCGGCTGCCAGGTACGGAGCGGTCCGGCTGTCGGCGGCCGTGGCGACCATGGCGGGTGTCCCGGCGGCCATGATGGTGCCGCCTTTGTCCCCTCCTGACGGGCCCAGGTCAATGACCCAGTCGGCACCGGCCACAACGGCCATATCGTGTTCGACCACCACCACGGTGTTTCCGGCGTCCACCAGGCCATGGAGCTGCGCCATCAGCAGCTGGACGTCCGCAGGGTGCAGGCCGGTGGTGGGTTCATCCAGCAGGTAGAGGGTGTGGCCGCGCTGTGCCCGCTGCAGCTCCGTGGCGAGCTTGATCCGTTGTGCCTCGCCGCCTGAAAGCTCCGTGGCGGGTTGTCCCAGGCGCAGGTAGCCCAGGCCAACGTCGCGCAGGCTCGTGAGGCTCCTGGCCGCCGCGGGCACGTCTGCAAGGAATTCAGACGCTGAGTCCACTGTCAGGGCCAGGACCTGGGACACGTTCAGGCCGCGGTATTCCACCTCAAGGGTTTCAGGGTTGTACCGGGACCCGCCGCACTCCGGACAAGGGCCATAGCTGCCGGGAAGGAAGAGCAGCTCCACTGCCACGAACCCTTCGCCCTGGCAGGTCTCACAGCGTCCGCCGGCAACATTGAAGGAGAACCGGCCGGCGCCGAAACCGCGGGCCTTGGCTTGCTCCGTGGCGGCAAATTCCTTGCGGACGGCGTCGAAGAGCCCCGTGTAGGTGGCCAGGTTGGACCGCGGCGTCCGGCCGATGGGTTTCTGGTCCACCGTCACCAGGCGGTCGATCCGGTGGTGGCCGGCCACGGTCGCCGCGGCAGGGGCTTCTGCCGGTTCGTCCTGCGCCGCGTGGGCATTGAGGCCTGATCCCACCAGGCCGCCGAGCACGCTTCCCACCAGGGTGGATTTTCCGGAGCCCGAAACGCCGGTGACCGCCGTCAGGACACCCAAGGGAAAACGGACGTCCAGGTTGCGCAGGTTGTGCAGGGCGATGCCGCGCAACTCCAGCCACTCGGCGGCATCCCTGACGCCGCTGGTACCGGCGCGCCCGCGCCCGGGCTGCATGCCGTCGTCGAACAGGTACGGCCTGGTGACCGATTCCTCAACCCCGGCGAGGCCGTTCACCGGGCCGCTGTAGAGCACCTCGCCGCCGCCTTCCCCTGCCCGGGGCCCCACATCCACCAGCCAGTCCGCGTGGCGGACAACGTCCATGTTGTGCTCCACTACGAACACCGAGTTGCCGGACGATTTCAGCTGCTCCAGGACCTCCAGGAGGGGCTCGGCATCGGCCGGATGAAGCCCGGCGGAGGGCTCATCGAGCACATAGACCACTCCGAACAGGCCGGACCGCAGCTGGGTGGCGATTCGGAGCCGCTGCATCTCGCCGGGGGACAGGGTGGGGGTGGCGCGGCCGAGCGCCAAATAGCCGAGTCCGAGGTCCAGGAGGACTGTAATCCGTTGGAGCAGGTCCCGGGTGATGGCCACCGCAACTTCGTTGGACTCGCCTGAAAGCTGCGTGCGGGAAGCGGTTCCGGCGTGGTCCAGCCCGGCCGTGGGACGGACCGCGTCCGCGAGTTCCACGAGTGGAAGCCGGTTGAGTTCCGCAATGGTCCGGCCTGCGAACGTGACCGCCAGCGCCTGGGGCGTCAGCCCGGTACCTTTGCACCGGGGGCACGGCCCGGACTCCATGTACGCAAGCACGCGTTCACGCATGGAGGCGCTTTGCGAATCGGCCAGCGTGTGGAGGACGTAGCTTCTGGCGCTCCAGAACCGGCCCTTGTACGGTTTGGCCACGCGGTCGCGCTGCGGGGTGACCTCCACCACCGGTTGTTCCTCGGTGAAGAGGATCCAGTCCCGGTGCTTCTTCGGCAGCTTCCGCCAGGGGGTGTCGACGTCGTACCCCAGGTGGGTGAGGATGTCCCGCAGGTTCTTTCCCTGCCAGGCGCCGGGCCATGCGGCGATGGCACCATCGCGGATGCTCAGTGACGGGTCCGGGACCAGTGAGGATTCGGTGACTGTATGTGCCACGCCCAGGCCGTGGCATTCCCGGCAGGCGCCGGCCGCCGTGTTGGGGGAGAAGGCATCCGAGTCGAGCTGGGTGCTGCCCGCGGGGTAGGTGCCGGCACGCGAGAAGAGCATCCGCATGGAGTTGGAGAGAGTGGTGACGGTCCCCACCGTTGACCGGCTGCTGGGTGCGCCACGGCGCTGCTGGAGCGCGACGGCGGGCGGCAGCCCACTGATCAGCTCCACCTTGGGGTTGTGGCCCTGCTGGATGAGGCGGCGGGCATACGGGGCGACGGATTCGAAGTAGCGCCGCTGCGCCTCGGCGTAGATCGTCCCGAACGCAAGGGACGACTTGCCCGAGCCGGAAACGCCGGTGAACGCCACGATCGCATCACGCGGGACATCCACGTCCACATTCCGGAGGTTGTTTTCGCGGGCTCCCCTGACCCGGACAAAACCGTCGGCGGCGGGGGTGGAAGCCGGGTCCTGCAGGTCATCAGTGTGCTTGGCGTTCTGCATTGGTTTGACTCTAGTGGTGATTCCGCCGCCGGGCATTATCCTGTCCGGATGGAAACCTACGCCGGCGGCAGCACCATGCCCGAATCCGAAACGGAACCCGCGGTCCCCGCCAACCCCCTCCCGGTGGCCGAACTGCACCTGCACATCGAAGGTACGCTTCAGCCCGAGCTCATCTTTGCCTTGGCCGAGCGCAACGGCATCGCCCTTCCCTACTCCGGGCTGGAAGAACTCCGGGAAAAGTACGAGTTCACCGACCTGCAGTCCTTCCTGGACCTCTACTACGCCAACATGGCCGTGCTGCAAACCGAGCAGGACTTCGCGGACATGACCCGTGCCTACCTTGAGCGCGCCGCCGCCGCCGGCGTCCGGCACGCGGAAATCATGATGGACCCGCAGGCCCACCTGTCCCGCGGGATCCCGCTGGAAGCATGCGTCAACGGCGTGGCCTCGGTCCTGGCCACCTCGCGCGAGGAGTACGGCATCTCCACCATCCTCATCGCCGCCTTCCTGCGCGACCTTCCGGAAGACTCGGCCCTGGAAGTGCTGGACCGGCTGCTGGCCATGGACGCTCCCATCGGAGCCATCGGCCTGGACTCGGCCGAGGTGGGAAACCCGCCTTCGAAGTTCGAGCGGCTCTATGCGAAGGCCCGCGAGGCCGGCCTCCGGCTGACGGCGCACGCGGGGGAGGAGGGCCCGGCGTCGTACATCCTCGAGGCCCTGGACCTCCTGGGGGTGGAGCGCATCGACCACGGCATCCGGTGCATGGATGACCCCGACCTGGTAGAGCGCCTGGTCGACGCCCGGGTTCCGCTGACCGTCTGCCCACTGTCCAACGTCCGGTTGCGTGCAGTGGATACCCTGGCGGACCACCCCCTGCCCGCCATGCTGGCCGCGGGCCTGAACGTCTCGGTCAATTCGGACGATCCTGCCTACTTTGGCGGCTACGTGGATGACAACTTCGCGCAGTTGACCGCGGTGTTCGAGCTGTCCGACTTCGACAGGGCCCGCCTGGCCGCCAACTCCATCCACTCCTCCTTCGCCTCGGAGGAGCGGAAAGCTGAGCTGCTGGAGGAATTGAACGGCCGGGAAGCCACCGCCTGAGCAGCCACTGTGCCAGGGGCAACAGCGCGGCTCCCGGGCCGGTAAACTGGGAGCCGCAGGCGTGTCTGGGGAGTGCAAGGCAGCACCCATGTCAGCGCTTGGGGGTTATGCAGCCGGCCCTTACCCGAGACCTCCGCCTCAGTTGCGGCCCAATCCGCTTCATAGTCGGTCACGACACGCAGAGTTAACCAATTAAAGTCGCGCGATTTAATAGGCAGTTGGCAAGATGCCTAAGACCGATCGCTTTTATATAAGGGGAATCATGGCCAAGTCCACCGCAGAAAACACCTATCTTCGTCTCAAGACCGTCCTGGATGTCCTGACCGAAGGCGTGTGGTCCGGCGATGCACTGAATGCTGGCCAGGTTTTGGCTGAAGCAACCGCCCGCGTGCCGTTCAACGATCACGAGGCTGAACTCCTCAGCGGCGGAATTCCCCGCGGCCACAAGACGCTTACCTCGGCCACCGCCAAACTGGTCAAGGCCGGCTGGCTGGTCAAGGGCCGCACCGGCTGGACCATTACCGAGGACGGGATGCGCGCCACGGTTGCCTTCCCGGACGCGGTCACCTTCGCGTCAGCGCTCGACGCCGGCACGCCCGTTCCTGCCGGCACCCCGGTCCCCACCGCTCCCGAAGGCTTTGTCCGCCCTGTCTCCGCAGCTGCTTCCGTCCTGGAAGTTCCGGCCAAGGACGACGCCCCGGCAGCGAAGAAGGCTCCTGCCCGGAAGGCGCCGGCCAAGAAGGCTGCCGCCGCCGTGGGGAAGGCCGCCAAGGCCATTGAAGACGTGGTGGAACCTGTGGTGAAGGCTGTCCGGAAGAAGGCCCCGGCGAAGGCCAAGGCTGAGACCGCCGTGCCCGCAACCGAGCCGTTCGAGGGTCCGGACGTCGAAACCCACCCGCAGCCGGAGGCCGTGGCCCTGGCCGGCGACTTCAACACCATCCTGGGCGCACCGGAGAACTGGGCACCGCAGTACGACGAAGCGCAGATGGAGTTCGACTTCCTGGACCAGCTTTGGAAGAAGAGTGCCGAGCTTCCTGCCGGTTACTACACCTTCAAGATCGCACTGAACCGCTCCTGGGCGGAAAATTACGGTGCCTTCGGCGCGTTCGACGGCCCCAACCACGAACTGCACCACGCCGGCGGCACCGTGACCATCCGCTACAACCACGCCACCCGCGACATCACCATCAACTAGCCGGTATCTCCTCCCGCCCCGGCACGCTGCGGCACCACACCGTGTTTTGCGGTGCGTTGCGTGCCCCGGCCGGGAGGAGCTGGCCGGCCGCGAGGAGGAACACCATGGGCAGGCACGCAGGTGCACCGAAGGACGGTTCGGCGCAGGACGCCGTGCGGCTGGACGCCCGGGTGTTCGGCGTGGTCCAGGGTGTGGGCTTCCGGTATTGGACCATGGCCAAAGCGGAGGAACTGGGCTTGTCCGGCGAGGTGACCAATCTCGACGACGGTTCGGTGTCAGTCCTCGCCGAAGGCCCCGAGCCCAAGGTCCGCCAGCTCCTGGAATGGCTCAACTCCGGCAGCACCCCCGGACGGGTGGAAAGGGTGGACGCGGCAACATCCCCCGCCGGGGGGCACTTCCGCGGCTTCCGCGCGTACTGACCGCACCGTCCCAGCTTTGCGCCCGCAAACCCACCGCGCCTATTCCCGCGGGCTGAGGCCGATGAATGCGCCGAGTTCCTCCAACGCCGCCGGTTTGTGCGGCATGTAGCTAGTGAGTTCGGGGGAGCGGATGATGACGGCCCGCCACTGCCCGCGCGACACTGCCACGTTGATGCGGTTGCGGTTCAGCAGGAATTCCGCCCCGCGAGGAGCTTCCGCCACCGCCGAACAGGCCATGGAGACGAACACCACCGGCGCTTCCTGGCCCTGGAACTTGTCTACGGTGCCCACCCTCACCTCCGGCAGCCCGGCTTCCGCCAACGCCTTCCGGACCAGGTGAACCTGCGCGTTATAGGCGGCCACCACCATCAGGTCCTGCTGCTCCAGCGGACGGGATCCCGCATCCGGCGCGCACGTCCACTTCAGGCCGAGGTGGCGGCGTGCCTGGCGCACCACCTCCTCAGCTTCCGCCTTGGACGCTGTGGCGTTCCCGCTGTGGTTGACGAACACCGTCTCCACCCCGGGCGGGAGCCCGTCCAGTCCGCGCAGGCCCGCGGCCGGTGCGGACTGCAGCTTGCCGTCGTAGCTGAGGTTCGAGACCGCCCTGCACAGCTCCGGGTGCATCCGCCAGGTATCGGCCAGGAAATAGCCCAGGCTCTTGGGAAGGGTTGCGTGCCCCGCGGCGAGCCAGCCCAGGGCTGACTCGTCCACCGGTTCCGGATGCGCCCCTTGGGTGACCTGGGGGAGCTGCTGCGGATCGCCCAACAAGAGCAGCCGGTCCGCGGCGCGGGACACCGCAAGCGTGTTGGCCAGCGAGAACTGCCCGGCCTCGTCGATCACCAGCAGGTCCAGGGATCCGGCCGGGACTTCCTTGCCGGTCATGGTCCAGGCGGTGCCGCCCACCAGGCAGCCGCCCGGTGCGGCCAGCAGGCGTCCCACATCACGATCGTCCGTTGCAGCCCAGGGGACAGTGTGGGGCGCGGCGAGCTTCTTGGCCACAACGGAAGGGTCCACGCCGCCGGCCTCGATAGCCCGGCAGAGCAGGTTTTCCACCACGTTGTGCGACTGCGCAACCACCCCAACTTTCCACCCCTCCCGCACCAACTCGCCGATCACGTGCGCGCCGATGTGGGTCTTGCCTGTCCCCGGGGGCCCCTGGACGGCCAGGTACGAGGCGTCAAGGTCCCGCAGGGATGCGGCAATGGCTGCTGCGTAGTCGGCTGTGCCGTCCTGCAGGTGCCGGACCCCGGCGGGGGCGCTGATGCTGCGGAATCGCGGCGGTACCTTGCGCAGGATGTCCAGGCCCGGCTGTGCGGGCAGTCGCGGCACTGTGGAACCGACGGTCCTGGCAAGTTCCGCGATGGCGGCCTCGATGTTGTCTGTCGGTATGGGCGTATCCTCGGTCAACGCGATCGGGAGGTGCGGGTAGGCGGAGACTTTCCCGGATTCCCGCTCCGAGATGGTGATGATGGTGTGCTCGGGGTTGTCCGGAGCCGCCGCGAGGTGGTGGATGCGGGTCTTGAAGGCGTAGGCCCGGGCCTGTGGTGCTGCATTCGGGGCAGCCATGCCCTCCGGTCCCGGCGCGTCATACAGCCGGCACCAGCTGGAATCGACACGGAAATCGGAGCCCTCCGTCATGGTTCCGCGGAGCTGCACGACCCGGGTGCGCATCCGTTCCCGTGGTTTGGCCAGGGCCCAGTCCGACACGACCTCCGCCGATGACACCACGAACACGTTCCGCTGGTCCGCCCAGGTCTCCACGGGCGCTTCGACGCGGTCGAAGTGCTGCCACCAGAACTGTTTGCGCTCGCGCCGGTGGTACCCGGTGGCCGCTGCAACCATGGCGACGGCGCGCTCATCATTGCTCCAGGGCCGGTCATCGGGAAGGCCCGCCAAATACTGGCGCAGCCTCACTTCCTCGGGAGTTTCGTCCGGTACTTCCACGGGGTCCTCCGGCGCGGTCCTGCCGGCCTGCGCCGGCCTTCCGGCGGATCCTGTGTCCTTGGTTGCCTGCGGCGCGATCTCCAGCAGCCAGTCCCGGAGCCGGAGGGTGGAAAGGCAGTCGTACCGGTTGTAGTCCGAAATGGAAGCCAGGATGGCATCGGCTTCACCTGTGCGGCCGGTATCCCTGGCGGCACAGTAGGCGGCATACGCCACCACTGAGGCGCCGGCGTCCTTGACGTCCCCGGAGCGCAGGTTGTCTCCCATGTACAACGGTTCCAGCTTCTTGATGGAATACGAGGCCTCGGAGATCCGGAGCGAATGCTTGACAGTGGCGTACAGGTCCACAAGCAGCCCCTGCCGGAGCCAGTGATCCACCGTGTCCTCACCGGCCTGGTGCACCAGGGACAGGTTCCGCAGGGCAGTTTTTTCGTACGCGGCGTAGTGATACACGTGCATGTCCGGGTACACGGCCCGGCGTTGCTCGACGTAATCCAGGAAATCGAGGAACGCGCGGCGTTCCCCGGACCGGGAGTGTGCCCAGAAGGGCCGGAACACGGGATCCCCGGCAGTACCCGGTACCGGGGCCTCGATGACGCCGAAGAGGTATTCGATGCCCCAGGCGCCGGTGGCTGGATCCTGCCAGAGCGGATCGCCTTCGAAGTCGAAGAAGATGTCTCCGGCGCTCGGGGCGGGTAGCGAACCGATCGCGTTGTCCGCCAGGACGGTATAGGAGACCGTGTGGGGCTGCCCGTCCTTCGTGAACGTCCGTGACCCTGCGGTTTGGTCCAGGCCCAGCTGCATCCTGGCTTGTGCGCGGAGGCGGGCCACTGAGCCTTGGGCGTCCGGGGCGGGCATGGCCGCGAGCTGGTCAATGGTGGTCACATTGGCGGCCTGGAGTTTGCGCCGTTGGACGGTGGACATCCCGGCGACCATCAGGAGGTCCCGGTGGCGGGTCACCTGCTCGGCGCAGTAGTCGCAGCGGCCGCAGTGCACGACGCCGGGCTGTTGCCACTGCACGGGGGCGTCTGCGGCGCGGTGGCCGGCCGTCAGGTACCGGAAACGCCGGCGCCGTTCGCGGAAGACCGGAAGCAGGTCCGGCAGGGAGTGGCTGCTTCGGAGCCAGTCCGCGCCCACCCTGGTGCCGAGCACCAGGGTGACCACGGGTGAAGGTTCCAACCCCATCCCCAGCAGTTGGTCCCCGTATGCGGCAAGCTGCAGCAACGCCCCGACTTTTGCGTGCCGGGCCAGTTTGGTGTCCCAGACTTCGTAGCGGCCCGGGTTTCCCGTGCCTGCGGCCTCGTTGACCAGGAAGTCGGCATAGCCCAGGAACTCGCCGTCGAAGAAAGTTGCCTGGAACACCACGTCTGCGCCCGAGCGGAGGGCAAGCTCTGTTTCCGCGTGCTTTGCCTGCAGCTCTCCGCGCAGGTTCGGTCCCCGCTCCAGGGAGTAGACACCCGCACCACGGCTGGCATCCCACAGGCCATACCTGGCTACCAGGCTTGCGAGGACGGTCTGCTCATGCTGGTCGCCCAACAGGCCTGCACGCTGCTGCATGTCGTCAGCAGGGAATTCGGCTTTGGCTGCTCGGCCGAGTTTTTCGTCCAGCACACGGAGCGTGCGGTACTCGCATTCGCTGGCAGCCACCAGGTCGCTGGCTGAAAAGACGAGATCCGGTGGAGCTCCGGCCTCCATGCCGGCGGCGTCGAGCAGAAACACGGGGCCTCCCCAACTGTTCGCAGGCCCCGGGACGGTTCCCTTGGCCTGGAATCAAACCTAGCAAGGGGGACCGACAAAAAAGGGGGCGCCCCCGCTGCAAGGCCATGTCCGGCAAGACGCATGGCTGGCGTTCCACGGAAATGGGGCGCACGTTGTTGTCCGGGCGCCGATTGTTTCTACGTGAGCCGGGCAACGCTCCGGCGGGACGGACGCAGCGCGGTTCCGTCGGAGAACAGCTCCGGGGTGGCCTCCTGGATGCGCTGGACGTCCTCGAAGACCGCCCTCAGGTGCAGGCGCAGGCTGGCGTCCGCGTCCGACAGGTCGTTGGCTTCAAGGGCGTCCACCACGGCTGTATGTTGTTCGATCAGGGTGGACACCGGGCGGGTGTCCAGCAGGCTCATCCGGCGGGCCCGGTCCAGGTGGGCTTTCGCCGAGTTGACCGCGGCCCAGGCGGACTCGTGCCCGGCAAGCCGCAGGAGTTCGCGGTGGAAGTCCTCGTCCAGGCGGAAGAATTCCTCCACGTCGCCGCGCCCGTTGGCCTCGGACTGTTCCCGCAGGATCCGGCGAAGCCCCCCGATGCCGGCGCTGTCTACGGCGAGGTCGCGAAGGGAGGCGCATTCGATGGCTTCACGGACGAACTGCGCTTCAGACACGCGTCCCAGATCCACCAGCGATACGAACGAGCCGATTTGCGGATAGACCTGGACCAGCCCTTCTTCGCGCAGCAGGATCAGGCTTTCGCGCACAGGGGTCCGGCTGACGCCCAGTTCCTGCGCCAACTCGTTCTCGGACAGCGGTTCGCCGGGCGGGAGCTGCAGCGAAATGATCCGGCGGCGAAGCGTTTCGAGGGTTTGGTCCCGCACCGAGAGGCGGGGCGGAATCCCTCTTTTGTCCGTTGGCATGCCACCAGTCTAATCTGTTGACACACTAGAATGGTAGTGCTTGTATGGTAGTAGAAATCGTCCCGCTGCCGGTCATTGATGTCCGCACTCAGCGGAGCCCGATACGGCACCCTTTAGACCCCGGTAACGCTTCATCCCCATCCACAGCATCACCTGCAAAGGAGCAACTGATGACCGAGAGCATTGCGCCTCCCACAACCAGCACTGCCGAGCGCCGCAACACCCGAGACCTCGCCAAAGTTGCGGTCTCGGGCTGGCTAGGTGTACTAACCCGGTTGGTTGGTGACACGGCTGGCGGGTGAGGCGCCTTTGAGTGC